>CANRNQ010000021.1 GCA_947632045.1 uncultured Clostridia bacterium
TTGGGGGAGCTCCGCTCCCCCAAGCCCCCACATTCCCGACTAAAGAATTTTTCTTAATTAGGCTTTTATGCCAGTAAATCATTTACGAGCAAAGGACTAATTTAAAAACAATATTCTTTGAACGAAAGGGTGGAGGTGCAGGAGGAGCGACAGCTCCTCCTGCAAATAAATATAATATAAAGTAGCCGCCGTGCCGACGCGACTCGGCGTGGCGGCGGTCGGCGGGGCTGCAAACCCCAAGAATAGGGCCCGCCGCAGGCGGCGGGTAGGGGCGAAGCCCCATGAGAGCCGCCTGCGGCGGCGGTTCAAAGGGGCGGCAAGCCCCTTTGAACCTTGGCGTGACTGCCGCCGGAGTCTGAGCTGACAACGATTTTGTTGACTATCTTCTCCCTCAGCTGCGAAACGTGCGAGATTATCCCGACGGTTCTGCCCATATCCTTTATCTTGTCAAGAGCAAGCATGGCGGTATCTATGGTTTCGCTGTCAAGAGAGCCGAAGCCCTCGTCGATGAAGATGGAATCAAGCCTTATGCCGCCCGAATACCCTTGAACTACGTCTGAAAGCCCAAAGGCGAGCGAAAGCGAGGCGAGAAACATTTCGCCGCCCGAAAGAGTGGCGACCGGACGCTTGCCGCCGTAGCTGCCGTCGAAAACCTCAATATCAAGCCCCTTGTATGAATGTCCGCCGAAGCCCTCGGCGGATTTTTCAAGGGCGTATCGCCCGCCGCTAAATATTGCGAGATAGCGGTTCGACTGCATGAGAATATCGTCGAGCATCATTCCGAGAACAAACATTTTTATGGGGATTTTCATGGGATTGCCGCCCCTTAAAACGCCCGATATATGACTCAATGAGGAGTAGAGCTTTTCGGCATTTTCGTATTGCAAGCGCCGATCCTTTAAAAGCGCGAGAGCGCGCTCAAGGCGTTCGCTGCGGCTTCTGGCCTCGCCGCACTCGCCGGTTAAGGCTAAAAGCCTTTGGTTTAGCTCGTCGCAAACGCTATTTGCCGAGCGAGAGTCGCTTAAATCAAATTTTAAGCAAAGCTCATTTAAATATTGAAGCTCGGCCGTTTGCTCGTCAAGCTGCTTTTTCCTCTCTAAAACGAGAGAGCTCTTGCCCTCAAGTGCGGCTCTTTCAGCGCTGAGCTCACGGCTCGCCTTATCAACAAGGGCTTCGAGCTCGAGGTATCGGCTTCGGCACTTTGTGAGCTCGGCCTCGGGATTTTCTCCCTCGGAAATATTTTTTGAAAGAGAGCTTATCTTTTCCTTGAGCCGAGCCCTCCTCTTTTCAAGCTCCAATAAAGCGGCGGAGCTTAATTCAAGCTCCGACTTGATTTTGTCAAGCTCCTTTTTTAATTTATCAAGCCTGCCCTCTGCGGCAGGCGCTTTTTTAGCCCTTTCCCTGAGCTCCGCCAAAAGGCGGCTCTGGCGGTCTATGTCCTTTTGAAAGGTCTTGTAATATATATTGTAGCCCTCGCAGAGCCTTTGCTGCTCGTCAAGGGCCGTGCCGACAGCGATGAAGGAGGCTTCTAAGTCCGAGCGGGCTTTAAGAGCGTCAAGACATTCGCGCTCGCGCTGATTTATTATCCTTCGTATATCATTGAGCTTTTTTGACAGGTCGGGCTCGTTTTCGCCGCATTTTATCGCGGGCGAAGGGTGAGAAAGCGAGCCGCACACGGGGCAGGGCGCGCCCTCGCTCAATGTGGAGGAGAGAAGCACGGCCATATTGCCGCGTATTTTTAAATCTATGCCGCGCTCATGCTCCTTTAAGGCCTCTATCTCGGAGGAAAGCCTGCGGTGCCTGTCGGCCGCCGCTTCAAAACGAGCCTGAGCGGCCTTTTTCTCGGCGACAAGCTCTGAAAGCCTCTTGTAATTTCTGTCTATTTCATTTAGGCTTTGAAGCTTTATTTCCTCGGACGCTATGAGCTCGGCCGAACGCCTGCACCCATCAAGGAACTCCTCGCCGCTTTTTATCCTCTCCTCCCTGTCCTTAAGCTCCTCAGAGAGCCGCTTTTCGCGCTCCCTCTCCCTGTCGGCGCTTTCCTCGCAGGCTCTTAATTCCCGCACCGCCTCCTCGCGCTCCGAGTGGCTTTTAAGGCTTTCCTTAAGAGCGTTCTCCCTTATTTTAAGCGAGTCTATCGTTTCTCTGAGCTTTAATGAGCGCTCGTACTCGCCCTCGGCTTTCTTAAGCCTCTCCTTAACGTCTGAAAGCTCGGCTTCGGCCCTTGCAAGCAGGGCCTTTGATTTTTCCACGGAGGTACAAAGCTCGTCGCGCTTTTTTAAAGCTTCAAGCTCGCGCCTGAGTATTTTAAGCCTCTCCTCGGCGGCCTTCGCGGCCTTGCCGAGCTCGAGGCAGCTTTTTTTGGCCTCCTCCGACATTTTCTCAAGCTCCTCGGCGCTTTCACAGCCCTGAGCGGCGAGAAGCGACTGCCGCTGCTCCGAGAGTCTTTGAAGAGCGTTTCGCGCCTCGTCAGCCCTTTTGTTTGCAAGCTCGGTTATTTTTGTCCAAAGCTCGGCGTTAAAGAGCTTTTCAAAGAGCTCGGCCTTTTCGCCGGAGGACGAGAGCAGCAGCCGCCGAAACTCGCCCTGGGGCAGCACCATAACGCGCGAAAACTGAGAGCAGTCGAGCCCCAAAAGCTCCTGCGCCTTGTTTGATACGTTTTTGTCCGCGCCCGACACAAGAAGGCGCTCTCCGTTTTTTATCTCGTAGCAGGCGTTTTCGATCTTGATTTTTCTCGCTCCGTCGCGCCTGCCTATATATACGCTCTGAGCCCTCGCAAAGCGATAGACGCTATCGCCGAGCGAAAAGGTAAAATCGACCGAGGTTATTACGCTGTCGTCGGCTCCTATGCTGCGCATCTGCTCCCAGCTGCGCTCTCCGCCTGTCGCCTTGCCATAGAGGGCGAAGGATATAGCGTCGAGTATCGTGGTCTTGCCGCCGCCCGTGCTGCCGCTTATGAGAAAAAGTGAGTTTTTGCCAAAGAGGGTGAAGTCTATCTCGGTTTTTGAGAGATAAGAGCCGAAGCCCTCCATTATCAGCTTTATAGGCTTCATTCGCTCGCCTCCTTTAAAATATCCTCAAATATACCTATCTCCTCGTCGTCGGCCTCAAAGCCGCATACCTGAGCGCAAAATTCCCTGAAAAGCTCCGTCGGCTCGCCGACGCTTTTGCGCGACGGGGCGCTTATTGTGTCTGACGACGGCGCAAATAGCTCGGTGCTCATCTCGAGTATATTCGGGTAAAACTCCCTTAGGCGCTGAAGCGGCATAAATATCGGCCTTTTGTCCGTAAGGTGTATGTGGAGAAAATCCTCGCTCGGGGAGAGCCTCGCGCTCTTTAGCAGCTCGTCAAATTTGCCCGAGATAATTTTCATATCGTGCAGGGGGCTGTACTCTATAAAGCGGCGCTCTATGCCCTCGCTTTTAAGCTCGAAAATATTCACGCCCTTTTTGCAGCTATGCTCGCCGAAGGAATATTTTATCGGCGAGCCGGAGTAAAAGCCCTTGTCGCCCGCGCGCTGGGCCGAGTGGAGATGCCCGAGCAGCACAAGGTCAAAGCCGCCGAAAATTGAGGCGCTTATCTCTGCGCTTGCGCCTATGTATATCGGCCTTTCGGAGTCGCTGACGCTGCATCCGCTTACAAAGCAGTGCGCCAGAGCTATGTTTATACATTCGCGCTCTAAGCTCTCGTATATTTTTTTGGTAAGTATGTCGTAGCTCTCAGAAAAGCCGCGTATCTCGTCGTTGTTAAAATACTCCCTCGCGCGGGCGGGCTCAAAGTGGGGTATCATATAAAAGCGGGCGCGCACTCCGCCTCGGCTCAGCTCGAGCGGCGAGAACGCGTCGGAAATATCTGTCGCTATATGTATCCCGCTTCTTTTTAAAAGCTTCGCGCCGAGGGTTATCCTGTCGGCCCCGTCGTGATTTCCCGTTATTGCGAGCATCGGTATATTGCGCTCGCTCACAAAGCCGATAAGGCCGTCGAACAGGCGTATCGCCTCGGGTGGCGCTATGCTTCTGTCAAAGATATCTCCGGCGATTATGAGCGCGTCGGGCTTTTCCTCGTCAATAAGCGGACACAAAAAGTCCGAGATAAAACGCCTTTGCTCGTCGAGCATTGAACGTGAAAAAATTATTTTGCCCAAATGCAGGTCTGATGTGTGAATTAATTTCATGCGCCTTGCTCCTCATGCCTTAAGTCAATAGTTTTTTTACAATAAAATCTTTTTATTTCAATTGAATTTCCCCATGAAATGTAGTATCATAACTTTACACTATATTTTACCACAGGGAAGGGAAAAAATCTATGAGAAAAAAATTGCTTAGAGTTATGAGCGCCGCGCTCGTTATGATAATTACAGCCTTGATTTTCAGCATTTGCGCCTCGGCCGAAAGCGTAAACTTTGACCCCGGCATTGAAACGAGCAGCGACTACATATATCTTATCAACCTCGACACGGACACGCCCATATATCAAAAAAACGCGGACAAAAGGTGTTACCCCGCGTCTACTACAAAGATAATGACCTACATTATAGTGACGGAGAAAATCAAGGACCTCGAAAACACCATGGTTCCCATTAAAGAGAGCGTGCTTAATGAGCTTGAGGGCACAGACAGCTCTATCGCCGGCCTTTACAATTATATAGACAAGAAGATAAGCGTGCTTGAGCTTTTGTACTGCATGATGGTGCCCTCGGGAAACGACGCGGCGCTTGTGCTTGCCGATTTTGTCGGCAACGGCGACGTTTCGGCATTTGTTGACCTTATGAATCAAAAGGCAAAGGAGCTTGGCTGCAAAAACACCCACTTTGTGAACCCTCACGGGCTGCACGACGAGGAGCACTATTCGACCGCGTACGATTTGTACAAGATAACGGAATACGCAATAACGACCCCGCATTTTACCGACATAACAAATACCACGACCTACTACCTAAGCCTTGACGAGGACGGTGAAGCTCCGCTTGTCACGACCAACAGCATGATAAACGAAAACGCCGAGGGGGATTATTATTACGAGTACGCCAGGGGAATCAAGACCGGCACCACCGACGAGGCGGGCTTCTGCATGGTTTCCACCGCCATGAACGAGGGAGTTGCCTATATGTGCATTGCGATGCACGCCCCCTGCTATGACGAGGACGGCGAATATCTCGACAACGGCGCGATGAAGGACAGCAAGGCGCTTTACGAGTGGGCCTTCGGCGGCATGGATCTCCAGGAGGTCATCGGCGAGCAAACGCCGGTTTGCGAGGTCAAGGTAAACTATGCAATGGGCAAGGACACTCTTCATCTCGTGCCGGAATACGCCTACTCAACCATGCTTCCGGTCGACAGAGAGAAGAACGATTTAAAGATAGAGCCCAACGTGCCCGAGTCTATCGACAGCCCCATAACCAAGGGGACGAGGGTTGGGACGGCGACGATTTATTATAAGGATCAGCCGCTCACGACGATAAACCTTGTCGCGGACGAAACGATTGAAAAGAGCGAGCTTGTCTACATAATGACGGTGGTTAAAAACGTCGTGACCTCGCCTATATTTATAATTGCGGCGGCGTTTGTGCTCGTGCTCTTTATAGCCTATCTGATATTTGTGGCTCGCCTTGGCAGGAAGAGGGACGATAATGAAAGGGTAAATAATCCGAGAGAGCTTTGATTGGGAAATTGAGAATATAAAATTGAGAATATACTGTTTGGGCGACGGCGCTGTGCCGTCGCCTTTTTTTATCAAAGTCAGGGGGAGGCGCAGCGCCTGCGGCGCTGCGGCGGGGCGGCGACCCGCAAATTTCCGCCTCCGGCGGAAATTTGCCGAAAAACGCGGCTGGCAGCCTTTTAAACCTCGCGGCAGGTCCCCGACGGCCGCGTTTTTCCGCGCGGCTTGCGCCGCGCGGTCGCCGCCCCGAATTTCATTCCTCGCTCAAGCTTATCGCGGCGACAGCATAAAAAACAGGGACAACCTCCTTCACCTCGGCATAAAATGAAAATGGGCAGGATACAAGGCCTTCGTTTTAAATTTAAAAGTGAAAGAAGGGGAAGGATTATGAAAATCAACTGGAGAGTAAGACTGCAAAGTCCTCAATTTTGGATCGGACTTATCGGCGTTATAATGTCGCCTATCATGTCATATCTCGGGCTGACGGGTTCCGACCTGACAAGCTGGGGCAGCGTGCTGGACGTTATAAAGAGCTTTGTATCCAATCCCTATTTAATAAGCACTGTCCTTACGTCTGCGCTCGCCTTTGTCGGAGTAATAACCGATCCCACAACAAAGGGTATTCGTGACAGCGAGGACGCTTTGGAATACACTAAAAGACGAGAGATAGAGATGATAGAAAAGGAGATAAAGGAAATAGAGGAAAAGGAAAAGAATAAGGAGGAGTAAAAAAAGGGGCTGCCGTGTTGCCGCGGCAGCTCCCGTTGAGCCTTGCTAAAAGGCGCGAAGAGTATTTCAGCTATCATATTCTACCTATCGTATTATGCCTATTATATTATACATATCGTATCATATACTGCGCAAGACTTCGCAATACTACACAAGCGCGCGGGGGTCTATTTTGTCGCTCTCGGTGATTTTCCGCTTTACTCTGCACGGACTTCCCACCGCGACCACCCCGCTCGGTATATCTTTGGTGACAACGCTGCCCGCTCCTATGACGCTGCCGCTGCCAATGCTCACCCCGCCGAGTATGGTCGCGTTCGCGCCTATCCACACGTCGTCGCCTATTCTTATGGGAGCCGAGGTGTTCACTCCGCTGCGCCTTTGCTCCGCATTAAGCGCGTGGCCGGCGCAGGAGATGCAGACGTTTGGCGCTATAAAGGCGTTTTTGCCTATATATACCGGAGAGGTATCGAGTATGGCGCAGTTGTAGTTTATCAGCGCAAAGCCCGCAAAATGTATGTTAAAGCCGTAGTCGCAGTGAAACGAGGGCTCTATGCACACCTCGGGCTTATAAGTGCCGAAAAGCTCCTTCATTATCTCCCGCCTTTTTTCCCCTTCGTCAGGACTTGTGAGGTTGAATTTATGGCAGAGCATTTTCGATTTGAGCTGTATTTTGGCGCACTCCCCGTTTCTGTCGGAAAAATATTTTTTATCGCTCGTAAGCACGCTGTATATATCCATGAGCCTCGCCCTCCTTTTATGGAAATTATAGCACACGGACAGGCCTTCGGCAATATAAATCAGCGATTTCCAGCCCCTTCTCCCCCTCCCCTTTGTTGACTTTATTTTCTAAAGTGCTATAATATATTTCAATATCCGCTTAAAAAACGGCATATATAAATCTCAAATCACAAAATGAAAGGATACATAAAATGGAGAAAAAAGTCTTTAAGGCGGAATCGCAAAGACTCCTCGACCTTATGATCAATTCAATCTACACTCACAAGGAGATTTTTTTGAGAGAGATAATCTCAAACGCGAGCGACGCTATCGACAAGCTGCACTTTGTATCTCTCACCGACGAAAAGGCGAGAGAGGTAATGGCCGACAGGCCGTCGATAAACATATATATCGACAAGGAAGCGCGCACGATAAGAGTAGAGGACGACGGCATAGGAATGAGCGAGGAGGAGCTTGAGGAGAACCTCGGAACCATCGCAAAGAGCGGCTCGCTCAGCTTTAAGCAGGAGCTCGACGAAAAGGAAAAGACCGAGATCATCGGGCAGTTCGGAGTGGGCTTCTACTCGGCGTTTATGGTGTCGGACGATGTGACTGTAATAACGAGGAGATACGACAGCGACAGGGCGTACAAATGGAGCTCGGACGGCGTAGAGGGCTACACGATAGAGCCCTGCGAGAGGGAAAGGGTCGGCAGCGAGATAATTATGCACCTCAAAGCCGACGGCGAGGACGAGAAGTACAGCGAGTATCTCGAGGAGTACAGGCTTAGAGCTCTTATAAAGAAATACAGCGACTACATTCGTCACCCGATAATAATGGAGGTGACAACCTCGGAGAACACAGCCCCGGAGGGCGAGGAGCCGAAATGGGAGAGCGTTAAAAGCAGAGAAACGATAAACAGCATGGTACCCATCTGGCAGAGAGCCAAGAGCGAGGTATCGGACGAGGATTGCAGCGCCTATTACAAGGAGAGCTTCGGCGGCTTTAAGGACCCGCGCGCGACCATCAGGGTCAGCACCGAGGGCGTGGTGTCATACAAGGCGATGCTCTTTATTCCGGGCGAGCTGCCCTACAATTACTATTCGCGGGAATACAAGCGGGGGCTTCAGCTTTATTCAAACGGAGTTCTGATTATGGACAAGTGCGAGCAGCTTTTGCCAGAATATTTCGGCTTTGTAAAGGGTGTTGTCGATTCTCCGGATCTTTCGCTCAATATCTCTCGTGAAATATTGCAGCACGACAGGCAGCTTTCTATAATTGCCAAGAACATAGAGAAAAAGATAAAGAACGAGCTTAAAAGGATGCTTGAGAACGACCATGAAAAGTACGAGGGGCTTTGGAAGGACTTCGGCCGCCACATAAAGTACGGCGTTGTGAGCGATTACGGTATGCACAAGGACGCTGTATCGGACCTTTTGGTTTATTATTCGTCAAACGACGAAAAGCTCACTACGCTTGAGCAATATGTATCGAGAATGCCGGAGAGCCAGAAGTTCATCTACTACGCCTGCGGCGACAGCATAGCGAAGATAAAGTCTCTTCCGCAGATAGAGCTTTGCAGGGAGAAGGGCTATGAGATACTCTACTTCACTGAGGACATAGACGAGTTTGTCGCTCAGGGGCTTGTCACATACAAGGAAAAGCAATTCAAGTCGATAGCCGCCGAGGACGCTCAGCTCCAGAGCGAGGAGGAGAAGAAGGAGATAGAGAAAAAGCAGGAGGACAGCAAGCCCTTCCTTGACTTTATAAAGGAAAGCCTCAACGGTAAAATAGCGAAGGCCGTCATATCCGACAAGCTCAAGAGCCACGCTGTTTGCCTATCGACCGAGGGGCCTGTTTCGATAGAGATGGAGAAATATTTCGCGCAGATGCCGGGGAGCCCCGAGAGCGCGATGAAGAGCTCGCGGGTACTCGAGCTAAACGCGGAGCATTCCGTATTCGCCTCGATGAAGACGGCCTTTGATATGGGCGACAAGGACAAGGCGGCGAAGTATGCGGAGATACTTTATAATCAGGCTCTGCTGATAGCGGGGCTGCCGATAGAGGACGCTACGGCCTACTGCGATCTTATTTGCTCGCTGATGTAAAGAATTGATCGTCGCACAGCCCGTTTTGAGCGGGAGCGAGATTTAAAGTCGGGGCTCGGGCGGCGACCACCCATTCCCGCCTACGGCGGGAATGGGCCGAAAAACGCGGCGGCGGACGGGAGAGCCTTCACTGTCACGGGGGCCTGCCCCGCCGCGTTTTTCCGCGCGGCCTGCGGCCGCGCGGTCGCCGCCCGAGCCCCGTATATACCCCAAACCCTCAGCGGGAGGTGAAAAAATGCCCTTGCCGAACGACCCCATTATCCTGCTCTCATATGTAAACACCAAGCTCAGAGATTTTTATCCGAGCATAGAAGAAATGGGAAAGGCGCTTGATCTCGACATAGACGAGCTCAAGCTGAAGCTCAAAGCCGCAGGATATGAATACGACCCCGACTTGAACCGATTTGTGTAATCGGCAGGTCGGGGTCTTTTTTATTTTTTAATTTTAATTTTTCAAGAAAAAAGCGCCGGAACCCACTCTCCGCAGGTTCCGGCTTTAGCCTTACAGCTTATATAAATTGATTTTGTCTGGTCAGACAATCCTTTTGAATCGTTACAGCGTCGTTGAGGCTTACTTCAAAATCGCCGTCAATATCAGCGGAATATATGCCCTTGTCGCTGAGAGTGGAGATGTTCAGGCTCTGCTTCTGAGTGAGTATAGCGTCGGCAAGATTTACCACGCCGTCGCCGTTTACGTCGCCGTAGGAGTAGGGCGTGCACTCTGCACTGTGCTCCTCGGTGTAGTTGCTCCATGTGCCCTTCGACCAGAGCATACTGCCGGTTATTTCAAGTCCGCCCGCCTCGCGGTGCTCGGGATAAATCGCCGAACCGTAATCGGCAACCGTCGGGGGGATCGTTCTGCCGTCAAGTCCGCTTTCTACCGGGCCCTCGTTAAACTTTACAAAGCCCGCCTTTTCCGGAAGCTCGCACTTAACATAGGTCGTGCCTATAACCCTCTGCATCTGATAGCCCGGGTAATCCGCAAGCTGTTCGCCGTCGGCGTTTTTAGCGTAGCAGTAAACTCCCGGAGCATCCTGGGCGTCCCAGTCCTTCAAATAGCTCATATCGAGGTAAGCAACGCAGTTAGCGTCGGGGTCCTTCCTCATTATCGTGTAGATATCCTCTACATCGCCGTTGTCGTTTTGATATTTAACCACTATCTTGACAGACTCGCCTACCTCGACGGCGCTCTCCAGGGATACGTCGAGATACTCCATGCCGCCGATGAAATCCTCCGTGGCTAAGAGCTCCGATGTAGCCGCGTTATAGCAAGAAATTTCGCCGTCGGTTACGTCCTCGCTGCAATTTAATCTGAACTGAAGATTTTCGCCGGTGAAGGAGAGATCGGAGTCTGACGGCTTTATAACTCTGTCGCCGAGGGTGATTGTCGCGGTCGGAACAGCATTGGTTCTCGCGTTCAATACAACAACTGTCTTTGTGGGTATGCTGCCCGTCAAAACTCCGTTTGTAACGGTGTACTCTCTGTCGCTTACTACGTCCTTATATACGCCGTCCTTCATGGTGGTCTGAACGTTAAGCTCAGCGTCTTTGGTGTTGTAGTTTGTGATTACCATCGAGTCGTCGCCTCTCTGAACGAAGAAGACCTTTGTGAGCTCGTCAACGGAGAAGGCGTTCTCGCTCTCGCCAACGTGAGAGTTTTTAAGCTCGTTTATAGCGACGATAGTCGGATCCTGCCAAAGGAGCTGTCCGGGGCCGCCCATGAGCTCGTCATAGATGATTCCGCCGGAGCTGTTTTCGGTTTTCTCGTGAGCCGGTCTTACAAGATAGAGCGACGGAGAGTCCTTTCTCGCGCCTATCATTCCCCAGCCCATGAGGAGCTTCGTGTGCTCGAGGTCGTTTTGTCTTCCGCCAAGCGCCGTTGACTGCCTTGCGGTGTATGTGTCGTGGGACTCATACCACAAAACGAAGTGCGACGGATCCTCGTTTGGGAAGGTGAGGTTAGCAAGTCCCGGGGTGTTTGTTCCCTTTGCGGCGTTGCGAACCTTTTCGCCGTACTTGCTGTCGGTTATGCTCATATATTTTGTATAATTGCTAACGTCCGTTCCGAACGGATTCAAAACCTCGCCGTAGATGAATACGTCGGGCTTGAGCTCGCGCGCATAAGAGGTCACGTTCTTCCAGAAGTCGCTCGCGTAATGCACTCCGTTTATATCGGGGTCGGTGTCAAGCTCGATGTGCTTTGCCGCGTCAAAGCGGAAGCCGTCCGCGCCGCAGTCGATGCAGTCCTTGAGCAGGGACTTAACATAGTTTTGAACCTTCACGTTCGAGGTGTTGAGGTCGGGTATGCCGTTGAGAAGATTCTGCGTCATCGAGTAGCGGTTAGTGTCGGAGATATTTGTCGTGCTCGTGTGCCAGCAATCGGGGTCGTCCCTGAGGTCTGCTATTATATCGGGGTGAAGTCCGCCCGCCGTGCCCTCGTTGTCCTGAGCCATGTGGTTTGCAACTATATCGACGATTATCTTAACGCCGTATTTCTCGGCCTCGTCGCACATAGCCTTGAACTCCTCGCGGGTGCCGTAGTTGTTGCCTATTTCAAAGTTTATCGGCTGATAGGTCGCCCACCAGTCGAGAGCATAGGCTCCGACGTTGATGGTGTTTTTGTTGCCCTGAACCGGAGAAACCTGAACCGAGCTAAAGCCGGCGGCGGCGATATCCTTCATATACTTTTTAACGTCGTTGAAGTACCAGTTGAAGGCGTGCAGAATATTGCCCTCGCCTATATTTTCCGCCAGGTGATACGCTGTGTTCACGTTACCCTCGTCCGTCGCGGGGTCTGCCGCTGTCGCGACAACCGGAACGGCAACGCTCATCGCGGTCATTACAAAGGCCAGCGACGCGCTCAGCAGAGTTTTTTTCGTTAATCTCATGATTCTTTACCTCCTGTTAATCTGTGTATCAATTATATACTTTTTTATATTTAATTTCAACGAATTATGGCAAAAATTAAACGGCATTTGAGTAATTTGTTAAATCGCCCAAACGCCTACAAAAAATTATGTGCAACTTTACCGGGGCTTTCCTCAGGTATTTTTGTCTACCTGATGGAAGGTCTTGAGATTTCCCGTTTTTTCGCTCCTTTTGTCGAGCTCCTTAAGCACGTCCTCGAGCGGTATATTCATTTCGACCATGAGCACCATAAGGTGATACAAAAGGTCGCATATCTCATAAACGGTTTCGCCGTTGTCGTTGTTTTTTGCCGCTATTATTGTTTCGCTGCACTCCTCGCCGACCTTTTTCAGTATCTTATCCCTTCCCTTTTCAAAGAGATAGCAGGTGTAGGAGCCCTCCTGCGGATTTTCCCTGCGGCTTAATACCGTATCGTAAAGTGCATTTAAAACGCCCTCGTTCATTTTTTGGCCTCTTTTCTTTTGTTTTATTTTTGATAAGAAATATGTTCCCGCGCCTAAATTAAGTTCTTTTAGAGCAGCTTTGTGAAAAAGCAGCTGTGGTTTCCCGTGTGGCAGGCAGCCCCCGTCTGCTCCACCGTGACGAGTATTGTGTCGTCGTCGCAGTCGGAGTAGATATCTATCACCCTTTGCAGGTGCCCCGAGGTCGCGCCCTTGTTCCAAAGCTCCTGCCTTGAGCGGCTGTAAAACCAGGTGTAGCCCGTTTCAAAGGTCTTTTGTATCGACTCGCGGTTCATATAGGCGAGCATCAAAACCTCGCCCGTCGATTTCTCCTGAACTATCGCCGGCACAAGCTCGGACTTTTTAAAAAACCTGTCGTAATCTATTTCCGTTTTACCGTTAATTTTACTATCCATTTTACTGTCCATTTTACTGCTCCGCGCTCTCCACTCTTTTTCCTATCTCTATCGCCGCCGAAAGGTTCAAATCGCCCGTGTATATCGCCTTTCCCGCTATCGCGCCGTAGATATTGAGCTCCGCAAGGTTTATTATATCCTTTAAATTCGACACGCCGCCGCTTGCGATTATGTCGCAGCCGACGGCGGATTTAAGCTCGTCGAGCTGATTTAAATTCGGGCCCGCGAGCATTCCGTCCTTTGAGATGTCGGTGAAGATTATCTTCGACGCCCCTATTTTTTCCATCTCCTTCGCAAGCTCTATGAAATTGACCCCCGAATTGTCAAGCCAGCCCTCGGCGCAGACCATTCCGTCCTTAGCGTCTATGCCCACGGCTATTTTCTCGCCGTATTTTTTCACGGCCTCAACGACAAGGCTCTTGTTTTTCACGGCCGCAGAGCCCAAAATCACCCTTGCCGCGCCGTTTTGCAGATAATAGTCGACGGCCTCCATATCCCTTATGCCGCCGCCCACCTCGACCTTGAGGGAGGTCTTTTTGCACACGCTCAATATTATCTCGTTGTTTGACATAGCCCCGTCCTTTGCCCCGTCGAGGTCGACCATATGCACCCACGAGGCCCCTAACTGTTCAAAGGATATGGCTGTTTCTATGGGGTTGTCGGCGACCTTATGCACGGTCGCGTAGTCGCCCTCGAACAGACGAACGCAATTTCCGTCCTTTAAATCTATTGCAGGTAAAACTATCATTACTAAATCATTCTCCCATTTTAAATCAATATTTTAAATCAACGCTTTTATTATCATTATTATATATTATTAAATAGCTTGCCCCTGCGCTTTAAGCGCAAGGGGAGCTCGCGGCTTGCATACCTCGGCCAAAGGCTCCGCCTTTGGAAACCGCCGCCTTTTTTTAAGGCGGACGAAGGCTCTCTTCCCCGCCTTAAAACAGGCGAAGGCTTTATTTATCCTACAGCAGCCCCTTGGTCGACATGACCGCCCCGCCTTCGCTTTGCTTACTCGCCTCTGACATGGCGTGAGCGACCGCCTTAAAAATGGCCTCTATGATATGGTGGCTGTTAAGCCCGTATTCGCTCTTTATGTGCAGCGTAATCTCTGAGTTAAAGGCGAGGGCGCGGAAAAACTCGCCTGTCATGCAGCAGTCAAAGCCGCCCACCCTGTCTTGAGGCATTTCCGCATTGAACACCAAAAACGGCCTTCCGCTTATATCTACGCAGGCTCGGGCGAGAGCTTCGTCCATGGGCACATAAAAGCTGCCGTAGCGCTTTATTCCCGACCTATCGCCGAGCGCCTTTTTAAGAGCCTGACCGAGGGTTATGCCCACGTCCTCAACCGTGTGGTGGCAGTCGACCTCGAGGTCGCCCCTCGCCCTGACGGTCAGCCCATATCCCGAGTGCATGGCAAAGGCTGAGAGCATATGGTCAAAAAAGCCTATGCCCGTTTCTATCGACGCCTTGCCCCCGTCCAAATCGACGGATACAAAAACCTCTGTTTCCTTTGTCTTGCGCTCAACGGCGGCGTTTCTGAAGCTCATAAAATCAATCATTCCCCTTATTGATCTGATACGCCTCGCAAAATTCTCTCATCTGCGAAAGCAAGGCCGATATCTCCCTCTCGGTTCCCGCCGAGATCCTAATATATTCCCCCATATATCTTATAGCGGTGCCCTTTGAATAAAGATATTCAAAAAGCTCTCGCCCGAGCGGCGATTTTATATACACAAAGTTTGAACAGCCGTTTACCGCCTCAAAATACTGCGGATACTCCCCTTCGAGCTTTGCAAGACTATTATAAAGGCTTTTCCTCTGACTTACAATATAGTTTTTGGTTTTTGTTAAATATTCAACATGCGAAAAGATAATCCTGCCTATTTCCTGTGTAAGAGTGTTAACATTATAGGGCGATTTCACGGCCTTGAGCGCCCTTGTTATGCTCTCGCAGGCAACGGCGAAGCCGAGCCTTATCGCGGCCGCGCCCACGGCCTTTGAGGCTGTGCGCAGTATTATGAGGTTTGAATACCCCTTTACCTCCCTCAAAAGCGACTCGTCCCAGAAGTCCATATAGGCCTCGTCGAGTATCACAAGGCAGTCAACGCTCTCGATTATCCTCCTTACCTCCTCCCTTTGCAGACCCTTTGAGGTCGGGTTGCAGGGGTTAGAGAATATTATCGCCCCGACGTTTTTGCCGCTTGCGGCCTTTATTACCGCGTCGGGGTTTATGGTGAGGTCATTGTTCTTCGGAACCGTTACGCACTCAAGCTCCGCAATAGACGTATAAAAGCGGTACATCGAGAAGTCCGGCTCGGTCGTTATCAGGCTCTGCCCCTTCATCATAAAGGCGGTCATTATCAGGGATATCAGCTCGTCCGAGCCGTTGCCCGCCGTCACGTTGTCCTCGCTTATGCCGTAATATTTTGCAAAGGCTCTGCACACCTTAGATGCGTTTGGGTCGGGGTATCTGTTGAAGTCTATCTTATCTATCGCCTCGTGTATTTCGTCGATTATATTGCGGGGGAGGTTTAGGCAGGACTCGTTTGCGTCAAGCCGTATCTTCATTTCGCCCTTTACCGGGTCATAGGGCTTTAAATCTCTTATTTTTTTATTTAATTCATACATTTTATCAACTCTTTATCAGCTCGGAATTTAGGCTCTGCCGCGTATTCTTATCGCGTTTGCGTGAGCCGTAAGGCCCTCTGTTTCGGCAAATTTTATGATATCTGAGGAGTCCCTCTTTAGCGCCTCTTCGGAGTAGTAAATAAAGCTCGAGCGCTTGATGAAGCTGTCGACTCCCAAGGGTGAGAAAAATCTTGCCGTGCCGCTTGTAGGCAGGACGTGGTTCGGCCCCGCGAGGTAGTCGCCGAGGGGCTCGGGCGAGTAGTGCCCGAGGAACACCGAGCCCGCGTTGTCGAGCACGCCTATGTAATCGAGGGGGCTTTCCATGCAGACCTCGAGGTGCTCCGGGGCGAGCTTATTGGCGAAGTCCACCATCTGCCCGTTGCTCTCGCAGATTATTATGGCCCCGTAATTTTCAAGCGAGCTGTCTATTATTTCCTTTCTCGAAAGTCCGGCGCTCTGCCTCTCTATCTCGGAGCATACGCTCTCGGCGAGGGCTTCGCTCGTCGTCAGGAGTATCGCCGAGGCGAGAACGTCGTGCTCTGCCTGCGACATGAGGTCGGCTGCGACGAAGGCGGGGTTTGCGCTGTCGTCCGCCATGACGAGTATCTCGCTCGGCCCCGCGACCATATCTATGTCAACCGTTCCGTAGAGCAGTCTTTTTGCCGTTGCAACATATATATTACCGGGGCCTACTATTTTATCGACCTTCGGCACGGTTTCGGTGCCGTAGGCGAGAGCCGCGACAGCCTGAGCGCCGCCCATGAGCAGCACCCTGTCGACCCCTGCGGCGAGAGCCGCCGCCATGATATCGGGGTTCGGCTTGCCGTCCTTAGTGGGCGGAGTGGTCATTATTATCTCCTTAACTCCGGCTATTTTTGCAGGAATTGCGTTCATCAAAACGGATGAAGGGTAAGCCGCCGTGCCGCCCGGCACATAGATTCCCACTCTCTCAAGCCCTCTGACGCGCTGGCCGAGTATGACCTTATCCTCCTTGGTCGTGAAAAATGACTGCCTGAGCTGGCGTTTGTGGAAGTCGGATATATTTTCAGCCGCGTGCTCGACGGCCTTTAAAAAGTCGGGGTCGCAGCCCTTTGAGAGGGCTTCCATCTCCTCGTGGGTTATCTCGGTTTTGTCGGGGGCCTTGCCGTCGAATTTTATCGTGTATTCTCTGACTGCTTTGTCGCCGTTTTCCCTGACGTTTTCAAGTATCTCGCTTACGGCGGCGGTTACGTCCTTGTTTGTCTTTTCGCTTCTTTTCTCTATTTCTCCGAGCAGCTCAAGCTCCGAGCTGCCGTCGGCCTTTACAATCGGTATCATTATATATCACTCCGTTTCATTCAAGCTCTTTTCCATCTTATATACAAGAGCCTCTATCTCGTTCTTTCTGAGCTTCAGGCTCGCGTTGTTAGCTATCAGCCTTGCGGAGATAGGCGCTACCTCCTCGTACACCTCAAGCCCGTTCTCCCTCAAGGTAGAGCCCGTTTCGACTATATCGACTATCGCGTCGGCAAGTCCGAGCAGGGGCGCAAGCTCCACGCTGCCCTCGATTTTTATGAAGCGTATGTCCATGGCTTTATTCTCAAAATGCTTTCTCGCGACGTTAGGGTATTTCGTCGCTATGGTTTTGGCCTTGAAGCCGTCGTAAAAATCATATCCGGCTTTTCCCGCGACCGCGAAGCGGCAGCGGCCGAAGCCGAGGTCGAGCAGCTCGAAAAACGAGGTTCCGTTTTCGAGTATGGTGTCCTTGCCGACCACGCCCAAATCGCAGACCCCGTGCTCGACATATGTAATAACGTCGGCGGCCTTGGCGAGCACCGCCTCTATCTCTCCGCCGCCTATCGGCAGTATCAGCCGCCTGCCCTTGTTTCTAAGCGCCGAGCAGTCGTAGCCTATCCTCTCGAGCAGCTCTATCGTATTCTTTTCAAGCCTGCCCTTTGTCAGGGCTATTCTCAGAGGCTTCATATCCTATCCCCCGCTATCTCAATATCGGCCGTTTCCGGCTCGTCGCTCATAAAGCATATCTGCTTTATGCCGTTTTCACGCGCATATATAAGCGCCTCATCGCGAGTTTCAAACACGCTCAGCTCGCACTTAAAGCCGCTAAGAGTATAAAAGCGGCACTGGTTTATCGCGTCCATCTCATAGCCCGAATCCGCGTGGACTATTATATCGGCGGGCTTCTCTTCAAAGCTCTTGCCCGAAGAGAGCATCACGTCGGCGAGAGCGTCCGCGTCAAGCGCGAAGCCCGCTGCGGGCATGGGCGTGTCAAACTCATCGAGCACGCCGTCGTATCTTCCACCCGTCAGCACCGCGTCTCCGCTTCCCTCGACAAAGGCGCTGAATATGAATCCGCTGTAATAATCATAGCCCTGAACGAGCCCGAGGTCTATCATCAGCCTGTCGCCCATCATGAGCTTTGAAAGCGAGTGATATATCTCGCTGAGATATTTAAGCTCAGCTTCGCCCTCGGTTCCCTCGAATAAGTCGGCGGCCTTACTGAGAACCTCCTCGCCGCCGAAGAGCCTCGGCAGCCTTCTTATCGCCTCGACCGCCGCCGTGCTCGGCAGGGAGTCGAGCAGGGAGTTGAGCTGTGAATAATTCTTCGACTGAATTGATATTCTAATTTCGTCCTTTATCTCCTTGTCACATTCGAGCTTTGAATAAAGCGAGCGGAACAGCCCCGCATGGCCGAGCTCTATGCGAAAGTCGGGCGCTATTTTTTGCAGCGCCTCTATCGCCGTGACTATAACCTCTATGTCGGCTCTGCGGCCGGAGGCTCCCAAAAGCTCTATTCCCGTCTGCCTTATCTCGTTTCTTCTCCCCATAAGGCTCGGGTTGCTGCGGTAGACCGTCTGGTTATAAAAGAGCCTTATCGGCAGGGCCTTGCCCCTAAGCCTCGTCGCGGCCACCCGCGCTATCGGCAGGGTCGAGTCGGGGCGCATCACGAGCAGCCTCCCCTTGTTGTCGGTCAGCTTAAACATGCGCTCCTGAGCTATCGCTCCGGTGTTGAGCGTAAAGAGGTCGAAAAACTCTATGCAGGGCGTTTTGACCTCGTGGTATCCCTTTGAGCGGTAGACCGATGAGGTTATGTTTGTGACCTCGTTTATCGCGCTTGTCTCCTCAAAGAGATAATCCTTTGTGCCCTCGGGCGTTATTTTATAGTAAGCTCCCATTAAAATTCCCCTTTTATTAAATCTTCGCCGCAGTATAATTTGCGGCGGCTCATATGGCGCTTGTATTTTCTGTTTATATTTATGCTTGGCGTTTATCTTTGCGCCTGCGCTTGCGTTCTGTTTTGGGTTCTATTTTTAAGACGTTTTGCTTTAGCGTGCTACTATAATAGCATAGTAAAGCCACCCTGTCAAGCCCTCTCTCGGGCTATTTATATTTATATTTATATTTTAGTAATAGCAGGGCTTAAAAATTAAGCTTTAATTAAGCTTTCAAGAGGTAGGCCGCGTGCAGGTCGCGGCCGCCTCGCCGTTCATCTTATCTCCGGCATTATCCCAATAAATCTCCGAAATTATCCCAATATTTTTCCCAAAATTTTCTCCGGCTTATTCCCAATAAATCCCTGCATTACCGGACTTGTTCTCAAATATATTTCAATTATTATTTCTATTATCTCAAGTATATTTAAAGTATTATTCCCCGTCGTTATCCTTTGAATTATCCTCGTCCTCGTCGCGGTGCACGCTCTTGACCTTGGTCTTTATCGACATTATAAACTCCTTGTTGAACACATAGCCCTCGCCGCTGTCGGCATAGGGCGCTTCCCGCGGGTCGCGGGGCATCTGCTGCTTTATTATGTCGTCCTCGGGCGGCTCGCCGATAACCTCGCGCTTGCCGAGCCTGTCTATCTTCATATTCACATGGCGGCTCAAAAGCACATAGAGCGTCGAGAATATCGGCACGGCCAAGAGCATTCCCCAGAAGCCGAAGAGCCCCGAGCCGACGATTACGCTCGCCATTATCCAGAAGCCCGAGATGCCGATTGAATTGCCGAGTATCTTCGGGCCGATGAAGTTTCCGTCTATCTGCTGCAAAACGAGCAGGAATATCGCGAACCAAATCGCCTCTATCGGGTTTATCATCAGCATGATGAATATAGTAACGACCGCCCCGACTATGGGGCCGAACACGGGCACAAGGTTTGTTATCGCGACGATAACGCTCATCAGCACGGCGTAATCAAAGCCGAATATCGACATTCCGATAAAGCAGAGTATGCCGATTATAATCGAGTCGATAATTTTTCCGTAAACGAATTTTCCGAATATTCTGTTTGACAGATCTCCTATCTCGAATATCTTGCCGCCGACCTTTTCGGGAATATAGGCGACTATGAACTTCTTAGACTGATATATGAGCTTTTCCTTACAGCCCATGAAATAGCAGGAGATGAACACGCCCATGCAGATGTTTATTATGCTCGTCGTCACGTTTTTAGTCATGTCGAACACAGAGGGCATCAAATCTCCCGAAAGGCCGGAAAGCCAGTTTTTAAGCTCGCTGCCTGTAAGTCGCGTGAATATATCGTTTACAAAGACGAAGATGTCGCTGTTGTCGGTGAGCTGAATGTTGAACCAGTTATTCATAAGCTCAGTCAGCCATTTTCTGAAGCTATCAAAATAAATCGAGAAGTTTGTTATCAGCTTATCGACGCTGTCGACTATTTCAGGCACAAGTATGCCTATCAAAAAGCCGATGACCCCGAATATTATAAGATAGGCCAGAACGAGCGCGAGCGGCTTTCGCAGCTTCTTTGCGATTTTCCCCCGCTTTGCCATGCCCGCAAACGCCTTTTCTGAGAAGTAAACATAGGGCAGATTGACGAGAAAGGCCACTATAAAGCCGACCACAAAGGGCATGAGCACCGAAAGCACAAAGGAAAGGATACTCCACGCTGTGCTGAAATTTATCATAACGAAAAGCAAGAGCACGGTATATGTTATAAGAAGCATCGCGTGCTTGAGTTTTTTGGAACGCATAGCCACTCTCCCTATCAGAATAATGTGAGCTGACTGCTCTCGGGCAGCCCCTCAAGCGCGCCGACCTCGCGGAGCGCTTCAATTACAGCCTTTGAAACCTTTGTCTTTGACTGCAAATCGTCCACCGACAGATATTCCCCCTGCTTTCCCTTTTCGGCAAGAACGTCGGCGGCGGCCTCTCCAACGCCCGAAAGCGACGAAAACGGCAGTCTTATTTTACTGCCCTCTATAACAAACATTTTAGCCTCTGATTTGTAAATGTCAACAGGCAAAACTTCAATTCCCCTTGCGAGCATCTCGTTTATTATCTGCAAATTGGCATACTCGGCCTCGTCCTTGGCGCTCGCGTCATAGCCCTTTGCCTTGATGCTCTTCATCTTCTCCCTCACGGCGCTTCTCCCCTTTAAGACGGTCGCGCCGTCGAAGTTTTCGCCGCGCACAGAGAAGTAGGCCGCGTAGTACTCGGTCGGCCTGTGCACCTTGTACCAGCCGAGGCGCAGCGTCGCTATCATATAGGCCGCCGCGTGCGCTTTAGGGAACATATATTTTATCTTCATGCACGAATCTATATACCACTGCGGCACCCCGTGCTCCTTCATTGCCTTGAAGTGCTCCTCGGTCAAGAGCTTTGTCGCCTTGCCCTTGCGGACTATCTCCATTATCTTAAACGCCATCTTCGGCTCAAGCCCCTTGTGCAAAAGATACGTCATTATCGAGTCGCGCGTACCGATAACCTCCGATATCGTGCACTGGCCGCTGTGTATAAGATCGGCCGCGTTGCCTATCCAAACGTCGGTGCCGTGCGACAGCCCCGATATTTGCAGCAAATCTGAGAAGGTCTTCGGCTGAGCCTCAACGAGCATATTGCGCACGAAGTCCGTGCCGACCTCGGGCAGAGAGAAGGTGCCGGTCTTTGAGTCTATGTCCTCGGGGGTAATTCCGAGCGCCTTTGTTGATGTAAACAGCGACATGACCTCGGGGTCGCTCATGGACACGTTCATGACCGATATATTCGTAAATTTCTCGAGGTAATGATATATGGTCGGAACATCGTGCCCCAGCTCGTCGAGCTTGCATATCGTGTCGTGTATCGAGTGGAAGTCAAAGTGGGTGGTTATATTGTCGGACTTCATGTCGTTCGCCGGATGCTGAACGGGGCAGAAGTCGAACACCTCCTTGCCCTTTGGCACGACCACCATTCCGCCCGGGTGCTGTCCCGTCGTTCTCTTTACTCCCGTACAGCCGGCGGCGAGCCTCGCCTCTTCGGCGCGGTGCAGCACCCTGCCGCTTCCCTCGCAGTATTTTTTGACATAGCCTATCGCCGTCTTTTCGGCGACCGTCGCTATCGTGCCCGCCTTGAAAACGTTGTTTTTTCCAAAGAGCTCCTCGGTGTAGCGGTGGGAGTGCGACTGATATTCTCCGCTGAAATTAAGGTCTATATCCGGAGTTTTGTCGCCGTCGAAGCCCAAAAAGGTTTCAAAGGGTATCTCGTGGCCGTCGCGGTCATAGGGGGTTCCGCATTTGGGGCAGTTTTTCGGCGGCAAATCGAAGCCCGAGCCGACGCTGCCGTCGGTTATAAACTCGCTGTTTTTGCAGTTCGGGCAGATATAATGCGGGCACAGCGGGTTTACCTCGGATATGCCGGACATCGTCGCAACAAAGGACGAGCCTACGCTGCCCCTTGAGCCGACGAGATAGCCGTGAGCCTCGCTGTCCGCGACGAGCTTCTGCGCGGTCATATAAAGCACCGAAAAGCCGTGCTTGGTTATCGAGCCTAATTCTCTGTCGAGCCTCGCCTTTACTATTTCGGGCAGGGGGTCGCCGTATTTTTCCTTTGCCCTCTGCCAGGTTATCGTCGTGAGCTGCTCCTCCGCGCCCTCGATAAAGGGCGGGAAAACTCCCCTCGGTATGGGTCTTACCCTCTCGATGGAGTCCGCTATCCTCCTCGTGTTTGTAACGACCACCTCATAGGCCTTCTCCTTGCCGAGGTATTCAAACTCCTTCAGCATCTCGGCGGTCGTTCTGAAATAAAGCGGCGGCTGGTTCTCAGCGTCGGCATAGCCCTGCGCCGCCTGCAATACCCTTCTGTACTCGCCGTCCTCGGGGCTTTGAAAGTGCACGTCGCAGGTCGCGACGACCGGAATGTTGAGCTTGCGGCCGAGCTTTACTACGGTCTTATTATATTCCTCAAGCTCCCTTACGTCGGAAACAGCGCCGTTGCGCAGCATGAACATATTGTTGCCCGTGGGCTGTATCTCGAGGTAATCGTAAAAGGCCGCTATCTTTAAAAGCTCCTCCCAGGGTTTGCCCTCGACTATCGCCCTGAAAAGCTCGCCCGCCTCGCAGGCGCTGCCGATTATCAGGCCCTCGCGGTGCTTGATAAGCTCCGACTTGGGTATTCTCGGCTTTTTATAAAAATATTTCAAATGCGACATTGATATGAGCTTATATAGATTTTTAAGCCCCGTATCGTTCTTTACGAGAATTATCTGGTGATAGCTCGCAAGCTTTTTCGTGTCGGCTCCCGCTATATTCGTGTTTATCTGAGAAACTAAGGTTATGCCGTAATCCTCATAGAGCCTGTCGACCAGGCACTTGAATATCTTCGAGAGCATCTCCGCGTCGTCGCAGGCTCTGTGGTGATTAAAGGAGCCGAGCCTTAAATATTTTGCGACCGTGTCGAGCTTGCAGTTTTTTATATCCTTTAAAACGGCTCTGCATATCGCGACCGTGTCTATCGAGGTGAAGCAATACTCCATATTGCAGCGCTCGGCCGCCGCCTTGATAAAGGAGGTATCGAAGGAGGCGTTGTGGGCGACGAGTATGCTGTCGTCGCCGCAAAACTCATAAAAGGCCTTGAGCGCCCTCTCCTCCTCGGGAGCGTTTTTCACCATAGCGTCGCTTATGCCCGTGAGCTCGGTTATCTTGGCGGGTATGGGGCGCTTTGGGTTTACGAAGGTGGAGAAGGTATCGACCACCTGTCCGCCGCGCAGCTTTACAGCGCCTATCTCGGTTATGGCCTCCTTTGCGGCCGAAAGCCCGGTCGTTTCGAGGTCGAAGCAGATGAAGGTTCCCTCCTTAAGCTTTTGGTCGGCAGCTCCCGACACCGAGGATATCATATCGTTTACAAAGTAGGCCTCGGCGCCGTATATCACCTTGAACGCGTCGGGTTTTTCCTCGTCGTCGCGGCTTACAAGGCTCTCCACCGTGTCCATGGCCTCGGGAAAGGCCTGCGCCACTCCGTGGTCGGTGACGGCTATCGCGGGGTGCCCCCACGCGTGAGCCTGTCTAATGAGCGACGACGCGTCCGAAACGCCGTCCATGGACGACATCTTTGTGTGCAGGTGAAGCTCCACCCGCTTTAGAGGGGCGTTGTCGACAACCTGAACCTTTTTTATCGTGCCTATCGAGCTTGTCCTCAAGACTATCTCGTTTAAATATCTGTCGTACTCCATATCGCCGCGGCAGACTATCGTCATGCCCTTTTTTATCTCAGATACGGGCTTTGCCGCCTTTATATCGTCGAAGACCTTTATTATCATAGAGCCGGTGTAATCGGTTATTTTTATTGATATTATGCTTTTTCTGCCGTCTTTTGTCGTGCGGCAGTCATTTTCAAATACGTCGCCCCAGATGACGACCCTGCCGGAGTCCGCCGCTATCTCCGAGATGGGGGTGAGCTTTTTGGTGCTGAAGGTGCTTCCGTAAAGCGGCCTTGCGCTGCCGGGTATCACGGCGGGGTAGTAATATTCTCCCGCGCGCACCTCAACGGTCTTTACGACCTCTCTCTCTCTTTTGTCTCTTGCGGATTTTTTTAGCTCCTCCTCGCGCTCGTCAAAGGCCAAAAGCTCCTCGCGCCTGTTTTTCTCCTCGATGATATTTTGATTTTGTATATACTGCTCGCTGTCGGCCTCTATCGTCAAGACCCCGTCGAAGCTCACCGAAAAGCTTTGAGAGAACTCATCAAAAATTATTTGCCGAAGATTTTTGTCAAAGCCCTTTGCCTTTAATATAGCCGCGCCGCCGTGCTTGAGCTCGACCGTCAGCTCGTTTTCGGAGCCTATGCGCACGCTTGAGTCGTCAAGCGAGCCGTTTAAGCTCGTGTTGCGCCTTTTCAGCTCCTTTACAAGCTCGGGATAATACTCGGGGGTAAAGCTGCCCTTTGGGAAAATCGGGCTTATGTAGGCTCCGTTTAATTCAAGCGGGAGCTGCTTTATGGCGTTTTCCAGCTCAAAAAGCGACTGCCTTGGGATTATCCTGTCAAAGCGCACCCTCGCCCTCATTATTCTCTTGGCCGAATTTATCTTCGCCGTTTCTATCTCGCCGAGCGCAAGCTCGGGAGAAAGCTCTCCGTCATAGCCTGCGAGCAGCTCCTTTATCGTCATCAATTGGTACTACCTCGCGATTTCATTTCTCATATTTCTTCACATTTCTTCACATTCGCTCACATCTATTCACATCTATTTACGCTTATTTTACTTCTACATCTTCTCGATCTCTTTTAAAAGCTCGCTTATGAGCCTGCCCTCGGGCACCTTTTTTATTATCTCGCCCTTTTTAAATATCAGCCCCTCGCCCTTGCCGCCGGCTATGCCTATATCGGCCTCGCGCGCCTCTCCGGGGCCGTTTACTACGCAGCCCATTATTGCTACCTTTATGTTCTTTTTGCAGTCGCGCAGCCTCTCCTCGGCCTCGTTTGCAAGGGATATCAGGTCTATCTTGGTTCGCCCGCAGCTCGGGCAGGACACAAAGGTAACGCCCTCGCGACGCAGACCTATCGCCTTTAAGAGGTCCTTCGCCGCGTATATCTCCTTTATAGGGTCGGCCGTGAGCGATATTCTTATCGTATCGCCTATGCCGTGCAGCAGCAGCGAGCCTATGCCCGCCGAGGACTTTATAAGCCCCATTCTCTCAGTGCCGGCCTCGGTGACCCCGAGGTGCAGCGGGTAGTCGCAGCTTTTCGACGCCAGCTCGTATGCGTCTATCATGGTCTTTACGCTTGAGGATTTCATCGAGAGCACTATGTCGGTAAAATCGAATTTTTGAAGCAGAGAGGCGTGGTACAGCGCGCTTTCGCACAGCGCCTCGGCCGTAGGCGCGCCGTGCTTTGCGAGTATGTGCTTTTCAAGGCTTCCGGAATTTACGCCTATTCTTATGGGTATGTTCCTCGCCCGACAGGCCTTCACCACCGCCTTGACCCTGCTTTCGGAGCCTATGTTGCCGGGGTTTATTCTTATCTTATCGACCCCCGCCTCGGCGCACTCTATCGCTATTCTGTAATCAAAGTGTATATCGGCCACCACCGGAATTTCAAGCGCCTGCTTCAGCGCGTATATCAGCGGCACGGCGGACAAATCGGGCGCCGCCGCCCTGATTATTTGGCAGCCCGCCCTTTCAAGGCTTTTAGCCTGCTCGACGCTGCCCTCGATATCCTCCGCCGGCACGTTGAGCATTGATTGTATTGAAATATCCGCGCCGCCGCCTATTAAAACCTTGCCGACCCTTACCTGTCTTGTCATTTTTAACTCCTTTAACTCCTTTAACTCCTTTAACTCCTTTAACTCCTTTAAGCTTCACCGTCGTTTATCAGCCGAAGCCCGAGCCTGTCACGAGCCTCACTATATCGTTGAAGGTGACCGCGAGCATAAACACCATCAGCAGCGCAAAGCCTACGCCGTGGATAAGCCCCTCGTATTTTGCGGGCACGGGCTTGCGCCTTACAAGCTCGATGAGCAAAAACAGCAGTCTGCCGCCGTCGAGGGCGGGTATGGGCAAAAGGTTGAATATGCCGAGGTTTATCGTTATTATCATCATCACGTTTAATATATTGTTAAAAGCGTCGAGAAAGCCGCTTTGCAGCCCTTCGGAGGCCACCGTTGTTATAGCCGAGGCTATTCCGACCGGCCCCGACATCTCGTTAAAGCCGAATTTGCCGGTTATTATACCTATGAGGCTGCTCCACACAAGGCGCACCGTGGACACGGTTTGGCCTATCGTTTCGCCGCAGACCGAGAGGAAGCTCTTATCGACCCTCTCGACGACAAAGTCCACCGCCATGACGGTTTTTCCGTCCTTTTCATAGGTGTAAAGCGGCACGCTGCCGAGGTCGAGGGTTTTGCCGTCGCGCTTCACCTTTATGTCGGGGGCGTAGTTTTTCGAGGTTCCCATGGCGAAGATTATATCCCTCGAGTTCCACACGGCGTAGCCGTCTATTGATTCGAAGCTGTCGCCCGCCTTGAGATAATTCGCCGTGACCGAGTTTTCGGGGAAGTCGGCTATCGTCGTTGAGGCGTAATAGGGCTGCTGGAGCACCATGGCAAGCGTCATCAAAAGCCCCAGCACTATATTCATTATCGCTCCCGCCGCGACTATTATTATTCTCTTCCACGTCGGCTTGTTGCCGAAGGCTCGCGGGCTGTCGCTCTCCTCGTCCTCGCCCTCCATGGCGCAGTAGCCGCCTATGGGCAGCAGTCGGAGGGAGTACTTGGTTTCTCCCCTTGTAAAGCTGAAAAGCTTGGGGCCCATGCCTATTGCGAACTCGTTTACCTTTACTCCCGACAGCTTTGCCGCGATGAAATGTCCTCCCTCGTGGACCGTTATTATCAATTCAAACAGCAGTATTCCGATAATTATAAGCAGTGCAGCTTCTATGTTTGATCATTCCCTTCGTTGAAATAAGGCTCCTGATTTTTTAAAAGTCAGCGCCTTATATTTAGGTTAAAGCATTTACAAGCTCCCTTGCCGCCGCGTCGGCGCTCAGCACCTCGTCCACGCTTGAGGGCTCGTCGTTTTTCTGCGCCTCCATTGCCGCGCGCACAAGCTCGGGTATTTTCAAAAACGGTATTTTTCCCTTGAGGAAGAGTCCGACCGCCTCCTCATTCGCCCCGTTTGCCGCCGCCGGGCAAAGCCCGCCCCTATCGAGCGCTTCGCGGCATATTTCCATACACTCGAAGGTTTCGGTATCGGGCTCATAGAAGCTAAGGCTTCCTATCTGCGAAAGGCTCAGCCTTTCGACCGGACAGGCAAATCTTTCGGGGTATGTAAGCGCGTACTGTATCGGTATCTTCATATCGGGCGTTCCGAGCTGGGCTATTACCGCGTGGTCGCTCAGCTCTATCATGGAGTGAATGATGCTCTCGCGGTGGACGAGCACGTCTATTTTGCTCTGCCCGACTCCGAACAGCCACGAGGCCTCGATTATTTCAAGCCCCTTGTTCATCATAGTGGCCGAGTCTATCGTTATCTTTTTTCCCATGCTCCAGTTTGGGTGATTCAGCGCCTGCTCGACTGTTACGTTTTCAAGCTCCCCCTTCGTTTTGCCGAAGAAGGGGCCTCCCGAGGCTGTGAGTATCAGTCTGTCGAGGGCTTTGTCGTCGGGCAGGCCCTGAAGACACTGGAAGATAGCCGAGTGCTCGCTGTCCACGGGGTAGAGCTTCGCTCCGCTGCGCCTTATTTCCCTCATCACAAGGCTTCCGCCCGACACGAGGGTTTCCTTATTTGCGAGCGCTATATTTTTTTTCGCCCTTGCCGCCGTGATGGTTGGCAGCAGCCCGACCATACCGACGACGGAATTGAGCACCGTATCGCATTTATCGTACTCCGCCGCCGCGCACAGCCCGCTCATGCCCGACACTATTTTTATATTGGTATCCTTAAGCGCGGCTTTAAGCTCAGGGGCTTTTGTTTCGTCGTACACCGCTACGAGCGAGGGCTTAAATTTTCTCGCCTGCTGCTCGAGCAATCGCACGTTTGTGTTTGCCGCTATCGCCTCTACATTTATATTGAGCTTTTCGCAGACCTCGAGGGCCTGTGTACCTATTGAGCCTGTCGAGCCCAAGATTGATATTGAACCGGTCATTTGTAAATCCTCTGTTTTGCTTGTTTGTCGTTTTGCCTGTTTGTCGTTTTGCCTGTTTGTCGTTTTGCCTGTTTGTCGTTTTGCTTTTGTGCCGCGGCTGCCGCCCTGCCCGTTTTGGCCTTTTTGGGAGAGTGAAGCTCGGGGCGGCGCCCGGGCGCGGCGCAGCCGCGCCGGAAAAACGCGGCGGGGCAGGCTTTGTGCGAGCGCCGGGGCTTAGATATTGATCAGGGCTTAAAATGGCCCGAAGCCCCGAAGCGCCGCCGCGTTTTTCGGCCCATTCCCGCCGCAGGCGGGAATGGGCGGGGCGCCGCCCCGAAGCCTTACCTTACGCTCAAAGCTTTATAGAAGCTCGCGGCAGCCTTAAAAGCGAGCCTATCCCCACTTTATATTATTAGGACAATATAGGAAAATATTCCACAAACAGCAGCACAAACGGCGCTGTGAAAACCAAGCTGTCGCACCTGTCGAGTATGCCGCCGTGCCCGGGAATTATGCTGCCGTAGTCCTTGATGTGGCAGCTCCTTTTTATCGCCGAAAACGAAAGATCGCCTATTATCGAAACAAAGCCGCCTATTATCGCCATCAGCACAAGGCGTAAATATAAAACGCCCTCGCCCCTGTTGAATACGAATAAGTCGAATATCATCGACACGATAAAAGCGCCGAGCACTCCGGCGAGCAGCCCTCCCAATGCGCCCTCGACCGTCTTTTTGGGGCTTATCTTGGGGCAGAGCTTGTGCCTGCCGAGCATACTGCCCGCAAAGTACGCTCCCGCGTCCGCAACCCAGGGGATCGCGACCGCGACCATTATGTAATAAAGCGAGTGGCGAATGTCGCGGTAGCAGAGAATCACAAAGCAGGAAAACGCGAGGGTCATCATGGCCGTCGTGACGAGGGCAAAGGCCGTCTTGTTAAAGCTTATGGTTTCGATAAAGAGCAGCATAATGACGAACATCGAAAGCGGATACAAAAAGGCCGCTATCCCCCAATACGGCGTTGAAACGAGCAGGGGATATATTAAGGCGAACAGAGCCGAGGGAACGAGCAAGCGCATATCCTTAGCTATCTCACCCGCCGAAAACATCTCGACCACGCAGGCAAAGCTCGCGAAGGCTATGAGAAAATTATATATTATCGGAAAGAACTGACCTAATATCATCATCAGTGCCACAAGCAGCGAGCCCGAAACACCGGAAATAATTCTTGTTTTCATAAGCGAACCTGCCTTAAAATTTTTATACGCTGCCAAAGCGCCTGTTTCTCCGCGCGTACTCAAGAATACAGCTCTCGAGCATTTCCTTTGAGAAGTCCGGCCACAGCACGTCGTCGAGTATCACATACTCGGCATAGGCCGACTGCCAGAGCAGAAAGTTTGATATTCTGTACTCTCCGCTCGGCCTTATTATCAAATCGGGGTCGGGCTGACCTGCAGTGTATAAATTATCCGCCACGCACCTCTCGGTTATATCGTCTAAGGATATTTCCCCGTTTACAGCCCTTTGCGCTATCCTCTTGGCGGCTCTGACGATCTCGTCGCGCCCGCCGTAGTTCATGGCGATGTTTAAGACCATTCCGCTTCTGTCCCTTGAGCACTCCTCGTTCTCCCTTATGAGGGCTTGAAGCTCCGGCGAAAACGCGGTCTTGTCGCCGATAAAGCGCACCACTATGTCCTCGTCCTTAAAGTCGCGTATCGCCTCTTCAAGATACGACTTAAACAGCTCCATCAAGGCCTGCACCTCGCCCTCGGGGCGCTTCCAGTTTTCGGTAGAAAAGGCGTAGACCGTAAGGTATTTTATCCCGATGTTGGCGCAGTGCTTTGTTATCGTGCGAAAATTTTTAGCTCCCGCCCTGTGACCCGCCTTGCGCGGCAGGCCTCTCTTTTTAGCCCAGCGACCGTTCCCGTCCATTATTATGCCGATATGCTCGGGCAATATAACGTCGCTGAGCGTTTTGTCCTTTGAGGAGTCCTTGCCCTTGCCGAATATTCCGATTGCCATAGTCCTCACCGCCGCAGAATTTTTTCTCGGCAAGGGCTTTGATCAGCGCCCTGCCGCATTAAGCGGAATTTTCGCGGAGCGCCCCCCGCGAAAATTCCGCGCTCTGTCAAATCGACATTACTTCCTTTTGCTTCTTTTCAAGCGTCGAGTCGATCTCCTTTACATACCTGTCGGTGAGCTCCTGTATCTTCTTCTCGGCCTTTTTCAGGTCGTCCTCTGTGAGCTCGCCGTTTTTCTTCATGGCCTTGACCTTTTCGACTGCGTCGCGCCTTACGTTTCTGACCGACACCTTGGTTTCCTCCGCCATTTTGGAAAGCTCCTTTACTATCTCGCGTCTTCTGTCCTCTGTGAGCGGCGGGAATATTATTCTCAGCGACTTGCCGTCGTTTTGCGGGTTTATTCCCAAATCGGAGCTTTGTATAGCCCTCTCGATGCTTCTTAAAACCGAAGCGTCCCACGGCTGTATCATCAGGGTTCTCGCCTCTGTGATAGAAACCGCGGCGAGCTGGTTTATCGGGGTAGGCGCGCCGTAGTAATCGACCATGATTTTATCGAGCACGGCCGGGTTTGCCCTGCCCGCCCTTATTGCGGCGTAGTCCTCGCCGAGGTGGGCAAGTCGTCTTTTCATTCTTTCTTCAGATTTAGCTATTACTTCGTTCATAGTAAATACTCTCCTAAACTAAAAATTTATTCCACAAGTGTGCCTATATTCTCGCCGCATACGGCTGACACAATGTTTTCGGGTTTTTCAATGCTGAACACTAAGATTGGGATATGGTTATCCTTACACAGCGAGGCCGCCGTGCTGTCCATGACCTTCAAATCCTTATTGAGCACATCATAAAACGAAACTCTGTCGTACTTTTGTGCGTTTGGGTTTGTTTTGGGGTCGCAGTCGTAAACCCCGTCCACCATAGTCGCCTTAAAGATTATATCCGCGTCTATCTCGGCTGCGCGCAGCGCCGCTGCGGTATCGGTCGAGAAGAAGGGATTGCCCGTGCCGCAGCCGAAGACCACCACTCTTCCCTTTTCGAGGTGGCGCACCGCCTTATTGCGGATATACGGCTCTGCGAAGGCCTGCATGGCAATTGCCGTTTGGACTCTCACGACCACTCCGAGCTGCTCGAGCGCGTCCGCTACTCCGAGCGCGTTTATGACCGTGGCCATCATACCCATATGGTCGGCTCTGGTTCTGTCCATTTTGCCGCTGCTTCTGCCTCTCCAGAAATTGCCGCCGCCCACGACTATGGCGACCTCGACTCCCATATCGGAGAGCTTTTTGATAGGCTCGCATATTTTCAGCACGGTATCGAAGTCGATTCCGTGACCGCTCTCGCCGGCGAGGGATTCACCGCTAAGCTTTAACAGCAATCTTTTATACTTTGGTTTCATATTTAAAAATCCTTTCGCAAATTGTATTTTGGCATATTTTTTCACCTTTAATAATACTATATATTGTTTTTTCTGTAAAGGCATAGCGCAAATTTTTACAGTGATTTAATAGTATTTTTCCCAGAGGAAAAATAACTTGGGGGAAGGCGTTCCCCCAAGCCCCTCGCCGCCGCCATACGGCGGCGCCCTATTTTTGGGGCTTGCGCCCCGCCGACCGCCGCCACGCCGACTTGCGCCGGCACGGCGGCTACTTTATATTATATCTATTTGCAGGAGGAGCTTCGCTCCTCCTGCACCTCCACCCTCTCGCTAAAAGTATTTGCTTCAATCAAGCCTTTGTGCCCGTGGAATGACGATAATATTTTAATTAAATAATATTGCTGTTAGTTTCGCTCTCTGCACCGTGGCTAATTTACGGGCATAAAAGCCTAATTAAGAAAAAATCTTTAGTCGGAAATGTGGGGGCTTGGGGGAGCGTTAGCTCCCCCAAAAATCACTTAACATTAAACCAGCAGCCATGCCGACGCGAGTCGGCGCGGCTGCGGTCGGCGAGAAGCAGGGGCAAGGGGGCTGCGCCCCCTTTATTAGTCGCCACGCCGCCGCAAGTCGGTAAAGCTGCGGTCGGCGGGGCGCAAGCCCCCTTAAATGAAAGCTTACATAAAAGCAACAGCCCTACCGGCGCAAGTCGGTAAAGCTGCGGTGAAAAAAACAAAATTATTTTAATATGCTTATCAAAACTCCGGCGGCAACGGCCGAGCCGATAACTCCGGCTACGTTCGGCCCCATTGCGTGCATCAAAAGGAAGTTGCCGGGATTTTCCTTCTGCCCAACCTTCTGCGCAACCCTCGCGGCCATCGGCACAGCCGATACGCCGGCCGAGCCGATTAGCGGATTTACCTTGCCTCCCGTGAGCTTATACATGAGCTTGCCAAATAAAACTCCGCACGCCGTGCCAACGCAGAAGGCGGCAAGCCCCAAGGCAATTATCTTAAGAGTGTCAAGACTCAAAAAGACCTCGCCGGTCGCGGTCGCGCCAACCGTAACTCCCAGAAAAATCGTCACTATGTTCATAAGCTCGTTTTGCGCGGCCTTGCATATCCTGTCGACAACTCCGCTCTCCTTAAAGAGGTTTCCAAGCATGAGCATACCTACAAGAGGCGCAGCGTCGGGCAGGAATATCGCTACAAGTATGACAACTATGACGGGGAACATTATCTTCTCAAGCTTCGACACCGGACGAAGCTGCTTCATAACCACCGAACGCTCCTTTTTAGTCGTGAGAGCCTTCATAATGGGCGGCTGGATTATCGGCACCAAGGCCATATAGGAATACGCCGCAACAGCTATCGGGCCCAAAAATTCGGGCTTTAAAATAGAGGTAACAAAGATAGCGGTCGGGCCGTCTGCGCCGCCGATGATCCCGATAGAGCCCGCGGCCTTCGGGTCAAAGCCCAAAAGTATCGCGCCTATGAACGTTATAAATATGCCTATCTGAGCCGCAGCGCCGAGTATGAAGCTCTTGGGGTTCGCAATAAGAGGGCCGAAGTCGGTCATAGCGCCGATGCCGAGGAAGATAAGAGGCGGGTATATGCCGAGCTTTACGCCCTGATACAGATAGTAAAAAAGTCCGCCGTTCGAGCCGTCGGTCGGAGCCGCCATTATCGGGGGATATAAATTCACAAGAAGCATACCAAAGGCGATGGGCAAAAGAAGTAGGGGCTCATACTGCTTTTTTATCGCGAGATAGAGCAAAATTATTGATATGCCTATCATGACGTAGTTCTGCCAGGTCAGCACGCAAAGACCGCTGCTGTTGAAAAGGCCGACAACGGAGTCGACAAAGCCGTTAAGTATTTCCATTATAAAACATCCTTTCCCTTATAGTCAAAATGGTTTGGTGTTTTCAAACACACCCGCCATTCCCCATGCGGGGCGGGAGTTGGGCGCTTTGCTTCTCTTTATTCCCGTTATTTTAGCCTTGCCTTCGCCATAGGTCGAAGCCACCGCCGCCGCAATCACGGCGACTACCTCTCGGCTTATCTCGGACTGTGCGCCCGTATCGCTCGATTCACTCGATTTAAGATTTTGAGCCTGCAAAGCGTCGGCCTTCTCAGCCCTTGCCCTGTTATTTTCAAGCTTAGCCTCAAGCTCGGCTCTCCGCTTTTCCTCTTTCCTGCTTTCGGCCGAGGCGAGAGCCCTTGAAACTATGGCGCCGTATATCTTGATTATCAAAATAAGCATGATGAGCACAGAGAATACGACGACAAAGCCCGTTATAAGTATTGTAAGGCACAACGTAAGGTTCTCCATATTAAGTCCCCCTGTTCAATATTATTTACTCAAATATTTTACGGAAAAAGCTATTTCCCCATATTTAATTTTCCCGTCTATTATAACCCACTTGGAAATCTATTTCAATAAAATATACCGTCTTTTGGCGGCTAAAAGAAAAACTTTGTTAATTTTCCCAAAATAAATTACGGGCGAGAACAGAATTAAGACATCTTTTTAAGCTCCCCTATCAAAGATTTTTAGCATAACCCGACGATTGACTTCATAGGATTGTTTAGAAACAAATACCCTTGCATTTGTGCGGATATATTTCTTCACTCTTGCGGACAGGTATTAAAAAAAGGAGAGATTAATTAATGGATTACATCTTTGGAAAGAAGTCTGTGCCTGTGCGGGAAGCCGTGTTCGACGGCTGCTTCGAGCAGCCCATCGACCTTGATTTCACATTGCCCGACTACTGCCCGAGCATTGAAAAAATACTCAAATGCAGGGTGAGCCCGAAAATACATTCAAAGAGCCTAAGCGGCGACAGGCTCACGATAGAAGGCGCTGTGACCGTCTGCGTGCTCTATATTGACGAGGAGAAGAGAACGCTGCGAAGCTGCGAGCACACCTTACCGTACTCGGGCAGCATATCGGTAAAATCAGACTGCTCCGACGCTGTGATAAGGGCCTATGCCAAGCCCGAATATATAAACTGCCGCGCGATAAGCTCAAGAAGGCTCGACATTCACGGCGCGTTTTCCCTGTGCGCGAGGATAGACGCGATTTGCAGCCGCGAGGCCGCGCTCGACTGCCAAAGCGAGGACTTGGAGCTTAAAAAAAGCTCGGTTCCCATATCGCGACTGTGTTCCCTTGCCCAGCAGCAGTTTTCAGTCGCAGACGAGCTTGAGCCCACAAACGGCAGTCCTGCCATACGCTCCATACTGAAAAGCGACGTTAAGGTAAAGCCCATAGATTGCAAGATTGCCGGAGACAAGGCCATGGCGAGGGGCGAGCTCATAGCTCGGGTGCTGTATATTGCCGACAACGAAGCGGCCGACACAGCCGTAATGGAATTTACCCTGCCGGTTACAGAGGTGATAGACTCCCCTGGCATTGAAAGCGACTCCCGCCTTGAGTGGCGGCTCGAGCTGCTCTCCTCAGACATACGTCTGAGGGAGGACGGCTCCGGTGAAGGCGGCGGCTTCATCTCGATAGACTGCCGATTGTGCGCCTATGTCGCGGCCTACTCGGACGAGGACTTTGAATACGTCTCGGACGCATACTCAACTCTATACGACCTCGACTGCGAATACTCCAATCTGCGCGCGACAAGGCTCTGCGACTCGACCCGCGAGAGCTTTATAACAAAAAGCGGAACCGACGCTGAAACAAACGGCATTTCAAGGGTGATAGACGTGTGGGGCGAGCAATGCTCGTCGGAGCCCGGCTTTGACAACGGCTCCCCCATAGTAAGGGGCAGGATAAACGCCTGCATACTCGCTCTCGACAACGACTCCCTGCCCTTTTATATAGAGAGGAGCGTCGACTACCTCTGCCCTGTCAAGCTAAACATCGACTCCCCCGACAAGAGCCTGATAGAGGCCTCGGCCGAGGTCGAGTCCATAAGCTACAGGCTAAACGGCGGCAGCGGCATAGATCTTCGCTGCGAGATAGCGGTATCCGCCACGGCCTATGAAAGCTATTCCGTGAGGGCTCTAAGCGCCGCCCACGCCGACGAGGAGCACAAGCGGATAAAGGATCCGGACGTGGCCTTGACCCTCTATTTTGCACAAAGGGGCGAGAGCCTCTGGGACATAGCGCGAAGGTACAGCACCAAGACAGAGGCGATAAAACGCGAAAACGACGTTGCCGACGATGAGCTTGACGGCGAGGTCATGCTGCTCATACCGAGTATATAAAAGGAGGTCAATATTATGCCGGAGAGAAATATTTACGAGGACATTGCAAGGAGAACGAACGGCGATATTTATATAGGAGTTGTGGGGCCTGTAAGGACGGGAAAATCGACCCTTATAAAGCGCTTCATGGACACTCTCGTCATACCGAACATTGAAAGCGACAGCCGCCGCGACAGGGCTGTTGACGAGCTTCCGCAGTCGGCCGCGGGCAGGACGATAATGACCACCGAGCCAAAATTTATTCCCGAGGACGCAATTGAGGTGACGATAGGCGGCAACGCGAGCTTCAACGTAAGAATGATAGACTGCGTGGGCTACATAGTGCCGGGGGCTGTGGGCTACATAGAGGACGAACAGCCCAGGATGGTAAAGACCCCCTGGTTTGACGAGGAGATACCCTTTAACATGGCCGCCGAGATAGGCACCAAAAAGGTGATAACCGACCACAGCACCATTGGCCTTGTCGTCACGACCGACGGCACCATAACCGACCTTGCGAGGGAGGAATACGAGGAGGCCGAGCAGCGGGTGGTTGAAGAGCTAAAGGCGATAAACAAGCCCTTTGTTGTGATACTAAACTGTCTTTCCCCGTCGTCGCCCCACAGCATAAGTCTTGCAGACGAGCTCAGCCGCAGATACGGCGTGCCCGTTATACCCGAAAGCTGCATAGACCTCGACGAAAACGAGATAAAGCGGATACTTGCCTCCGTGCTCTTTGAGTTTCCCGTCAGAGAAATAAAAATAGATATGCCCAAGTGGATATCGACTCTTGAAAGGAGCCATTATATACGCGCCAGCGTTTTCTCGTCCATCCTCACCTGCTGCGGCGGCATAAAAAAGATAAGGGAGCTTCAAGGCGTTGTCGGCAGGCTACCCGAGTGCGACTATATAAGCTCCTGCTCCATAAGCGCGATAGACCTCGGGCGAGGGACTGCGAAGATAGCACTGTCTGTCGGCGAGAGTCTGTTTTACAAGGTTCTCGGGGAGAAGACTGGCTTTGAGATAGCCGACGAGAAGAGTCTTCTCGAGTGTATGCTCTCGCTTTCAAGAATAAAGAAGGAGTTTGAGAAGATAAACGAGGCGTATTCGAGCGTAAACGAAACGGGCTACGGCATAGTCATGCCGACCATGGATGAGCTCAGTCTTGAGGAGCCCGAGATAATCAAGCAGGGCGGCAAATACGGCATAAGGCTAAAGGCCTCCGCTCCGTCGGTGCACATGATAAAGACCAACATAACGACCGAGGTGACTCCGATAGTCGGCAGCGAGCAGCAAAGCGAGGAGCTTGTGATGTATATGCTAAAGGAGTTTGAGGAGGATCCCGCGAAGATATGGGAGTCGAACATATTCGGGAAATCGCTCCACGAGCTTGTAAACGAGGGGTTACACAACAAGCTTCTTAGAATGCCCGAGGACGCGAGGAACAAGATGCGCGACACGATAGAGCGCATAATCAACGAGGGCTGCAACGGGCTCATTTGCATTATTTTATAGCCGCTCTTGGCGGCTATAAAGGGGGGCGAAGCCCCCAAATGAGCCCGCCGCAGGCGGCAGGCAGGGGCGGCAGGCAGGGTGTATAGTGCAGTAACATAGTTTACATAAAGTGCAAGGACATGGTTTACAAATTTGCGATATAATAAAGGCAAAAA
>CANRNQ010000022.1 GCA_947632045.1 uncultured Clostridia bacterium
ACAGAATTTAAAGTGAAATAATTCTGTCCTTTTTTTGTTTTGGTGAGAAACGCTGCACTTTTTGTGTGGCGTTTTTTTCATATACAAAAAATCATGAGCGTAAGCCCTGAACCTATATGGCAGGCAGCTCCAAGGAGGATTTTTTATGAATAAAATTTGTGTGCGACGCGTTCCTAAGTAAAAATCTTGGGCGCAAAAATAAGTAAGGATAGACTCTACATGTATAGATAATATTGTTGGAACGCGGAAGGGTTCGAATGTCTAATCAAACAGCTTACACTGGGGCAGTTCTGCGGAAACGGGCAACCGAGGGAACGCAGATTTATCGGACTGAGAGTAGCGGCACGACCGACGAAACTGCCGTAATGGCAGTGGAGGAACAGCCGCGAGTCATAGCTAAGTCAAATCAGTAGGTTAATTAAATCACAGCTTCGAGTAAGACAAAGAAAATCCAAACCGAAAGGAGAGGATGTCTGTGACAAAAAAATAACTGTTTAAGCTAAAATTCTTTGAAATAACTAACCAATACTACAATACTAAGCTATGATGGAGCGCTGTGTGAGGTAAAAGGTTCATGCATGGTGTGGGTGGGAGGGAGAGGGAAACATCAGAAACAATAGTCTTACCTAAGAAAGTAGATGTTTTTGAAATCCACGAGGTTAATCCTAACAGTGAATTTTACGATGCCATAATGAAAGATAAGTTGTTTGTCGGGTGAAATAAGTCTGGCAAGCAACTTGTTTTTTACACGTTTCACGGATAAAGACGAGAAGTGTAAAGGGTAAGTTGTAATTGCACTTCCAAAATAACGTGTTATAATATTCATACTGAAAGGTGTGCGAATACACCCCTTCGCTCCTAAAAATAACGCACAAAAGCCGGCTTGAAAATAAGTCGGCTTTTTTGTTGCAAAAAATAAATATAGTAAAAGTAATTTCTTGGCAGTAGACAGCTCCGCGTATGGAGCAATGCCGAGACCGAGAAATTTGGACGGTGAGTGAAATTTTACGCACTTTCACGCGATATGTGAACTACTCGGCAACAAGTTACCGAGTCTTCCCGCCCCGATGTAATAAAATATTTTATTACTTCGGCAGGAGGAACCGTTGGCAGGGTTTTCAATACATTTACTACGCAATACATTATGGGACACGCAAATATATCCATGACTTTCGTGTCTATACTCATGCAAGCTACGAAAGGGCTGCCGAACGAATGGCAGATATATCAGCTTCAAAAGAAGTATCTGAATCAAAAAAGATGGTATAATTTTTTCACTTCACTACACCATTTGCGATAAAAATATGTAAAAATATGTAAGCATATGTAACTGATTTGCTAATATCAATATTAAGAAACAGTAAAACCACGATATGTAGTGGCACAAAGACATACGCAAAACAATTTTCTGAAAAAATTATAGAAAGAAATTCGATTTATCTCTTCACAAAATATGAATTGTGGGGTATAATCAAAATATATAATATCGCTGATTATTGATAAGATTATTTTAAAAAAACTATTTTATCAAAGTAGCGGCGAGCAGATATTTTTTTCAGGAAGTATAAATGTGGAGTGATTAGATGCAAAATGATAAAAATATACATTCCGGCCATAGGGATAGAATGCGCGCAAGATTTCTTAAAAAAGGTCTTGATGATTTTAATGACCATGAGATACTTGAGCTTTTGCTGTATTATTGTATTCCGAGAAGAAATACAAACCCCATAGCCCATGAGCTTATACATACCTTCAAATTTATTTCGGCGGTATTTGACGCTCCGTTAAAAGCGCTTACGGACTTTGGCCTAAGTGAAAACTCCGCGGTTTTAATTAAGCTTATACCTCAGTTGGTCAGGGTTTATCTTGATGATAAACAAGAGCGCAGCCAAAATAGAGTCAATATTGAAAGAGTCGGAAACCTGATGAAGGATAAATTTATCGGACGCAAAGTTGAAACCGTTATACTCTTGCTTCTCGATGTAGGGTACAATATTCTATTCTGCGGAGTTGTAGGCGAAGGTTCAGTATCTTCTTGCGATGTTTATATAAAAAAGTTAGTCGAAATCGCAGCCAGCTATAACGCAAGCTATGCTGTCGTAGGGCACAATCACCCGAGCGGCATTATCGCACCGTCAGATTCCGATGTGTACTGCACAGAGGTTATTGCAAACGCGCTTTCGACCGTAGGAGTGAGGCTTCTCGATCATGTTATCGTGTCCGACAACGATTTTGTATCATTTAGACAGTCAAATTTGTGCGGGGATCTCTTTAAAGTTTAAGCAAGATGTTTTTTATACCGCTTTGAAAGCAGGAATAATAAAAATGTAGATCAAAGTCAAAGTAATATTTATCGACCTTATAACTACAAAAGGTCGCCGACCGAAGCTCTGCTGTCAAGTCAATTTGGAGCAAGCTTATCGGTACGGCGACCTGTTTTTTTATTTGGTCATATCGGAATATTGAATATTATTTTCTGCTATTGCTTTTCGATAGAGGCTGTCTTATAGATGAAATCTGTTTTTCCATCCATATCGTCGCTGATTCCGCTGAACGACTTGTAAGTCGCCGAAACCTCGGATACGGCCTTAAGCCTGTTGAAAATTGCTTTCACGTCGCCGTTTACGGCGTTTACAAGGACCTGTATTCCTTCCTTTTTGAATTTCTTAAGCCCGTCGGTAAGCTGCATTGAGCCGTCCTTAAGCTGCTTAATTCCCTCCGTCAGGGGAGAGGAGCCGTTTTTCAGCTCGGCTATGCCGTCGAAAAGGGTTTGTGCTCCGCTTTTCAAAGCAGCAGTGCCATCCGATAAATCTCCGGCTCCGCTCGCGAGAGCTCCGGAGCCGTCCTTGAGCTGAGATGCGCCGCCAACGAGAGAACCGGAACCGTCTTTAAGCTCAGACGCGCCGCTTGTGAGGGAGCTCGAGCCGGTCTTGAGCTGCGATACGCCGTTTACGAGAGATGCGGAGCCGCCCTTTAGCTGAGTAGTGCCGCTCGACAAAGAGTCAGCGCCGTCCTTGAGCTGGGACGCACCGCTTGACAGAGAGTCAACGCCGGCTTTCAGAGTGTCTGTGCCGGAAAGTATTTGCTTTGCACCGGCGTTAGCCTGATCTACTCCGGCGGTATATGTCTTTACTCCGAGGTAAAATTCGTTGTAGCTGTCAAGCTGCTGCTTAAGTGCGGTCAACGACTCTCTGCCTGCCTGCGCCTTTTTAACCGCGTCGGCTATCTGCCCCTGTACCTCTGCGCTGTTCATATTTTCTTCGATTAAAGAGGATATCTTCTCCTCGGTTTTTGTACTTATCGTTTCTTTAATTGCCTCAGAGCTCATCTGCACCGATACCGCCTGCGACACCTGAAGCTGTACCTCCGCCGGTATGTTGCCCGCCGCGACTGCCGCCTCGTACTGCTCGGCGGTCATTGTATAGCCCGCCGCCGCAAGCACTCCCTCGGTCACCTGTTTCCTCACAGCGGCTTCAACGCCCGAGGAGATTACGCTGCGCTGCGATTCAACAGTTGCCGTTACCGTCTTAAGAGCGGTATTATATGCGAGCGCCTGCGCGTTGTCGTCGCTCAAAGAGTCTATCAGAGCGGAAAGCACGGAGGCGTAATTGCTTATGCTCAGCTTATCTGCGCTGAGCCCTGCTGAAGCTATCTGCTTATCGGCGGTAGAAAGAAGCGTGTTGAATACCGTTTCCGCGCCCTGAACGAGAGAAGCGCTGTTTGTAGAGAGGTCGTTAAGTCCCGAGGATAAGGTTCCTATATAGCCCTGAAGCTCGTAAACTCCGCCGCTGAGCTGATTTGCGCCGCCGAGAAGAGAGCCGGCTCCGTCGTCGAGAGCTTTCGCGCCGCCCGCGACCTCGGATATTCCGCCGTCGAGTGTTTTCGCACCGCCTGCAAGCTCGGAAACACCGTCGTCGAGAGCTTTTGCCCCGTTTGCAAGCTCAGAAACGCCGCCGTCAAGTGTTTTCGCTCCATTTGAAAGCTCGGAAATGCCGTTGTCGAGAGTTTTAGCGCCGTCCTCGAGGGTTTTTGCTCCGCTGTCGAGCTCTGCGGCTCCCGAATTTATCTTATCCGCACCGTCATAAATTTGATTTATGCCGTCTATAAGCTCTCCGGATTTGTCAAGAAGCGTGCTTATCCCATCGTATATCTGCGAGGAGCCGTCTATAAGATCGTTGCAGGCTGTTTCAAGCTCGTTTAAGGAGCTTGAAAGCTCGTCGACCTTGCCGTCTATTTCCGAAAAATCCATATCGCTGAACATATCGTTTGCTGCGAGGGTCAGGGTTGTGCTAAGCTCAAAATCGCTTACGTCCGCGCTTATTTCAACATAGCTCGGGATTTCAAAATCCTTTTTGTCTATTCCGAGATTTTCCTGCATACCCGGCAGGGCAAAGCCTATAACGTATGTCCTCGCGCCGTCGTTTATGATTTTGCCGTTCGACACCTCTACGTTGCGGAAATTATCGTTATCGACGATCATTCCCGTAAGCATTACGAAGGGAACATAGATTTTTTCGTCCTTGCCGTCGATTTTCTTTTTCTGATATTGCCTGTTTTCATAGTCAAAGCGCATTTTGAGGTTCCCGCTTTTCCCGGCAAGCTCATCGGGCGAAACCTGCTTGCCGTCGAGCGTGTATGTTATTTTCAATCCGACGGGGAGAGGCTTGTCGCTTGTTCCCTGATAATAAATATCGCTGCCGTTTGCCTGCCATTCGTACATATTGCTTTCGTCAATGGTGTAGCCTTCGTCGCCCTTGACGTTTTCAATTCCCTTGAGCGTTGATACGTCCTTGATAATATCCGATGCTGAGGAGTTCCTTATCCAGTCGCTCACAATGACCTTTGATGGCGTGCCGTCTGCGTCCGCTATGACGTAAACCGTTTCGTTTTTGCTCATGCCTTCCCCGGACGAATCGGACGAAGCCGCCGACTGCGTTACACCCTGCTCCTCCTTAACGTCGGGAGTGACCGCGCTGTCGGCTCCTGCGGAATAGGCGGCGGTCGCCACGCCTGCGCAAACGATAGTCAGACTCATAACTGCGGATAATATCTTTGAAACATAGCTCTTTTTAAAATTTATCATCATTCGTTGCCTCCGTTTTCTTTTTTAGGCTTAAAGCCCATTGTTGTAGCGCCTATTATTTTGTCAAACAGCATGAACATCGCCGGAAGTATCAAAATTACGCAGAACATACTGATTATCGCTCCGCGCGCCATAAGCGCGCAAAGCGAGGCTATCATATCAACGTCGGAGTATAGGGCTACTCCGACCGTGGCGGCAAACAGCCCCATTGCGCTGACTATTATGGACGGGATAGAGGTTTCAAGCGCTGTGGATACAGCCTCCCGTTTGCCGAAGCCAAGACTTCGCTCCTTTTTATACCTTGTCGTCATCAGAATCGCGTAGTCAACCGTAGCGCCAAGCTGTATAGTGCTTATGCAAATCGGCGCGATGAACGGCAGAGTTTCCCCAAGATAATGCGGGAGTCCGAGATTTATAAAGATAGCAAGCTCTATTACCGCGACGAGTATCACCGGCAGGCTTATGCTCTTTTCGACGACCGCAATGATTATAAATATCGCGACGATTGAAATTATATTTACGGTTTGGAAATCGATCGAGGTTATGTCTATCATATCTCCCGTGCAGGCGGCCTCGCCGATAAGCAGTCCGTTTTTATCGTATTTGTCGATAATTGAGTTTAGCTCGGACATTTGCTTTGCTACCTCGTTTGACGCCGTTTTGTATTCCGAGATTATGACCATCATTTTCCAGTTGTCGCTTTCAAAAACCTCCTTTACGGAATCCGGCAGTATTTCCTCCGGAATCATCGGGCCGACGATGCTTTCAAGCCCCAAAACGGTTTTTACTCCGTCCACCTTTTCCATTTCAGCGCTCATTTTTCTTATGTCCTTTGACGATACCGAGGAGTCCGTGAGCACCATATGAGTCGCGCCCATGCCAAATTCCTCCTGGAGCTTTGTGTTCGCGATGACATTTTCCATATCCTTTGGCAGACTCTGCGAAAGGTCGTAATAAACCTCGTTGTTTGTGCAGCCATACCCGTAGAACGCGGGATATATTATAGCGGCAAACAGAACGAGAAAAACAGGAAAAATTTTAACTATTCCGTTTGATAGCTTCTTGACCGACGGTATGAGCGATTTGTGCATTGTCTTTTCAAGAGGCTTATCTAAGATGAGTATAAACGACGGCAATACGGTCACACAGCCGAGCACGCCGAGCAGAACGCCCTTTGCCATTACTATGCCGAGATCTCTGCCGAGCGTAAAGGTCATAAAGCACAGCGCGATAAATCCCGCCACCGTCGTAATGGAGCTTCCGAGAATTGAGCGCACGGTTTCTTTTATAGCAGAGGCCATAGCCTCCCTGTGGTCGGAATAAATTCCCTTTTGCTCCTCATAGCTGTGCCACAAAAAGATAGAGTAGTCCATTGTAACGGCAAGCTGAAGCACCGCTGAGAGCGCCTTTGTTATATAGGAGATCTCTCCGAGAAAAATATTTGTACCGAGATTTAAAAGTATGGATACGCCGATGCTCGCGAGAAACACAAGCGGAACTATCCAGTTATCCATAAATACTATCATAGCGATGAGTGCGAGGATAACGGCTATCGCAACGTAGGTGCTTTCCTCCGACTCGCATAAATTTCTCAGATCCGTGACCATAGCGGAAATCCCCGATACAAGGCATTGCCCGTTCGCGACAGAGCGTATCTCGCTTATGGCGTTTATGGTTTCGTCCGACGAGCTTGAGCTGTCAAAGAACACCGCCATGAGCGTTGCGTCGCCCGAGTTAAAGGCGGCGTATATCTTGTCGGGAAGAAGCTCCTTTGGAATTGAAATATCCAAAAGGTCGTCATACCACAGCACGGTTGAAACATGGTCGATCTCCTTGATTTTCTCTTCGGTCTTAACTATGTCCTTGTCCTTAACGCCCTCGAATATCAAAAAAGAAAAGGCGCCCTTGCCGAAATCCTCAAGCAAATAGTCCTGCCCCTTGATAGTGTCGAGAGAATCGGGCAGATAGTTGAGCATATCGTAGTTGACCCGCGTGAATATCATTCCTAAAAACGACGGTATCAACAGAATCAAGGCCGCAACGGCGATGATCACACGATGCTTTACAACAAATTTTCCTAATCCCATTCCCAAGTATTCCTCCTTTGAAAATAGTCGCAGCTTTTCTTTTTATTTTATTAACGCAGCAAAAATAAGGCAACGGACATAATAAAATCCGTGCCCTGTTTTTGGGCACGGAGATGAAAATGTATGAAAATTTATATAAATTGCAGCCTGCGCGGAGTCAATCAGTTTGATTTTCCGAGCTTCTTTTAAATGCTGTTTCCATGGAGCCGTCGTACATCTCGCATATTCTCCTGAGCTGACTTCTAAGGTCGTAATCCATACCGTTATTAAGCCAGTCGATGACAAAGCCTATCAAAAGGCATTTGTAGTACATGATGATAGCGTCCTTGTCCGAGGCGTTTATATCGTACTGTGCGGAGGCGTTGCCGATAAATTTTTTGACCGCGATATATGCAACATTGTTCAGGTATTGCTCGAATAATTCGCGGTTTGCGGAGTTGTAAATATGGAGCATTGCCGTTTTGTTTTGAAGCGCGAAGTTTATGGCTCCTGTAAGACAATCGTAAATTGAATTTACCTCAGATTGATTTTCGAGCAGCTCGTTTATCTCGTCGATTAGAATTTCCTGCAATAAGGACGGTATATCGCTGAAGTGATAGTAAAAAGTATTTCTGTTAATATCGCAATCCTCAACTATGTCTTTAACCGTTATTTTACTAAGCGGCTTTTCGTTGAGAAGCTTCATAAAAGAAAGCTTTATAGCCTTTTCCGTAAATGCTGCCATAGGCCCTCCGATTAATGTGATTGTTGTTAATATTTTACTACTTTTTCCGCCGGTTCGCAAGTCCGGCGCGGCATTAATTTCCTCTAATAAAATGTGTGGCGAGGCCTTATCAGCGATTGCAAACGGACTGAAAAAATGATAAAATAATTTAAAAGAAGCCGTGCAGAAGGGCAGGGAGAACGCCGCCTTGCAGCTCTGCCCGTCAAATCAGTATTGACAAAATTGTAAATCATTCCGCGCCTTTAAGCGTGAAACAATGCTTTAAAGCGGCGAAAACCGCAAAAAAACAAACCTTGGCGCGTTATGCCTTTTAAAGTGCAAATCGCCGCAGATTTCGTTAATAGAATCTTAACAACTTTTCTCAAAGTTGTGGTAAAAAGTAATAGTGAATAGCCATGCTCACAAACAAAAGTCAAAAAGGAGATGATAAATTTGAAAAAGCTGATTTCGGCGATTTTGGCGCTCGCGGTCGTTATTTCAACGTCGTTTTACGCGCTCGCGGCACAGCAGCCGGATCTTGAGGTGAATACCGAAGCGTTGCTGCTTGTAGATTTGAATTCGAACGAAACGCTGTATTCAAAAAATGCGGACGAGGAAAGGGTAATGGCGTCGACAACAAAGATAATGACCTATATCCTGACGGTCGAAGCGATAGACGACCTGATAAACACGAAAATCAAAATCGAGCAGCAGCCGATAGACGACGTTCTCGGTCAGGACGCGTCCATGGCGGGATTTCAGGACCACGTCGGCGAGAGCTATTCGGTTCTCGATATACTATACGGACTTATGCTGCCGTCAGGCTGCGACGCGGCGCAGATACTTGCGTACTATGTAGGCGGCGGAGATCCCCAGAGCTTTGTCGATACGATGAATCAAAGGGCAAAGGAGCTTGGATGCACAAATACGCACTTTAACGACGCGCACGGACTTTCCGAGGAAAATCATTACAGCACAGCCAAGGATATGCTCCTCATAGCGAAGCACGCGCTTAATATGCCGTATTTCAGGGAGATAGTCGGAACAGAGTATTACACCATTGAAGGGTACACGGAGCCGATAATAAATACAAATTATCTCATAGATTTTGTAAACGGCGGCAGGTACTATTATCAATATGCCACCGGCGTAAAAACGGGTTACACCGATGCGGCGGGAAAATGCCTTGTGTCCACGGCGAAAAAGGGCGATACAGAATTGATGTGCATAGCCCTCGGCGGCAAATACGACGAGGAAACAAATTATGTCAATTACGCGATGATAGATTCCGTGAATTTATATAAATGGGCGTTTGAAAATTTCACGGAAAATATAGATATATCCATCAAAGAAAAGTACAGATCGCTCCAGCTCGGTGAAAAGCTAAAGCTTAACGCCGAAATAAGCGGCAGCAACATAGACGCGATACCTGAGATAAGGTGGTCGTCCTCTAACGAGAGCGTTGCGACCGTCGACCAAAACGGCGTTGTTACAGCCGTTTCAATGGGCGAGGCACAGATAAAAGCGGAAACTCAAACCGGAAATTTTGATGTTTGCAGCCTTGGCTGCGGCTACTACAACGGAATTGACGTAACTTCAAGGTACGGCGATTATACAAGCGGCGAAAAGGAGCCGATAGACTGGAAGGCGGTCAAGGACAGCGGAATGGATTTTGCGATAATCCGCGCCGGCTGGGGCTGGGAGGATTATCCCTCGCAAAACGACGCGTCTTTTGTCGAGAATATAAAGGGCGCGGTCGAGAACGGCATACCTGTCGGACTGAACTTTGTCGCATACGCGACCGATAAGGAGACCGCGCGGCTTGAAGCGGAATATCTTTTGCGTGAGATAGACGAATACATACCCGAATATAAGGATTTCATAGCGCTGCCGATTTCATACAATATGACGGATAACCAGTTCAAGGAATTTACCGCAGAGCAAAATACTGAAATAGCGCTGGAATTTAACCGCGTCATGAACGAAAACGGATATAAGACGATGTGCTATGCGAATAAGAGCATATTTTCAAATATTGATACTGCGGCTATAAAGAATGCGGGCATGGGGCTGTGGTACGCCTATTACCCCTACAAGCCGGACTTTTCGGAGAAGATAAAGGTAAACGGGGAATATGTGCCGGAGGTATGGCAGTACCGCGGCGACGGATACCTGCCCGAAGCGTCGGAAAGCTTTAATACAAAGCAGAGCATTATTTATATGCTCAGCACCGAGTTTGAGCAGTATATGCCGCCGGAGGTGAGCGCCGCTCAGGTAGACAACGAGCAGGCGGCGGAAATCACATGGAGCGATGTTCCGTATGAAATATCCGGCTATGCGCTCTACCGCAGAGCATCAAACGGCGGAGAGCTTGAAAAAATTGCCGATATGAGCGCGTCGGAGCATAAATACACAGACTCCGATTTGAAGTGGAACGACAGCTATATATACTACGTCGCGGCAAAGGCGAGCGATTTCCTGGACAAAACGTATGTAAAGGAGATTTTAGGTGCGGCATAGGCTCCCACGTCCATAATTCCTCCCGCAGAGGCCCCGACGGAGAATATTACAGACACGCCGAGTGAAAGCGCCACACAGCCCGCGACCGACTCGACTGCTCCTTCTGCGACCGAGTCCGCGACAGCCGCCGACACTGAGGGCAGCGCGCCGGAGAGCGGAACCAAGCCTGCGGCGACAGCCCCCGACAACACCGCCCAGCAGGGCAAGGGCGACGTAAACACCGGAGCTAAGTCGGCGGCGGCAGCCGGAGTTGTGTTGATTTCTGCCGCCGCGCTGTGCCTGCTCGTGAGGAAAAGACATACTAAATCCTAAAAAGCTTTAGCCGCGCTTGACATATCATATGCGTATGGATATAATTTTAATCAGACAGTTCGCTTGCGCCATCCTGTCTTAAAACAAAACCAGGGCATCTATGATAGATAGGTAAAGTGCGTTTAAAGCGACTTACTATAATTACAGATGCGTCTGCTGAGCAGACGCATTTTTTTAGGGAGAATTTTATGTATTTGCTTAAAACTTCAGCGTCATTTGACAGCGCGCATTTTTTACACGGCTATAACGGAAAGTGCGCCAATATTCACGGCCACCGCTGGGTGATAGAGGCGGAGCTTTTCAGCGAGGAATTGCAGAAAAGCGGGGAGAAGCGCGGAATGTTAATTGATTTCGGCGATTTCAAGCGCGAGGTCAGGTCGATAGCGGACGAGTACGACCACGCCCTGATATTTGAGGAAAACACCCTGCGAGCGGCTACCCTTGACGCTCTCGCCACAGAGGGCTTTCGGCTTATCGCCGTTCCGTTCAGACCGACTGCGGAAAACCTTGCCGAGCATTTTTTCGCTAAGCTCAGGGCAAAGGGACTGCCGCTTAAACGCGTGACGGTCTATGAAACGCCGGAGAATTGCGCGATGTACGAGGAGGCTTTAGGCGAAAATGTATAAATATCCTGTTGCCGAAAAATTTGTAAGCATAAACGGCGAGGGGGCGCGTGCGGGCGAGCTTGCTGTTTTTATCCGCTTCAGGGGCTGTAACCTGAGCTGTTCATATTGCGACACAAGGTGGGCAAGCGGCGGCAACTGCCCTGCGGAGCTTCTCGCGCTCGAGGAGCTGACCGAATACGCCGCTTCGAGCGGAGTTGCCAATGTGACGCTCACGGGCGGGGAGCCGCTTCTGCAAGCGGAGATTTATCCGCTTATAGAGTCGCTTATGAAAAGCGGAATGCGCGTCGAGATAGAAACAAACGGCAGTGTTGCGCTCGCCGAGCTTTCGGACAAGCCGTTTCGCCCTGCCTTTACAATGGACTACAAGCTCCCCTCGAGCGGCATGGAGGAGCATATGAATACCGGCAATTTTTCTCTGCTCAATAAAGACGACATTGTAAAATTCGTCGTAGGGGATAAAGCGGACCTTGAACGCGCGGCTGAAATCATAGAGATTTATGACCTCATCGGCAGCTGCGGGATATATTTAAGCCCCGTGTTCGGTGGGATAGAGCCGGAGGCCATTGTTGAATTTATGAAGGAGCGCAGGCTCAACAACGCGAGGCTCCAGCTTCAGCTGCACAAATATATATGGAATCCGAATAAACGCGGAGTGTAAGGCGGTGTAAATATGGATAAAGAAAAAATAGAATATCACATAAGAGAAATACTCAAGGCTATCGGCGAGGACCCGGAACGCGAGGGTCTAAAGGAAACGCCAAAGAGGGTCGCGGGAATGTTTGAGGAGGTGTTCGAGGGCATATCGTACTCAAATCACGATATAGCCGAGATGTTCGGCAAGACCTTTGACATGACGGACTCGGACGCAGCGGTAGTCATGCGGGATATAACCGTGTTCAGCTATTGCGAGCACCATATGGCGCTCATGTATGATATGTATGTAAACGTCGCTTATATTCCGAGGGGCAAGGTGATTGGCCTGAGCAAGATTGCCCGCATCTGCGATATGGCGGCGAAGCGCCTCCAGCTTCAGGAGCGGCTCGGCAGAGATATTGCTGAGATAATATCCGAGGCGACAGGCTCGCCGGACGTAGGCGTGCAGATACGCGGCTGTCATAGCTGTATGACCGCGCGGGGGATACGGAACGCGTCTGCAAGCACGGTTACAAGGACTTATCTCGGCTCCTTCAAGACGGATTCGGATTTAAAAAGGCTGATAGATTGACAAGGAGGATAAACGATGAAATCATTGGTACTGCTCAGCGGCGGAGTCGACAGCGCGACCTGCCTTGCGATAGCGATAGATAAATACGGCTCCGGCGAGGTTATGGCTCTGTCGGTGTATTACGGGCAAAAGCACGACAAGGAGATACAGGCGGCGCGGCGGATAGCCGATTATTACGGGGTCGCGCTTGTAGAGCTTGACTTGGCAAAAATATTTGCCGGCTCCGACTGTTCTCTTTTAAAAGGCTCAGATGACGAGATACCTAAGGAGGATTATGCCGCTCAGCTCAAAAGGACGGGCGGCGCGCCGGTGTCAACCTATGTTCCGTTTCGGAACGGGCTTTTTCTCTCGTCGGCGGCGAGTATCGCCCTCTCAAACGGCTGCGAGGTCATATATTACGGCGCTCACAGCGACGACGCTGCGGGAAACGCCTATCCCGATTGCAGCAGCCGCTTTAACAACGCCATGAACGAGGCTATATATGTCGGCAGCGGCGAGCGGCTTAAAATAGTCGCTCCGTTTGTCGAGCTTACGAAGGCGGACGTTGTAAAGCGCGGGCTTGAGCTTTGCGTTCCGTATGAGCTGACTTGGAGCTGCTATGAGGGCGGCGAAACGCCCTGCGGAGCTTGCGGCACCTGCCGCGACAGAATGGCGGCGTTCGAGGCTAACGGAGTAAAAGACCCGATAATGAAAGGAAATTGATATGAGCGGCAGAGAGAAAAGCGAAGCGGGGGAGATAACCCTGCTCGGAAGTCAAAAGACCGAATATAAAAGCGACTACGCTCCCGAGGTTTTGGAAACCTTTCCGAACAAGCACCCCGAGAACGATTATTTTGTCAAATTCAACTGTCCGGAGTTTACGAGCCTTTGCCCGATAACCGGCCAACCCGACTTTGCGACCATATATATATCATACGTTCCGAACAAGGTCATGGTCGAGAGCAAGTCGCTGAAGCTGTATCTTTTCAGCTTTAGGAATCACGGCGATTTTCACGAGGACTGCGTGAACATAATAATGAAGGATTTGATAAAGCTCATGGACCCCAAATATATTGAGGTTTGGGGCAAGTTTTTGCCGCGCGGCGGCATATCCATCGACCCCTACTGCAATTACGGCAAGAGCGGCACTCGTTGGGAGGACGTTGCATGGGATAGGCTTTCAAGGCACGATATGCACCCCGAGAGTATAGACAACAGGTGAAACGGCGGGCGGCGGCAGCCGGCTTCCCCGCTTCGCGGGGAAGCCAAAACGCGGCTCCCGCGCCGCGTTTTGCCGAGCTGCCTTCGGCAGCTCGCGGCTGCCGCCGCCCGCCGACCCTATACCCCCACCCGCCTCTCGGCGGATTTTTTTTTGCCCCGAAAGTGCCTAAACCTCCCTACAATCAAAAAAATATAAACAACTCGTGTAAAAAATAACGTATCAAATGCCAAAATTAACGCCAAATTTAACAAAAAATCAAAATTCCGCACTTTGCATAAACAAATTCCGGTTTTATTGTGATATTTAATATTCGGCACGGTAAAATGCACAATCGAATAGCAAGCAATTTGTTAATTATTTTTTTAAAAATTCTTAATAAGAAAAAATACAAAAATTAAATTTCTTTTAACAAAAAATTAACAGCCGTCCCGCACTCCAAAAAACATACAAAGAGTTGACTTAATTTAATGAAAATGCTACAATAATCACAACATACAGTAATGAAGATCTTTGCAACCCCCAAAATAATTTGGCAGTAGCCTGAGCTTAATAATGAGGTTATATTATGAAAAAGTATTCTTCGGCGACTGAAAGTCAACATACCAATCAAGGCAGCGCAATCATTGATAAAATCCGCAGCAAGGTAAAGCTAAAGACGGCAGTGATTGTGTTTTTAATTGCGCTTCTTGCTCTGGTTACAGCCACATATTCATGGTTCACGCTGAATACGTTCTCGGCGGTAAACAGCCTTGATATGACGATAGGCACGGGCGCTCAGCTCCTCGTATCAATTGAGAACCACGGCACCGACCTTTCAAAATATTCCAAGGAAATAACTAACGAGATGATAGACGAATATCTCGAGCAGTACGACACCGAGTTATCCAAAATGCTGCTCGACCCGCTCACATCACAGGAGGGCGTTCGTCTTTACACTCAGAACCACACCGAGCGCAGACCCAATACCGGCGGTTATCTCGAGTTCCCAATATACTTTATAGCCACAAAGGATATGTTCGTTCACCTCACAAGCGATGAAACCGCGAGGAACAAGGGCGACGGCACCGAGGTTTCCACAACCGACACCGGGGCAAAGGCCGACGTAATAAACTGCCCTCGCGTTTCGTTCCAGAGCGAGGACGAAGATGATAAAATTGTTATATGGGAGCCGAACAAGGCTGCTGCGGTAGCCGGTCAGACCACAATGGATATCCCGAAGCCCATGCAGTACACAGACAACACTCGGCTGTTCCACCTTAAACAAATGGAGCCTAAGAGGGTAACGGTTCGTCTTTGGGTCGAGGGCGAGGATCCACAGTGTGACGACGACGTTCAGGACGCTAATTTAAAGGTTCAGCTTTGCTTTATGGGTACGGACGAAAACAACGAAGCTGTAACGTGATTTATAGTCTTTTCAAGCATATTTAAAGGGCTAAAAGCCCGCTTATATAAGCGGAAAGGGTAAGACCTTGCGGTCTTACCAAATAACCTCTGTTAAATAAAAATTATTATTTGCTTTCGGGAGGAACCAAAATTGTTTAATAAAAAACCAAAAACAGAAGAACAGTTTACTCCTTCTGATTTATCAAGGCTTGACAAAAAAGAGGACAGACAGGCTAAGAAAGGAAAATCCATTTTCCAAAGGTTCTCGGCGCGCAGGAGCGCCAAGGAGCTTTCCCGCACACAGCGCTGGAAACGGCGCGGAGCGTGGATACTGTCGGCTCTCGTTGTGGGACTTCTTATAGTATGGATAATTTCCATGATAACCTCGCAGTACGGCGACCTTGTAATAAGCGTCGAGCGCACTGCAAGGGGCAAGGGCATAACGGTGTGCGAAACCAAGGACATAGACAAGGGCGTTACCATATTAAGCGCAGACAAGGTTGCAAACGTGACCAACATTACATACGAATGGCTGCCGCTTAATGAGCTTGACACAAAGGAAGGCAGCTACAACGGCAAGAATTACCTTGCGTACACGTTCTATGTGCAGAACAACGGAACCGAAAAGGTCGATTATAACGGCGAGCTTCAAATCAAGGGCGTGTCAAAGAGCATGGACGAATCTATTCGCGTTATGGTCTACAAAAACGGCGAGCCGAATATATACGGCAAGCACAAATACAAGAGCGACGAGCCTGAGGAGGATGCGACCGCTTTTGTAAGCGACGATGTTATAATGACGACGTCGACAAAAGATTTTGAACCCGGTGCAATGGAAAAATACACCATCGTGTCATGGGTCGAGGGCAATGATCCTGAATGTATCAACGACATCATGGGCGGCTTCATCAGAATGAATATGCTCTTCAGTATTGCTGACGAAGAAGAGCAGCCGCAGTGATCGCTGTGCATTGGATATATTGAAAAACACTCCTCTGTGTTGGAGGAAAATTAATTTAAGGGAGGATTTCTCAATGAAAACAAAGAAAAGCTTTAGGAAGAAAGCTCTATTATCTTCCGTTGCAATGCTGCTCGTTGCGGCAGTAGCAGTCGGCTCGGCAACCTTCGCGTGGTTTACAAAAAGTGATTCAGCTACGGCTGATGGCATTTATGTAAAAACCATAAGAGGTAGTTCTATTGAACTTAGTGACAGTAGCAAAACTTGGACATCTCAGTTACATTACAATGCTGGCTCTTCCGGTGATTCTAATTTCTTAAAGCTGTTACCTGCATCTACAATTGATGGTAGCACTTGGGTTCATGCCCACTCTGCGAGTCAAACTGTTTCTGCCGAAAACCTTAAAGGTGATATTGAAAAAGTTGCTAATGTTGACTATTACGATAAAGCGCATCCTACAAATACAACTCATTTGTTTAAACAAATGCTTAATGTTCGTAACGCTTCATCCGACGATGCCAATGCATATGAAAATGTAAATATTTCGTTAAAAAGTGTAAATGTAATAAAAAGTTATGGAAGAATTGCTTTGGTTCCATGTAGTGCTGCTGGGGTAAATAATTACGGCGGTAAAACTTTTAAAGATTTCGTCTTCTCTTCGGATGGCGAAGAGACAACAGGATTGGGAGAATCGGGTAAAGATAGTGCTCCATATAACCCTAAAAATTTGAGCTCGTCAAATGTTTTATATACTATTCCCAAATTGGGAGGTACAACGAATACATTTTATTTCAATTTGTATATTTGGTTTGAGGGACAAGACAAACAGTGTGTTGATGCTCAAGTAGGTCAAACAATAGATAACTTAGAATTTGATGTAGCACCTGCCGTAACCCCATAACTAAAAAACACTTTGAAAAAATACATCCTTCCCATCCTTTGGAAGCGAATATTATAGGATGATTGGAGATTCCGTAAATGCAAAAACTCAAAAAGGTAGTAAACATAATAATAGACGTCTTGATAGTTATAATGCTTATCATTTCGGCAATCGTCGCGGCGATGTCGTTGGCGTCACAAAACGACGGAATCTCCAATCTCTTCGGTTATGCACCCCTCAGCGTTCAGTCGGACTCAATGGTACCGACCTTTGAGCAGGGCGACCTCTTAATCTCAAAGGTTGTGTATTTTGATACACCTATTGAAAAGGGTGACGTTATCACCTTTACGGAAAATATAGGCGGTGTTGAGAGCCTCAACACCCATAGGGTGATAGACATTGACGACAACGACGGCTTTAAAATGTACACAACCCGCGGCGACAACGCCCCCGAGGACAGCGTTGAAATCGTATCTCAGCTTGATGTGCTCGCCGTCTATACCGGCACGAACCTAAAGGGCTTTGGAAACGTATATGACTTTTTGACAAGTCAGCTCGGCTTCTTCCTCGTAATTTTGCTCCCGCTTATCCTCTTCTTTATCTATGAGGTGTTCAGAGTTGTAAGGAACCTCATCGAATACAATAAGGAAAAGGCGATAAGCGAGGCTCTCGAAACCTCCGGAGCAAAGGACAGCGGACTTTCCGAGGAGGAGCTTAAAATAGCTGTCGAAAAATATCTTGCTCAGCAAAACCGCGAAAAAGAAATCTCCGGCAACCCTGAGCAAGCCGATATGCCGCCGTCAGCCGACCTCGAGCTGGTTGACCCCGGCACAAATTCTGATGACACAGAGGAATAACATAATTTCTCAGGCAATAAGCTGCAAACCTTTCCCCGCAGGGGATTCAAAGGGGGCGCAGCCCCTTTACCAAAACCGCACCTTACGCGGCAACAGTCTTGCAAAAACTTAAAGGGAGCACACCCCCTTACCAAAAGCATACTTTATGCGGCAATGGGGTTGCAAGAGGCGAAGCCCCTTGCAGATATATCCCATTTAAGCAGCAAGCCCCGCGCCGTAGGCGCGTAGGCTTGCGGTCCAAAGCAAATAAACTAAATTGCAATAAACTGCAATGGGGTTGCAAGGGGCGAAAGCCCCTGCGGAATGAGCTTGCAAAAGCTCTAAAGGGCGCACAGCCCCTTTACCCAAACCGCACCTTACGCGGCAATGAGCTTGCAAAAACTTAAAGGGAGCACAACCCCTTACCAAAAGCATACTTTATGCGGCAATGGGGTTGCAAGGGGCGAAGCCCCTTGCAGATATATCCTATTTAAGCAGCAAGCCCCGCGCCGTAGGCGCGTAGGCTTGCGGTCCAAGGCAAATAAACTAAATTGCAATAAACTGCAATGGGGTTGCAAGGGGCGAAAGCCCCCGCAAAAAAAGGCTTGAAAAATTTTGCCTAAGAAAATTTATAACCCGAGATCTTTGCTGTAGGTCAGCAATACAGTAAAGATCCCAATCCTCTGAATTCGGAAAAATCTTTTTAAGAACATTAAAAGGAGAGTTATCGTGGATACTATTTTTGGATTTTTATTTGAATTTTTAGGCCAGTTCTTCTGGTCCCTGTGGTCCATAATACTTGGAATCTTCAATGGTATCGGGGGAATGTTTGACTTCCCCGCTTACTTAAAAATCATCAACAACTACACCACAGAGCTTGGCGGACTTGCCTGGGTAGTAGCAATAATCGCGATCCTCGCGTTGATAGCGGTATTATTCCTTATCGTTTTCCTTATTGTAATGTCCTTAAAAAAGCTTTTCCGCTTTCGCAAAAAGGTTAAAGATACCAACGATCTTGTCGATGAGGTCAACGCGCTCAATAAAGAGGTTATGCGACTGAACCTCGAAAAGGATAAGATACTCTCGATGAAGGTTTCTCAAATCGGACTCAACCCGAACGAAATTTCCGAGCTTACCGGCGAGGAGATGGAGGCGCTCACAGACGGCGAGGTCGAGGGCGAGCCGAGATTCTACAAGCTCAACGAGATCGACGACCTCTGGAAAGACTATGTTCCGCCAATTTACGACAATACTATTACCTTGCCCGATTTCTGCGAGAGATTCAGAAACTTTGCCTGCTCAAGGCTCGGCCTTTACTACGATATAAAGATAATAAGACTCTTTATCGCGGCGTTCGCCTCGACAAGACTCATTATATTACAGGGTATATCCGGTACAGGTAAAACTTCTCTGCCTTACGCATTCGGCAAGTTCATAAGCAACGACGCGGTTATCGCCTCGGTTCAGCCGTCATGGCGCGACCGCTCCGAGCTGTTCGGCTACTTCAATGAATTTACAAAGCGCTATAACGAAACCGAGCTGCTCAGAGCTATGTACGAGGCCTCCTATAACGAGAACGTCTACGCGGTTATCCTCGATGAAATGAACATCGCCCGCGTTGAGTACTACTTCGCGGAGATGCTGTCAATACTCGAAATGCCATCAAGGGACGAATGGGTAGTCGATATAGTTCCAAACTCGTGGTCGTCAGACCCAGAGCACCTCGACAACGGCAAGCTGACTATCCCGCCGAATATGTGGTACATCGGCACGGCGAATAACGACGATTCCACCTTCGCAATAACCGATAAGGTTTACGACCGTGCAATGCCGATAGACATTAATACAAAGGGAGTCGAATTTGACGCTCCCGATACAGAGCCGGTTTACATAAACTACAAGCACTTTGAAAAGCTGCTTGATGAAGCAAAGGCTAATAATCAGGTTTCAAACGATTTGATTAAAAAGGTAAACCTCCTCGACGATTACGTTATCAAACACTTCCGCATAGCCTTCGGTAACCGTATCGTTAAGCAAATGCGCGACTACGTTCCGGCATATGTCGGCTGCGGCGGAACCGAGGTAGACGGCCTCGACTACGTTCTGGCGAGAAAGGTGTTCCGCAAGTTCGAGTCGCTGAACCTCTCTTACATCAGAGATGAAATCGACGGACTCTGCGCCTACCTTGACGAGCTGTTCGGCGAGGAGAATATGAACGAGTGTAAGGATTATCTCCGTATGCTGAAGAAGCTCGTATAATCAGTTTTGCGTTTGCGCGTCCAAAGCGCCGGCGAGGTTCAAGCTCGGGCGGCGACCGAAAATTTTCGCCTGCGGCGAAAATTTTCACAAACGCGGCGCAGATAAGATCCTACACGGCGGCAAGCTCGGCTGTGGCCGCGTTTGCGTAAGCTGCCTGCGGCAGCTTACCGGTCGCCGCCCTCCGGCTCGCTCGGAGCAGCTGCAAAATTTATAGAATTGAAAGGTGAGTAAAATTTATGAATGATTTCGGCAAGTATTATCGAGCATACAAATATATGCAGGAAATCTTGACTCAGGATTTTACTCACCAATATTTAGAGCGCTGTATGCACGACTCCGACAACGGAGAGGACGTGCTCAACGGCAGGACCAATGAAAAGGTCATTGATATGGACTGGGTGCTCGCGTTTGAGGACGCGTTACCCTACATTCAAAATGCCATTGACGAACAGCGCCGTTTTATTCAGCAGGTGGAAAATGTTGTAAGAATAGAAAAGGCAAAGAGGATAACAACAGATTCCGTCAAGCACCTTGCACAGCACACAAACTATATAGCAAAGGTAGAAGGCGACAAGGTAACGCCGAATAAAATCCTTAACGTAGAGCGCGAGGAGAACTTCGCAATCTATGAAAACAGATTTTTATATACGCTCATCAATAACGCCCTGCGTTTTGTCGACGATAAGTATTCAAATCTGAAAAACGCGCCCACCGATTCATATAACGAGATAAAAATGAAAAGACGGCTCGTGCTGAATCAGCAGGTGGTCGATTTCGATATTAACTACGTCAACGAAAGCCACGAGACCTACGCCGAGGACCTCGACGTTATAGACCTCTCAACGCTTTCCGATTTTGACCGTATAAGAAGAATAAGAATGACCCTCAACGACTTCCTCTCAACGCCGCTTATGAAAGCGCTTGTCAAGGAGCCGCTCGTTCACCCGCCGCTTCAGCAGACTAACCTGTCGAAGAAAAACCCGAACTTCAAAAAGGCGGTCGAGCTGTGGAACTTCCTTGAAAGCTACAAAAAGGCGGGCTTTGAAATAGTCGGCGACGAGTACTCCGGAAAAATGCCTGAGAACGTGCAGGACGATCTGTATCTTGCAATGGGCTTTGAACATTTTATGCTTTCTATAAGCACAAACACAGCCCTGAGAAAGATGCTGGAGGAGAAGTATCAGGAGGAAAACAAGCGCATCGAGGAGGAAAACAAGCGCCCCGAGGACGAACTAAGACGAGTGCTTGAAGCGCAGCTTACAGCCAGACATCAGGAGGAGATGAACGGCTACCTCAACCAGATACGCGACCGCGAGAAGAAGATAATCGAGCTGAACGCCGAAATAAAGAACCTAAAGCTCATAATAGACCAAAGAGATCAGCAGATCCACGTGTTAAAGGGCCAGGTGTCCGCGCTGAGAGATCAGGTGGACAGATACGAGGAGGAGCTGAAAAAGACAAAGCTCAAGCTGCTTGAAGCGGAGAATAAAATCAAGGAGCAGGAGGCAATAATCGAGCAGCAGAAGGCGGAGATAGAGCGTCTTAACGCCGAAATCGAAGCCAAGAACGCGCTCATAGCAACGCTCGAGGCGAAGAACGCCGAGCTTGAAGCGCGCTTATCCGCTCTCACCGAGGAAAACACAGCTCTCAAGGCGCGAGTAGCGGAATGCGAGGCGCAGATAGAGAGCCTGACAAAGCAGGTCGCGGAGCTTACGCAAAAGGTAAAGGAGTGCGAGGCGAAGATAGCCGCGCTCGAGGCAAAGGTGACGGAGCAGGAGGGAGTAATCTCAACTCAGGCGGCGTCTATCGCAAGCCTTGAAACTAAAAACTCCGAGCTGCAAACATCGCTTGCAAACGAGATCGCACAGCATAAGCATGACGTAGAGTCGCAGAGGGCTGACTACGAGGGCAGGCTCTCGACCCAGAAAAACGAGTATGAAACAAAGCTCTCCGACGCGCAAAGCTCGTATAATAATACGATAACATCGCTGAAGGAGCAGAGCGCAAGGGAGCTTGAATCCGCACGGCAGGACTGCGAGGCAAAGCTGCTCGACTCACAGGTAGCGTTCGATAAAGAGCGGACGCAGATAGAGAGGGCGAACACTAAGCAGCTTGATACGCAGAAAAAGCTCTACGAGGATAAAATAGCCGCTGTAATGAAAGAGAAGGATAAGGCGTACGAGGTCGAGGAGAGAAAGTTCAAGTCGAAGTTAGCGAAGCTTGAAAAACAGATGAACAGCGATTATAATAATAAGATAAAGGAAATCAGAGCGCAGGCGGCGCGAGAGGTTTCGGCGGCCAAGAAGAAGGCTAAGGCTGAGATAAAGCTCGTGAAGCAAAAGGCGAGGAAGAAGCAGTTTACCGAGGAAGAGCTAAACAATATCGAGTGATAAACAAGAAATAAATTACGGGAGGGGTATTAAGGGTGAAAAAAATAAAATTCGCGCTTTTCAAAAACTTAATACTGTCCTCCGTGCTGCTGGTCACGATAATACTTTTGACGTTCTCGTGGTTCACGCAGAACTCGGAAGCAAGCGCCGACGGCATATACATTCAGTGCACCACCCCGCCCGGGGTTGAGATAGCCGTAGTAGAGCCGGGAACTACACCTAAAGATGATGATTACAAAACCGGTACTTTTACGCTTAATGCTGAGGAGATTGAATTTTTAAAATCGTATAAACTGGCAGATATAACAAGTAACGGCGTTGATTTCTATAAACCTACACTCACTCAAGGCGGAAATTCTGCTTCACCGGAAATCGGGTCAGACGCGCCATGGGAAATTGCTACTCCGAATTTGCATTACATAAGTTTTGATCTCTATTGCCGTTCAAAATCAGCGGTTGATGTTTTCTTTACTAAAAACTGCAAGTTTGATACAAAAGCCCAATATGACAGTTTAGGCGGTTCGGTTGACACTTGCTCACACGATGCCGTTGTCGGCGCGGCAAGGTTCTCGGTATTTGATACCGAGAAGAATTTAAAATTCCTTTGGATACCGCGTCCGGATATTTATCTTGAGTGCGATATCGATAAAGTACCGACTAAAGTTTTGACTAATCAAAATGACGTTACCGGTCCATCATACAAACACAACTATTATACCGTTGAGAGTGATAACTCAAAAATATACCATGAAAATGATATTGACAAAACAAAGCTTGTGACCTCGACAAGTGTCGGCACGAACGATTACGTTATGGGTGATGATCAAGAGATTTTGCAACTCAACAAAAAGCAAGCGGATGATTCAGAATATTATGCCGGCCATGTGACCTGTAATATGTGGATAGAGGGAGAGGACAGCGAGGCTCGTCGCGCTCTCATGGACGGAAACTTTAGTATCAATCTTGAGCTTACAATTTGATTTATATTTTACACTGAGAAAGGAGAGCTAAATATGCGCAAAAGACGCTATAAAAAAACTGACAAAAAAATATTCAGCGCACTGTCAACCAAGCGCAAAATCGTTTGCGTGGGTTTTGCTCTCGTTCTTATAGTCGTTCTGCTTGTCAGCGCTACATTATCTTGGTTCACGGTAAGCGATAAAGCTTTGATTGACACCAATTTTTTTAACATAAAAGCGGGCAGCGATCTTCACGTTACCGACGATGATCAAATAACAAACACGATCACTCTTGACAAGATAACTCTCGACGAAGCCTCAAGCGTTGACGGCAGAAATATGTTTTTCCCCACAAAGGGAACCTTCTCAAGCAACACTGCGGAAATGGTTTTCCGCGAGGGTAACGCGGGAGATAAGGGCGGCAACAAAAGCGATGACAACGCAAACGCAAAATACTGGGCGAAGAAATTTACACTTTCAGGCGGTTCCGCCGAAACTAATATTTATGTTAAAAGCTATAATGTTACGGTGGGGGATACTGTTTTTAATGGAGCAACAAAAATCAATTACGATGCTAAAGGTTTTCCTTCGAGTCAGGAAAAGCCCAAAAAGTGTCCTATTCGAATAGCCTTTATAACTGATAGTTCAGAGCAGCCAATTGTTGTTGATCCGACGGCACTCGTTCATGATTATGTAAATCACTATAATGCCGTAGCTTCGATTGATCGTACTACCGGCAAAGTGAAAACAACAGACGCGCTTTTTAAAAAAGATGCCGTTAATTCTTTTTCTGATTATTATTATGGTCAAACTCCAATCTTTCAGTTGACCGGTAACACATCTCTTGATGTAACTATGGTTGTATGGCTTGAGGGCACTGACTATGTTACGTATAATCCTGAAAAACCTAATGAACCTATTACTGTTGTTAATAATTGTCAAGATTATGTCGGACAAGAAGTGTCGGTTGACGTCGAGTTTGAAAGCAACTGGGAAAATATGGAGAAAATCGAATTTTTTGATGATACAATAGGAGATACAGACACTAACGTAAAACAATGGGTTTATAATCCTGACGATCCGGCGCTTATTTTGATGAGCTATAAAGAAAATAATACATATAAGTATACTGTTATGCATGAGGATAAAGCAATAAAAGCTTATGATGGGAAAGATGGACATATAGTTTCTTGGTATGCTTATTTGCCGGACTCTTCTATTACAGATATAGCTTTTTACAGATATGATATAGGTGACGCGACAATTTTTAATGCATGGTATACGATGAAAGGCGTAAACGAACAGGTTAAAAATACGACAGCACAAGGGTGGATAGAAAATCATAAGCTGGAAGAAGATAGATATGATGAGACGAGTCATGCAAGATACAGAAAATACACAGCAACACGCGGTAATGGTTACGGCTCAACAGATGTAGACTCAGAGCGTCTTGCTCCCTGCATAGGTTATTGGTCTGATCCTACATATGGCCAAACTGAACCGCCGACAGAACTCGAAACAGAGCCTCCCACAACCGACCCAGTTAATCCAGGTGACGATTTGAAAGATTTTAATCTTTCTGGAAACTGCGCTGTTGAGATAGGCATAGATGTTCAAGATTTGAATCTTCGAGAAAAATTCAAAAATGAAGAATATACATTATATGCTGTACTTTATTATAACGGTACGAGTTACAAGTTGAAGTTGCCGTGGAATAATGATAGTAAGTGTTATGCTAAAGCTGATATGCCGAATGGAACACAAATACTATCTTTAAGACGTTATTCTGCATCAGGCGATTATATAACGATAGCTTTAAATAATCAGCAAGTATTTACTGGATCATATTATTACAATAAAAATTTGAATAAAGAAGGCACAGCTATTACTGGTTAAATCCCCCCCAAGGAGGTGTCACAATGAAAAGAATCTTCTACAACATAAAATCCATGTTTAAATCAAGCAGCAAAACGCGAAGAAACCTTCTTCTTACCGTTGTGGCTCTCATTGAGGTTTTGCTTATCGGCATTGTTTCCACCTTTGCATGGGTTGAAACCATTTCCTCCCTTGCTATTAAGACCGACCCGAGTAAAAAAAGTTCTATTGCTGCGGGTGCGCCCTTATCCATCGCCAACGTGAATAATACGAACGCCACCATCGACTTAGCGCAATATTTCCGCGCCTCCGGCAATGTTCACCTCGCGTCGGCTTCAAGCGCAGACGGCGAGAACATCTTCTTTAAAAATCTTGATGCAGGAGATTCCTCGCCCGCCTACCGCAAGGGCAACATCAACGACATAAACGTAAATTACATAAGCTTTTCATTCAAAATTAAAGCCAGCGCCAATGATAGAGATTTTTGCTTCGAGACCACCCCAACAATTAAAATCGGCGACAATTCTGATGTTCCCGTCCGCATGGCAATATCAACCAATACAGATGCTGAGCCAAAGGTATTCTCCACACAAGTAAAATCGGGTTCTGAACAATATAATAATGTTATTATAGATACAGAAGGCAATTCATCTATAGAAAAACCCGTTGCGGTTAATAGCTTTGCTGATTATTCAGAAACCGGCGATGAAAATATTTTTACAGCAAAAGCAAATATAGAAACTGAGGTCTTCGTTTCTCTCTGGCTTGAAGACCCGTATGGTTTTACAAAATATTCCGGCGATTTATTTATCGAAAACCTGAAAATCATTCCGGCAAAGGCTTTAACAATTCATACGATTACAAACGGCAATGAAAGCACTGACGGCGGCAAAGTTACAATTACTCCAGGCGATATATCTGTCAATGAAACTCCGTATGTGAAAAAAGTTAATTCAAGCGGAGATAGCACATTTTATTTGACCGCAACCGCAAATCCAGGTTATGTTTTCGATGGCTGGTATGATGCCCAAACCGGCGGTACAAAATTGGGCGGCAATCCCAATAATTATAGAATATCTGTTGCTTCTAATGAAGTTATTTACGCAAGATTTTTGAAGGAATACAATATTGTTGCGACTGCCGTAACCGACGGAAGTATTAATGGAAACGGTGGAAGCGTTCAAGTGGGTACAGCTACATCAGGTTCCACGTCTAACAGCAAAGCTAATTATGGTGACAGCATTACACTTAAAGCTACTGCAAAAACAGGATACAACTTCGACGGTTGGTATTCATCGCCGACAGGTGGAACTATTTTAGATAGCTCTAAGTCAAATACTTATACAATTGCTAAGGTAAATAGTGATGTTAATGCATATGCGAGATTTAAAGTAATAACATATACTGTTACTGCTCAGGCTGTAACACAAGGCGGTACTGCTAAAACCGGAGGCGGAACAGTATCACCAGCTTCAAAAAGCGTTAATTATGGAAATTCTGTATCATTTACAGCAAAAGCTAACAGCGGTTACGAATTTAAAGGATGGTATAGCGATTCATCGTGTACTACACGGTTAACGACTAATAGCACTTACACAAATAATAGTGTAATAGCCACATCACCTAAAAATCTATATGCAAAGTTCCAGAGAGTGATTATATTTACTGATAATGAAAAATGGGGTACTGTTTACGCTTACTTCTTGAAGGGCACATCGCAGATTGGTGCTGGGTGGCCCGGCACAAAAATGGGTTCAACTAGTGGTGATGATTATGGAAATCCAAGATTTAAAATTGATGTACCGGATGATGCGGATGGAGTTGTATTTACAAAGAGCAGTAGCGGCCCACAGACAGAAGATTTAACTTTGGAAAATTATGTTGGATTTTATTCACAAAATGAATGGAATAACGGTAAATTGAAATGTAAAGGCTGGACGTAATTAAAATTAATTTAGAAAGCAGGTGAAACCATGAAAAAATCAAAGCTTTTGCTTGTCATAACTCTCGGGCTTGTGCTTGCCATGCTCACATTTACAACCAGCACTTTTTCATGGTTTAGCCGCGCTGAAGGCGACACGACAGCAACGGGCAACGCTCTTGCGTATGAACCTACAAATATGCCCATTTCAACCGGCGGCGTGTCGATGAGCACACAGATGCTGGATGCTAGCGGCGAACCGACGGGTGATGATCCTGTAGCCAATTTTTCAAACAACAGCGGCATTGCTAACGGCAAACGTGTTTCTTACCGCACAACCCTCACAAACAGCAGCAATACCGACCAAAGCGTTTCCCTCTATATTTCTAAGCTGTCAGACATAAGCGGCGGAAACTTTTACCTCGGCGTAAACGACCCCTTGAAAACCTATAAGCAGTATAGGATTACATCGGCATCGCCCGCAAAAACAAGTAAACGTGGAAGTAAATTGGATGTTTTAAAACAAAATGTTTATGTTGGTTTGCATAAAGATGAAATCAAAAAATTAACGGCAAAGAATCCAGAAGTGCATGCTTGGAACGATAAAGGCGAAGATAAGCGTTATGCATTTTCGTCGGCTGCTAATACAGGTGGAACAGGTAATTACAAGACGGATTACGGTTGGAAAAATGAAAAAGGAGAATTAATTGAACAGATCTTTAATATTTATGCATATACTGTGAGTTCGTATTGTACGGATTTTAAGTTGAGTGATGATTCTATTACGGGTGATTATGATAAGTCACAATCAACAATATCTACTAATAATACTATTATTTATTATGAGTATAGCGGGATTTATTACGCAGAATCGAGAATGGCTGGTAAGGCGGCGAAAATTAGTAGCTTTTATTCAACAGCAGATGTTGTGATTTCCCAACCGTTACTTATTCAAGCTGAGGGTGAAAATATTACATATTCTTCTTCAAATCAAGGAATTGCAACTGTTGACCCTACGACCGGTCAAGTTACAGGTGTTAGCGCTGGTTCGGTTGATATTATTGCTACTTCTACCGGCGTTTATGGCGATACAATTACAGCTACTTGTAAAGTAACTGTGTATGATAATAATGTTGAAGCTTTCGACGGCACCGACGTTCCAATCATAACTAATGTAAAAGTCCCCGGCAAAAATCAGAATGATGGTTCCCCCGGTCAAGTCACAATCGACTGGTTCATAAAAAATGACGGCGGCTTGTCACCTTTAAAATATGAAATCAAAAGCGTTTACCTGACCCTTTAATCACTAACTGCAAGGAAGTCTGTTTATTGAAAGCAAAATCCGTTTTAAAGCGCGTCTGGAGCGTGTTTTTAACCGTTTTCCTCATCGCGATGGCTATCATTATTACATTGACATTAATACTTCGCATAACCGGCAATACTCCGAGCATTGCCGGTTATATGATTTTCAGAGTATCCTCCGGCAGTATGCAGCCGGAGCTGAATGTCGGCGACGTTATCCTCTCAAAGGAGATCTCGGATATTTACGAGCTAAAGATTGGCGATGTAGTGTCATACAAAAGCGCCTCCGGCGAAACCGAGGGCAAAATCATCACGCATAAGGTCGTGAAAACAGCGTATAACAACGGCGGAGTCGATTATATAGTGACGCGCGGAGTAGCTAACCTCGAGGACGACGCGCCCGTCTCCTCCGACAGAATAGTCGGGGTAATGCAGTTTAAAATCCCGCTGTTGAATGAGCTGTACAGCTTTTTCCTCACCCCGTGGGGGCTTGTAGCGGTGATACTGCTGATACTGCTGGCGTTCTCGGGCGAATTTTGGAATATATACAAGCTCTCGCATAAGGAGGACGAGGAGCTGCCGGAGGTATCCGACGATGATATTCAAAGAGCAATAGAGGATTATAAAAAAGAAAAGCAGGGAACGAGTGTAGAGCTTGACCTGCCCGAAAACGTTCTCCGAGAGTTAAAATTGGCGGAGCAAGAGGAAAATTCCGACCCCGAGCCGCCGAGCGACGAAGAAAATCCCGAACTCGAGCCGCCGAGCGACGAAGAAAATCCCGAACTCGAGCCGCCGAGCGACGAAGAAAGTCCCACACCCGAGCCGCCGAGCGATGAGGATTAAATTTTATTTCGAGCATTTGTTAGCAAGAACTCAAACCGCAAAATTATTCAAGCTGATATATTTTTTCAATAGCCCGATATTTTGCCCTTTAAAAAAGCACGAAAAAAGTGTATAATATAAACCGTATTAAAAATAAGCAGCCACGCCGCAGTCGAGCGGCGTGGCTGCGGTTCAAGAAAATAAAATTTTACCCCGGCAAGGCAGTGATAAAAAATGAAAAAAATTGTTATAGGGATCCTCGCGCACGTCGATTCGGGAAAAACCACCCTCTCCGAAGCGATGCTGTATCAGTCGGGAAACATAAACAAGCTCGGGCGAGTCGATCATAAGGATTCGTTTCTGGACAACTTCGCGCTGGAGCGAGCTCGCGGAATAACAATTTTTTCAAAGCAAGCCATACTAAAATACTGCGATACGGAATTTACACTCCTCGACACACCGGGTCATGTCGATTTCTCAGCGGAAACCGAGCGAACCCTCCAGGTGCTCGACTATGCAATACTCGTGGTGAGCGCGGCGGACGGAGTCCAAAGCCATACGGCGACGCTATGGAAGCTGCTCGCTAAATACAATATACCGTGCTTTATATTTGTGAATAAAATGGACCTCGACGGAGCGGACAGGGAGGTCGCGCTGAATCGGTTAAAAACAAAGCTGAGCGACTCCTGTGTCGATTTTTCGCTTGACGACAAAACGGAAATGCTCGAAAATATCGCCGTGTGCGACGAAAGCCTGCTCGAACGATACTATAAAAATAATTCGATAGCCCAAGGCGATATAGCGGCAGCGATAAAAAACAGACGAATCACCCCGTGCCTGTTCGGCTCAGCGCTCAAACTCAGTGGGGTAGAGGAGCTGTTAAACTGCCTGCACACCTACACCCAAATGCCCGAATACGGAGAGAAATTTTCCGCCAGGGTCTATAAAATATCCGAGGACAAGGGGCAGAGGCTGACGCATATCAAGGTCACCGGCGGTGGCCTGAGAGTGAAAAACGTGCTTGAAAGCGCAAAAAATACCGAAGCCGAAAAGGTGAACCAGATAAGAATTTATTCGGGCGAAAAGTTCACAGCGGTGGACGAGGTCGCGGCGGGAACAGTCTGCGCCCTCACAGGACTCACCTTCACAAGCTCCGGCGACGGACTCGGAGCAGAGTCGAACGCGGCAATGCCGATGCTCGAGCCGGTGCTGACATATAGACTTGAGCTGCCGCCGGAGGAGGACGTGCATACGGCGCTCGAAAAAATGCGCATACTCGAAAGCGAGGACCCTCAGCTGATGGTCGAATGGAACGAGCGCCTCGGCGAAATACAGGTGCGGCTCATGGGCGAAATACAGCTTGAGATTCTCAAAGCGGTTTTATCCGACCGCTTCGGAATAGAAGCCGCCTTCGGCAAGGGCAATATAATATACAAGGAAACAATTTCCGCGACGGTGGAGGGCGTGGGACATTTTGAACCGCTCCGGCACTACGCCGAGGTGCATCTCCTGATGTCGCCCGGAAAAAGGGACAGCGGTCTTGTGTTTAAAACCGACTGCAAGGAGGATATACTCGATAAAAACTGGCAAAGGCTGATACTGACCCACCTTTACGAAAAAACGCATATAGGCGTGCTTACAGGCTCCCCTATAACCGATATGGAGATAACTCTCGCCTCCGGCAGAGCGCACCCGAAGCATACGGAGGGCGGCGACTTCCGTCAGGCGACCTATCGCGCGGTAAGACAGGGTCTGCGAAGCGCAAGCTCCGTCCTCCTTGAGCCGGTGTATGAGTTCACCTTAGAGCTGCCGAGCGAAAACATAGGGAGAGCGATGTCGGATATACAGCGTATGTGCGGTACGTTTTCACCGCCGGACAGCGACGGCGAAACCGCGACCATAAGCGGAACAGCTCCGGTTTCGACCATGTACGATTACTCAAAGGAGCTCGTCCGCTACACTCACGGCAGGGGCAGGCTTATGTGCAGCCTTAAAGGCTATGAGCCGTGCCACAATACCGACGAGGTGATAGCTGCTTTTGGATACGACTGCGACGCCGACGCGGATAATCCGTGCGACTCCGTCTTTTGCTCGCACGGAGCGGGATATATCGTCAAGTGGGACGAGGTGAAAAGCCATATGCACCTGCCGAGCGCCCTTTCCGAAAGGCGGGTATACAGCGAAAACGAAGCCGCAAGGTCGCGGCTTTCAAACTGCAAAGACAGCGCCGATTTTTTCGCGCTTGATAAGGAGCTTATGCAGATTTTTGAGCAAACCTACGGCCCCATAAAGCGCAGGACGAACGACTCAGAAAGCCGCCGCATAACATTCACAAAAAGCAGCGAGGAAAAGAACTATAAAAAACCTCGGCAGCAGAAATACGAGGACGAGTATTTGCTTGTGGACGGATACAATGTAATCTTTTCATGGGATAAGCTCAAGAAGATAGGCGAGGAGAGCATAGAGGACGCGAGAGACGCCCTTGTTAATATTCTCTGCAATTATCAGGGTTATAAAAAATGCGAGGTAATACTTGTCTTTGACGCGTACAAGGTCAAGGGCGGCAGCCGCGAGGTGGAGAAGTTTAATAATATAAACATAGTATATACAAAGGAGGCGGAAACCGCCGATATGTATATAGAAAAGACGACTCATAAGCTCGCGAGAAATAACAAGGTCATGGTCGTCACCTCCGACGCGCTGGAACAGATAATAATATTCGGAAACGGCGCTCTGCGCATTTCGTCGAAGGAGTTTTTTTACGAGGTGCAGCAGATGGAGGAGGAGATACGGAGGATAATTTCCGAGGGAGTTTGATTAGAGCTTCAGCGGGAGTCAGAGCAGGGCGGCGACCGCTTTGTTTTGCCCTTTGGGCAAAACAAAGCCACCCGCAAAACAGCGTTGCCCTTATTGTTGGGCAACGCTGTTTTGCGGGCGCGAAAGCTGCCGCAGGCAGCTTTCGGGTCGCCGCCCGAACCTCGCGAGCAGACCCCCTGCGTATAAAAGTAGCCCACGGAGCGCCTTTCGGCAGCTCCGTGGGCTTTATCTTTAAAGTTAAATAAAAGTTAGATTTCAAGCGATTTTATCGACTCGAACTCGTCTATTATCTCCTTCGACGGCTTCTTAGTGAGAAGCGATACAACGACGTTTACAATCAAAGCGAGCGCGAAGCCGAGCACGAGCGAATAAAGATTTGTCGCGGCATAAAGTGTATCTCCGTTTACAAGCGGGAGATAGTCCCATATGATAACAACAAGAGCGCCCGTTGCCATACCGCTGATAGCGCCGGCGAGAGTGGAGCGTTTCCAGAACAGAGCGATAAGAACGACCGGACCGAACGCCGAGCCAAAGCCCGCCCAAGCATCGGAAACAAGTCCCATAATGCTCGAATTTGGATCAAGAGCGATGAAGAAGCCTACGATAGCGACAACTATAACCGCGATCTTGCCGACCCAAAGCGCGTTCCTTTCGGACGCGTTTTTCTTTATAACGCCCTTGTACATATCCTCGGAAACGGCGGAGGCGGTAACAAGGAGCTGGCTGTCGGCAGTGGACATAATGGCCGCTAAAATTCCGCACAGGAATATTCCTCCGATAAAGATAAGGATACCGTTGTTTGAGAAGAACTGCTGAATCGTGCGGATAAATACGGTCTCGCTCGTAGTGCCGTCAAGCGGAGTGGTGAGATATCCTCTTGCCACAAGACCGATAAGGCAGGAAGCCGCAAGCGAGATAACTACCCATGTTATGGCGATCCTTCTCGACTTTTTGATTTCGCTGTTGCTCTTGACAGCCATAAATCTTACGAGTATATGCGGCATACCGAAGTATCCGAGTCCCCATGCGAGATTTGAAATTATGGAAACTGCGGAAACGGGCGAGCCGTCGTCGTTTTTGAAGAAGTTTAGGAAGTTGTCGGGATTAGATACGCCGTTTGCAACGAGCGAATCCGCAAAGCCCTTATTATAAGTGAGCGTGGCATAGGCGAGTATAGGCACGGATAAAATAGCTATGAGCATAAGCATACCCTGAATGAAGTCCGTTGTGCAAACCGCCTTGAAGCCGCCCATAAATGTATAGATAAGAATAACGAGCGCCGCAATGCAAAGTCCAATGATGTAAACCGAGTTGAAGTTGCTGTTTTCTCCGCTTCCGTTTGAAAAGAGCGTAGCGAAGAGCTTAGCGCCGGAGCTGAATGCCGAAGCGGTGTAAACCGTGAAGAATATCGCGATTATAATCGCGGAAACGATTTTGATAACGCCCCTCGTGTCGCGGTAACGGTTCTGGAAAAAGCTTGGGATAGTCAGCGAGTTGCCCGCGGCTATCGTGTACTTTCTCAGCCTTGCCGAAACTATGTACCAGTTGAGAATCGTACCTATCAAAAGTCCTACGGCTATCCAAACCTCGCCGGTTCCCGCAAGATAGATCGAGCCGGGCAGTCCCATAAGCAGCCAGCCGCTCATATCCGAAGCCTGAGCGGAAAGCGCCGCAGTCCAGCCGCCGAGGTTTCGTCCGCCTAAAAAGTAATCCTCGTTGTTTTTCGTGCTTTTTGAATAAACAAAGCCGATAACTATCATAATGATGAGATAGACGGCAAAGGCACTCAAAACAATAATGTTGTCTGTACTCATTTTAACCTCCTGATGTATAATTTATTGTGCTAAAGTACTTAATAATAATAACAAAAATGTCCAAAAAAATCAAGAGAAATGAGCCTAAGACCTAAAATAATGCCGAACTTAATTTTTTGTTTTGAAACAAAAGCGATAGAGCTGTCTTGTTGCAAAGATTACTGTCGCTTTGCAAATAAAATGCAAAATTTTTCATAATTAAATACAAAAAGAATTTATACAAAAATCCGCATAAATGGTTTCGAAAGCAAGGAATTGCACGTGAATTTAAAAAATTAATTTTAGTCAATGTGTATAATTTTTTCATCGTAACGAAGCAGTTGCGTTTTTTTGGGGGGAAGACGACATCACATTCTACATCTAATATTATATAAATGCGATCGCTCCGCCTCTACCGAAGGGTGCGTGAGTAGAAATAATTACATTTAATCTATGGCAGTGAACACCGTAATGCGGCTACAGAAACGACCTATATATTCGATGGTCGTTTCTGTTTTTTTGAATTTAATTTAAAAATAAGTAAAATATTTTTGTGAATCGAACGGTATACATCGAGCGATATTTGATTTTGTAAAAACCAGAAAGGAAATGATACATATGATAGATTTTGACACCGAGAAATTGTCCGAAACGGATAAGCTATTTATTAATACCGCATACAAGCTGTTGTTTATTTACAGCGAAAAAGCCATAACGCCGGATGTTGTAAATTTCGTTTCATCCCAGCTGTTTAGCGCCTTTAGTGCTCGAGGTGACGAAAAAAAATAAAGGTCGGATAACACAGATGCTATCCGATTAACACGTTCGGATCTATCGTTCGGTTCACGACCTAATCATTTGTTAAAAATTTGTAATGATAACCTCTTTAAACACCGCCTCTGTTATTTACGCTCGGAGATAACAGATTGAACCGAGATACGCCGCATATGTTGTAATCCTTATACATTTCTCTAATAAACTCGCAGTCGTTATAGGTTAAAATAAATCTACCTTTAATTGTCCTTAAAACGGCTTTTAAACGCTCGTGATCAGCCGTTTCAAAGCAATTTAAACGAGTTTTGTAATATCTTTCCGTTTCGACATATGGTGGATCGAGAAAGAAGCAAGCCTTCGGACGGTCGTAAGTTTTAACGATCTGCTCAAAATCTTTGTTTTCAATTACGACATTCTTAAGCCTCTCACGATATAGCGGAAGCTCATCGGCGGGATCAACTAAATTTTTGCTTGCCGTGGCAAAGGAGTGCAAATTAGTGCCGAAGGAACATTTTATCAGATACCAGAACCGCGCTGCGCGCTGCATATCGGTCAGCTGCACGTTTTCTAAAATATCCTCTCTGTACCGTTCAAAAATCTCCCTGCTTTGCAGCCAGTCAATTTCTTTTTGAAGGGCTGAGCAGTTGTTTTTTATTTGCAGGTACAGATTGACCAAATTTCCGTTGATATCGTTGTAAACTTCCATCTGACCGGGCGTTCTTTCTTTTCCAAATAAGACCCATGCTGCACCGCCGAATACCTCGATATACCTTTTTGTGTCGGGAGGGATAAGTGGGATTATATATTTTCTCAGCTGACTCTTGCCGCCGATCCATGGGATAAAGCTTTTCATAAATCTTTCAAATCCTTTCTAAAATGAAACAAGGGGCTTGCCGAAAAAAGGCAACCCCCTTGTTTGAATAAGTATTAAATTTGTTGTTAATTACGCACAAAGCAGGCTGTAAAAGGTATTTTGGCCTGCCTCGCCGTCGACCTCAAGGCCGTGCTTGCGCTGGTAGTCCTTGACCGCCGCGAGAGTTTTATCTCCGAACTTGCCGTCAAAGCCGCCCGTGTCGTAGCCGTGGCAGATGAGAGCGCATTGCAGGATATATACATATGTACCCTTTGCGCCCTTGCGCAGAACGCGAACCGCCGCCTTTGTCGCAGGGCCCATAATGCCGTCAACCGACAGCCCCTTTGGTGCTGTTTTTATATTTGTATTTCACATTTGCGCTGCCTTACTGTTTTTTACGGCGCTTGTACGCAATAACCATTACTGGTATTGAAGCAGCAAATGCTGCAAGTACAAACATTATTCCGTTGTCGCCTGTTTTCGGCGCATCGGTATTTGTATTGGTATTATCTGCGGGGGTATTGTTTGTACCGCCGCTTGTCTGGTTATCCGTGGGATTTGTCGGCTTATTGCCTGGTTCTCCACTTGGCTCATCACTTGGATTTTCACTCGGCTCTTCGCTCGGTTTCTCACCCGGCTCTTCGCTTGGCTTATCACTCGGTCCTTCACTCGGTCCTTCACTCGGTCCTTCGCTTGGCTCATCACTCGGCCATTCACTCGGCTCTTCGCTTGGCTCATCACTCGGTCCTTCACTCGGTCCTTCACTCGGTTCTTCACTCGGTTCTTCGCTTGGCTCATCACTCGGCCCTTCACTCGGTTCTTCGCTTGGCTCATCGCTCGGTTCTTCGCTCGGTTCTTCGCTCGGTTCTTCACTTATTGCCACAAAGGTAATTCCGTTTTCATTTGCATATGTTTCCGCATAACT
>CANRNQ010000023.1 GCA_947632045.1 uncultured Clostridia bacterium
ATGGTAATTGAATTGTCAAAGGTAATGGTTATCTTAACCTTTTCGCTCAGGAGATTATATCCCGCGGCTGTTTTTTCTTCGCTGAGATAATATTTTCCCTCCGCCAAGCCGCTGACTATAATTTTTCCTATCGAATCGCCGCTTGCGATTGGGCTGAGCTTCTTCGTTACGGTACATTCTTTTCCGTCAATCTGAACCTTATAGTCGCCGTTAGCGTCCGGCGTTTCTGCTGTAAGATCACCGTTATACACAGAATACGACAAGTTATCGTCAGATCCAGATTTTACGAACCATACGTCCGATTCGGAAGCATCTTCAAGCACCTTAGTCATTCCGAACACAACTTCATCTATTCCGCTGTCCTCGGTTGGTTTTTCCCCATTAAGAGTTTTTGTAAGCTCCATTCCTATTGTGCGGACGAACACCTTCGTTGTCGATTCCGGGGTTTTCTGTGGAGCCGAATTTACAAGCGTGGGGTCGTTTGTGTACGACACAAGAGCAGTGTTCGGGTTGCCTTCGCCGCCTATGACAGCGTTTGAGTTGAGCGTAGCCTTATATGATATTGAGATTTGCTCGCCCTGATAATCCTTAAGGGAAGTCCACTTGAAGTCGGCGGTTATTGTAGTAACACCCGTTTCAGTATCTCCTTTTGTGGTAAGCGTATAATCGGTGTCGGATGCGAGGGTCGCAACAACGTCATCGCCTTGAATTATCTCCGCCTTAAAAACGTCTTTGTTGAAATCAAGTCCCTTGGACATATTGTCGGTAAATATATATTTTATATTTTTTTGCTGAGCCTCCGTTAATTCCGAAGTGCCGTCGTGCAGGACATAAGTAGGAATATCTGTTTTGATAGAGTAATTAATTATATCGCCGATATTTGCATCGGTTGTATTTTCCAGTGTGCCGTCTTCAAGAACTATTTTCTTATTGACGCTTATCGGGTCATCCTTAGGATAAGCGGTTACGTCATACACCCACTCGTCCTCGGTAGATTCCATCCATTGGGGAACCGACACAAGGAACGGCATTGATACCTGACTGTATCCCGGCGGCACCACGGTTTCAACTACGAGATACACACCCAGGGCGATTTGTCCGCCCGCGCCGAATGTGTATTCGCCCGTTCCCTTTTCTGCGGGTTCACCGGAACCCGGCTCAGGCGCAGGAACGACCGGCTCTTTCGTTTCGGTTGAGGTGTAAATCATTCCGTTTTCTGCGCTGCCGGCAGTGTTGCCAAGATTTTCCGCAACATTTCTGAGCGCGGGAATCAGCTTTAAAAGCTCGGGTGTGCTTGTGAAGGACGCGCCCGCGTCACGATTTACAAGTTTGGCAAGTTCATCAAGCTGAGTCTTATATTCTGCGCTATTTTCGGCGGTGAAATTTTTCGTCACCTCATATTTGCGCTCGCCTTTGTGCTCGCCGGAAGTTTCTTTGCTTATCTTTATTACTTGATACGCCTTGAATTCCGCTCCAGACACGCGCTTTTCCGGATTATCAACAGGCAGATTATTGTCACCCTTTGTCACGTCCGTCTGATATTTAATGAGGGTGAGACTTCCGCTGTCCCGATTTATGTCTGTTATCCTCGCCGCCGAAGCGTAAGCTGAAAACAGGACGGAAGCGGTCAAGATAAAGCTTATCAAAAGCGCTGTAAATTTTTTCATAAATAATCCTCCTAAATTTCCAATTGTATCTGATTTGAGTATTTTTACAAAATCATTTACAACCGCTATTTTTAGCCTTCTTTCTTTTGACAGCGTAGTATATTACTCCTGCTCCTATTATTACGAAAATCAAGCCAGCTATCGGGATCCAGTAGTTGAAGCCCTCGGTCGAGCCGGTGAGCGGGAGATAATCGTTGAGCTCTGTTGTGTTCGAAAGCGTAATCGTTACGTCTCTGTAATAATTCTTGCCATCTTTTGTATATGCCGGATCGTCCGGAAGTGAAATAATAGAATTTGAATCGGGCTTTTCACCATTCGCGAGCTCATATGGTATGGTGATATATATCGGTTTTATGAGCGGGTTCGGGTCTTTCTCGCCCGCCGGTGTTGCCGGCAATTCAATTTCCGTTATGCGGTAGGTCGTCTGCAACAGCTTATCGACGGATATAGTGCCTTTTGCATCTGTTGTATATTCGCCGGTATTGCGGTCGGGGTCAAGATTGGTGGAATCCGGCGAGTCTATAAAGCCGTCCGTGTTATATACCAGAGGTTTCCAGTCATCGCCGTCCTGATACTCGATCTTGAATTTGACGCCAGACATCGGATTTGTATTATCGTTATCCTTGTACTTTTCGATTGTTATCGAGCCGTATGCGTCGGTCAGAGCGAGGTTCTGCCTTGACTTGGTATATACGAAGTTGTTTTTCACAACATTGACAGCGTCCGCATAGCTGTATGTGAAGATGTCTCCGGCGGTGGGGAAAGTCTGGTTGATGTAATAGGCCTTTTCGTCGCCTGTATCTTTACTGATTTTTGCGATATTATTGTCGCTCAAGTTCGCCTCGGAAATGATTTTAGATATGAACAGGTCAGAGAAGTTTCTCGTTTGCGTAGTTTCAGCGCCGCCCTCCTCGGCAGGCGGATAATGCAGCGTTACCGTATTGCCGCTCGGAGCCTTAAAGAGCACCTTGTAGTCGCCCGAGGCAAGGGGAGCTTCATCATTGAAATTATAAGCTCCGTCAGTGCCGGTAACCTGACTTGCGACAACCTCTTGCTTTTCTATGTCATCTGTCTTTGTAATCTTGACAAGCTCGACCGCAACATTTTCAATTTTTGGCTCGTCATCCGGGTCGTATTGTCCGTTCACATTGCTGTCAAGCCATACGATACCGCTCAAATCTCTTCCGACAATTGTTGTGCGGGTATTTTCGGAGTAACCGCTGTCGGTGCTTGCACCCGTCACTGTTTTCGCGTCATCGTCCCAATTTCCGTTGAAGGAGGAGTGGAAGTAGGCGTTGTTGAAAAGATCGTCGTTCGGTTTACCGTCAAATTTGAGTGTAATATCAACCGTTACGCTGTCGGCGGAGGCAAGCTGGATACCTGTAACAGCGACAGCCTTTACATTTTTGCTGAAATTTGCGTTATTGCTGCCTTCTTTAAACGTATAAACTCCGTCTGTACCTGTATTGGTACCCTCAGCGCCTCTTTGCAAGGCCTTCCATCCGTAATCGGTAATTACTTCATTATCTATTCTACCGATTTTTGTAAGATACTCTCTTTTAGCCGAGTCTGTAACTGCTTCATCGGTAAACTGGACTATATCGGGCGGAGCCGGAAGTACCCCGAGCTTACCCGCAGCGTCCGAAGTGGCAATTTTCTTGCCTTCGGCATCGGTATCGGTATCATACAACAATTCGCCAACATTCTCACTTGATGATACATAAACGCCCTTGATTTCAGCCTTCTTGGTATTCTGGTTGCCCTCACGGGTAATTTCAAGCTTTGTGATAGTGAAGTCCGGGTATTTTCTTTCTGTGCCGGAGTCTTCGCCGTTTGCAAGGGTGGTATTGGCGTTCGGCACATCAACAATGGAGCCGGACGTATCGGTCATATCCTTGTTAATTCTTTCGTCTCCGACAAACGGGAGAACGTCAAGAATTGCAAATGTAACCGGCTGAGAGCTTACAGAGTTTGTGTATTTGAGAGTGTATGTAAGCTCATTGGTCTTGGGATTATATGTGCAGGCGGGATCGTCAAAGGGCTTATCCACCTTCTTGCGAATGCCCGAAGTGTTAGCCAAAATCTGAACGTCCTTTGTGTCGGTGAAATAGCGGCCGTCGTTCATAGCCCAGTAGAATTTAACGCGATAATCGCCGTCGTCGGAGGACTCAAACAATTGTTGTCCGGTCCATTTATTGAAGTTAATGTTCGACGCTGAATCCGTCGTTTCACTTTTTTTGGCATATACTATTCTCTCGGTTTCGTTGCTCTTGCCCTTATTCAAAACCTGATAGACCTTTACAATAGTTTTTCCAATCTTTGCATCATCATCGCTTCCTCCGGCGGGGATAATCTTTGAAGAGTCGCCTATAAGCTCCTGATTAACGAGCTCGCTTACCGTAAGATTAGGCGTGTGTGTAACTTTCGTTTCGCCTGCCTCGTTAGTAGTTGTTGTGTTGTCATCATATGAGGCGCTCTCGTTGATTGCCGCGGTCATGGCGTAATAGCTTTCGGTGGTACGATCTTTTTCGCTATCCTCGGAACGTCGGTTGTTTTCGTCCGTATTAAGCTTGACGATTCCCGGTTCGCGCGTGGTTCCTTTTACATCTTCCTCTTTAAGATGTTGGTTAGAGTAGTTATCGTAAATTCCGAGTCCTATCTTATCCGTGATGGCATAGCCCGCCATAAGAGCGAAGTTATAATATGAGAAAACGGTGTTGTCGAGGCCTGCATAATTGTCATCCGTTCCCTTAACAGTAACCTGAACATCCGAAGTGCTGTTTTTCGGGTCGTACATAACGACGTTTTGGCTCTTTTCCGGATGGTCAATGTCGTCGATTACCGTTACCACAGCGTCGTTTCCCGCCTCGATATAGCCCTTGGGAATCAAGCGCACAAGGCGCGAGCCTGTGACTACCGCCTGCACTTCGTCAACATACGGAGCGTCAAGAGGGATAACGTCTGTGCCCATTTCGGAACTGCCTGCGTCCGGCAGGAATTGGTTTTTAAAATCAGAATCTTTTTTATAATTCTGAAGCGCCGTGTGAAGCTGTTTCCACTGAGAATATCTATCAACAAAATCAAAGCCCTCGGTGTAGTGTGCATACTGCTCGGGATCACTGTCTTTCATCGTTTTAAGATAATTATTCAATCTTTCTATTATTGTTCCTCCCGCAGTACTATTCAGCTCGTCTGAATCAATAAGCAGAAGGAGTGTTTGCGCCTTTTTGTCGAGGTCCTCGCCCCTGAGAGTGAGCTGGTCATAGAGAAGACGAACTCTCTTCCACCTGTTGAAGTCAGCGACTGTGCCAACGCCGTAGGTAGAAACTTTAAGGAACTGTTTTCCGGGCATAAAGCGCTCGGAGGTGTAGGTTATCGGATAATACTTATAGTTAGTATAATTCGTCCAATACTCGTCATTCAACAACGTATTCACATCAAGATATTTTTCAATGTTTGCGTCAACGCCGTCTGTGTATGTTGAAACGCCGCCATTATCCTTTGGGAATGTTTCCGCCTCATACCCTCCGTCCGATTTTTTGTCCGGCTCGTCAATCATTGTGTCGAGGTCTACAACGTCTTCGTTGAAGTTGACTCTGACGTCTTTGTTGTCAACTTTATAATCGAGGGAGAATCCGCTGCCGTCGTTTGTGCCGTCCACTTTACCGCCGAGCTTTGTTATATAGCCCTCGGCGAGGTTCGTTTCCGCGTCGATGGACCACGCTATACCCTTTTCGTTGGAATATGCGCCATTGGTGAAATTAATGGTCTGGGTGATGTCGCGAACCGTGTCATATGTGGTGTCGGGGCCGCGGAAGGAATCTTCATACGAGGCTATGCGCTGGTCGCCGACGAGATACCAATTGAAGCCTTCGGTATTTATTGTATTCATGAGGTATTCCTTGGGGGATGTTTCAACCGATATACAATTTTCGCCTCTTTTTGCCGCATCCTCGTCAAAGGTTATGGTGACGTCACAGTGATTGTAATTCGGGTCGCCCACCGGTTTGCTGCCAGGGTTGTTGAGGGCGATAATATAGTTGTCGTTTCCGTTACCGTAGGAAATACCGCTGTCCCAGTTGCCGTTTGCGGCTACCTTAAAGGCGTAGGATTTAAAGTTACCGTTTATACCGACCTCGACGTTATAGAAGGTTTGGCTATACAAATGTCTACCCTCTCCTGCGGTCTTAACAGGCTTTAACTTACCGGCTTCCGTAGCGTTGCCTTCCATTTCATGTCTTTTATCGCCTTCATAGGGCTGACCGTTTTCCTGAAGTCCGAGCCATGTATAGCCGGTGAGGCCCTTTTCGCCGAGGACGGAATAGGACTCGACAAGCACTTCGCCTATTGCCTCCGCGCGGACGAGCTTACTCGCTTCTGTGCATTCGGGGTCACTGTACGCATCATAACTTGTCTTTGCGGTTCGTGGGTCGTATGTGACCTTGATATACGCATTTTGCAGCAATCTGAAGGAGATGTTGTTGCCGCTGTCCTTGTCAAATTCAATTACCTTAAAGGCGTAATTCTCGCCTCCCGTTATCGGCACAGAATTACCGTTTTCGTCCTTACCGGAAATCTTATATTCATACAAGCCGGTGTCAATATTAAAGTCCATAACGGCGTTTTGCAGATTCCAGACGGAGCCCATGAGCTTCTCGGTGCCGGTTACGACATATTGGGTCATTTCAAGAGCGCCCGGCATATCTGCGCTTATTGAAATTGCGTGGTTTTGGGAGTTGTAGATTATGGTTATACCGCTATCCTCTTTGAGCGAGAATTTAATATCGTTAGCGCCGCCGTTCTCGCCGAAGCCGAGGTTAATATCGCCGTCTGCGAATACCTTAAAGCTGTGTGCTCCGGCGCGTATCGTTCCTTCACTTCTCCACTGATACAAGCCGAGAGCGGTGCTTTGATCCGGCTTCATCTCTCCCTTTTCTTGGGCTTTTTGGATATAGTCTTGTATTTCCTCTTTAGTTGGGCCATTATCCTTGTCTGCGGCAGGAATAATGGTCGTGTCGCTGCCGAGCCAACGGTAGCCCGTTATGCCCTCGTCGCCCGCGACAACATATTTTTCCGACTCAACATCCGTTTTAACATCTAATGTCTTGCCGTCAGCTACAGCATTATAGGTTATCTCTTTCGTATCGGAATTATATGTTATTGTCAATGTGCATTTTTCATCAGCGGCGGCGGGATCGGATTTTGAAATGTGGAAGAATTTGTTGTCCGTGCTGTCAAGCGCCCAGGTATTCGTGGTATCATAGGGGAGTATTCTCATCTGGTAGTTTGCGCCGGTGGGAATACCACTTAAGATTTTTGTGAATGTCACACCATCGCCCAACTTACTCATTACGCCGGCTTGGGCAGACACTTTTTTATCATCAATATTCTGAGCGTCGCCCCACCTATGGCCGGTGAGAACCTTTTTATCGCTGACGATGGTATATGAATTATACTCGTAATTTGTGTAATCGGCTATGCTGCTCTCGGGGCATATGTCCTTTACGCTCTCGTCGTCCGCCTCGATCCAGTTACCGTCCTGCTGAATGTAGAGCTTGCACTTATGGGTGTTCTCGTCAAACTCAAATTTAACTGTACACGCCTGTTTAAGAATGAACGACATATTTGTGCCGTTAAAAACGCCGTCGTAGCCGTAGTTAGCGTCATTCCAGTTTTGGTTGCCGCGCACCTTGAACTCGTGCTTTATGAAGCCGGATTCGTTTTGAATATCGTCTTCGGTAAATGGTTTTACAGCCGTGAATTTTGACTTATCGCTTGCGTCGGCTTCAAGGAAGAGATCATCTCCCCAGCTATTGGTGAAGCTGCCTATTACTGAGTATCTTATCGAGTTATCTTTACCGTAGACCTGATGATATGTATTTTTCCCGTCGTTAGTTACATCGACAATTATAAGATAATCGCTTGAGAAAAGGCGGTCAAATTTAAATTGAATTTTTACATCACTATTATCTTTCTCTACATTAATCACGCAGTTGGTGGGGTCGTCAAACCTTGTCGCGCCGTAGTTATAGGTCATCGAGTCGTTCGCCTGAATTTTAAATTCATATTGACCCGCGTTTAAGCCCCTATATCCAACCTCGTAAAAGCCTGTGTTTTCATTCCATGTCAACTGATTATTCGGCTGCGCAACAGCCCAGTCGTTATCATTCATGAGCGAGCCGTCGGCGTCCATTATAAAGTTGTAGTTATTGAGGACAACGGCGGCGGTTGAGGCCTGTGAGTAGCGGTAGGCGCGCATGATCATTGTTGTATTTTGGAAGGTAGAGCCCTCGCAAGCTCTTTCGCCGTTGAGCTTCATTCCGTCGCTCAAAATACCATTCGCTCCGCCTGTCACCGTATTATTATCGGAAATGCCGTTGTTATCTTTAATCCAAAATACAGACTTTTCTTGGTCGTCTCCGGAGGATTCAACATTAGCGTCGGAGAAAACGGCGAGCTGCGGGTAATAGCCGTGCTCATAGCGCCAATCGTCGCCCGAGGCTTCCATTTTCAGCTTTGAGTCTTCGGTCATATTAGTTAATCCCATTATGCCCTTTTCCTCGGCTGTGGTGGTGTAAAGTCCGGTCACGCCAACGAGTGAATATGGGGCTATTTCGCCATTATTCTCTTCGACTGTCTGCCCTTTGCGGGCCGCGTTTATATCGTCCTGATAGGCTATCGCCTTTCCGCCTTCGGTTTTGCCGTCGCAGGTTCCGAATGTGAAATCAATATCCGCATAATTATCGGCTTGAGAGCCCGGCTCCGGTTCACCGGTTGTGTAATTTATAGCCTTATCCGGGGCATATGCGCTCTCGCCTCCGGCAATGCCGACAGCCATTTCGCGCATTGCGGTAGTCTGCATATCATAAAAACAATTATTGAAGAAGCCAAAGTTTTTGTCATATATTTTATAATATGTGTAATCGCTTGCGGGTACATTGTTCTTTGTAAAGGTTTCTTCAGCTTTGTTATTAGGAGTAAAGTAAGGATATGAAGTATTCTTATAGTTGCCGGCGACAGCTACCCACCAACGGTCCGGCGCTAAAACGCCGATGAAGCCGCCGGTCGGATAATAATCGAGTATTTCTACATTTTTGGTTGCGCCTTTATTGGCATTATCCGCACCCTCGCCGTTATTTGTATCCGCGAGATAATATTTTTCAAGATCCGCCGCCTTTCCGTCGTCGGTAACAGTGAGTATATTTCCAACCTCGCCGGTGGCGTAGCAGTTGAAGTAGCCCGTGCCGTTAAATTTATAGGTTGTTCCGTCGATTTTAACCGTTGTATTCAAAGAATACGCTTGATCCATACCGGTAAATCCGCCGCAGTAGCGTCCGGCATAGTCCATTCCGACCGAAGCGGAGGAATAGCAGTTATGAAAGATATTAGCGCCGCAGTTTGTTAACTTATCATCTTCAGTTACATCTTCATCAAGAACCCAATTGTTGCCGCTTTTTACGTATGTTTGTCGAGTTATGTTGAAGTAATACTTACCGCCGTTATCCCACTCATCTTGATCAGTATTACCTTTACGGTTGCCATTTGAATCATAACTATATGCTGCTCTGTGTACCGTGTTATCCATATATGGATTTATTTTATACGATTCAGCAATATTTCTAATTCCTTGCACATATCCGGCAAACCCGCCCATGGCATTTCTTCCCTCAACTATTCCGGAAGAGTAGCAGTTTTCAAAGAAGTTAGAAATAGTATAATGATCGCCATCATCGGCATCGTCTTTCATCGCATAAATACCGAGTCTTGAAGATGCGCGGCCAATAAATGCGCCTGTATTTGTATCGGCGTAAATATTATTGTTAGTATAGCAATTCCTCGCGACTATACCAATACCGCACGAAATAAACGCGCCTGAGTCAACTCCCAAGGAAAACAATTCACAGTCTACTGAGTAAGAATTTTCAAACATATTCGGATAATATTTGATGTTTGTATCCGGATCATAGTCAAATATTATTTTTTCCGGTTTTTCAGGAAACGGCACATTATAGCTTATCGGGTCATTGTTATCCTTTCCTTGAGTTTGAGGAAGTATTATATCAATTTCATCGCCTTTAGAATCATGAACATTTTCCATGCTTTTGGCCTGAATGTTTGATGAAACACCCCCAACATGATCGCCGCCAATTACAATATTGCTGTTAGCAGAACAATTTTTTACAAATGTACCGGAAGAACTTACTCTGCGCCCAATAAGTCCGGAAACGTATAGGGCGTTGTAATTTTCAACAAAGGAATTTTCCGTATGAACATTATATAAATACATTGGGACAGTGGCCGTTGTATGTGAAACAAGAAGTCCGGTAGTATTGAATGTAGGATTATATTTTTTACAAGTATTAATGACAAGAGAATTTGCAATACAAAAGTTTTTGACAATTAATCTTGTGTTTCCAACACTAATCAATCCGTTGTCAGAGGTTCTCAGGTTATACAACGTGTGTCCGTTACCCTCTATGTAAATAACTCTACTCTGGCCTGCCGCGCCTTGTCTGTAGTCAATTGATTCCCAATCGCAATTACCGTCCAAAGTTATCGTGTTTGGGGATTCATTCGGTTTTGCTGATGCTGATACATCTATATACGGAGTGCTGTGCACAAGTTGATCGTTTTTAGTAGAAAGCGGATGCTTAGGCGTGTCGGCATTAACCTTATATCCTGCCATATTTAAATCTTTTGTTATATTAATTAAAATATTTTTACCATAGTTGTCTATTCCTTTGACTTCCGTGGCCTTTTCTTTATAGTTATTTATAGTGCCGTATTCCATTGCGTAACGAAACTGCCTTGGATTTTCAACATTGAATACGGTAAATTCTCTATTGGTCGTTGCATCAACTTCAATTGTAACCTTTGGAAGATCGGAATCCGCAGTGACCACAGCAGTGGCATTTTTTTTAAATTTAAGATTTGAAAGCGGGGTTCTTTTGTTGGCACCACGGTATTTATCCGGTATTACATAATTTTGCATACCATTCCATTCCGGACATACTTCACCATTTTCATCAAGTATTTCATCTTGGGGTTTCCAATTAAAATATTTGTTGCCCTCTCTGACCGGGATCCTTTCAAGAAGCGACTCATAGTCATCTTCAGTGTCCTTACCATCCTCATCCGGTATTTTGGTATCATCCAAAGGCTTGCCTTCCTGCAAACGCGCAAACGCCTTTTTTTCAGCATCGGTAGCTAACTCTGAGGCATCGGTAATACCATGGAAAAATATCTCCTTCTGTATTTCGACGATGCGGGAGTTCTGATAATCATTGATGTTGGTGTATTTTGTCTGGCTGTTGTTCGGCTCATCGGCAAAGGCGGTCAGGGATATGACCGGCAGCGAGGAAACCAGCATGACAAGCGACAGCGCAATGGAGGCGGATTTCATTCCAGTCTTAGACATATGCGTCTTGAATGCAGCGAAGGATATGCGTTTCTTTGGTTTTTTTCTGTTGCGGCGTGTTTCTTCCAACTTATTCATATGTTTCACAAAAAACCCTCCCAAAAAGCAGTCAATTAGTCCAATTCTGACAATTTAATTTTATCACAGATATTTTTTTAATTTAACTGGTGAAACTGACTGTTTTTTGTTAGGTTTTTGAGTTAATATCAAATTTAGACAATTATGCAATTATTTGTGCATATTGCTGATATAAATGTGAATAAACGGTGAATAGCTGGGCAATATTTAAGAATCGGCGTTTTTTGTCGCGACAAAACGCGGCGATGCGCGAAAAAAAGTGTCGCGCGCGCGACATTTTTTGCATAATTTACCTCAAGGGATTGCAGCAACAAAAAAAGCACCGTGCTGTGCGGTGCTCAGGGTTGCTTGAAAATTATCTTTACTTTATTATTCGCTTTATCCGCCGCAGGAGCGGTAAGCTTCCCCTGCAAATAAAATTAAATAAAGCAGTCGACGCTGTGCAGCGCCGACTGCGGTCGGATTACTCCTTTTTATAGTAAAAATAGAGTCTGTTTATCATCATTGTCCTGCTGTTGACTCCGAGCTTTTTATATATGTTCCTTATGTGATAGTTTACAGTGCTCGTCGATACAAAGAGCTTCTCGGCTATTTGGTGGTTTTGGTATCCCTCGGCAACAAGGCGAGCTATCTCCTGCTCTCTGTTGGTCAGATTGTCATAAGCCATTGAGCCTTGGAGGAAGGAGCGCGCAGATGTGTAGTTATCAAGGTAAATATTCCTGATTTCACACAGCTTTTTGTATACGTCGGGCGCGTTCTTTTTAAAAAAATCGTCGGTGAGTCCGTCAAAGCCGTTATCGTATTCGGCAAAGAACATATATAGCCCGTCCGGCTCGGCAATTTCGAGCGCCGATTTTAAATATTGGGTCGCGCGAACCTTCATCGTTATTTTATTGTAGCAAACTGCCGCGAGTATATATAAGTACAGCTTGCCGTGCGGCGGAGCTTTGTAATCAGAGCTTCTGTCCTCAAGCAGCATCTCCGCCATCGCTATCGCCTTTTCAAACTCCTTGCATCTTATAAGATAGCGTATATGCACAAGATATGCGTTTATCATCGACGTTATTGTCAATGACTTGTCGGCAAAATCGCCGTTCTTCAGCCACTCCGGTATACCGTCGACTAAGCCCGCCGACAGCGCAAGCTCGGACTCGACTATCTCAAAGGTGGTCTTGGTGACCTCGCCCTCGCTTCCGTCGTCTATGCTGTGCAGCATTTCAATAACAGTGTCCCAACCGTCAAGATTGCCGTTTAACAGCGCTATATGCGCGAGAATGTAGGACACGCCGAGCTTTATGTCGGGGTCGATGTCGTTTGTAAAAATAGCCTTGTAAGCCAAAAGCTGGGAATAATTTATATTGCCGCGATGATACGCCAGCGCCGACTGAAACAGCAAATCGAGCCCGCTCTTTCTTCCCGTAAGATATTCAAATATCGGTATTATCTCTGTGCAGAGGTTTGAAACCTCATCGGCTATTCCGCCTTTATAAAGGAAGATGGTCAACGCAAAATGCCCGCCCATCGTGAGCGACAGTTCGGGAAGCTTTAGACCGGTATTCTCCAAAAGCTCCTTGCTTATTTCAAAATAAGGCAGCATCTTGTTGAGCACGGGGTAATAACGATATGCCTTTACCGCGTAAAAATACGCCTTGGTGAGCTTATCCTTAAAGGAGTATTCCCCGTCAAAAAAGCGGTCGAATTTGTCGCGGCAGCCAAAGATAAAATCTCGGTACGCGTTGATAATTTCTTGCTTGCCGACAAGATTTTTGATTTTGCGCTTCGTCACCGGATTTGCATACTCCGGTATCCACCAGACGTTTGAAATTTTTCGAGCGCCTTCGATTTGTCCGGCTGTGCACATTCGCTGAACCGAGCGCAGATTGATTTTCCATTTTATGCTTGCATCTTTTGCCGTAATGTAATTCATAAGTACTCCTCCAACTAACTTCCTCAAAGCTTCAAAGCCTACAAGCCTATCCCACTAAAACATATACCTATCTACCATTATTGTAGTTACACAAAAGAAACAAATCAACTGTTAATATTGTCAGTTTTTTGAAAATAAATACTTGAAAGAAAAATGTTGAAATTAAACGGCATTAATCGAAAATTGTGCTTCGACGTGTTAATTATATAACATTTTGAGTGAAATATCAAGAGGTTCGATTCATTTTTGTGCACAATGCATTAAAATATTTGCTCGATTGAAGCTTAACAATCATTATCGGCTCATTTAAAATCCAAATTTTTGTCGCGAAAGCGACACTTTCACTCCTTTTTTAAATTATTTTTTTGATTTTGTCGTTCGCAGCAGCGGATTATTGGCTTAGCTTGATGCGCGCGCATGGTTTTTAAGCAATTTCAATAAATAATTTATCTCATTTTGCACTTACATCTCTTATTTCGGTCATACCTAATACATAAATTCCGTTTTCGGAGTTCATCGTTATGGCCTGAGCGTCAAGTCCTGAATCCGCATATCCCGCTTCTTCTCCGTTTAATCTATAAAACGCCGTTTTCCCGTCGCACAAGGCGGCGATTTTTCCGGAGTAAATGTCTATATCCGAGATTCTGTTTTCGGTATCGACTATTTTTTCGAGAGAACCGTTTTTGTTGAGGTAAACAATGTGACAGTTCCCTCCGTCGCCCGACGGCGAGAGCGACAGCACTCCCCCATATGCCTCGTCAAAGGCAAAGGCCGTCAGCGAGAGTCCTTCGTAGTCATACCTGTCAACATCCGTGTAATTCGATTTTATCATCAGCGACCGACTGTCGCATACAACCGCGACGGAGCCGTTGTCCATAAATTCGCAGGCATATGCAAGCGCTTCGTCCTCCTCGATAAGCGAGACCGGCTCCTCCTTTGAAAAGTCGAGAATGTAAATCTGAGTTTTGAGGCTTCCGTTCTTTGACGTAACCGCTGCCACGGCCGCCATTGTGCCGTTGTTGTTCATAGCAAAGGCCGTCGCGTAATAATCCGAGAACGAATAGCTGAATATCTGCTTGTCTGAGGGATTGAAAACCGTAAGCTTTGACAGATATCCGTCCGCTCCCGTGAGAAAGGCGTAGCTTCCGTTTGCCGCGATATCTCCCTGTATTATTTTGTTGTCAAGCTGATTTTTTATCCGCGTGCCGCTTGAGTTGTCTATCTGATACTCTGTGCCGTCGATGCCGTAGGTCAATATATTATCTCCGCAAATCTTCATTGAGGGCTGCGAAAAGCTTATAGGTCTGTCGATAACCTTTGCCGCTGTCCTGTTCAGCGCGATAAGCGAGGTGTCGCTTATATAAGTAAGATGATTGTTTTTAAATTGAAAATTCGCGCTGCTGACCTTTGTTCCCGAGATAAATGTCGGAAAGCTGTCGCCCCTGTCGCCGGAAAGTCCAAGTTGTATGCTGTTTAAAAGCTTGTCCGGCGCAAGGTAGTTCCAGCCGGTTGCGATAATTACTGACACAAGGCAAATCAGCATTATAACTACCGCAGTTTTCGCCTTTGACGATATAACGTCGCGGGTCACGCCGGTTTCCTCGGTCTTTTCTTCGAAGGTTTGCGAAAATCTATATTCGCGGTATTGGTCGTCCGCTCTTTTTTTCGGCTTTTTTACTTTGTTGTTTTTATCCTGTTTCTTTTTTTCATTTTCTTCCCTTGACATATAAATCTCCTTAGTATATCACCTTGTTAAGATACAATCCACACGCCGGAGCGGTAGGCCCCGCCGCGCTCCGGCTTTCAGCCCTGATTATGTCGGGTATAGCGTCCTCTTTTATTTTCCCCTGCGCCACTCTCAGCAGCGTGCCGACCATTATCCTTACCATATTATAAAGAAATCCGTCCGCCTCGACCCTCATCTCGACCATATCGCCGCTGCGTGTGACCGTAAAGCTCTTGACCGTCCGCGTGAAATCGCCCTTTTCCCTTTTGTCAAGCGTGCAAAACGAGGTGAAGTCGTGCGTTCCGACGAAGGCCTTTGCCGCTCGGTCGAGCATTTTTTCATCGAGCTTATATCTGTAATGCAGCGCGCGGTCGTTGAGAAAGGGATCTCGTTCTTCTCTGTTCCAAATCTTATATATATATTCCTTGCCCTTGCAGGAATAGCGCGCGTGAAAATCGAGCGGCGCTTCCCTGCCCGATAACACGACGATATCCTTTGGCAAAAAGCGGTTCATGGCGTTTTTTAAGCGCTCCGGCGGAATTTTATGCTCTGTAAGGATATTTACGCAATACATATTGGCGTGTACTCCCGTATCGGTCCTGCTGCATCCCTTTACATTGTATTTGTCGCCTATTATATTTTCGAGCGCGGACTGAAACACCTGCTGTACGCTTATCGCGTTACTCTGTATTTGCCAGCCGTGATAATTTCGTCCGTCGTAGGCCAAGGTCAGAAGTATATTTCTCATCTCACCGTCGCCGGCAAAAATATGTTGCATATTATCACTCCGCAAAGCACCAACAGGCAAGCCGCCAGTCCGTAGAGGTCGGCTTTGCCGAAGTGCAGTCTTTTCATTCTCGTTCTGCCCGAGCCGCCCTGATAGCAGCGGCACTCCATCGCCGTCGCCAATTCCTCCGCGCGTCGGAACGCCGAAACAAAGAGCGGAATCAGCACCGGTATCAGCGCCTTTATTCTTTTTATGAGGTTACCGCTTTCCATATCGGCTCCGCGCGCCTTTTGCGCGGACATAATCTTGTCCGTTTCCTCGAGCAAGGTCGGCACAAAGCGCAGGGCTATCGTCATCATCATCGCTATCTCGTGAACCTTTATATGGAAAACGGTCAGCGGCTTTAGAAGTCTTTCCAGCGCGTCCGTAAGGTCGGTCGGAGATGTGGTGAAGGTGAGCATAGAGCTTGCGAGAATCAAGACGGCTATGCGCACGGACACGAACACCGCATTATTTATGCCCGCCTCGGTTATCTGCAAAAAGCCGATTTTGACGAGCGGCTCTCCCCTGCCGTAAAACAGATTTATTATACCCGTAAACAAGACGATGAAAAGTATCATTTTCATGCTTTTCAGGTACATTTTTACGGGTATGCGCGTCATAAAGACAAGCGCGACGATGAACGCCGCGACAAGCGCGAGGGAGATGTAATTTGACGTTATGAAGATAAAAACTATCAAGGCTATTAAAAATAATATTTTTGCTCTTGGGTCAAGTCTGTGTATCGGAGATACCCCCGGCAGAAACTGACCGAGCGTTACGTCTTTAAGCAAAGAATCATTCCTTATAATCAGATTAGAGCTTTAGGTGAAGCGGCGTGCTCAATGGGGTTTTAGTGCTTATTTCCCGCGAGAATATCCGGCGGCGTTTTCCCCGCCTGCGGCGGGGAAACGGACGCGGCGCGCCGAGGCTTTATTTTGAGTTGCGCCGATGTGCTTTGCGCCGCGTCCGCGCAGCTGCCGAAGGCAGCTGCGGCGCCGCCGGATTAAAACGCGGTCGCTCAAAGCGACCTGCCGCGATAAGCCGCGAGCACGCTCGCCGCCTGCTCTACCGTAAGTATGCCGGACGGAATATCAAAGCCCCGCTTTTGCAGTCCCGACATAATTTTCGTTATCTGAGGCACTCTTAGCCCCATTCTTTCAAGCTCCTCGCCCCTTGAGAAAACAGTGCGCGTATCCTCGAGCATCTCTGCTCTGCCCTTGTTCATAACGAGGATCCTATCCGCTGTTTTCGCAATATCCTCCATGCTGTGCGACACGAGCAGAACCGTATTTTTTCGCTCCTTGTGATACTGACTTATCTGCGCAAGCAGCACGTCGCGCCCCGCCGGATCAAGTCCGGCAGTCGGCTCGTCGAGGATAAGAACGTCCGGATCCATTGCGATAACGCCGGCAATGGCCGCGCGCCGCTTTTCTCCGCCCGAAAGGTCAAACGGCGACTTTGACAGCAGCTCACTCCTCAATCCGGAAAAACGCGCCGCCGAGATAACTCTTTCCCTTATATCTCCTTCGCTCAGCCCCATATTGCGGGGGCCGTAGGCTATATCCTTTTCAACGGTTTCCTCAAAAAGCTGGTACTCGGGATACTGAAAAACAAGCCCCACCTTGAACCTTATTTTCCTTATTTCCTTCGGCGACTGCCATATATCCGTGCCTTCGAGCCTTATTGTACCGCTCGTCGGCCTTATGAGCCCGTTGAGCATCTGCACGAGCGTCGATTTGCCGGAGCCGGTATGACCTATTATCCCGACAAATTCTCCCTCTTTTATTTGTATGTTAAGCCTGTCGTTCGCGGTCTTTTCAAAGGGCGTTCCCTGACCGTACACAAACGACAGGTTTTCGGTTTCGATTATATTCATAATATTCCCCTGTGACGTTTATTTAAGGATTTTGCTGAGCCGGTCTATACATTCGTCCTCATCAAGCGGCAAAGACTCCGCCGGAAAGCCCATTCCCACAAGGCGGTACATGAGCTCGGTCGCCTGGGGCACGTCGAGCCGGTGGCGCTTTAAAAGCTCCACCTCGGAAAAGACCTCGCGCGGACTGCCCTGAGTGAGAATTTTTCCGCTGTCCATAACTATTACTCGGTCGGCTTGAACAGCCTCGTCCATATAGTGAGTGATCAAAACTATGGTTATGCCCTTTTCGCGGTTGAGCTTTTTTATCGTAGCCATGACCTCGTCGCGCCCCTTTGGGTCGAGCATAGCCGTCGGCTCGTCAAGCACAAGGCACTGAGGCTGCATTGCTATTATACCGGCTATCGCCACTCTCTGTTTTTGACCGCCGGAGAGCTTATATGGCGCGTGCGCCCTGTATTCGTACATATCGACGGCCTTTAACGCCTCGTCTACTCTCCTTCTTATTTCGTCCGGCTCTATCCCGAGGTTTTCCGGCCCGAAGGCCACGTCCTCCTCGACAATGCTTGCTACAAGCTGATTGTCGGGGTTTTGCAGCACGAGCCCCACGGTTTTTCTCACGTCATAGCTAACGTCTGGCTCCGAGGTATCAAGGCCGTTTACGAAAACCTTGCCCTTTTCCGGCAGGAGCATGGCGTTTAAGAGCTTTGCCATTGTCGATTTTCCGCAGCCGTTATGTCCGAGCAGGGCGACAAACTCGCCCTTATTTATATTTAACGATATATCGTTGAGTACATATTTATTTGCGTTATCGTTCGAATCGTACCTGAACGACACGTTTTCAACCTTTATGAAATCCTTCATTTTTCCCCTCAAGACTGCCATATCGCGGTAGAGCCGCACGGCAGTATCAAATCAGTATCGGTGACCTTTAGTCCGATCTCGTCGGAGCTTACGCTTCCGCCGTATTTTTTCTTGATAAGCACGCCGAGCATATATTCCATAACGGACGGCGGCAAGCCAGTCGTGTAGGAATTGATCATAAAAAACGACGGGTCGTCGCTGAGCACGCCTGCGCACAGCTCAATGAGCGGGAAAAGCTGTTCCTCCAGCTTCCACACCTCGCCGCCCGGCCCTCTGCCGTAGGACGGCGGATCCATTATCACCGCGTCGTACCTGCTGCCCCGCCTTATCTCGCGGCGCACAAATTTAATGCAGTCGTCGACTATCCACCTCACGGGTCTGTCGGAAAGCCCCGACTCCGCTGAGTTTTCCTTAGCCCACTGCACCATACCCTTAGACGCGTCCACATGGCAAACCCTCGCTCCCGCGTTGGCGCAGGCGAGAGTCGCCCCTCCCGTATAGGCAAAAAGGTTCAGTACACTTAGCTGTCTGCCGGAGCTTTTTATTTTTTCGTCAACAAATTCCCAGTTCACAGCCTGCTCAGGAAACACTCCCGTGTGCTTAAAGCCCATGGGCTTGATTCGAAATTTAAGCTCGTTAAAGGCTATTTTCCACACGTCGGGATGCTTTTTATACACCTGCCAGCTTCCGCCTCCGCTTGAGCTGCGGTGATAGCGCGCGTGCGCCATCTGCCAAAGCGGGTCGTTTTTCGGCGTGCTCCAGATTATCTGCGGGTCGGGCCTTATAAGTATTATATCTCCCCAGCGCTCGAGCCTCTCTCCGTCGGACGCGTCGATAAGCTCATAATCGCGCCAATTTGCAAAGCGCATATATTCTCCTCCGATTACGAAAGTCTTTCCTTTATAACTCCTGCCACGTCCTTCGCGATTTTATCTATCGCCTCGTGGTCGTCGCCTTCGACCATAACGCGTATAAGCGGCTCCGTGCCGGATGCGCGCACGAGTATTCTCCCGCTTTCCGCAAGCGCCTGCTCGGCGCTTTTTACAGCGCTTAAAATTTCCCCGTCCGTATCAAGCAGCGATTTGCTCTCGTTTTTGACAGTGACGTTTTCCATCACCTGCGGCAGTCTGCTCATGAGCTTTGCCATATCGGAAAGCCTTTCCCTGCGCCTGTTCATCATGCTCAGAAGCTGTGCGGCGGTCATCTGGCCGTCCCCCGTTGTGCAGTAGTCAAGGAATATAACGTGACCGGACTGTTCGCCGCCTATGCTGTACCCCTCGGAGCGCATCGCCTCAAGCACATATCTGTCACCGACCTTTGTCGAAACAAATTTTATTCCCTCGCGGTCGCAGAATTTATTGAATCCCATATTCGTCAGTATAGTGCCGACTACCGCGTCCTTTTTCAGCTTCCCTCTGCGCTTGAAATCCTGAGCGCAGATAGCTATTATAAAATCTCCGTCTACAAGGCTTCCGTTTTCGTCGACCGCAAGACATCTGTCCGCGTCGCCGTCAAAGGCTATTCCCGCGTCAAGAGAATTTTTCTTTACATAGCTTATCAGGTTATCAATATGAGTGGAGCCGCAGCCGTCGTTTATATTTATTCCGTCCGGCTTGTCATAAAGCATATGACATTTTGCGCCGAGAGCCGTAAAGAGCTTTTCGGCGGTTCTTGAAGCTGAGCCGTTTGAGCAGTCGAAGGCAAGCTCCATACCGTCGAGCCTGTAGTCCACGGTTTCGACAACATGGTTTATGTAATCGTCAACCGCCGTGTCCGCAATCATAACATGGCCGAGCCTGTCGCCGGAGTAATTCGGGTAGGGCTGGGCAGCGTCGAGGACTATCGCCTCTATGCATTCCTCAAGCTCATCGGGCAGCTTGTAGCCGTCAGAATTGAATATTTTTATTCCGTTAAATTCAAACGGATTATGCGACGCCGAAATCATTATTCCCGCGTCGGCATTGTATTTGCCGAGCAAATAAGCCACCGCCGGAGTCGGCACAACGCCGAGCTTTATGACGTTTGCTCCGACCGAGCAAAGGCCGGCTATCAACGCGCCCTCAAGCATATCAGAGCTTAAGCGCGTATCCTTGCCTATCACTACACGCGGATGCGACGAGCTGTCGCTGATAAGAACCATTGCCGCCGCTCTGCCTATATTCATCGCAAGCTCCGGCGTAAGCTCGGTATTTGCGACCCCTCTTGCACCGTCGGTGCCAAATAATCTTCCCATATGTTTCCTCCTGAAATAAAAGTAAATCGATCGACCTTTTGATGATCTTAATTTTGATAAAAGTCGGCATTTTAAATCGGACTGTCTTCCTAAGCTTAAAACAGATTATGTTAAATTTTATATTAAATTCCAAATTAATTATCCTGATCAAAAAGCGTCGGCTGCGACGCGACAGTTACCCCCTCGAAGTCATAGCCGAGATGCTTGCAGCCCGCGCTCGTTATGCATCTGCCGCGCGGAGTTCGGCTTAAAAATCCTATCTGCATGAGGTACGGCTCGTATACGTCCTCTATTGTGACCGCCTCCTCGCCTATGGCGGCGGCAAGCGTTTCAAGCCCTACCGGCCCGCCGCGATAAAATTTTATCATTGCCTCCAGCATTCGCCTGTCGTTTGCGTCAAGCCCGAGCTTGTCGATCTCGAGCTTATCGAGCGCGATTTTCGCGGAGTCGCCGTTTATAATTCCGCCGCTTATAATCTGTGCAAAATCGCGAACCCGCTTTAAAAGCCTGTTCGCTATTCTCGGCGTTCCCCTTGAACGCGAGGCTATTTCCGCCGCGCCCTCGCGGTCTATCGGCATATTTAAAATTCCTGCGCTGCGCTCGACTATACGCGCAAGCTCGTCGGGCGTGTATAATTCAAGCCTCAATATGACTCCGAAGCGATCCCTCAGCGGAGCCGTGAGCTGCCCTGCCCTTGTGGTCGCCCCGACAAGAGTAAATCTTTGAAGCGGAAGATGATACGAGGCCGCCATTTGGCCCTTGCCGGTCACAATGTCTATCGCAAAATCCTCCATTGAGGGATAGAGTATCTCCTCGACTGCGCGTGAAAGGCGGTGTATTTCGTCGATAAAAAGTACGTCGCCCTCGTTCAGGCTTGTCAAAAGCGCCGCGAGATCCCCCGGCTTTTCGATTGCGGGCCCCGAGGTTATTCTGAGATTGGTTCCGAGCTCGTTCGCTATAATCCCCGCAAGGGTAGTCTTTCCAAGTCCCGGCGGGCCGTAAAGCAGCACATGGTCGAGCGCCTCTCCTCTTTGCAGAGCCGCCTGAATAAACACCGACAGGTTTTCCTTGACCTTCTCCTGCCCTATATAGTCTTCAAGCCGCTGCGGTCTAAGCGGATTATCGTTGTCGGTAAGGTCGCACGGAATTTCGGATGGACTTAATATTCTGTTTTCATAATCCATTTCCATTTTTATTCCCTCCGGTAATTAACGACTCGCCATTTCTCTTAAAACGGCTGAGATGAGTTCTTCAACGCTCAGCGATTGGTCGAGCTTAGACAAAATCGGTATCACTTCGCCGCCGTCATAGCCGAGCACCGCCAAAGCCTCGACTGCGTTTTGCATATTGCCGTAAAGCTGTACGCCTCCGCCGCTGCTTTCAAGCGGCAGGCTTTCCTCGGAAATATCGAACGCCTTAAGCTTATCCTTAAGCTCAAGGATTATCCTCTGCGCAAGCTTTAGCCCGACTCCGTTCGCCCTTGTTATCGCCTTGCTGTCCGAGGAGGCTATACATATCGCAAGCTGTTCCGGCAAAAGCTCGGATAATATCGACAGCGCAAGCCTCGGCCCCACCTTGCTCACGCTCGTTAAAAGTCTGAAGCAGGAAAGCTCCGACTCGGTTGAAAAGCCAAAAAGCTCTGCCGAGTCATCTCTTAAAGACATATGCGTGTAAAGCATCGTTTCGCTGTTGAGCTTTGGCAGCGTCCGCTGTGTGTTCATGGTGGTCATGCATTTGTAGCCTATGCCGCCGCACTCTATCACAACAAAGCTCGGCTCAATATGGATCAATTTTCCTCTTATGCTGTAAATCATTTTTTTAACCCTTTTCTGAATATCATAGCCTTTAAATTCGTTCCCGCCGCGTGCGTGTGGGTGATGGCCATAGCGAGAGCGTCCGCTGTATCGTCCGGCTTTGGAAGCTCGCTGAGCCTTAAAAGCCGTCTTGTCATCTCCATTATCTGCGGCTTTTTCGCCTGACCGTAGCCGGTCACCGCCATTTTGACCTGTAAAGGGGTGTATTCATATACGGGAACGCCGTTTTTCCGCGCCGCCAAAACTATGACTCCTCTCGCCTGCGCGACGTTTATCGCGGTCTTTTGGTTGTTTTGAAAATACAGGCGCTCAATGGCCATTGCGTTAGGCTTTACGGTTTTTATTATCATATCGAGCTCATCATATATATGCACCAGACGCAGATCAAAATCACTGCCCGCCACCGTAGTTATCGCGCCGTATTTAAGCGGAGAGTAATTAACACCGTTAAAGTCTATCGCGCCCCAGCCCACAATGGCGTATCCCGGGTCAATTCCCAAAACGACCAAAAAACTCATCCTTCCCGATCGCATATTTTCCTAATTCTATCATATGATTATACCACATAGTTCAGACACGGGCAAGAATTAGAGGGGCATAAATTAAATTTAATCATTTGTTAAAATTCGGTTGACAATTCGAGAAATAACAATTATAATTATTATAACATAATATTGAATGAATAAGAGGGAGTAGCCGGCAGGCGTCTGTAATATGTTGCGTCAGTACAATTGCTTATGCAATTCGCTCATATTTTAAATGGCAAGACTTTTATCACAATTGGGTTTTCGGTCGCCTTTTGTGGTAAAAGTTTTTTATTTTGTGCAAATTATTCCCTCATCCGTCAATATTAATTTAAGAGGAGGCATATATTTATGAAACCGTGGTATCTTGTTCCCAAAAAGGAAATTTTAAGTATGCTCGGCTCGTCCGAGGACGGTCTTACGTCCGAAAAAGCGAAAAAGCTGCTGGAGGAAAAGGGCGAAAACGCTCTGCTTGAGGGCAAAAAAAAGGGTATGCTCAGGGTGTTCTTCGAGCAATTTCTCGATTTGCTCGTTATAATCCTCATTGCAGCCGCGATCATCTCTGCGATAACGGGCGACCTTGAAAGTATGCTTGTAATCTTGGCCGTCATAGTCTTAAACGCCATTCTCGGAACGGTTCAGTACGAAAAGGCGGAGAAGTCGCTTGAAAGCCTTAAGAGCCTATCATCACCGAGCGCGAAGGTATTAAGGGACGGGGTGAAAATTGAAATTCCCTCCAAGCAGGTGGTTCCCGGCGACGTGATAATTCTTGAGGCGGGCGATCTTGTCGCCGCTGACGGCAGGATACTTAACAACTACTCCTTGCAGGTAAATGAAAGCTCTCTTACCGGTGAATCCACAAACGTCGATAAGTCTGAAAATGATTTATCAAGCGAGCTGCCGCTTGCCGACCGTACAAATATGGTCTATTCCGGCAGCCTTGTGACCTACGGCAGAGCGGTGGTCGTTGTGACCGACACGGGCATGAACACGGAAATAGGCAAGATAGCGAGCCTTATGAACGCGACTAAGGAAAAGAAAACGCCTCTTCAGGTGAGCCTGGACAGGTTCAGCAGCAGGCTCGCCGCCGTGATAATGCTCATCTCTCTTCTTGTTTTTGCCCTTACTTATTTTCAAACCGGCAACGTGCTCAGCTCGCTTTTGTTCGCCGTCGCTCTCGCGGTCGCGGCAATTCCGGAAGCGCTCAGCTCGATAGTCACCATAGTTCAGGCTATGGGCACGCAGAAAATGGCTAAGGAACAGGCTATTATCAAGGATTTAAAGGCTGTAGAGAGTCTCGGCTGCGTTTCCGTTATATGCTCAGACAAAACCGGCACTCTGACTCAAAACAAGATGACGGTTCAAAAGCTCTATATAGACAATGCGGTCATAGAGCCGCAGGAGATCGATTTAAAAAATCAGCTTCACAGATATATGCTCTATAACGCCATTCTTTCAAACGACTCCTCGATAGTTGACGGAACGGGAATAGGCGACCCCACTGAATTTTGCCTGCTTGAAATGGCTGATAAAATTTCTCTCGACTACAATTTTGTAAGAGGCGCTCTCGAAAGGCTCGAAGAGATACCATTTGACTCCGACAGAAAGCTGATGAGTACAAAGTACAGACTGCACGGCGTTCCCACCGTATTGACGAAGGGCGCGCTCGACGTTCTTCTTGATCGAACGACGCACATAAGAACCTCGGAGGGCGTGAGGGAGATAACGGAGGCGGACAGGGAAAACATCACAAAACAGAATTACGAGTTTTCCAATAACGGCCTGCGCGTTCTCGCCTTTGGCTACAAGGAGGTTTCGGACGATTTCACGCTTACTCTTGAAAACGAGAACGACTTCACGTTTATAGGGCTTATTTCAATGATAGACCCGCCGAGAGAGGAATCGGTGGCGGCGGTTGCCGACGCAAAGCGCGCGGGAATAAAGCCCGTAATGATAACCGGCGATCACAAGATCACCGCGACGGCGATAGCGCGGCAAATAGGAATATTTTCGAAGGGCGATATGGCCGTTACCGGCGCTGAGCTTGATGCGATGAGCGAGGAGGAGCTTAACGAAAATATATCACGCATTTCGGTTTACGCGCGCGTGTCGCCTGAGAATAAAATCAGAATCGTAAACGCATGGCAAAGCAAGGGCAACATAGTTGCGATGACGGGCGACGGAGTAAACGACGCTCCGGCGCTTAAAAAGGCGGATATAGGCGTTGCGATGGGTATAACGGGAACCGAGGTGTCAAAGGACGCCGCGTCGATGATACTCTCGGACGACAACTTTGCGACTATAATCAAGGCTGTGACAAACGGAAGAAACGTTTACAGGAACATTAAAAATTCGATAAAGTTCCTTCTGTCGGGAAATATGGCGGCGATACTCTCCGTTTTATACACGTCCTTATTCGCCCTGCCTATCCCCTTTGCCCCAACCCATCTGCTGTTCATAAACCTCCTTACGGATTCGCTCCCCGCCATAGCTATCGGCATGGAGCCCGCCGAACGCGGACTTCTCAATCAAAAGCCGAGAGATCCTAAGGAGGGGATATTGACAAAGGCGTTTGTCGCTGAGCTTTTCGTGCTCGGCGCTTTGATAGGCATATGCACTATGGGAGCCTATCACATCGGTCTATCCTCATCTCCGATACAGTCGGTCGCAAACGCAACCGCAATGACCATGGCATTCGCCACGCTTACTCTTGCCCGTCTTTTCCACGGCTTTAACTGTCGTGGCAACAAATCCATATTCCGGCTCGGAATAAGCTCAAACTGGTGGAGCCTCGGCGCGTTCGCCCTCGGCGTTTTGCTCTTGTCGCTCGTTTTATTCGTCCCGATATTGCAGCCTATATTCACCGTTCAGCCGCTTAGCCTGCAAAACGTCGGATTTGTCGGGCTGTTCGCGGTGATTCCAACCGTGATAATCCAAATTTACAAGGTCATAAGAGATATAATTAAAAAATAAATTTCCCTGACATCTATTCGCCGCACACCGGCTTACCGCCTTGTATGTATGTTTCAAATGTGATAAAATAAATTTGAAATATACGAAAGGCGTGAAATGAATGTTAAAATTCATTTGTCCGGTGTGCGGCGAATTTTTATGCCGTGAAAACAGGGCTTATATATGCAAGAACCGCCATTCCTTTGATATTGCCAAGCAGGGCTACGTCAATCTTTTGCAGAGCAACCAATCAAAGCTAAAGCGTCACGGCGACGACAAGCTGATGATAAACTCAAGATTCGACTTTTTAAACAAGGGCTACTACGAGCCCTTGCTCGACCGCCTTTGCAAATGCTGTGAAAAATACTTGCCGGATCGCGCCGATATTATTGACGCGGGCTGCGGCGACTGCTATTACAGCTCCGGCATTTTGGAAAGATGCTCAGGCCGGCAGTTCAATATCTTTGGCGTGGATATTTCAAAGGACGCTGTAATCCGCGCCTCAAAGCGAAACGCGGAGATACGCTTAGCTATCGGCAGCGTGTTTTCCCTCCCCTTTCCAGATGGCGGCGCGGACGCGATATTAAATATCTTCTCACCGTTTGCACCCGACGAATACAGACGGATATTAAAAAGGGGCGCTTATCTTTTCAGAGTAGTGCCGCTTGAAAATCATTTATACTCTCTTAAAGAGAAAATATACGACACGCCTTACAGGAACACTGTCGCGCCCTTTGAATGTGAGGGTTTTGAGATAGAAGAAAGCATTGAGTTAAAATACATTATGCACATACAAGGCGAGGACGACGTCGAAGCTCTTTTTAAGATGACTCCGTATTACTACAAGACCTCCATAACGGATCAGCGAAAGCTGTCGGGTCTGCAAGAGCTTGATACCGAAGCGGAATTTTTACTTTTGGCATATAGAAGGTTGTGAGTCTATGATAGATTTTCTTGAGGGCTGCGTTTCCTCCTGGGATTACTTGAAATCGGCGCGTCTGCCAATAATTATATACGGCATGGGAAACGGCGCGGATCTGATAATAAAAAGGCTTGAGCAGGATAAGCTGACCGTCGCCGACTTTTTCGCCAGCGATGAATTTGTCAGGGGACAGAGCTTTCACGGGAAGCCCGTTAAGAGGCTCTCGCAGATAGAGAGCGAGTACGGCGATTTTATAGTGGTCGTCGCCTTCGGCAGCAGTCGGCTGAGCGTGATGGAAAACATCAAGTCGATAGCTCGCCGTCACGATGTAATAATACCGACAGTTCCCGTATTTGGCAGCAGCATATTCGATTCGGATTTTGCACGCGAAAACGAGGGCGATATTTTGAAGACTCTCGATTTGTTTGAGGAGGAAGCCTCGCGGGAGATATACCGCGAGATTATAAAATTCGAATACACCGGCAGGCTTGAGCATCTGCTCAAGTGCGAGAGCGACAAAAGCGAGGCATACAAAAACATATTAAAGCTTTCAAACCGTGAAAGTTATCTTGATCTCGGGGCCTATCGCGGTGACACGGTAGACGAATTTCTGCGCTTTGCCGTAGGATACAGCCGCATAACCGCTTTGGAGCCGGATAAGAAAAGCTATGAAAAACTCTGTGAGCACTGCTCTTCTCTCGAAAATTTTGAGCCGATAAACGCCGCCGTATGGAGCGACGCTCGCGATATATTTTTTGATCGAAGGGGCGGGCGAATGTCGGCTGTTTCAAGCGAGGGGATAAGGCTTTGCGGGGTAAGCATAGACGGTTTAAATTCCGGCAGGAGCTTCACATACATAAAGGCGGACGTAGAGGGCTGCGAGCGTCAGGCGCTTCTCGGCGCGCGCCGCACTCTGGCTCTTCAAAAGCCTAAGCTAAATTTTGCGCTTTATCATCGCGGCGGGGACATATTCCGTTTGCCGCTGCTGATAAAGGAGCTTCAGCCGGAGTATAAATTTTTTATCCGGCATCATCCCTATATACCGGCTTGGGACACGAATTTATACTGCATATAATGCAAAGGCGCGCTATATAATTTAATGCTCAAAAGAAACCATGCAACAATATCCTGCACATCATAGAGACTTTTTCTGTTTGACATCAATCATCATCTCATTTCTAATTTATTGTGAACTATCCCTCACTTACGTAAAAGCGTTGAGGTGGGGCTCTTGCTTCAATGGTCGTGCTTATATATAGGTCTTACACAGTCTCCACAAGCGTTAGGTTTAGGTGTGTCCTACCCTACCATATGCTCATTATATCCCCATATCTAAATATATTGGATTTGCGGCGCGCTTGTTGAACACCTTATACACATCCACCATCCCTCTTATTTTATTATATACTTTTGTTCCCGGATTGTATAGATATAAACTCAACAAAAAGGATACAGCGTTTTGGGTGTTTTACCATACCACTCACGCCCAAAACTATCAAGCATGCGCCAACTGTGATAAAATCAGCAAGGGATCACCGCTGATGAGCAGTAACCCCTTGCTTTAATTATTATTTACTTTGCAAGTTTATTTTGCTAAAGGTGTTTTTTAGCTCTCTGATTCGGACTCGTTCTTCTTAGCCTTTTTGCTGAGTATAAAGAAGCACGCCGCTCCGCCGAGCATGATTACTCCTGCAATAGTAAACAGCATTGTTCCCTCTCCGCCTGTGAACGGGAGCTTCGGCTGCTTGTAGTTCTTTATCTCGATCTCATTGAGCTTGTCATATGTGCCGTCAGTAACTACAATATTTACCGGATCAATCAAAAGTTGATATTCATTATTGGTCTTAACCTCGGTCAATGTATATTGGTTTTCGCCCTCGTGAGTATATACCGATACATCGCCCTCGGTGTAATGAAGTCCCTTGATGAATATTTCACCGTTAGAGTCTGTTACAACCTTGGAGCTGCCGCTCTCATCAGCCGTATAGTGACCTTCTGAATCCTGCTTAACCTTTATCTCCTTGCCGGTATGGTCTTTAAGGATAAACTCAACGCCCTTGAGCGGAATTTCTTCGTTATCGCCGTCAACCTTTTTAATGCTCAATCCGCCCGTGCGAACCTTTGGAATATTGGTTTCTCTATCGTCGCTGATACCATAAGAGTTTTCAAAATGAAGCACAGCTTGGTTGTCGATATACTCATCTACAACAGCCGTAGAGTTAATCTGTGTATCAAAGTCAAAAGAAAATACCTTTTCCTTATACGGGAATGCGCCGAGCTTCTTTCTGCCGGACTCTGTAACGTCAACAGTCAAAGTTCTTGAAGCTTCCTCGTAAGAAATCGTATAATCCGTATTCTTAGTAAGACCAAGTCCTTCGTCTACTCTTACACTGTCGTCTGTAAGTACAAAATCAAGTCTTGTGTCTATAACGTCGGTGAGTGTGTACTTCTTATATGTTTCAAGATCCGCAGGAATATCAGCAGTTACCTTCCAAGTAACATCTTCAAGGTCGATGGACCAAGTACCGCCGTCACCCTCTGTCCATGTGCCGTCTCTCTTCTGAACCTCTTTCTTTGGCTCAGGAAGTCTTGAGTTATCATTGGAAAGCTCAACGGTCAACTTGTTTTTATTTCCGGTTATTGTTGCAAAGTCGTCGCCGCCGGTGGTAACTACATCTACATTATTACCTTTTACAACGCTGAATTTTCTCGGAGTGACGTCCATTGCGAGATCTTCCGTATCATCAACAATGCGTCCGGCTTTTGTTTCTACGAACTGATAATTTCCTACCGGAAGTCCGTCTACTGCGATTTTTCCGCTTTTCTGTGCAATAGTAGTGGTGACATATCTCTTACCCTGACGTGCTGTTTCTGTAAGCGTGATAGGAGTATAGCCGTTTGCAAGCTTTATGTTTTCCGCAATTACAACCTCGCTATCGGACGTTAACTCAACGAGTTTAAATTCCGGCTGCTGCTCAAGATCATCTTCGTTATATGCTGCGGTGTTGATAGTCTTAGTTAAAACAGCGCCGCCGAGTGTTACAAGGTTTTTGGGATATACGTCAATTACGGTCTGCCACATTGTTCCCTGCTTATCATTGTCGTTCTGTACTGTCATAGGAAGATAAACAAGGAAATCAGCAGCGTTCGTTGTAACCGCGTCAGGTGTAGGAGTTACTTCTTCAACAAGGTATAGACCGAAATCAGCCTTATTAATAGTAATAGAGGCAAGTCCGTCCTGATCTGTCGGAGGCAATGCCTTTCCCTGAACATTATGTGCATGAACATATTCCCAAGCGTGAGTTATCTTTTCTTCATTTGTTGTTCCATCAACGGTGGTGTTGATGTCGCCAACCTTATACATTTTGAAGTTAGCGTCTTTCAGTCCCTTAAAATCTGCCGGACGGTCTGCTGATGTACCGGTAAGTCCATCGGTGTTTCCAATATGGCCCTCGCTGTCATCCTCCGCCGTCTGTTCGTCAACCTCGCCCTTATGAACATTGAATGTCACAGAGCTTATGCTGTCATAGTCGGCAGTTGTCGCCGCCGAACCCGTAATCATTCCTACCGTAAACATTGAAAGCACCATCATTATTGATAATACCATCGCCGAAAGTCTCTTTGCGTTTCTTCTTACTTTTGTCATTTGTCATGACCTCCTTAAATATTGTTATTAATTATTTTTTGTGTTCCTCTAATTCGAGTCCAACCTTTCTCAAACAGATTTACAGGGCTGAACACATACCCCTTTTTGTAATATTTCTCCGACTTGTTATTGGTAACAAATCCTTAAATTCTTGCTTTATGATAAAGCAAGCGACCCCCGTGTATTACCACGGTTGCATGTATATAAAAACGGCAAGACTCGAAAGCCTTGCCGTTGAATTGGTAAATTATAACAAGTTTATTTGCGGCGCGGCGACTCCCCGGCAACCGCCGAAGAGCCGCACACCAACAAACAAAAAGTATATGAAAGAAACTTGTACGCAAAAGAAAAGAGCAGAAGTTTAATTCACCTCTGCTCTCGTTTTCAAAATTTCTCGGTCTCGGCGTTGCTCCCTACGCGGAGTTGTCTACTGCCAAGAAATTACTTTTACTATATTTATTTTTTTGCAAACAAAAAAGCCGACTTATTTTCAAGCCGACTCTTGTGCGTCATTTTTTTAGGAGCGAAAAAGTGTCTTCGCACACCTTTCACTATGAATATTATAACACGTTATTTTGGAAGTGCAATTACAAATTTGTTAGTCTTACCGTAAATATTCTGTGAACAAGTGGGTGTTTGGACACAAGATATTTACAAATAGAATAAAAAAATGCCTCTCACGCACAAGGCGCAAGAGGCAAACATTATTACGATAGAGTTTTTTTCGGCAGGAACGGTGTGAAATTAGCGGTTTCCAAATAATAATCCTTATTTGCCATAACCTTGTTATATTCATTTAACGATTTTTCTCTTTTCGATTTTGCAGATCTCGGATAATATCGTTCACATTATCCGTATTGGCGACGCCCGGATATTGCTTTTCAAAATCAATCAAAGACTCTTTCACCATTGTTTCATTAAATCGGTACTGTTCATACAATGCCTCATACTGTTCGTCACGCATAACCTCTGTAATCAATTCTTTGGAATTCTGCGGAAGATTATCCCAACTGCCATAAAGATTGCATACCGCAGTCTTTATCATTTCAAGCGTTAGAGGCTTCCCGCGTTCCTTTTGTTCCCAAAGAATGCCAATCACATCAGATATATCGTTTTTATATTGACGACCGGACATCAGCTTCATCGCTACAAGATATTCTCTTGAAATCGTGCGGACTTCCAAAACATATCCAAAGCGCTTATAATATTCCGAATATTGCAACAGCTTAGGAGAGTAAGACTTTGTTCTTGTAAAATCCGAATTGAGCCATCCATTCGGGAGTCCCATTTCGTCACCAACTCGATTAATGGCATCCTTCATAGCAGAAGACGCACAAATCACCGCATCAATATCATAAGTCATATCCCGAAACCCATAATTTGCAAGAACGGCAGCTCCGCCAGTCAGAACAATCTCGGCAGAAACTTTTTTACCGTTCAATTTTCGAAATTCCTTTGCAAGTTTGCTCAAACAGGCATCTAAATTTTCCCTTGTAAACACAAGTTCAGTAGACATTTCTTACCTCGCTTTCTACGATATTAAAGTGTAAGAATTCGGGTATAGCGCTTTTCATACATTCCCTGCAGTGCTTATTGGTCTTTGCAGCCATGTCTAAAAGCACAACTCCTGCGGGATAGATGATTTTCTGTAGCTTTTGAGTGCGAATATCGTCGTACTTCGTACAAAGCGACACATGGTTTTCTCTCGATAGGTAATCCACCATAGCAAGAAGATAAAAGGCTTCCGCATACCATTTGCGGTCATACAAGGCTCTGACCTCATCTGTTGTAAGCGTATCAATCATGAAATCAATATCACCTTTTTCTTTCACAAGGTGGCACACATTGCTCTTGAACACTTCGAAGGATGGTCTTTTCCGCTGCGGTGCATCGCTCTCTATTTCCTGTTCAATCAGGCTTTCCATTGAAACGCCAAGCGCCTTTGAAATCTTATATATTGTGTCGGCGGAGCATTTCTCGATACGTGCCTTGCGGCTGCATATATCGGCAATGGTAGTTTGAGGAATACCGCTTTCTTTTGCAAGACGGTATTTGGATATCTTCTTTTCAGTCAGTAGATCGTTGAGATACACGCTTCTCACCTCCGTACTATTATTAGTATATCGGTCAACCGAACTATTGTCAATAACATATTCGAAAATACTTTTTAATATTCCTGCGTTTACGGCAATTTTTTCGTTTCGGTTCACCTTGTCCATTTTGCTATTCTTGTCTCTCCTTAAAAAATCAAATAATCAATTTATCGCTTTCAAGTTATCGGTATATAATCCTAAAGAATCATTCGCTTTGAAATAATTATATATTTTGTTTTTGCTAATTATCTCTCCGTTTTTTGTTGTTTCCCACGGTTCTTCTTCGCGTGTCATTTTTACAAGCTCGAAAGACTCAAGCGGAAATGTCCTTTTTATTATATTGTCGATTAAGCGTTTGCTTTTTTTACTTAAATCTCTTAAATAACAGGACGACGGATTTTTATCCGCACTTATGGGAGTCACTCCAAAGCTCTTATACCCGTAGTATGTTTCTTGAATAACCGGTCCATATGGCCAATTATATATTTCTTCATCGAAAGCAAGAGCATTTTTTCTTAAAAAATACCCTTGAACATAATACAAAATTTTCTGAAGCTTTAAATTGGAAATTTCACAATTATTTTCCGAATATGAAGCAATAACATATTTTGATAATTCTAATACATTCATGGTTACAACTCCTTTTTAATAAAAACACAAGGGCGGTTGTACGCCGCCCCTGCTTTTCGTTTGTTATTTTACTTTTTTTGTAACAGCGGCATTATACAGCCCGCCGCATTCTTTTCCTGAATAATTGCTCCCCTTGAGTATGAACCGAAAAAGATATCCACTTCTTCGCTAAAATCAAATGTTTTCAACAGTCCGATAAGTTTACCGGGAGGAAACCATACGGTTTTATTTTCATCCGGTTTTTTACCAACTTTTGCGCTGATTTCATCGTCATATTTAATTGACGATCCATGAGCTGCAATTAATATGGAGTCGCCTGTAATAGTCAAGGAAAAATCTGTCACTACATTACCTTGTCCAAGCAAAATAGAGCGTGAAACCGACGTTATTAATTCATGGATATTTACTGTCGCTTTACACGCGTCATCTTCGGGCTTGATAGCTCGCGATAGAACCTCATGCGGATATGTAGCCTCCACTTGTACTAAATCGTATCTGAAACCAAGGTCATTGGCTATTGTAACGTTCCGGTCGTGTGGATATATATGTAGATTTTCTGCTCCGTTTTTAAAAATTGCCGAAACATATTTAGCAGAAGCGGCGGGAAGCGTTATTATCGACTCCTCCGCTGCTTTACAGTTCAGCGTAAAGCATACCATTTCACAGCCATCCGTTCCCTCGATAAGCATTTTGTCACCGCTTACGCGCATATAAATTGTTTTGGCGAGAGGAGTAGCAGAATTAGAGGAATCGCATACACTTGATACCGACATCAGTGTTTCGCAAAATCGCGAAGAATCCACCGTAATTTTATTTTTTTCTTCTATTTTTGGAAAATCAATTTTGTCATTCCGCCGAACAGAAAAGCTTGTGCAACATTTTCCGGACTTAACCTTTAAAGTTTTTTCAACAGGAAGTATTTCAATCATTTTACCTACGTCAAACGAGGTTATGTATTTGATTATACTATCATCAAAGGCTGTTTCAAGGTTTTCCGGCACAAGTCCGGCTTCACAAAACGGTACCTTAACCTTACCAATATCTGTCTGAGCAAACAATGAGCCGTCATAAACATATATCGGAAAATTTCTCGGGTTGAGCTTTAAAATTACACTTAAAGCCGCTTTCAATTCTTTTGTTAATTCAATTTTCATTATTATTACTCCTCGTATTATAAAGTAGTAGTTATTAGAGTCCCTCTCCAAGGACAATATGCTATACTGTAAGAGATACTGTGAAT
>CANRNQ010000024.1 GCA_947632045.1 uncultured Clostridia bacterium
TGAGTTGTCGGGTTGTAGGTTACCTTTACGTCGTCCTGAGCGCTGATATATCCTGATACATTCGCATCCGGATATGTATCGCCGTTATCCCAGCTGCCCTCTGTGCAGCTTGATACCTTGAACTGGAATGCAAACGGGCTTTGCTCGCTTGCGCCCTCGCCTACCTGGCTAAAGGTGATCTCATAGAGGCCTGTCTCTGTGTTGAAGGTCATCTTGTTGACCTCAGCGCCTGTTACCCAGTTTTCACCGTTGCAGAGGTCTGCTACACCAACTACATACCAAGTTTCGCCCGGATCAACAAATCCTGTTGAAGGCTCTGTTTCAGGCTCGGTCTGAGGCTCGGTCTGCGGCTCAGTCTGAGGCTCAGTCTGCGGCTCGGTCTCGGGTTCAGTCTGAGGCTCTGTTTCAGGCTCGGTCTGCGGCTCAGTCTCGGGCTCTGTCTGAGGCTCTGTCGGATAATCCTTGAACTCTGTCTCGATATTATCGCCGTCTACGCCCCAAAGGCCTGTTTCTTCGTCGTACCAGATTGTTACTGTTGTTGAAGCATTGTTTGTATAGAAGATTTGGTCGTTGCCCATTCCGTCAGGAATCCATGTGGCTCCGTCCATTGTGATCTTAAACTTATAGCCGCTTACGTCATTCTGCGGGAGGTTCTCATAAACCTTCTCATAACGCTTTGTGGCCTCGTTATAGGTCATCATGTTTTTGTCGTCTGCGGGATCATAGTTTGAACCGCAAAGGTCTGTCGAACCTGCAACTCTATATGTGTGGTTCGACGGTGTGAATGCGGAATCACTGTACCAGAGAACCTCGTGAGTTGTCGGGTTGTAGGTTACCTTTACATCGTCCTGGGCGCTGATATATCCTGATACATTCGCATCCGGATATGTATCACCGTTATCCCAGCTGCCCTCTGTGCAGCTTGATACCTTGAACTGGAATGCAAACGGGCTTTGCTCGCTTGCGCCCTCGCCTACCTGGCTAAAGGTGATCTCATAGAGGCCTGTCTCAGGATTGAAGGTCATCTTGTTGACCTCGGCTCCTGTTACCCAGTTTTCACCGTTGCAGAGGTCTGCTGCACCAACTACATACCAGTCCGCAGTCGGAGCGGGCTCTGTTTCAGGCTCTGTTTCAGGCTCGGTCTGAGGCTCAGTATCGGGCTCGGTCTGAGGCTCTGTTTCAGGCTCGGTCTGAGGCTCAGTCTCGGGCTCGGTCTGAGGCTCTGTTTCAGGCTCGGTTGGCTCCTCCTCGCCGAACGGCTTCTGACTGAAGTTGTAAACGCCGGCACCGTTGTCGTGCTTAACATCTGTCGCTTTGCCGTTTATGAGAACGTCAGTTGTTGAAGTTGCCTGTGCGCCCTGCGGATATTCATTGAAATCACAGTTGGCTGCCTGAGCAAGCATATCAAAGAAATGTCCTTCAGAAAGCTTACAATCGATGGAGGTTTCTCCGGCTTTAAGCACCTCAAACTCAACGCTCATGAGCTGAGTTCCGCCAGGTTGGCTTAAATCATATGAAGTAGATACGCCGTCGGAAAAAGGAGCCATCTTTATTTCAGAATTGCCTTTACCTGTCTTCGTTGAACCCGCGTCCAATATTATAGAATAACCGGGTGATCCTATTGGTATAGCCTGTCCCAACGCTTCTATATAATAGTAGTTACTTGGGAAAACCTTATATGGAGCATACCCAGGCCTATTGCTGTTCGCCTCAACGCCGCCCTCTTCAAGGCCGAGAGCTGTCCAAGTGTCAGCAGACGGCTTAACGAAAGCATTGTCAAAGCTCATGTATGCCTCGTATCCGTTTGATTTCATTGGAGTACCAATGTCGCCCTGAACATCAGGATCTGGCGTACCATAAGTTTCGGGGATGTAGAACCAGAAATTTACTGTTACTTTGTCCCCAACATTAGCGGTAACGGTACCGCTCGGGGTTTTGATGGTTGCATAACCATCGTCTGCAGCACCCGCTGACAGACAACACATTGAAACTACCAGCATTACCGCAAGAATAATACTGATAATTTTACTGTGTGCTTTGTACATTGCAAAATCCTCCTTCAAATCTTCATGCCAAATAGCACGTTTATTTTTTTATTATAAAAACCGCTTTTTTACAGCCCGCACCGTAAAGACACATTATGTAATTAAGCAATTCCTATAACCATAGTAAGCAGTTTGATTTGCGCAATCCCTTTTACGCCCGATTTCCAATCGGCATGCTGCGGGTGCGAATATCATATGTCAGTCGTCGTAGCCGTTCGGATTGTTCTTTTGCCAGTTCCAGCTGTCGCGGCACATCGTCTTTAAATCGCGCTTTGCGCTCCAGCCCAGAACCTCGCCCGCCTTTTTCGCGTCGGCATAGTATTCCGGCAAATCGCCGTCGCGCCGAGGCTTGATAACGTACGGTATCTTTATATCGTTTGCCTGCTCAAACGCATTTACAACGTCTAAAACGCTGTACCCGACGCCGGTGCCAAGGTTTATCTCCTCAACGCCGCGGTGCTTTGAGGCGTACTCCGCCGCCAGAACGTGACCGTCGGCAAGGTCGCACACATGAATATAATCGCGCACTCCGGTGCCGTCGTGAGTATCGTAATCGTTGCCAAAAACGCCAAGCTCCTTGAGCCTGCCGGATGCAACCTGAGTTATATACGGAAGAAGATTGTTCGGAATACCGCTCGGGTCCTCGCCTATTTTGCCGCTCGGATGAGCGCCGATAGGGTTAAAATATCTGAGCAGAATAACGCTCAGCTTCTCGTTCGCCGCCGCGGCGTCCCTTAAAATCTGCTCTATCATATGCTTGGTCCAGCCGTAGGGGTTTGTACAGCCGCCCGTCGGCATTCCCTCAACATACGGAATATCGGCATCCGCGCCGTAAACCGTCGCGGAGGAGCTGAATATGAAGCTGTTCACTCCGTATTCCTCCATAAGCTCCAGCATTGTCAGCGCCGAGTCGATATTGTTGCGGTAATACATCAGGGGCTTTGCGCAGGATTCTCCTACCGCCTTGTACCCCGCAAAATGAACCACCGCGTCTATCTTATTTTCTTTAAATATCTGTTCAGCCGCGAGCCTGTCCGAAACGTCAACCTTATAAAATTTCGGACGCTTGCCCGTTATTTCTTCTATGCGGTCTATTACCTTGGGCTTGCTGTTTGAAAGGTCGTCCGCAATAACAACGTCATATCCCGAATTTATAAATTCAACGCAGGTATGACTGCCTATAAAACCGGCTCCGCCGGTAAGAAGTATGTTCATCGGTATCACCGCCAAATTCATTAACTATAAAAAATCGCCGTAAAAATCCGCATTTTAGACGATTATCCGATTTTCAGAGTTTACTATATTATATAACACGTTTGTCATAATTTCAAGGGGGCATTAATTTACAAATTTTAATTTATTTTTTATGCAATACTTATATTTGGGAAAAGGAAATTTTATCTAAACTCAATATGTAGTAGGTGTACACAGGCCAAGCACTATGCGGCTGCTTTGCTTTGCCCGTGACGGGTATTCCCGCAAACGGGCTCTGCCACGGCTGCCGCACACCCGTTTTGCCTTTGCGCCCGCCGAGGGCGGGTTCGGGCGGCGACCGGCGCGGCGCAGCCGCGCGGAAAAGCGCGGCGGGGCAGGGGCTATGCCGCGGGGCAGGGATTTTTCCGCCGCGCTTTTTGCAAATTCCCGCCGGCAGGCGGGAATTTGCCGGTCGCCGCCCGAACCCCTGTTTTTCGCTCAATCTCACCGATATTCACCTGCGGCAGCCGATCCGCGAGCCGCCTCCCTCAAACCGCGCGCCTTTACTTCAAATGCTTCATGTGCGGATATATCATCTCAAGATAATCGTCCGGAAACTGCTCGTCGAGGAACTCCTCTATAACATTGTCCGCCGGTGAATTGTCCTGCCGCTGGTTGTATCTCCACTGCGCAAGGCAGGATATAACGCAGTCATAAGCCATAAACACGCAGAGCACCACAGTCAGTACCTTGCCCATGCTCTTGGGGAGCTTCTCTATTATCATCGAGATAAACGGATATATGAGCTTCGCCCAAGCAACGCCGAGCACTCCCCATACCACGGCGTAGAAAAGGCTTGTTCTGCCGTAAAGATTGAACATCTGATCCGAATAATCCCACGAGATAGCGCCGAAAAGGAGCTGTTGGAAATAGCTGGTCAGATATTCAAATGTGGCTCCGACCACCGCGCTGACGATGAAAACTATCCACATTTTTGCACGGCTGAATTTGTAAAGCGCAAGGGTCAGCATCACAGCGCCTATGCCGTACACGGGAATGAACGGCCCGTATACAAGCCCGACGCGGTACTCGAATACGCCGCCGTTGTATATAAAGCCCACGCAGGTTTCCATTATACAGCCGATAAACGAGCCTATTGTAAACAGCCAGAAGAGCTTGTAAAAGTTTATGCCGTAGGCAAAGGGCTTTTCCTCCTCGCTATTAAACCTCGCGCTGTATTCGCGCTTGTTCAGCCGCTTTGTGCTCTCCGCAATTTTATTGTAAAGTGTTTTTAAGTTGCGGTCGCCCTCAACCGTCGTTTTGTCCATCTTTTTGAGAGCTCGCTTTTCAAAAAATCCGTTTTCCTCAATCAGCTTGTCGTACTTTTCGTCGAGCTCCTCCTTGATCTCGGCTATTTCGTAATCGCTGAGCGAACCGAGAAGCGCCTCCGCGTGAGCTGAATATTTGTCTATCTTTTCTTCTATGCCGAGGTTTTCTCCTGTTTTTATCGAAACCTTCGCGACGATGCTGCCCATTCCGCCCGCAAGCCTGTTGAGCTTTTCCGAAATTGCGTCGAGCCTTTTTACCTTTACCCTGACTTCAAGGTATGTAATAGTCGACAGCACCGTGTCTATGAGAAGTATGCTTCCGAACACGGCGAATATAAATATCATCATGTACTGCGGGATATAATCTATAAGATGGTCGAGCAGGGGCAGCAGGCTGCCTACGACTACGGTGAGTACAACTCCCCATAATATACTCAGCGGCAGAGTTATAAATCCGTTGAGGTTAAGCGGCATTGAGGAATAATCCCACAATCTGCACTTTAACACCTTTTGCAAAAATATTCCCGTGCCGTATACAAACGCGCTTACAACTATAGTAAATATTATAAGCTGAGCATACCACTCGTCTATTATCAGCTCGCTTATGAGGTAGCAAATCGCCACGCTGAAGCCGTACAGCGGACAATACGGCCCGCTGAGGTAGCCTACGTCGGCAACGCGCTTCTGCTCAAAGGACGTTATCGACTCCTCGATAAACCAGCCGAGTATTGAAAAAAGAATAAAATAAAATATACAGTTTTCAACCTTCAATATTGCCGCACCCCTTACTCCGCGCCACTGTGCGCAGATGAATGATTTTAAATCGGAGCAGAGCTTGATAAGCCTGCTTGTCAAGCCTGCGGCGATTGCCGCCGACTAAAAGTCGCGGGAGTATGCCATTAAATCATATCCGCTTTATGATCTTATCTTCATTGAAATGTCAAACGCCTTCACCGAATGAGTCAGCGCCCCTATCGAGATTATGTCGACTCCCGTCTGCGCAACCTCTCTTATGGTTTCCTCGGTTATGCCGCCGGAGGCCTCCAGCAGCGCCGCCCCGTTTGTCATCTCAACCGCTTTTTTCATCGTTTCATTGTCCATATTGTCGAGCATTATTACATCAACGCCCACCTCGAGCGCCTCTTTCAGCTCGTCGAGGTTCCTCACCTCTATCTCGATCTTTGTCATATGCCCGAGCCTTTTTTTCAGACTGCTGACCGCGTTCAAAATCCCGCCGCCCGCGTCGATATGATTATCCTTCAGCATTGCGGCGTCGCTGAGGTTATATCTGTGATTTTTCGCTCCGCCGACCGTAACCGCGTATTTTTGGAGGGGCCGCAGCCCCGGCAGGGTCTTTCTTGTGTCCGCTATCGTCGCGCCCGTGCCTTCAACGAGCTTTACTGCTCTGTTTGCCGCCGTAGCTATACCGCTCATATGCTGGATAAGGTTCAGCGCCGTTCTTTCGCCCTTGAGCAGAGTGCGCACCCTTCCGCTCACCTCGGCTATTGTATCTCCGTACGCGACCGTTTCGCCGTCGCTCTTTAATATCCTGTACTCAAATTTTCCGCCGATAAGCTCAAAGACGCGCATTGCAACGTCAACTCCGCAGACTATTCCGTCCGCCTTCGCCATAAACACCGCGCTTCCGCACTGCTCCTTTGGTATCAGGTAGTCGGTCGCAACGTCTATGTAGTTTATATCCTCAAGCAGCGCCTGTTTTATCAGGTTGTCTATATATATAGGATTCAGCATTTTATCTCCTCCGTATTTATTGTGATTCTATGCGGGCTTTTGCTGTTGCCGCGTGCACCCGCTCAAAATTTGCGCGGGACTTTACTTCGGGGCGGCGACCGCTTGCCCGCTGCGCGGGCAAGCAAAAACGCGGCGGCGCAGGGAGCGTCCTCCTCCGGAGGGCACAGCGCCGCGTTTTGGCGGCCTGCCTCCGGCAGGCCGGGTCGCCGCCCCGAAGCTGCCCGAATGCTTCTCACATAAGCTCCTGAAGTATTATGCACGCGACCGTCGCAAGGCTCTTCGCCTCAACAAGGTCGGGAGTCAGCTTATAATTTCCTCTGTTAAGCTCTCCGGCTATCCTCCTCGCTCTCTGCAAGCCCTCCGGCACAGTCTCCGGGGTCGGCAGGACAAAGTGACAGCTCTGCATTATCTTTCTTATCTCAGTTCGGTAGCCGGACGGAAGCTCCTCGCCCGACGGCTGAGGCGGCTCTTTCGGCTCAAAAATCTCCGCCCTGCCCTTTTTAAGTCTGCGCATAATGTCCTCAGCTGCGCGGCGCGAGAATACAAGCGCCTCCAAAAGCGAGTTGCTCGCAAGCCTGTTCGCTCCGTGTACACCTGTGTGCGAGCACTCGCCCGCAGCGTAAAGTCCGTCGATGGTAGACTGGGCGTTAAGGTCAACGTCTATGCCGCCCATAAGATAGTGCTGGCACGGGAACACGGGTATTCTGTCCTTTGTTATGTCAACATTCTCCTCAAGACATCTCGCGTATATCATCGGAAACCGGTTCCTCACAAAATCCGGATCCTTCTCTGTTATATCTAAATAAAAGCTCTCGCTGTCAGTCTTTTTCGCCTCGAGCATTATCGCCTCGGAAACAACGTCGCGCGGCGCAAGCTCGCCCCTCTTGTCATAGTCGAAGGCAAAGCGCTCCCCTCTGCAATTCAGCAAAACCGCGCCCTCGCCTCTCACGGCCTCGCTTATAAGGAACCTTTCTCTGTCCTTTTCAGCGGCAAAGGCCGTCGGGTGGAACTGTATATAGCTGAGATGCTTTATTCTTGCACCGAGATTGTGAGCCATTGTTATCCCGTCGCCGGTGGCGATAGCGCTGTTGGTGGTGTAGGCGTACACTCTGCCTACGCCGCCTGTCGCCATAATACAGTATCGGCTGCTCACGGCGAAGGTCTTGCCGTTTTGCAGCAAAAATGCGGTAAAGCCGCCGGTGATCTTCTTTATGTCGTAGAGCATAGTGTTTTCAAGCACGTCCACATTCGGCAGCTCTTTTACATTATCTATCAAAACGTCTGTTATAGCCTTGCCGGTCGAATCCTTGTGATGCACTATTCTGTGCCGCGAGTGACCCGCCTCAAGCGTCATTTGCAGCTTTCCCGTTTCATCAAGGTCAAACGCAACGCCGAGCTTTTTCAGATTCAGCACGTCGGTCGGCCCCTCGGTGACAAGCACCTCGATAGCGGCGGGGTCGTTCTTGTACTTTCCGGCTATCAGCGTATCGGCTATATGCAGCTTAAAGTTGTCGTTGTCCTTATCAAGCACAGCCGCCACGCCGCCCTGGGCAAGCGAGCTATTTGACAAGCTAAGCTCTCGCTTAGCGAGCAAAAGCACTCTTACATCGCTGTCAAATTGCAGCGCGGCATAAAGTCCTGCCGCTCCCGCTCCGACAATTATAACATCATAAATCTTTTCCATTTGCAAAACCCGCCTTAATCTATCCGTTTTCTTCGGCTGTCCCGAGGAATATTACAGGTCGTTTGTGAAATATACATTTTTATTGTAGCACATTATCACGGCGTTTTAAATAGTTTTTTGGATTTTGGGGGCACTTTTTGATTTTATGTTTTTGATAGCCGCCATCAGCGAGAGCTTTATAGACAAATAATCCACAGACAAGCAAAACAGAGAGCCGACAGGGTTAGCGTCGGCTCTCTGCAATTAATATTATCCTTATATTTATAATTATTTATTTTATTCTTATGTTTTTCATCATACTTCATCACATTTCACAAGTATTTCCTTAAGCTCCCCATAACTTTTCACCTCAAGGACTCCGTGTTCGTTCCTCTGCGGAAAGTTCAGGTATTCAGTGTACCACACCGGAAACATTCCCGCGTCTATCGCTCCGTATATATCGCACCTGTACTGGTCGCCGACGAACCACACCTGCTCCGCTTTAAGCTCCGCCTTTTTCAGCGCAAGCTCAAATATTCTCCTGTTCGGCTTGCGAAAAACATAGTCCGCGCTCGAAATGACAGACTCAAGCTCGTTCGACGATATCAAGGAGACTATTCTTTCCTTAAGCTGTGCGCCGCTGTACGAAAGATTGCTCACGACTCCGCTTCGTATGCCCTCGTCCTTGAGATAATCGAGAAAAGCCTCGATTCCGTTTGCCGGAGCTCCGGGGGCTGCTGCGTCCCAGAATATTCTTCCCGCCTCCTCATATGTAACCGACAGGCTTATACCCATAGATTCGTACAAGTAGGCATTAAACGGTGCTGTTGGCACCTCAAGCTGTGACAGGTGCCTTGTTTCGGGGTCGAAGCGCCCTATCTCCGCGTTTATCGCGTTCGCCTCCGCCTGCACCTGCTCCGGCGTTTTATTATATTTGTTCGCGACTGCGTATTTCATCACCGCTGCCGTTCCCTTTACTCCGTCAAAGCTCGCCTCGTTTACAAGCGTTTGACCGTAGTCGAACAGTATCATCTGGGGCTTTTTCATTTTATTATTCACTCTTTCATACGGTTTTAGGTCCATCCTGCGGGTATTTTTCGGAGCTGCCGCATTTACCCGTTCTTACTTTGTGCTTCAGTCTGTGCCGGTACGGGCGGCGACCTGCGCGGCGCAGCCGCGCGGAAAAACGCGGCGGGGTCTGTTCACTTTTATTTTAACGCACAGAGCCCCTGCGCCGCCGCGTTTTTCGGCAAATTTCCGCCGCAGGCGGAAATTTGCGGTCGCCGCCCCGTACCTTGCCGCTCTCTCAAGGCCGCCGAAGCGCACGAACTCGGCAGCTCCAAGCCGCCGCCCATGCTTCCGGATAAAGCCCAAAGCCCACGGACCCGCCTTTATAAAAATCATTTACACCTCGTCGTTTTCGATATCGGTCATATAATAGCTCTCTCCGTCAACAGCCGCCTCGATCTCTCCACAGCTTGCTGCGGCAAGCTCCTTGTTTATCCTTCCGAGGATGCCCTTGGGAGAGTGGAAACGAAGCTCCACGCAGTCGGTAAAGGCAGTGTCGTCTATCACTCCGCCAAGCTCCGCTATAACAGCCGAAACCTTTCCGTACTGATTGTAGCTGCACCTGAGTCTGCAATTATCACAAAGCCTCATTATCGCCGGCACCGCCGCCGCTATGCCGAGCTTTGCCGCATGGGAGTACGCCCTCACAAGGCCGCCCGCGCCAAGAAGCACGCCCCCGAAATACCGCGTCACCACGACTGCGGCGTCGGTTATCCCGCTTTTGCTTATAACCTCAAGCACAGGCACTCCCGCCGTCCCCTGAGGCTCGCCGTCGTCGCTGTAGCGCTTTATTCCTCCCTCGCGCAGGATATAGGCGTAGACGTTGTGTCTTGCGTCCCAGTGCTTTGACTTTATTTCGTTTATAAACTCAAGCGCCTGCTCCTGGGTTTTAACGGGGGCGCAGTAGCCTATGAAGCGCGAGCGCTTTTCAACAAATTCGTCAAAGGCGAATTTGCTTACGGTTTTGTAGTCAGTCATATTATCTCTCCGAATCCGCTGTAAAAATCAAAGACAAAAAACAGGTGGCGCAAAAGCGCCACCTGTTGAGTGATCCATATTATTTTCCCATACCGTAACGCTTTTTAAATCTGTCAACGCGTCCGCCGGTATCAACGAGCTTTTGTTTGCCGGTAAAGAACGGGTGGCACTTTGAGCAAATTTCAACACGGATATTCTTCTTTGTAGAGCCTGTTTCAATTACGTTGCCGCAGGCGCAAGTGATCGTGGTCTGGTCATAATTCGGATGAATGTCCTTTTTCATTTATTTTCACCTCTTTCGCTGAAACCGTGATAACAGTAGGATTTTATCATATAACAAATAAAAAATCAAGACTTTTTTTCATAATGTGAAAATGTGGTAGTTGTAAAATAAACTGCCCTAAAAACCGGCAGATTAAAAAGCAATGCCGAAAGACTTCTTTTTGAGGAAATATAGCTCTTATCAATTTACGTCACAGTACTTTGATAATCAATTAAGCGGTGTTGACAGGAAAAAGAATACATTATATAATATTAATAATATATTTAAAAATATTTTAAAAATTCTATATGGAGGATACATATGAAAGAGACTTCCTGTGCAGAACCCGATAAAGAGGAAACGAAAGATATACTTGAAATGACGGAGGCGATGCTGACTAACGCCCGAGAGGAAATTGATGAGGAAAAATGTATAAGCATACCTATCGGACAGCTGTCCGGGCTTGGAGCCGCCGTAGCCTCTTTGATACCGCAACTGAGAACCGTTACCACAAAAACAACAGTAAACACCGACGGCTTGTATGAATTGGTAAACTTTAATTCAAAGGCCGGAGATACTTTAAAAAAGGCAAAAAACGGTAATTATTGGGGAGCGTTTAAAAACTCCGACGGAAAGTCGAAGATCTTGCAGTTGAAAGAAGCAGGGCCAATAAAACCCATCACTCAAACAACCACTATGCCGATAAACCCTGCGACCATTATGATGGCGGCGGCATTGTTTTCGATAGAAAAACAACTGGGCGAAATCGAGGAAACCCAGAAGCGGATACTGAATTTTCTTGAAATTGAAAAGGAGTCAGAGATTGAAGCCGACGTTGAAATGCTGTCCGAGCTTATCAAGGAATATAAATATAACTGGGACAATGACTCCTTCATGACGAGCAACCACAACATTGTTCTCAATATAAAAAGAACAGCGCTAAAGCATATGAATTCATACAGAAAAAAAGTCAAAGATATTTTGAATACAAACAACGCGATCGTTTCACAGATGACAGTAAGCTCCGAGCTGAAAAATCTGAAAAAAACATTTGAATATTACCGCTTATCGCTGTACGCGTATTCCCTGGCGGCCTTTGTTGAAATTATGTTTAACGGCAATTTTTCCGAGTGCTATATATCGGAAATTGAGAAGGAGGTCGAGGATCACGCGATTACATATAGAGAAAATTACTCCAAATGCTACGATTATTTGAAGGGAATTAACAGCTCGTCGGTGGAAACCAATGTTTTGAAGGGCATCGGCGACGCGGGAAAGGCTTTGGGTAATTTTATCGGAAGTATTCCTTGGATAAAGGAAGGGCCGGTTGACGAGTTTTTTCAGGATATGGGCAAGCAGCTGCAAAAAAACGCAGACGACATTGAGAATAAGGCGATAGAGTCGTTTTCCGAATACAGCAATCCGAACACAAAGGTATTTGTCGATAAAATGGAGGATATCATACAAATATACAACCACACGTCGCAAATCTGCTTTGACAAAAACAAAATTTATCTCATTAAAGATCTCGTTACAGGTTAAATTGAGCAGGGATAGACACCCAAGCCTATCCCTGCTCATTCCGTTGAAAACGCTTTTTGTTTTGCGCCAAATGTAAAAAGAATTATTTTTAGCTTGATTTGTGCAGCAAGGCCGATTTACGGGCAAAAACCAATCGGGTCAAAAAATCCCCGCGCGAAAAAGCAGGGCTTTACTCCAGCGGCTCAAGGTTGTAGTCCGCGAGCTTAATGTTGGTATCAACGACGGATATGCCGTGCTCGAGCGAGTAACCTATTATAATATCTCGTGAGTCCCTCGCATATATAGGGGCGTTGCCGCTCTTTTTCAAAAGCTGCTGACTCTCGTCGATATTAAGCCCGAGGCCGAAGCAGAGCATTATCACCTTGTCGCGCGAGGTCTTTTTGTCTGTGCTGCCGCGTATTATCTCGTAGCAGTACTCGCGGTTGAGGCCGGACCTTTTTACAATATCGGTCTTTTTAAGACCCTTTCTCGCCATATGCGAGGCTATCAAATCGGCGAGAGTGCCAAAGAATATTTCGCTGTCATTCTCGTCAAAATATTCTTCAACGCTTTCCGAGCTCTTGAGCTCGTTTAAAAGCTCGTCTGTTTTCTTTTTCATTTATATCTTCCCTTTCCTGTAATTTGTGATAAAATATAATTAAATTATACATTTAATTTTTGTGAGGTCAATATGCAAGGTACGGTAAGCCCCGATATTTGGGATTTTACGTTTGTATCGACGGTGAACGGTCACATAGACATAGTACAGAATAATATCACGAGGCAGCTCCTGCTGAGATGCTCCTCTCCCGCCGACTCATATCCGGTCATGAGGGCGATATGCAATATAAGGCACCGCAACCTTATGACGGTATATGACGCGCGCATATTAAACGGCCGATGCATAAGCCTGTGCGAGTACATAAACGGGGTCACGCTTGACTATAAGGCGGAGCGTTACGGGCTGTGCGACGAAAAAACGGCAAAGAATATAATGTGGCAGATATGCAACGGGCTTGACGCGCTGCATCGAAACGGCATAGTACACCGCGACATAAAGCCGGAAAATGTTATGCTCGAAGCAAACGGGAACGTAAAGATAATAGATTACAATATTTCGCGTCTCGTCAAGTCCGACAGAATGAAGGATACGCGAATACTCGGAACGGCAGGCTACGCCTCGCCGGAGCAGTTCGGCTTTGCCCAGACGAACGGCAGGGCGGATATATACTCCTGCGGAGTGCTTTTGAACTACCTTCTGACGGGAAAACTGCCGAACGAAGAGCTGTACGACGGTAAAGTTACGCCGATAATCAGCAGATGTATTGAAATCGACGAGAACAACAGGTATAAAAGCGCGGAGGAGCTGAAAAGAGCGCTCGAGGGAAAGAGGATAAAGGGCGACAAGTCAGGCGTTCGAAGGAATTTTCGGCCGCTGCCGGGCTTTCGGAGCAGAAGGGTGTTCCCGAAGCTGCTGGCGGTTGTTTTGATAACAGTGTGGCTGCTCGGAGTTTTTACATTTATCAACGCTGTTCCAATGATATTGAGGTGGAGACCGAACCAGATAATTATGCACTTCATCACAGCGTCCGTGTTTTTCGTGTTCTGGTCGGCGCTGCCGTATTTCATGTTCGGGGACATATTCAGAATATCGGAAAAAATATGGCCGACGAATCCGCAAAACGGCAGATATATAACCAAACTGGTCGGCTCGCTGAGCTTTATTGTGGGCTTCGTGCTGTTTGTCATAGCGGTGAAGCTGTCCGGATAAGAGCGGGCGCAAAATTTTTAAAATTATCTTTTGATTCTCTTTAAGCGTATTATATCATATCGAAAATTAAAAATGTATGCTGTCGGCATACCAAAGCAAGAGAGTAACCCTGTATTATAATGACAAGGTTACTCTCTTTGATTTTCGGACTATTTTATCTCCTGCTCTAAATTATCAAATTCGGGGGTGGAGAAAAATTCCCCGAGGGTAATATCAAGACCGTCGCAAAACTTTTTTATCGTGACGATAGAAATATCCCTGCGGGAGCTGTCCATCATACTGTACGCGGTGGAGGGCGTTACTCCGGAGAGAGTGGCCAAACCGTTAATGTTCAAATGCCTTTCACCGCATAGCTGCTTGAAGCGCATAACTACAATATCCTTGACACTCATAGCATCACCTCAAAAATATTGTATAAAGGTTTACGCTGCCGCATATACGCACTTGCGTAATTATTATTTGTATGATATACTGAATTTATTAGATGTATTATCTTTTGCTAAAATTGCGGCGAAGATATTTTACTGCAACGCGGCGTTTACAAAAACAGATGCGGAGGAGAGGACATGGGAATAGTAGGAAACCTTTTTGATCTCGCTAACGGATTAAGCGGAGCCTTAGCTTCGGGGGCAGGGGCGGCTAAAAACAAACTGGATTCTATAAATGAATCTATAATGGAATCGCGAATGGAAGCGCGAATGCCAAAAGAACCGGCAAAGGTTACAACAAAGTGTATCGGCTGTATGGCGCCGCTGTCGGGATATCAGGGTCAGTTTGTATGCTGCAAATACTGCGATACCGAACAAACGCTGTAACGAGGTAATAAAAATGGGAATATTTAAAGCGGGAGCCGATGCGCTGAGGGGCACTTTATCCGATCAATGGAAAGACATAATAACAGCCGACAGATTTTCCGAGCATACCGTTGTTGCTCCGGGAATCTTGGACTCAACAAATAACGGCAGAGGAAGCAATACGAGAGGCTCCGACGGAGTTATTACAAACGGCTCAAAAATACGCATACCGGAAAATACAGCCGCCTTCATTTTCAGTCAGGGAGGCATTGAAAATGTTATAACCACTCCGGGAGAATACGAATACAAAAACGGAGAGGTAAGCATATTCAACGGCGACGGCGCGAGGAAATCAATTTTAGAGCAAGTTAAAAGCAGAGTGGAGTACGGAGGAGTAGCCTCAACCAAAAAGGAAATTGCATTCGTAAACCTCAGAGAGATAAGGGATATAAAATTCGGGACAAAAGGACCGCAGGTGTATCACGATATATTTTACGACTGCGATTTAGAGGTGTACGCATACGGATCCTTCACTATAAAAATTGTTGACGCGGAGAGCTTTGTCAAAAATTTTGTGCCGCCAAACGTAAGATATTACTCCTTTGACGACAAGCAGGTGAGGGCTAAGGTTCTGCCGGATCTTGTGCAATCCTTTATAGTTGCGCTTAACGCCCTTTCAAGCACCTACCGTATTTCACAGCTTTTGGCGCATATGAATGAGTTGTCACAGCAGATTGCAAAGGACGAACTGAACGCCGGCTCGTGGAAGAGGCGGTTTGGCTTTGACATAGTGCAGGTATCCGTTGAAAATATTGAATTTTCGCCTGAGTCGCGTGAGCTGGTAAATAAATATAATCTGAACAAGATGGAGCTTAAGGCATATGAAAATATTCCGCGCAACGCGTCGAATATTTCCGCTCAGCAAAAAATCGCCACGGGCATACAAAATAACGGCTTGGGAGATATGGGCGGAATGCTTTACGGCATGAATATAGCGCAGGGAATTTCTCCAAACGGAGAGATGAAAAGCAATAATCAGGCTCTTACGCTTGACGAGCAGATAGACGCGCTGAAAAAGCTGAAAGAGTTAAATGCCAGCGGTATACTTACCGACGAAGAATTTAATGCGAAGAAAAAGGAAATTATGGGGCTGTGACAGAGGGATTCTCGCAGGCGCTCCAATGCGTAATATTTACGGATAAAAATAAGATTAGCAGTCACGATTAAGGGGCAAAGTCGATATGAAAAAAATTGTTAATTTTATGCTCATAGTAATAATATTATTATCGCTCTCTGCTTGCAGTAATGGCGAAAATCATCCAGACGAGGTTAAGATACCTATGGATTCATCCTCCGTAAAGGGTGAGGATTATAAAGCTGTCGAGGAGGATTTTGAAAAGAGCGGCTTCACAAACATAAAATTTGAAACCATTGATGATTTGATAATAGGCTTCTTGGTTAAAGAGGGCGAGGTAGAAAATGTTTCCGTCGGCGGAAACAGAGAATACTCGTCTGACACATGGGTTCCGGCTGATACGGAAGTAATAATACGCTATCATGTGTTCCCGAATAAAGAGTCGACAACAACTGAGCAAAGCACGGAGGAAGCTCCCGCTGAGAGCAGCGAAGCCGTTGAAGAAACATATCCGGAGGAAATTATCGAGGATACGGAGTCGGACGATATGGAAGATACGGAATTGGAAAGCGACGTTGATGAAGAAATACTCACGGTAGAGAACTGTGAGGAGCTGGCGAAAATACTGTCTATGAAGGATAGCATCTGCGATGAATATATTGATTTTGCGGAAAAATATAAAGACAGAACCATAGAATTTGACGGTCACATTGATTATTTAGTAAATCACGGAGATTACAAAACAAGATACGATATTCTTTTAACGGCGGGCGATTATGACCCGGACTCGCAAATAGGTCCGGCATTCAAATTTGAAAACGTCGGGATTTTTGATTTGAATTTGCAGGGCGAGATTTTTGAAAACGAGATAAAGGTTGGTCAAAGTGTAAGAATAAGAGCCAAGGTAAATAATTTCAATCAAAAATCGGAGCTTTTCTTCCTTGACCCCGTGTCGCTGACGGAAAGATAAAACAGCATAAAATCGTTTCGGCAAAAACAGGGGTCGGATTTTCTCAACGCTCCTGTTTCAGGCAAAATTATATTGCCTAATATTTTAGATAAGGATTCAAAATGAAGGAGGAAACAACATGAAAAAAGCAGTAAAAAGATTAGGCGTGCTTCTGATTGCCTCGGCGATGCTGATGTCGTTGGAGGCTTGCGGAGCGCCGGCGGCACAGACAAACGGTGAAGTATCTTCGTCATCTTCGCAAAGTCAGGTAAACTCCGATAGCGGACAAAGCAGCGTGACGAGTTCATCAAGCTCATCGTCTTCGCAAACAGAGGAATCCGATGAAGAATTAGGCGAATTTAATACGGACGCAACAATAACCGAAACTGTATTGGTTGACGAAAAAGGTGTAAAAATTACCGCAACAGGCTTGGAGTACACGGAAAGCTCCGCAGATATGAAGCTTAGTATTGAAAATAACAGCGGGAAAAAATTATCATTTCACAGCCAAACAATGGCATATAACTGTAACTCTGTAAATGGTTATATGGTTAATGACGGCTATTTAAGCTGTGAGGTTGCCGATGGTAAAAAGGCAAACGAATCCGTTAGTTTCGATTTTGATAATATGATGCTGTACGGAATAAATGAAATCGCAGATATAGAGATAGGATTTGATATATCGGACGATGATGGCGATTATATATTATCCGGCCCCCGGCAGATAAAAACATCTGCGTTTGATTCTCATGACTATGATACCGATTGTTATCAGAAAACAATAACAAGCCGTGCGGCTATGAATACATACAATTATAAAATAACTCATTTTTCAGAGGACAGCCTTTACGACGAAAAGGGTGTAAGGCTGCTTTCAAGCGGATTAATGGTGAATAAAGACGAAGAAACTATTTTGCTTTTGGAATTGGAAAACACTACAAACGATGAGGTGAATATAACCGCCTCTGATATTGCCATAAACGGCTTGGTTGTAGATAGCTTTGACTTTTCATATGACGAAATTAATGCCGGTAAGCGAAAGGTTATGGATATAAAAATTTCATCCGTTATAAAGCCGGAATATTTGAGCGCTTATGGTATAAACGAAATCGGCTCCGTTTCGCTTTTTCTAAAGCAGAGCGATGCCGATGGAAAGAGTATAGCGGACAAGGCGCAAATAAACATTGTTGTACCAGACGTAAAGGCTGAATTTGATAATACGGGAAAGGAAGTATATAACAAAGGAGATTTTAGGATCATCGCCAAGAGCGTTATGGAGGATCCGTCAGAATACAGCTCTGATATGTATCTACTGCTTCTTGTGGAAAACAACGGCAAAAAAGCGATTTCTATCGACGATCAGTATGATTCCCTCTCTATAAACGGTGTAATGTCGGATTACTTGTTCTACGGGGAAGAAATTGAAAGCGGAAATAGCGCTATATTAAAAATAGAACTGGATGAATCTTCGCTCGAGGAAAATAAAATAAACGCTCCTTCAGATATAAAAGAAATCGAAGTAGGAGCAGAAATTAGAGGTGATAATGATACTATTGATGAACCGACAATAAAAATCTCTTTTGAATAAAACGCAGGAAAAATCAAATATAATTGCGACGTTTTATCTGATGTGCGGTATGGCTCAGCATTTCTTCTATATAGGCGCGGCGTTAGCCCTTGCCGGAGCAATCGTTCTGCTTGCGGCAAAATCCGCAGATAAGAAAACGAATATGACCTTCGCACAAGCTGATGAAAATAATTAAATTACATTACGCAAAAAATAAACGCGAGGAGGAAACATAATGAAGAAAATCGCATCGTTTACAATGGCTTTTGTTATTATTTTAGCCCTGCTTCTTGCGGGCTGTTCTAACGGAGGGTCTAACTATTTGGGCACATGGACGGCGGCAAAGGCGGAGCACGACGGGCAAGTTCTAAGCCTAAGCGAGCTTGAAAAGTTGGGCGACAGTTCCTTGAGCAATGTCAGCTTCGTCATTGCAGAGGATGGAAAAGGCTGTCTCTCTGCCTCAGGAGCGAATATGCCGCTTGAATGGTCGGAATCGTCCGGCGGGATAAAGCTCGGTGACCGTGAATTAAGCTTTACGGATAATCAGTTTGTTATGGAATACAACGGCGTTAAGGTTTACTTTGACAAAACGTCCGACAGTCAGGATATTCCCTCGGATTGATGATCTGCCATAAAACATTACCCGCGCAGGCATTGTGATGAATGTCTGCGCGGGCTTTTTATTTTTAAAATATAAATAATATGAATACAAATCAATATGAATCGTCGGCTGTGGATCGCACCTTACGAAAAACATGCAAAAAAAAACGACCGCCCTATTGGACGGTAGCTTTTATGTGTTGGCATCTCCCTATTTTCCCGGGCCGTCGCCAGCCAAGTATCTTCGGCACCGCTGAGCTTAACTTCTGTGTTCGGTATGGGAACAGGTGGACCCTCAGTGTCATCAACACCAACTTTATTTTGTCGCTTCTCTCAACGACTTGTCTATTATATCACGCTCTTTTTTAAAATGCAAGACTTTTTTTAAAAAAATTAAAAATTTTTTTCGGGGCTGTGCAAGGCGCGCGGAGGGGAGCTTTTTGCTGCCGCGGGCGCCCGTTTTGGCTTAATGCTCTGCGGTATGGAGTTCGGGCGGCGACCCGCGCGGCTGCGCCGCGCGGAAAACGCGGCGGGGCGAGCTTTATTTTAAACGGAAGGGGGTCCCTGCCCCCGCCGCGTTTTTGCGCGAATTTCCGCCGCAGGCGGAAATTCGCCGGTCGCCGCCCGAATCCCGTTCACCGCTCAACGCAATCGCGACAATAGGCGCGGCAGCCCTGCCGATTGATGACGCGCGCCGATAATTTTCCCCAAATTCCGATACGGCAAATTATTATTTGACTTGAACGCGCAAAAAATGTAAAATAATAAGATAGACGTATAAAAGAGTATCCGATCAGCCCGATCGTGCTCTTGATTTAATTGCCGAAGAGGGATAATATGACAAAAACAGAGGAATACGCGCTCAGGCTTTCGTCGCTCTCCGTGTATAAGGGAGTGCTCGAAAGAAGCGTTCCAAAGGCGTTTTTGCGCCTGCTTTTAAGCGTCAACAGCGAGCCGCGCGAGTTTCTCTCGGAGTGGGGATCGTTTTTTTCTCTGCTCTGCGAGAGGGGCTGCCAGGACGGATTGCGCACATACATAACAAAGGCGGCGCTGTATGACGAAAACAGCTTTTCAAAGGCGGCGGCAAGAGGCGCGCAGGGACGGCTTGCCGAAAGCGTGATATCGGCCGCAAGGCGGGATATTGAAATTATAGTTTCCGCGTCGGGTCTGCCTGCGGAGCAGATAATCAGGGATTATAAATACAGAAGCGAGATCGAAGGTATAGCCGATACGCTGCCCATGTGGAAGGCGGGTGAGCCGTTGCCGCAGCTTTCGGATATAGACAACGCAGTGAGCCGCTCCGCCGAATTTTACCGCAAAAACGGCTGCGGAATGTTTGCGCGCTATAAGGCGTTTATCTGGCGCGACGAAACGATAAACCCAGTTTTGCACCCGGACAGTATAACGCTCGACGACCTGAAAGGGTACAGCCATGCGCGCAACCTTGTAATAAATAATACAAAGGCCTTTCTGAACAATCAAAGCGCAAACAATTGCCTGCTTTACGGCGATAAGGGTACGGGTAAGTCGTCTACGGTCAAGGCAATACTCAACGAGTACTGGACGCAGGGACTCAGAATAGTGGAAATGCCGAAGGAAAGACTTTGCGACTTCCCGCTTCTTATAGACAAAATAGCTATGGTTCCCATGAAATTTATACTTTATATAGACGATTTGTCGTTCCAGACTCAGGACGACAGCTACGCCTCGCTCAAGGCGGTGCTTGAGGGCGGACTTGCCGCAAGACCTGAAAATACGCTGATATATGCGACCTCGAACAGGCGACACATAGTAAAGGAAACCTTTGCCGACAGAGAGGGCGGAGAGCTTCACCGCAACGATCAGATGCAGGAGAGTCTTTCACTTGCCGACCGCTTTGGCCTTTCAGTCAACTTCTCAACGCCCGGCAAGCAGGATTACCTCGACATAGTAGAGGCGATAGCCGAGCAAAAGGGCGTGACGATGGAAAAATCGGAGCTATTTAAAAAAGCTGAAACGTGGGCGCTTGAACGCGGCGGACGCTCCGCTCGCTGCGCACGGCAGTTTATAGATTCGCTTTTTATAGAAAAAACAAGCAACGGAGGAAAATGAAATGATAAAGAAAATATTAGCGCTGATATGCGCGGCTGCAATTATAATTCCGGCGGCGGGCTGCGCCGGGGAGGACGGCTCTGAATTTCCGATAACGGTAGGGCACACAAGGATAGAAAACGCCGTAAACGACGCGGTAGTGCTTTCAGACAATGCCGCAGATATAATCCTCGAGATGGGGTATGAATCGAGAATAGACGGCAGGAGCGACGAGTGCACTCAGGAGAAGATAAGCAAGGTTGACAGCGTCGGCTCGAAGGATAATCCGAGTATTGATAAAATAGCGGAGATATCCCCGCAGGTAGTGATAGCCGACAGCACCTTGTCCAAGGAGGCGATCGATTCGCTTGCTGAGAATAAAATACCGGTGCTGTGCTTTGTTTCGCCGTCTACGACCGACGAGCTAAAGCTTATGTATGAAAAGCTCGGTATGCTCTTCGGCGGCAAAAAAACCGGCACGGAGCTTGGCGACAAAAGCTTTAAATCACTGTCGAACGCTCTTGAAAAGAACGCTAAAGCGCTGCCGGACGTTTCAAGGCCAAAAACAGTTTGCTACCTTTTTGATTATAAGGGAAAAACAGTGACAGGCGATATGCTCGGCAACATAATCTTCAAAAACTCAGGGGCCGAAAATGTGGCGTCGTCAATGGCGGGCGGACAGGCGAACATAAAGGAGATAATCAAAGCGGACCCTCAGTACATTTTCTGCGACACGGGAATGAAAAATATGATAAAGAAAAACGCCGATTTTAAAAAGCTGCTCGCCGTTAAGAACAACAGGGTAGTTGAAATACCCGCCGAGAGCTTTACAAGAGGCGGTGTGAGCGTTTTGGGCGCGATGAAGACCGTTACTGATACGCTTTATCCAAACGGCAAGGCGGGCTCGGTCGCCGAAAATTACGGCATAAAATACAATAAGGATATTTACCTTACAGTCGGTAACGGCGCGGATACCGAAGGCGGGGACGAGGACGGCTTTAGAGATACGATAATAATAATCCAGACTCGTCTCGACGATCTCGGCTATTGGCCGCTCAATGAAACGACGGGCTACTACGGTGACACCACGGCTGTCGCAGTAGCCGATTTTCAAAGTGCGAACGGCTTTGATTACGCGAGCGGAGAGATAGACAAGAAGACCTTGGATAAGATGTTCTCCGACAACGCCGTCGCAAGGAGCAAGCCGGTGGAAAAGCAGTCTGCTGACGAGTCGAGCGGCGATGATTTTGTCGAAGATGAATATTACGAATAATTAACTGATTTATTATCGAGGGAGTGAGCTTTGTTTTGACAAGATATGTTAGGTTTGCATAGCATTGGCTATTGCAAATAAATTAAAAAATGTTATAGCCATGCTTTCCGGAAAAATCTAATCAGGAGGCAAACATGAGCTATAAAAGGGCGGACGAGGTTCTGCCGATGAAATTAATAAAGCTGATACAGCGGTATGTGGACGGAGAGAGCATATATATTCCGCGCAGGACGGGCGAAAGGAGCCCGTGGGGCTACCTGACGGATACGCGCGAGGAGCTCGAGCGTAGAAACAGGCTTATATTTGAGGAATACCTGAGCGGCTCGCGTATTTGCGAGCTTGCGGAAAAATACTTTCTTTCCGAAAAGAGCATACAGCGCATAATCAGAGAAATAAAGCGAAAGCATTAGAAGCTATTGCAATGGGCCGGAAATAACCGGCTCATTATTTTTTGGAAAAATTTACGGGGCTGCCCGCAGACTCTCCGCGATGTATAATATAGACAAAGAACTAAACGGAGGTAGAAAGATGAAGATAATATCGGTGAGAGAAAATCCGGAATACGCAGAAGCGGCAATAGGATTTTTTCAAAGTCACTGGGCAAGCGAGGATAGTATGATGGTATATAAGGACTGTATAAACAGCAGTCTGGATTCGGACAGTCCCTTGCCGCAGTGGTATCTATTGACGTCGGGCGAGGAAATAATAGGCGGGGCGGGGCTTATAACAAATGACTTTATAAGCAGAATGGACCTTTATCCCTGGCTTTGCGCTTTGTATATTGAGGAGCGGCACAGGGGAAATAATTACGGCTCGCTTATTATAGAGAGGATAAAGCGCGACGCTGCGGCGATAGGCTATAAGGCTCTGTATCTTTGCAGCGACCATGTCGGCTATTACGAGCATTTTGGTTTTGAGAGAATAGCGAAGGGTTGGCACCCGTGGGGAGAAAGCTCCGGGGTGTTCCGCGCGGAGCTGAGATGATTTTTTGATAGGCGTATGGGTTTGTCGATACCGCAAACGGAGCTGCCGCACCTAAAGCTTTATGTGATTGAGCGCGTATTATAGCTTCGGGCGGCGACGGCAGCTTCCCGCCTGCGGCGGGAAGCTGCCGAAAAACGCGGGGGTAGGGGGGCTTGTGCTGTGCAGAGCTTGGCCGAACCGCGTTTTTCCGCGCGGCTGTCGCCGCGCAGGTCGCCGCCCGAATTGCCCCATATTAAGCACAAAGCAAAAACGTGAAATGCGGCAGCGGCAAAAAGGAAAAATCCGATTCTCGATTTTTATAAAATATCACATTTATTTCTTGTTTAAACGGGTAAAATAGTATATAATTTAAATCAGAGCAGAGCTTGGCGGGCTTACCCGATCAAGCCGGCAATCCAAACGTGAGTATAAGCGTATCGTTCCGTATTCCGAAAAGGAGAGATGTTTAAATGAGAAAGACTAAAATAATCTGTACGCTCGGTCCGGCAACGGACGACGAGGACGTTTTGAAAGAACTTATATTAAGCGGTATGGCTGTCGCGAGAATGAATATGTCGCACGGCACCCACGAGGACCACAAAAAGAGGGCGGACGCGGTGAAAAAGCTGAGAGAAGAGCTGGATATGCCGGTCGCGATCCTTCTCGACACAAAGGGGCCCGAGATAAGGACGAAGCTGTTCAAAAACGGCAGCGAGCTGCTCGAGGCGGGTCAAACCTTTACATTCACAACAGATGAGGTCGAGGGCGACCGGGAGAGATGCTCAATAACCTTTGCCGATCTGCCTAAGGACGTAAAGCGTGGGGACAGAATACTCGTTGACGACGGGCTGATAGAGATGCTCGTCACGGCAACCACAAAGACGGATATAGTGTGCGAGGTCTTAAACGGTGGCAAAATCGCTTCGCACAAGGGCATAAACGTGCCGGGAACAAGACTGTCGCTGCCGTTTATAAGCGAACAGGACAGGAAGGACATAGCCTTTGCGGTGGAGCAGGATTACGACTTTATAGCCGCGAGCTTCACGCGCACGAGCGAGGATATCCTTCAGCTAAGGCAGGAGCTCGACAAAAACAACTGCAACAATATAAGAATAATAGCGAAGATAGAAAACTCCGAGGGAGTAGAGAATATAGACGATATAATCAGGGTTTCCGACGGTATAATGGTTGCAAGGGGCGACCTCGGGGTTGAGATACCGATGGAGGAAATACCCGTATTGCAGAAAAAGCTGATAACAAAGGCGTACAATGCGGGTAAGCAGGTGATTACGGCGACGCAGATGCTCGATTCAATGATGATAAATCCAAGGCCGACGAGAGCGGAGGCGACCGACGTTGCAAACGCTATATACGACGGAACAAGCGCAATAATGCTCAGCGGCGAAACGGCGGCGGGCAAATATCCGGTGCAGGCGGTTGAAACAATGGCAAGGATAGCCGAACGCACGGAGAACGATATAGACTATATCGACCGCTTCAGAAAGCACCACCTGAACAGCTCGCCGGACGTTACCTCGGCTATATCGCACGCGACCTGCACAACGGCGCACGACCTCGGCGCGGTCGCAATACTGACGGTTTCAAAGACCGGCACGACCGCGAGAATGATTTCAAAGTATCGCCCAAACTGCCCGATAATCAGCGGCTCAACGAGCAAAAAGGTGCTGCGACAGATGAATCTGTCGTGGGGTGTCATACCGATATTGGTCGAGGAAAAGACTAATACAGACGAGCTTTTCGAGCATGTGGTTGACGTGGCGGAGCAGCACGGCCTTGTTAAGAACGGAGATCTCGCCGTAATAACGGCGGGCATACCGCTCGGGGTATCCGGTACGACGAATATGCTCAAGGTGCATCTTGTAGGAAACGTGCTCGTATCGGGTACAGCCGTTACACACCAGAGCGTTATCGGAAGAATATGCGTGTTCGGCGGCGACGACAGCACAAACGAAAACTTCAAGCCGGGCGATATAATAGTAGCGGCGAGAACGACCAACGAGATGCTGCCGCAGCTCAAAAAGGCGGGAGGAGTTATCACCGAAACGGATGGACTTAATTCTCATGCGGCGATAGTTGCGTCGGCTCTCGATATGCCTGTCATAGTGGGAGCGAAGAACGCCGTGAGCCTGCTGAAAACAGGAACTACTGTCAAGCTGGACGGCTCAAGGGGGATAGTGTTCAGCGCGAACGCTATTTCGACCGGTAAAAAATAAAACCGAATTAAGAAAACATCCCTCTCATCTTTAAAAAGCTCTCCTTGAGCTCAATCGCCGCAAGGCGGGGATCCTCGGCCTTCATTATCGCGCTTACGGCGCATACGCCGTCTATCGGCACTCCGCTGAGGATCTCAAGATTATCCTTGTTCAGCCCGCCTATGGCGTTTACCTTTATTTTTACGCTGTCGCATATGTCGTGCAGAGTTTCAACCTTTGTGATCACGGTGACGACCTTTGTCGTGGTAGGATAAATCGCTCCCACTCCAAGATAGTCCGCGCCCTGCCTTTCGGCCTCAAGAGCTTGCTCAACCGTCTTTGCCGTTGCACCGACTATTTTGTCGGCGCCCATAAGCTTTCTTGCGGCGTAAACCGGCAGATCGCTCCGACCTACGTGTACTCCTGCGGCGCCCGAGGCAAGCGCGACGTCTACCCTGTCGTCTATTACGAGGGGAATATTATATTTGTCCGTGATCGACCTTGTTTTTAAGGCGAGGTCAAGATAATCCCTGCCGCCGCGATTTTTTTCGCGAAGCTGAACTATCGTCGCGCCACCCATGCAGGCCTGTTCGACCACGTTTAAAAATTCGGCTTCATTCATATTGCTGCTGTCCGTAATAAAATAAAGAGTTGTATCAATATCCATTTCTTACCTCACTGTAAACACTTTTATTTAAAGTAATATTCGTTTAATATTATATATCCCCGATTTTGGCTCTGTCAACGGAAAGAACGGGAGCCGAACGGGGATATTTATATTAAAGAGCCGTATTTTCACATTATGCGGAGCTGCCGCGCCTATTGTCCATATTACATTGAGCGTTATACGGGATTCGGGCGGCGACCGCAAATTTTCGCTCCCCGCGAAAATTTGCAGAAAAACGCGGAGGGAGGTCAATTCACCACTCCACTTAAAGCAAAAGCTTTCCCTCCGCGTTTTCCGCGCGGCTGCGCCGCGCGGGTCGCCGCCCGAACTCTATACCGCAAAGCTTTAAGCCAAAACGGGCGCACGCGGCAGCAAAAATCCCACATTCGCGCAACCCAAAAAAATGCTAAATTGCAAGCTAAAATGTCCACAAATATTAAGCGATAAAATTTGATTTACGAGCATATTGGAAGATTGCCATTTATGATGCTCCGCTAACTTAATATTCAAATCTTTTGCGCTGCGCCACCTTCTCCCTTCCTTGCCATCGTGCCACGGCGTTCGCGGTGGAATCACCCTGCGTCCTATGCCGAGCTTATGCCGCTCCGTGTCAAACAGGCACTCTGTATCTTCCACCGGTGTATTGTTTGAATCGCCTGTATTTTGAAAGGAAACGCCTTTGTCAGCATCCTTGGAAATTTCACGAAGCTCTCCCTTGTTCCCCTCGGCTTCGCTTGTCAACTTAATTATGCCATACCAAAGGTTGAGCTTCTCTTTTTTATTGGGTCATATCATTTTGTCCCGCGACGGTTAATTGATTATCAAAGTAATAATTGCCGCTGTTATATGCCCTTAATTATTGCCAAATTATAAACATTGCTCAAACTTTAAAATAAGTAATGCAATTTCATTCGTTATGTGTTATACTTAAAAGGATTACAGTGGAATAGTACCGCTTAAAGCTACTATAAAGAAAAAGGAATGATAATATGGCAAACTTTCTCAAGGCGATGTTTGGCAATTACAGCAAAAGAGAGGTCAAGAGAATAAAGCCTCTTTGCGACAAGGTACTTGAGCTTGAGAGCAAATATCAACCGATGAGCGATAAGGAGCTCAAAAGCCAGACCGAAATATTAAAGGAAAGGCTCAAAAACGGCGAAACCACAGACGATATTCTTCCCGACGCGTTCGCCGTCTGCCGCGAGGCGTCAAGCAGAGTGCTCGGAATGAAGCACTTCCCCGTTCAGGTCATCGGCGGAATAGTTTTGCATCAGGGCAGAATAGCCGAAATGAAAACCGGTGAAGGTAAAACCCTCGTTGCGACTCTGCCGGCATATCTGAACGCGCTTACGGGCGAGGGAGTACACATAGTGACGGTCAACGACTACCTCGCCCGCCGCGACTCCGAATGGATGGGCAAGCTCTACCGCTTTCTCGGGCTGAGCGTCGGGCTAATAGTCCACGACCTCGACAACGACCTCAGAAAAGAGGCTTACGCCGCAGACATAACCTATGGAACGAATAACGAACTCGGCTTTGACTACCTGCGCGACAACATGGTCGTTTACAAAGAGCGCAAGGTACAGCGCGGCCACGCCTTTGCCATCGTTGACGAGGTTGACTCCATTCTCATCGACGAGGCGAGAACTCCTCTTATAATTTCCGGCCAGGGGGATAAATCGACCGACCTTTATGAAAAGGCAGACAAGCTCGCGCGCAGCATGAAGCGCGAAAAATTTGCCGAAATAGACAGCAAGGAGGACAACGACGAGTACTACAAGGAAAAGGGAATTGAGTATATAGTCGACGAGAAAGCAAAAACAGCGACCCTGACCCCTCTCGGCGTAAAAAAGGCCGAGGCGTATTTTGGCATTGAGAACCTCACCGATCCGGATAACCTGACCATACAGCACCATGTAAATCAGGCTATCAAGGCCTACGGCATTATGCAGAGGGACATAGACTACGTCGTTAAGGACGGAGAGGTAATAATCGTAGACGAGTTCACCGGCAGATTGATGTACGGCAGGCGCTACAACGAAGGGCTGCATCAGGCTATCGAGGCCAAGGAGGGCGTTAAGATAGCAAACGAGAGCAAAACCCTCGCGACGATAACCTTCCAAAACTACTTCCGCCTTTACAAAAAGCTGTCGGGCATGACGGGTACCGCCATGACCGAGGAGGAGGAATTTAGAGAGATATACAAGCTCGACGTTGTCGAGATACCCACAAACAAGCCCGTTGCCCGCGAAGATCTTCCCGACTCTATATTCAAAACCGAGCAGGGCAAGTTTTCGGCTCTTATAGAGGATATTATAAAATGCCACGAAAAGGGTCAACCTGTGCTTGTCGGCACGATCTCAATAGAAAAATCGGAGTATTTGAGCTCCATGCTTAAAAAGCGCGGTATCAAGCACAATGTGCTCAACGCCAAGCACCACGAAAAAGAGGCGGAGATCGTCGCTCAGGCGGGTAAAAAGGGCGCGGTAACAATAGCCACCAACATGGCCGGCCGTGGTACCGATATTATACTCGGCGGTAATGCGGAATACCTCGCCAAGGCTGAAATGCGCAAAATGCAGATACCCGAGGAGATCATAGCGGAATCCACCGGCTTCGGCGAAACCGACGATCAGGAGATACTGGACGCGAGAAAGACCTTCTCAGAACTAAACGAAAAATACAAAAACGAGATAAAGGACGAGGCCGAGGAGGTAAGGCAGGCGGGCGGATTGTTCATAATGGGAACCGAGCGCCACGAGTCAAGGCGAATCGACAATCAGCTAAGAGGACGTTCCGGACGTCAGGGAGATCCCGGCAAGAGCCGCTTTTACCTCTCGACAGAGGACGACCTTATGCGTTTGTTCGGCGGCGACCGAATGAAGGCCATAATGGAAAGGCTGAACGCTCCCGACGACGTACCTCTTGAAAACAAAATGCTTTCAAGCATAATAGAAAGCTCGCAGCAAAAGGTTGAGAGCCGCAACTTTGCAATAAGAAAGAACGTCCTCCAATACGACGACGTTATGAACCGTCAGAGAGAGATAATATACGCTCAGAGAGATCAGGTTCTCGACGGAGAGAATATAAAGGATCAAATCGTCAAGATGATAGATCAAACTATCGAGAGCACTGTCAAATCCTTCTGCCCGGAGGACGCGCCTCACGAAACATGGAACCTTGAAAGCCTCAGAGATTACTACCTCGGCTGGCTCATCGACAGCTCAGAGATGAAGTACAGCGCCGACGAGCTTGAAAAGCTCGAGCAAATCGACCTTATAAACGACCTCAAGAAGAGTGCCATGGAGCTTTACGATGGTAACGAAAAGATACTGCCGGAGGAAACAATGCGCGAAATGGAGCGCGTTTATCTGCTGAAAAACGTAGACACCTATTGGATGGATCATATCGACGCTATGGAGCAGCTAAAGCAGGGCATAAGGCTGCGCGCCTACGGCCAGCGCGATCCTGTGGTCGAGTACCGCTTTGAGGGCTTTGATATGTTCGACCAGATGATAGCGACCATACGCGAGAACACCGTCAAGATGGTTCTCGTCGCTCCGAGGAGGATCCTCGCCATACAGAGGCAACAGGCCGAGCTTCAGCGCAGAGCGGCAGAGCAGGCTCAGGCTCAGGCTCAGGCACAAGCACAAGCACAAGCACAAGCACAAGCTCAGGCACAGGCACAGGCTCAACAGGCAAGGCAGCCTCAACAGCCGCCTCAGCAGCTCAACGTGCTGTTTAAGCGCGAGCAGGTCGCAAAGCCTATGGCGACGAGCGGCGACGGCACCGACGTAAACAGGCCGGTAAGAAAGACGGCCAAGCAAAAGGTTGGCAGAAACGACCCCTGTCCCTGCGGCAGCGGCAAGAAGTACAAGAAGTGCTGCGGACGAGATGAATAAAAACTTTTGAGGGGGGCTTTTACGCCTCCCTCGACCTGCCTAAACGCACTTTTGATTTTAGAACTATATTTTTGAATCTTGTTGACCGCAGTCAAGCCGCTGAGCAGCTTGACTGCGGCTTTATATATTATAGTTTTTTAGTGGGAGCTAACACCCCATGAAGCCTCCGATTTCCGCACGTTTTATTTTTAATTTACCTGTCTGCGTCATTCACAAGCCCCCGCTTTTCACGCAAGAAATTTTTTCCTGATTAAATCTTTATCTCCCGTGAATCAGCTTCGTCGATAGAGAGAAGCCAAGAATAAATTTCAAAGCGGACGAGTTGAAACCCGTCATTTTCAACTCGTCCGTCAGTGCCGAGGGCGCAAAAACAACTTTTTTACCAAACTAAAAGCTCGCACACCGCCGCCAAACGGTATGCGAGCCTTTCTGCGCCGACAGGCGCTTACATCTTTAAGTTTTTCTTAGGATCCTTTATCTTGTTCGATTCGGTGCCGGGGTCGCCGGCAACCGTGGCGTGGCCGTTTTTGTGGCTGTAAACAGAATCGGGAAGATCCTCTCTTTTGACCTCTTTATTGTTCTTATAATACACCCTTTGAGCATCAAAGCCGAAGCTTTCATAATCGTCCCAAGAGCACCACGACTCGGTTCTCACCTCATCCCATTCTGGCGATTGCCAGCCGTACACCTCACAGTTGAGCGTAACTCCGTCAAGCCATGTGTGCAGGAATATCTGATAATCAGTCAGATTTTTCATTTTGAGGTCGAGGTTCGGGTAATCAATAGTCGCGTCAAGTCCGCCGTAAACATATATCGAGGTGTAGAAGTGGTTGGCCCTCTCTTCAATGCCCATTCCTGCGAGCAGGGTCGCGTTATAAATAGTAGTTGCGGCTTGGCAGATTCCTCCGCCGATACCGGTAACGTATTCCTCGTTCTGTATAACGCTCGCGGGCAAATATCCGTTTGACTCAAGGTTGCTGTCGCCGGTACATTCGTTGAAGGAGAATATCTCGCCGGGATCGACTATCGTACCGTTTATAGCGCTCAGCGCCGTTCCCATATTGCAGGTAGCGTCATAAGAGTTTGTGGAAATCGTGCTGAATTTACCGATAAGCTGCACGTTGTTTTGAACCTCGGTCATGGTGTGCTTTGGCTTTTCAGTAGTCGTTTGAACGGTTACATCTCCGCTTTTTGCGCCGTTTTTAAACAGCTCCTCTATATCGGCCTTTAGCGCGTCGCGATCAACTACTACTCCGTTTGAGCCCTCTTCCCATGTAAACATCTGCTTAAAGCTTTTTGCGTCGGGATTATACTTGGTGGCGTGAGGCTCAACGGCATGCTTGTCGATTTTTCCCGCGCTTCTTTTTACCACCTTGTCAATCGACGCCTCGCCCACAATGCAGGACACTCCAAAATCAACTGTACCCTTTTCCGCGTCGGCGGTCACGTTGTAGGCCTCGGGCACGGCAAGGTTATCTATGGTTCCGTTTTGTATTGCGGTGCTGACGTCGCGGCTGTATTGAACAGCCTGCTCAAACACATCGTCGGTGTTATAGCTATATGTAAAATCGTCCTGAGTAAAGGTGAGCTTCTTGCCGTCGCCGTAATTTATATTTACCTCAAACTGCTCCTTAAAGTCGCTTTCCTTTATTTTTACCAGAGATTTTGCTTCCTTCTGATTTTTTCCGCCTATCTCTGTTCCGGCTATTGAAACGCCCTTTGCAAAAACAAACTCGTTCACGTTTTCCGGCGTAGCTTCAACCTTAGGTATAGGCGCGGCTGCCGGAACCACCTCGGGATTCAAAGCATAGGCAGCGTAAAACGAACAGCCGAGCAGCACAAGAGCGGCCGCAACGCCTGCTGCGACAAGGCCCTTTTTGCCCTTTTCCTTCGTTTTTTTCTTCGGCTCGCCGTCCTCCGCCGGAGCGTAATATGCGGCTTTGTCGTCCGCTCCTTCGGCCTTGTCTTTCATTGACGGAAGCTCCGATATTATCCTGTCGGCCTTATCCTGCGATTTTCCATCATCGCCGCTGAATGAGCTTATATCTACAAACTCCTCGTCGGGCGCTTCGCTTTCCGCCTTGCTTTGCTTTATTTCGTTTAAAATATCGTCTATTTGAGAGTTCATATCATTTTTGTTATTTTCATTGCTCATAAATACACCTCCACAAATATAAGGGCGCGAATGCTTCCGTGCGGCTGCGCATTTTAAATTATATGACGGAAAATCAGGCGCTTATTCACAGTCAAACAGGATCATGGCTGTTGTGTCGTATATTTGGATCTGTTCCTTTTTCATTCTACTACTTTTAATTTGTAAAATCAAACAAAATCAATTGGAAGTCCGGCAAAAAAGCAAACAAAGATAGGTCCGCTAAAATCATATTTTTTGTGCGGCACGCGGCAAAGTCTTGTTATTTTCTTGTTTTCATCAAATTATTCTCCGCGACAGCCGCCGGAGCTTATTAAGCAGAGCCTATTCCTCAAATCCATACCTGCGGTAACGGTGCAATATCTCCTGCGCCCACTGCTCGTCTACCGTAATAAAGGCCTTGCTCATTCTTTGCTTTCTGCCAAGGCGTGCGGCTATTCCGAGCGACTTCTGATAAACCTGCATACCCGCCGTTTCAAGGCGCTTTTCAAGCGTTTCGGAGTCAAAGAAGGTGACCCCTATCTTTCTGCGGTCGTAAAACGAAAAATACCCGCAGTCCACCTTTACGCCGTACTTTTTCTCGGTTTTGACCTTCAGCGCAAGCTTGGTCAGCTCGACGGCCATATCGTCGAGCCCCGACTCGAAGATTATTATCTTCTCCTTCAGAGTGTTATAATCTGAAACTATGCGCTTTTTTATCGGTGCTATTCTTGTCCTGTCGAGCTCTATGACCCTGTCGGTTATGGTTCTTTTGTCGCAGTCGGGTATATAGCATATCATAAAGCGTCGGTTCACATCGTTATACAGCACGGGGTAAGAGAGCCTCGCCTCATAGCCGCAGTGTATGCAGTTATATTTAAAAAGGGAGTCGTTAAGAACCGAGCTTCTGAGCGACTCGTCGGACGAGGGCGTTATACTGCTGTAAAAAACTATTTTATTATTGCCGAAGCAGTGCGGACACTCGACGGCCTTAAGATCGCTGATAGACATAATCCGCCTCCATAATTCATATTAATAGAGTTCACAGAGATAATTATAGCATACTTTTCAAAAAATTTCATTCATATTTGTAAAAAATTTATTTGCATTGCTTGACCTGCGGCGTATTTTCTGCAATAATAATTACAGATAATATTCAAAGCGGCGCAGCGCCAAAGGGAATTGAAACGCTCGGCTGCCCCGCGCGGATAACAATAAAAGATGATAATATTTTCAGGAGGATTTTTAAATGAATATTTTTTCAACTATCGGAAGCTGCCTTGGAGATACGGTTCAGTCGATAATCGAGAAAAACAGGATAAAGGCGCAGATAAACAGGCTCCGCCTTGTTATGAGGAGTGAAACAAAGACGATAAACAAGGCTTACATTGAGCTCGGCAAGGAATACTACAAAAAGCTCAAATGCGGCGAGCAGGAGGGCAGCTATGAGGCTCAGGAGCTTTGCGCCTCGATAGTCAAGGCAAACGAGCGCTTCAAGAGAGCGATCGCCCGTTATCACGAGCTTATAGACACTCAGGTCATCGCGGGAGATCAGCAGATAGCAGCCGACGAGGACGAAAACGACGGAGGCGACATAACCTTGTGCTGCTCCTATGACGAGGACGGCGAGGCAGTCGAGGAAAAATCGAGCGACGAGCGCCCGACCGAAGAGTCCGCCGCACCGACAGCTACCGATGAAGCTTCTAAGCCGGCAGCGTCCTGCGAGCCGGACGACGAAGCCGCCTTTAGCTGCGATGATACGCAGAGTGAAAAAAACAAGCTTGAGGATATGACCGATATTTCTTCGGGAGAAATAATTGACTGACGCTTAACGCGCCGGAGTATAGAAGACAAAAGCATATAAAAGCATTAACGCCCCTTCGCGCATCGGTAATCCCGAAGCGAAGGGGCGTTTTCTCTGTGAGGCTAAGCGCTTTGTCGCGCGGACCGCGTGGTCGCGGCTTTAATATTTTAATATTTCACTTTGAGTAAAGTCGCAGCCGCACCGCCTGTCGGCGGTGCGGCTGACTGTTGTGCTTTTATGCCGTTATACTTCGACTCTTATGCGATCGTCAGTATTTGTACTATGTG
>CANRNQ010000025.1 GCA_947632045.1 uncultured Clostridia bacterium
AGCGCCAAGAACCCGAATTATTGCGAGCTTACGGGAATTTATTGGGCGTGGAAAAATCTCAAAGCCGATTACATAGGCCTTGCGCACTATCGCAGACATTTTTCGGTCAAGGTCAATAAGGACAAAAAACAGAGCGTTTTAACAAAGCCTCAGCTTGATAAGGTGCTTTACTCTACTTATGTTGTTCTGCCTAAAAAGCGCCAAATTCAAAGATTTATTTACGGGCAATACGCTTTTTAACAGGAAGCTTTACAGATATCAAAAATAAAGTGCAGAGCATGAAAAAACAAGAGGGTGTGGGTGTGAATTACGTAGATTTAAACGGTAAGACTGTGCTGATAACGGGTGCAGCCGGCTTTATTGGTGCGAATTTGGTGAAAAGATTGCTCGCTGATGTACCAACAGCCCGAATCATCGGTATTGATAGCATGAATGATTATTATGATGTTCGCCTTAAGGAATATCGGCTTGTGGAACTGAATAGCAATAATAACTTTGAGTTTATAAAAGGAAATATTGCGGATAAAGCGCTTATACAGTCGCTTTTTGAAAAATACAGGCCGAGTGTCGTGGTTAATCTCGCCGCACAGGCCGGAGTTAGATATTCGATAACAAACCCTGATGCGTATATAGAATCAAATCTTGTTGGATTTTTTAATATTCTTGAAGCTTGCAGAAATAATCCGGTTGAGCATTTGGTTTATGCTTCAAGCTCTTCTGTGTATGGTTCAAACAAAAAGGTTCCGTACAGTACGGAAGATAAAGTGGATAATCCCGTTTCACTGTATGCAGCAACCAAAAAATCAAACGAGCTTATGGCTCATGCATATTCTAAACTTTATAATATACCGTCAACCGGACTGCGTTTCTTCACTGTATATGGGCCTGCCGGTCGTCCTGATATGGCCTATTTTGGTTTTACAGATAAGTTAAGAAATGGCGAAACTATAAAAATATTTAACTACGGAAATTGCAAGCGCGATTTCACATATGTTGATGATATCGTTGAGGGCGTTATCAGGGTGATGCATGGAGCGCCGGAAAAGAAAAACGGGGATGATGGACTTCCTATTCCTCCATATGCCGTTTACAATATCGGGAATAATCATCCGGAGAAGCTGCTCGATTTTGTAAATATTCTTCAAGAAGAACTCGTGAAAGCCGGAGTGCTTCCGTGTGATTATGACTTTGAGGCGCATAAGGAGCTTGTTCCCATGCAGCCCGGAGATGTTCCTATTACTTATGCAGATACAGATGCTCTTGAGATGGATTATGGATTTAAGCCTAAAACCTCGCTTAAAGAAGGTTTAAGGAAATTTGCAAAATGGTATAAAGAATTTTATTTATAACGAAGAGGGTAGAGAATAATGAATAAAAAATATGTAGTGGCGGTAGCCGGAACCGGTTATGTAGGTCTTTCAATAGCTGTTTTGCTTTCACAGAACCACAAAGTATATGCGGTTGATATAGTTCCCGAAAAGGTGGAGCTTATCAATAAAAGAAAATCGCCGATACGGGATGAATATATAGAAAAATATTTGGCGGAGAAAAATCTTGATTTGACGGCGACACTTGATGCAGAAACGGCGTATAAAAATGCTGATTTCGTTGTAATAGCCGCACCTACGAATTATGACAGCAAAACACAAAATTTTGACACATCGGCAGTTGAGTCGGTGATTAACCTTGTTACGCAGTATAATCCGGAAGCAATTATGGTAATAAAATCAACAATACCTGTGGGCTACACAAAATTGATAAGGGAAAGAACAGGAAACAAGAACATTCTGTTCAGTCCGGAATTTCTCCGAGAATCAAAGGCATTGTATGATAACCTTTATCCAAGCAGAATAATTGTCGGAACTGATATGGATGATGCGAATCTTGTAGAGGCGGCGCATACTTTTGCGGGACTTCTGCAGGAGGGCGCTATAAAAGAAAATATAGATACGCTTTATATGGGGTTTACCGAGGCCGAGGCGGTTAAACTTTTTGCAAATACATACCTTGCCCTCAGGGTGAGTTACTTTAACGAACTCGACACCTACGCAGAAATGAAAGGACTTGATACACAGCAAATAATCCAAGGGGTATGTCTTGATCCGAGAATAGGTACGCATTACAATAATCCGTCATTCGGATACGGTGGCTACTGCCTGCCGAAAGATACAAAACAATTGCTTGCAAACTATCGTAATGTGCCTCAAAATCTTATTCAGGCTATTGTTGAGAGCAACCGAACCAGAAAAGATTTTATTGCGGACAGGGTGCTGAAACAGGTAGGCTATTATGATTACTATAACCGCGGTGATTATAAAGCAGGGGAAGAAAAAAGTTGCATTGTTGGTGTATATAGGCTCACGATGAAAAGCAACAGTGACAATTTTCGACAAAGCTCTATTCAGGGCGTTATGAAGCGTATTAAAGCCAAGGGAGCTACTGTTATTATCTATGAACCGACATTGGAGAATGGCAGCACATTTTTTAGCAGCATTGTAGTGAATGATTTTGAAGAATTCAAGACCAAAAGTAAAGCTATTATTGCTAATAGGTACGATGAAAGCCTTGATGATGTCAGGGATAAGGTATATACGAGGGATTTGTTCAGCAGAGATTGATAATAATGTTACATAAAAATCAACCCGTGTTTTTGTAATAAAGGTCATTGACAAAAGGGGGAATGTCTTTTGAAGGATAAGATAAAGATAGTTGTTGCTACACATAAGAAATACGAAATGCCAAAGGACGAAATGTACCTTCCGCTGCATGTAGGTGCTGCCGGAAAGAAAGGCGACGACGGCACACCTGTGGATTTCGGATATGTAAGAGATGATACCGGCGATAATATTTCAGAAAAGAATTTTTGTTTTGGTTCACAGACAGGACTATACTGGGCTTGGAAACATATTGACGCTGAGTATTTGGGGTTAGTCCATTATCGAAGGTACTTTATTGGCAGAAAGGCTAACAAGAACAATAAATTAGAGGCAGCACTTACGTTTGAGCAGTTGGAACCAATGTTGGATAAGTATAAGGTGTTTGTGCCTAAACGCAGAAACTATTATATTGAAACGATTTATTCTCAGTACGCCCATACCATGAATGGGGGAGCGGAGCAGTTCGATCTTGCCGAGAAGATAATTGACGAACTGACGCCGGAGTATAATCATGCCTTTAAAAGCGTTATGAACCGAACTTGGGCACATATGTTTAATATGATGATTATGAAAAAGGATTTAATAAATGACTACTGCTCATGGCTGTTTAAAATTTTGTTTGAGATGGATAAGCGTTTGGATTTGAACAGTATGTCTGATTTTGATAAGCGCTTTGCAGGAAGAGTAAGCGAAAGACTGTTCAATGTGTGGCTGGAATATCAAATTGAAAAAGATGTTATAAAAAGAGATGAAATTAAAGAACTTCCATATTTTGAAGAAGTAAATTGGAAAACAAAAATTTCCTCTTTTGCTGCAGCAAAGTTATTTCATAAAAAATACGGCGCCAGTTTTTGAGTTGCGGTAAATATGAAAGGATAACGATAAAATGAAATTCAAATATGTTATTGTTGGTGCCGGCCTTGCAGGCATTACTGTGGCTGAACGTATAGCAACGCAGCTGCATGAACAGGTCTTAATTATCGAAAAAAGAGATCACATTGCCGGCAATGTTTATGATGAATATAACAAAAATGGTATTCTGGTACAAATGTATGGTCCACATACTTTCCATACAAATGATAAAGAGGTGTTTGATTTTATATGCCAATACTGTGAATGGCATGAATATCAACATCGGGTATTGTCCTATGTAAACGGACGTTTTGTGCCGATGCCGATTTCCTTAGAAACGATTAATCAACTGTACAATATGAACCTCTCCGAGGAAGAGATGGATGCTTTTATTGAGAGTCGTAAGGTAAAGATTGATGATATTAAAACCAGCGAGGATGTTGTTCTGAGTCAAGGCGGCAAAGATATCTATGAGAAGTTTTTCAAATATTTTACTATAAAGCAGTGGGGCGTGTCGCCGGCCGAACTTGATAAATCTGTTATAAGTAGAATTCCGTTCAGAAAAAACCGTGATACACGTTACTTTACGGATAAGTATCAGGGTAACCCGAAGGGCGGATTTACTGAGATGTGCCGAAAAATGTTGGATCACCCCGAAATCCACGTGCTTTTGAATACGGATTATAAGGATGTTATTGATTATATTGATTATGAAACCATGATTTATACGGGCCCTGTCGACTATTATTTTAATTACAAATTTGGGAAACTGAAGTATCGCAGCATAAAGTTTATTTTTGAAACGCATGACTGCGAATCCTATCAGCCCGTCGCAAGCACACGTTGGCCAATGGATTATGATTACACACGCATTACAGAATTCAAAAAGATGACCGGACAGAAAAGTGATAAGACCACCATTCTTAAGGAAATACCGTGCGATGGCGAGGAACCCTTTTATACCTTCCCGACAACAGAGTGGAAAGAGTTAGCGCAAAGATACCGCGATGAAGCTGCGAAAGAGAAAAATGTTATTTTCTTAGGTCGTTTGGCGGAATATAAATATTATGATATGGATGACGTGGTGCGCAGAGCATTGGATGTATTTGAAGCCTTGAAATAATTAAGGAATAATTATTATGAAATTATTGATTTTGACTGCGTTTTATCCGGTACCGGGTGGAACACATGAGAGAATGTTTGTGCATATAAGAAATAAATATTATCAGGAACACGGGGCAGATGTAACGGTATTGAATTTTGACGAGCAGGAAGATTATGAGATAGATGGGATAAAAGTAATATCGCTCAACACCTATGTAAACTCTGATGAACATTATGATATAGCTGTTTGCCACTCTGCCAATGTGAGGAATCATTATCGTTTCTTGAAAAAATATGAGTCGCGTTTCAAACATCTGGTCTTTTTCTTTCATGGTCATGAAATGTTATATTTGACAAAAGACTATCCGAAACCTTACGATTTTACAGCTGAGAGTAAATTGGTACATAGGATTGTTCAGCACTCCTATGATAAGATAAAAATCAAGTTATGGAGGAATTATTATAAAAGATTAGCCCATAAATCCGAGTTTGTTTTTGTAAGTAAGTGGATTTATAAAAGGTTTTTGAAAAATACCGGTATGACACCATCCCAATTGGGAGATCACTGTCATATTATTAATAACAGCATAGGCGCGGTGTTTGAAACGAATAGCTATGACTTGTTTTCGCCGAAAAAGTACGATTATATTACTATCCGTTCAAATTTGGATGGTTCGAAATATTGTATTGATATTTTTGCACGATTGGCGAAAGAAAATCCTGAATCAAAATTTCTTGTAATTGGAAAGGGCAGATTTTTTAATCATACACCCAAACCGGATAATGTTGAATGGATTGACAGGACTTTGGATCACAAGGAAATTATTGAATATCTGAATTGGTCTAAATGTGGTCTTTTATTGACTCGAGAGGATACTCAAGGGGTTATGACCTGTGAATTGGTTGCATTTGGCATGCCTGTGATTACATCGGACATTGACGTATGTCATGAAATTTTTGATGGAATGATAAATGTTGCTATGATCTCCAATGAGGATGAAAATATACCTCTTAAAGAGATTTATGAAAATTTAGTCGGTAGGATGCCCTACCCAAAAAATAACAGGTACTTTGCCAATCAAACAATAGAAAAGGAAATTTGTCTGTATAAACGGCTGATTATGCAGTAGTAAAGGGAAGAAATCAAATGCATATTTTGAAAAAAGTGGCAAAAAAACTTTTTTATACTTTGTACTTTATATGCGCATCTGTTTATTTGCGGTGCCTTTATGGGTATGAGTATGCTAATGGCAATCTGAACCATCTCTCAAAAGAAGATTACGCCGTATGGAAGGATGCAATGCTTAGTCTTATGAAGGAACATTGCAGTGCATGCTTTGGATTTGGAACTAGACTGGTTTATGAAAGTTTTGCAAAGGCAAAAATCGATGCGGTTCGTTGCAGGCAGTATGAAAATAAGAAGATGCCTATTGTGGTTTTATGTGTTAAAAATGATAAACAGCGTTTACAAATGCTTGTAAATCATTATAGGAAATTGGGAGTTGAGAGATTTGCATTTCTTGATAATGGTTCGACAGATGGGACGTATGAGTGGATGCTGTCCCAAAACGATATAGACTTGTTTCGCACCTCAGACAAATATAACTGTTTTGTCAAGGAAGGGTGGCTGAATAGAGTTATAAGCTACTATGGATTTGAGCGTTGGTATATCCTTACAGATTCTGATGAATTATTTACATATATAGGTATGGAGAAACATCCTGTTTTAGATTTAGTAAAATATGCGGAAAGTAGGGATATTAAAAGATTTAAGGGTCTTAATCTTGACATGTATGCCGATGCTCCGCTGTTTTCAATTAACTCCTCTGAGGTAGATATAAAGAAAACGTATTGTTGGATGGATACCGACAGCTACAAAGAAGAACCCAGAAGAATTGCCAATTCGGTAATAACAGCGATTACCGGTGGTCCTCGTTTTAGAATGATGAAGGTACCGTGTTCGGTGATGAAGTATCCTTTGATTTATTTCAGTAGGGGAACGGTCAGCGCAAATGCTCATTATCAGTTTCCTTATGATTTAATTGAAAAATCACCGTGTATTGTTGGTATACTACATTATAAATTTCTTGACACTGATAAGAAAGAGTTTGAGCGTAGATCTAATTTTGATACAGGGGTGAGTGCGGGAAATGCTCAAACAGGAAAGTATTATAAACAGTATATAAGTGCAGCTGAACATAGCACTACTTTTATGTATGAAGGCAGTGTTAGGTTTGAGGACTCCGAATCTTTGAGAAATATACCATTGATAGGGGCAATAAAATTTGATGGATAATAATCGGAATGGGGAATAAAATATGCCTAAGATATCTATAGTGATTCCTGTGTATAAAGTAGAAAAATATATTGGCGTTTGTATTGAAAGTGTACAGAATCAGACATTGAAAGATATTGAGTTAATACTTGTTGATGATGGAAGTCCTGACAAAAGCGGAGAAATATGTGACCAATACGCTTCAAAAGATGATCGCATAAAGGTAATACACAAGAAGAACGGCGGTGTAGGACAGGCAAGAAACGACGGCCTTGATTTAGCAACAGGCGAATGGATAATTTTTTGCGATTCTGATGACTGGCTTGAAACAAACGCATTAGAGGAGCTGGTTAAATCGGGTGAGAAAAGTCAAGCGGATATAGTGTTTGGCGATGTGAATTTGGTATATGGCGATAAGGTTAAAAATATCAAGTTTTACAAGGAACCTTTTGTAACAAGCGACAGAGCAATAATAGATAAGTTGATTGAGGCTGATTTTTGCAAAACATATTGTTTTGATTCTCCAAAGGAAGGTCCGGCTTTTGGATACGGTGGTCCATGGAATAAGATAGTCCGTCGGCAAATGCTGTTAGATCATAATATTCGATTTGATCTGAGGGTTAAGGGAATATTTGATGATATATTATATACTGCACACATTTTTGCCTGTGCTAAGTCGGTTCAATATCTACACACAACCGTCTATAATTACCGTCAGCTATCGTCATCTATTACACATGGTTTTAAGGAAAATTTGTTTGAAATTAATGCGGCGATTTTTAACGCGTGGCAGGAATTTATGGAGCGCTACGGTCAAAATGAAAAATTTCAAAAGCCGTATTACGCTATGGTTATAAGAAGATTTCGGAGTTTGTTTGATTATTATTTTTTTCATGAAAAAAATAAGAAAAAGCTTAGCCAACAGCTCCATGAATTGAAAACGGTGATTAAAAGCGAGCCTTATCAAGTAGCAATACGAGAAGCTGATAATAATATGCTTAATAATCGTATGGATAAATTACTGCAAAAGGTGGCGAAAAGTTCGTCACCAAGGCTTATATGGTTGGCGATAAAAATGTATGGATTAGGTATGAAAATAAAAAAATAAAAATTGGATTATCAGTGACACATTTTTGGGGGGCTGAAAAAATGGGTGTAAAATCAAAGATTAAAGGTGTTGTTGGAGAAAAAAATGTAGAAAGAATCCAAAATTTAAAAGCTATTTTAAAGTATATCAAAAGTAACAGGCCCGGTTGTCCGGCACGCTTTTCTTTATGTAGTGATGATTGGAAGGAGCCGGTGATATTCAGTCAGCCTGACCGACACGTTTTTTTCGGATATTATGATATACAGCAGATGAACAGGCAGCAGAATAAACTGCTTGTTACAATGATTCCGCAAAAAGCAGATACTAAGCGGGATATGGCAGAGCTGCAGTGGATTGATCTTGAATCGGGAACATATCACTCTATTGGTACGACAAGCGCGTGGTGTTGGCAACAGGGAGCAAGACTGCGTTGGCATCCCACTATGGACGATGTAGTGCTTTATAACGATGTCGATAAAAATCATTATGTTACGCGTGTCTATGACCTGAAGAAAAAGCGTGAAATAGATGTATTTCCGCTTGCGCTATATGATATCTCGCCTGATTTCCAATATGGACTTTCGTTGAACTATTCAAGATTGCAGAGGCTGCGTCCCGGATATGGTTATAATGCGTTGCCTGACAAAACCGAAAGTGACAAGGTGCCTGCGAAAGATGGAATTTTTCTTGTGAATTTAAAAGATCACACGACAAAATGCATTGTTTCTTATGAGGAGTTGGTAGCTCGTACTCCGGATGCACGTGACGAATGGAACTATATTAACCATATTTCAATTTCTCCTGATGGCAGCAGGTTTATCTTTTTTCATTTATATACACCCGGGGTTGGAGCACACTGGAAAGCGAAACTGTATACTGCGAAGCCGGACGGAACTGATTTACAGTGCCTTGAGCAAGAATATGTCACTTCGCATTACTGTTGGAAAAATAATAATGAGTTGTTGACCACCTCAGCGGGATTCAATGGCAGCCGCTCTTATTATATCTCTTATAATATCACAAGCGGCAGCAGAAAAATAATAGAAAGCGAATATCTGACACATGATGGCCATCCGACCTATCTTAGTGATGGAAAGCATTTCGTAGCTGATACATATCCGTTGAAAAATTGTATGCAGCAGCTTTTTATTTCGTCCGTTGACGGAAAATATTTTGAGCCAATCTGCAGCATTTATTCCGATCCGCGTATGTTCAAGGAAAAGCGCTGTGACCTGCACCCGCGTATAACACCTGATGGTAAATATTTGACAATTGATACTACCTGTAAAGATGGAAAAAGAAGTGTATGGCTTTTTGAAAATAAAAAGGGGATAAATTGATTGAAGTAATTTGTAATATAACAGATAATTTATAATTCTTTCTTTGCGCGAAGGGGAAGTTGAAGATATGACGAGCAATGTGACATACAATAATTCATTAAGCAGATTTCCGCTTGCAGACTTACTTGAAGCAATCACTGCTATTTTGTTAATTCTGAACTGTAATACAATATATGGCAGACTCTCGGATACTAATTTATACATTGAGGGAATAACTGCTGTTTTGGCTGTTTTGCTTTTCCTTAACAGTGTGAATAAAAATAGCTTTGCAAAGGAAAAAATTTTCCTTATAGTCATTGCAATTATTTTTTTGTCAACGTTATACCTTATAGTACGGTTTTCGGTTAGTGATAAAAGTAATTTCATTTTACAATTTTTTATATTTTTGCCTTGTATGATTTTTTACCTTTCTAAAAAAGGTTCAAAAGAAAGATATTTTGATATTTACAATAAATTTTCAACCTATGTGTTTATAATTTCCACAGCATCAACAATTGTATGGATTTTCGCTGAGATAATTCCGCTGCTGACATCAAATATATCCGCAACGATTACCTGGGGTACTAAGCATACGGTAAACGGCTTTTTCGGACTTTTTTTTGAAACTCAGATAGAAAGTACATTTGGTTTTCATATGTATAAGAATACCGGTATATTTTGCGAAGCTCCAATGCATTCGCTTGTGCTGATTCTTGCTTTGATATATGAGCTTTTTTTAAATAAAAAACCATCAAAAATTAAAATAGTATTGTTAATTGTATATACGATTACTACATTTTCTCTGACCGGAGTTTTGTGTATAATCATTGCTTTGCTACTGAAATGCTGGGGATATATTCAAAAAAAACGCAGTGCTGTTATATGGCTGCTTTATGTTTTAGTTTTTTTATTTATGGTAGTGGCAGCATTTTTTATTACAGATGCAGCCATGGGAGTAAAAAGCGGTACAGGCTCCTATTCCATCAGAATAATCGACTATATAGCAGGAATAAGAGCTTGGATGAATCATTTCTTGTTTGGAACCGGGTATAATTCTTTGGCAGGCTTGTATGAATATAAAACGGATTTGATAGGCAACACAGGATTGGGTACCGGACAGGGATTCAGCAATTCTTTGACGGGAATACTGGGACAAGGCGGATTGTGTCTCTCTATAATTTATTTGTTGCCATTTATTATTGTGCTTGTAGGAAAAAGAAAGAAAATTGGTCTTAATTTTAAGTATTGGGCAATAATGATTTTGTTTTTGTTTGCGACAACTATTTTTCATGCGCGTTTTATAATGTTTTATTTTATAGCAGTTGCTTATATATTAGCATTTGATTCAAATCAGGCTATTCAAGAAGATAGAAGTGTAAATGTTGTATCGAATCTGCTATCCCAAAATTAATTAGTCTAGGATCTTGATATTCAAGCCTGATAGTTAAAATGCTTGCTGTTAAAAATCATGGAGGGAAAATATAGTAATGAATATTTTATTTGTCGCATCGGATAATAACTGCGTTTCTGGTGCTTTTCTCAGCATGGTGAAGCTTACTGCTATATTGCAAAAAAAATATAATCATAGGATTATTGTGGTTTTGCCGAAAGAAGGACCGGGGAAGACTCTTTTGGACAAAGAAGGAATAAAAAGTATTACGATTCCATCCTATGATTGGACAGTCAGGATTGCGAATCGTAAAAGCCTGAAGATTAAAATAAAACATATAATAAAGGAAATGGTGAACCAGACGGCAGTGCCAAAAATCTGTAAAGTTATAAGGGAAGAAAATATAGATTTAGTACATATCAATACATCGTGGACCTATGTCGGGGCAAAAGCGGCATTAAAAATGGGTGTTCCTCTGATTTGGCATATTCGCGAGTTCCTTGAGGAAGATCAGAAACGAGAAATTTGGAACAAGAAAAAAGGCTATGCGTTGATGAAACAGGCAACTCACGCAGTTGCAATTTCACAAAGCATTTTTGAAAAATATGCTCCGATAATTGGGAAGGAAAAAATGACTGCTATTTTGAACGGTATCGATCCTGAACCCTTTTTATGTACTGAGCATCGCATTCTTGAGAAGCCTATAATACAGCTTTTAATTGTTGGACGCGTTTGTGAGCGGAAGGGACAACTGGATGCTATAAGGGCATGCATTAGCTTGCACAAAAAAGGGTATAAAAATTTTAGACTTTCTGTCGTTGGCGCAGATGCAAACGAAGAAGCTCTCAAAATGAAGAAACTGGTTGAAAATTGTAACGCAAGCGATTATATCAAGTTTTGCGGCACCTCGGATAATGTGGCGGAATATTATAAAAGCTCCGACATTACATTTATGTGTTCTGTCGCCGAAGCTTTCGGACGTGTAACGGTTGAGGCTATGATGTCTGGAAGTTTGGTAATTGGGGCGGAAAGTGCAGGCACGGTTGAAATCATCAAGAATGGTGAGACAGGTCTATTATATGCCGGAGGCAATGTTGATGATTTGGAAATAAAGCTGCGCTATGCTATAGAACACCCTGAAGAGATGCGTAAAGTTGCGACGTGCGGGCAGAAGGATATGCTTGAGCATATGACAGCACAAATTAATGCCGACAAAATCAATAAACTGTATCAAACTGTTATGGGTGAGCAAGCCGTAGATTGAAGTGTGGAGGAAAGATATGATGAAGGTTCTGATTTCGGGAGCACAATTTTCTAATAAAGGTGCACAGTCTTTATTGTATTCTGTGATTAGCGAACTAAGGGCGAGGTATAAAAATGTAGTTATATACTATATTCCAATTGATAACTTTCGTAAATATACCCATATACAGTGCAGATTCATCACAACCTATGATAATAAATCCTATGTTGATCGGAAATCAAACATAAAAAAATATTGCAAAAGGTATTTGAAATGTTTATTTGATTCATTCGAGATTGCAACTAAGTACAAAAAGAATGGAATAAAAAAGTATAGTGATGTTATCAAAGATATAGATGTGCTAATTGATGTCAGTGGTTTCGCACTTTCTGATAAGTTCTCAGTTGAAGCGAATTATCGTTTGTTGCGTTATGTGGAGGAAGCCAAAAAATATGGGGCAAAAGTAATCCTGATGCCGCAATCGTTTGGCCCTTTTAATTACAAAGATCAAAAATCTGAGATCGACCATAGAATATCTGAGGTGCTTCCAAAGGCAGATTTGATATTTGCAAGAGAGCATGAAGGAAAAGAGCTTTTGGAAAATATATACCATTTATCCAATGTGGAAATTTCTTTGGATACTGTATTGCAGACATCAGACATAAAAATTGAGAGCATCTTTGTCAATAAGGATGCAATAAAACCGCCAATTTTGCAGACAAAGAGTAATGTGGGTATTATTCCAAATGAACAGACGGTACATCATGGTGATGTAACAAAGGTGTTGGAAGTATATAAAGAAATTATAAGTAAATTGCTATCACTAAAAAGAAATGTATATATATTTAGACATTCTAATGATTTGGAACTATGCAGGAAGATTTATGAGATGTTTGCGGGGAATAAAAAAGTTTACCTTATTGAAGACGAGATGGATTGTATGGAATATAGTGAATTTGTTAAAAATTTTGACTATATTATTGCTTCCAGATACCATGCAATTATCCATGCATATAAGGAGCATATACCTGCAATAATTCTTGGATGGGCGGTGAAATACAAAGAACTGGCTGAAAGCTTTAATCAGGGGCAATATGTATTTGATCTTAGTAGTTGTGATGTCGGCGATGTGTTGAGCGCGATAGATTCTATGGATAATCGCTTCTCAGATGAAAATAAAAAAATTCAATATGAATGTGCCAAGGTATTGCAAAACTCCTGTTTTGATAAGTGCCGGAAAATATTGGATAATATAAAATCCGACTGAGATTTACATTTTGTGTGTGTACATAAATGTAAAGCATAGAATAAATCAATTTTTAAGGAGAGGCCTATAGTGAAAATTGCAAGAACGAAAAATGCAGTGCGTAATATTATTTTTGGAACATTATATAAAAGCGTCGGGCTTTTGGCTCCATTTGCTGTAAGAACGGTTATGCTTTATGTTATGGGTACCGAATATTTAGGCCTTAATAGCTTGTTTACTTCAATACTAAGCTTTATGAGCTTGGCTGAACTCGGAATTGGAAGTGCGTTGGTATACAGTATGTACAAGCCCATTGCGGAGGATGATACAGCAACTATCAATGCGATTTATGCACTTTACAAAAAGCTGTACACATTTATCGGTTTTATTATCCTGATTGTCGGTCTGGCGTTGATCCCGTTTCTCCCACAGTTAGTTAAAAACGGTACGCCTGATGATGTTAATATATATGTATTATATCTTATTTATCTATTTAACACGGTTATCAGTTATCTGATGTTTGCGTATAAACAATCGCTTTTAACAGCATATCAGCGTTCTGACATTATCAGTAAGAGATCCTTGGTTATTCAACTGCTTATGTATATAATTCAGATTGGCAGCCTTCTGATTTTTCGCAATTACTATTTTTATATTATATGGCTTCCTATATCAACTGTTGCAACAAATATAGTCAATAAAATAGTAGTTGACAAAATGTTTCCACAACATCGCTGCGAAGGTCGTGTCAGCAAGGAATTTGAGATTTCACTCAGAAAAAAAGTTATTGCATTGTTTGGAACCAAGGCTAATTCAATTGTCTTTCATGCAACAGATAATATTGTTATTTCGGCCTTTTTTGGCCTTACAATGGTTGGCAAATACGGAAATTATTATTATGTAATGAATGCAATTATAGGCTTCTTAACGATTATATATAATTCAGTAACGGCGGGCTTGGGCAATAGTTTGGAAACTGAAAGTATTGAAAAGAATTATTCTGATTTCGAGACATTATCGTTCTTAAACACTTGGCTGGTCATGTTTTGTTCTGTGTGTTTTTTGTGCCTGTATCAGCCGTTTATGAAAATCTGGGTTAAGGAACCAAATATGTTTGGAATGGACATTGTTATATTGATGGTCATCTACTTCTTCATATATCAGATCAGAAGAATTGTGCTTACCTATAAAGATGCAGCCGGGTTATGGTGGGAAGACAAATTTCGGCCATATGTGACAATGATAACAAATTTAGTTTTAAATATTGTTTTGTGCCAAATAATTGGGCTATGTGGCATTATTATCTCTACAATTGTCAGCATGATTATCTCTATACCGTGGGAAAACTATACCGTGTTTACTTACATTTTTCATTCTAAGCCGGGAGCTTATTATGCGAAGATGGCTAAATATGTTTCTACTACTGTTATTTTATGCGTATTGACTTGGTTAATCTGCGACCTAATTTGTGAAGGCGTGTTAGGAATTATTATTCGTTTAGCGATTTGTGCATTGGTTCCAAATCTTATATGGTTTTTACTCTATAGCAGATCTAAGGAAATGAAACGTGCAAAAAAGCTCATTCTTAAACGGTAAGCTTGTGCTTTATAGATGATATATAGGCATTTTATAGACTGAATAGTTTTAATGCTGAAATGTTTTTTAATATAAACTTTAGAGAGGTAAATATATGAAGTACGATTATTTGATAGTGGGCTCCGGTCTGTATGGTGCGGTTTTCGCACAAAAGGCAAATGAAGCGGGGAAGAGGGTCCTTGTAATCGACAAGCGTCCGCACATAGCGGGCAATATTTACACCGAGCAAATAGAGGGGATAAACGTACATAAGTACGGCGCGCACATCTTCCACACGAACAACAAGACCGTGTGGGACTATGTGAATAAATTCGCCGTGTTCAATCGCTTTACAAATTCGCCGGTCGCAAATTACAAGGGCGAGCTTTACTCTCTGCCGTTTAATATGTATACGTTTAATAAGATGTGGGGAGTAATTACCCCCGAGGAAGCGGCCAATAAGATAGAAGAACAGAAAAGAGCCGCAGGCATAACCGAGCCGAAGAATTTGGAGGAGCAGGCGATATCCCTCGTCGGAACCGATATTTATGAAAAGCTCGTAAAGGGATACACGGAAAAGCAGTGGGGCAGAGATTGTAAGGACTTGCCCGCATTCATAATAAAGCGCCTGCCCGTGCGCCTTACATTTGACAATAACTATTTCAACGCGCTCTATCAGGGAATCCCTGTCGGCGGCTACACAAGGCTTGTTGAGAATATGCTTGAAGGAATCAAGGTGAGACTCGGCGTTGACTATCTTGAAAACAAGTCGGAGCTTGATAAGCTCGCGGAAAACGTCGTATATACCGGCGCGATAGACGCATATTTCAATTATTGCTTTGGAGCGCTGGAATATCGCTCCGTCAGGTTTGAAAACGAGGTGCTGGACAAGCCCAATTTTCAGGGCAACGCCGCAGTAAACTATACCGACCGTGAAACTCCTTGGACGAGAATTATCGAGCACAAGTGGTTTGAGTTCGGCAAGGATGAAAACGGCCGCGAGCTGCCCAAAACTGTCATAAGCCGCGAATATAGCTCTGAGTGGAAACCGGGAGATGAACCGTATTATCCGGTCAATGACGAAAAGAACAGCATGCTTTATGCAGAATACCGTAAACTGGCTGATAGTGAGAAAAATGTTATTTTCGGCGGGCGCTTAGGCGAATATAAGTACTATGATATGGATCAGGTTATTGCAGAAGCTTTAGATCTATGTGAAAGTGAGTTCGGTTACAATAACTGAAGAAATACAGACAGATGTCGTTTGCATATAATACCCATTGACCTGTTATAAAATATTTGCAGCATAAATTATATTTTATAGTGTTGTATTAAGGCCATTGGTTATATCAAGAATTTTTTAAAAAGCTTTCTTTTTTCATTCTACTCGCTTAATAACGGATAGCGCCGAGAACAAATTTCATAAAAGAAAAATTAGTGAAATAATGGTTGACATTGTCTTACAAATAAATCTATGCCATACTGATTTTTTATGTAATCAGATGCTATAAGGAGATAAGAAATAATATGGATACAGTTGAAAAAACAGTTAATGATGCTTTATGTATTTCATGTGGAATTTGTGCGGCTAACTGCCCTGCCAGCTGCATAACAATAGAGCGGCGGGGGAGATATCAGTATTTTCCAGAGGTTAATTTGGAGAAATGTGTGAAGTGCGGGCTTTGCCGAAAAGTGTGTCCAAGCAGTAAAATGTATGATTATGACGGTAAAATAAATATAGAGGATTATTTGTTAGGAAATTATAAAGCTATTTATTGTGCCAAAACAAATGATAAAAAAGTGCTTATAAAAGCAGCCAGTGGTGGAGTGACTACGCAGATTGTTTTGAAGCTTTTGGAGCATGGCGAGTATAGCTCAGCATTTCTTTTAAGCGGTTACAATTATGATGAACTTTTGCAAACAAAACATTTTGCTAACGGAGATGATTTCAGCAGTACTTTTAAAAGCAGATATTTAACTGTTTCACATGAGAACTCAGTTAGATATCTAATCGAACATCCTGACGAAAAAGTAATTTTAGTTGCAACCGGTTGTGCGGTCAACGGAATACTCAATACAATCAAATATAGGAAATTAAATAGAAACAACTATTTGATTATAGGATTGTTTTGTGAAGGAACAATGCATTATGGTGTAGTTGATTATTTCTCTTCACATAAAATAAATAATGGAAGAAAACTGAAAGACTTATATTTCAGAACAAAAGAGAATGGCGGATGGCCCGGGAATGTTAGACTTGTATACGACGACGGCAGTTATCAAGATCTACCGGCTCAGGAACGTATGAAGCTAAAAAAATATTTTTTGCCTGAACGCTGCCTTTACTGTCAGAATAAATTGAATTTGAATTGTGATATTGCGGTTGGTGATAACTATATTAAGGCGAACGCTGACTCTGACGGAGTGAGTAGTGTTATTATTCGGACAGAACGAGGAGAACGGATTTGGAAGATGTATTGTAAAAATACATTTAGTTGGCATTGTGATAGTGCAGTTGAATTGGTAAAATCGCAAAAACTTTCCGCTAAAAAGTTGAACTATGAATTTGCACAATTGAAGGGATTATACCACGCAACTGATGACGAAATATCTTCAAAGACTAAAAGGCATTATAAAACTGTATTAAAAAAGATAAAAATCGGAAAATCAAAAAATATTTATCGGGCGGTAAACGGAGATATCTTGCAGGACAGATGCAAATCCAAGATTAAAAAAATAATAAAAAAAATCATTAAGAAATCATAGTAAACGGCAAAGGAAATAACATAAGAATAGGTTCAATCCTTTGTTCGAAAATTATATATTTAGGATAATACGCTCTGGCATAAAAAAGTCAAAATATTGAAGAAAACTTAAAGATTTAAAAATAGGAGCGAGAAAAAATGTTTACATCCCCCCCCGAATTTCATCAGGCGTCACATCTTCCAAACGCATAGGCTACATTGATGCATTAAAAGGTTTTGCAATTCTTTGCGTTGTTATGGGTCATGTTGCAGACGGTAATTTAACTGCAAATTCCCAACCTGATTATCGTTGGTTTTTTTATGCGGTTTTTAATGTGATTTATGCCTTCCATATGCCTCTTTTTATGATGATTAGCGGATTTGTTTTCAGAAGCGCATATGGGAAAAGTGGTACTATTGATTCCGATAGGGTAAAAAAACAAGTTTATAATCTCATTATAATATACATGTTTTTCAGCGTAGCGTATGGGATTTTGAAACTGCTCCTTGGGAACTTTACAAGTGATAGTATGGATATTAAAAGCATATTAATGATTCCGGTTTTGCCAATCGCTCCGTACTGGTATCTTTATGTATTGATTGCTTTCTATCTTGTTTTTTCATGGAAAAAGTTTGATTCATTAAATTGCTACATTATTTTGTTGCTGCTGACAGCAACATCTATAGTTAGTGGTTTGGGAACAACCCATTATTTTGAAATATCAAGGATATTATATTATGCGTTGTTTTTCTATATAGGGATGTTACACAGAGCAAAGAAAGACATAATTATAGGCAATAAATTATTGTCGCTGATTTTATTCATAGCTGCAATGACTTTGTTTGTGCTTTTTTGGAATTCGGAAAATAATATCGGAAAGACTGTAAACAAGATCTTTTTTGTCAATGTTATAGTCGCCCTCGGTATATCCCTAACTATATGGTATTTCTTTGAAAATATTAAATTTTTAAGTGAAAACCGATTCTTGCAATTTTTAGGCAGATATAGTCTTGAAATTTATGTTATCCACTGTATTTTCACAGCCGGATTCAGAATAATTTTACCAAAGCTCGGAATTGAGAATGTCTACATAGGCCTTGTTCTGAATACTGCAATTAGCACAGCAATTCCCATTATGATTTCGGTAATATGCAAAAGGCTGAATATTCACGGCCTGTTTTTTAAGCCGGTGACGTATATAAAAAATCTGAAGAGAGAAAAATGATGGACAACTTTCAGCATTATATTATATATTTCTTCAATATAAAATAGTTATTTCATGCGATGAAAATTTTTTAAAATCCGTGACTTATCCAAAAAAAATAAAGCTCAGGGCAGAGGGGGGAGTTATTTTCTCCCTCTGCTCTTTATTTTTGCCAGCGGGTTCGCTGCCGCCGCGTTTTCAAGCTGCTCGCTTGAAAGGTGGGTGTATATCTCTGTTGTGCCGAGATTTTCGTGACCGAGCATTTCCTGCAATACTCTTATATCCACGTTGCCGTGCTGATACATCAATGTCGCGGCAGTGTGCCGCAGTTTATGAACGGAGTAGCCGTTGCCGTCGAGTCCGATTTTTTTGAGATACTTATATACAACGTCCTGCACCGCCTGGGCGCCCATTCTCTTGTTTATTCTGCTGATGAACAGCGCCTTTTTATCCTTGGTATCATTTGGTCTAACGCTGATATAAGACTTCAGCGCGTCGACGCAGGCGTCATTGAGATACACTATTCTCTGTTTATCGCCCTTGCCGGTCACCGTCATAACTCCCGAGTTCAAATTAACGTCGTTTATATTCAGTCCCACAAGCTCCGAGAGTCTCAGTCCGCAGTTGAGAAATATAGTCAGTATGCAATAATCGCGCTCCTTGTATTTTCCGTCAACGCTGTTTAAAAGCTCGATGCTCTGTTCAAGCGTGAGAAATTTTGGGAGAGATTTTTTGACCTTTGGAACTTCAAGCTCCTCGGCGGGATTCACGGCTATCAGGCATTTCTTATTTGCGATGTAAGAAAAAAAGGATTTTATGCTCGACGTCTTGCGTGAGCGCGTCTTTGCGTTGTTTTTGCGTTCTTTTATCGAATAATCCATAAATGAATAAATATCGGTGAGTGAAATCGTCTTAATAAGTGCAATGTCAATATCGTCGATCGGTATTTTATCAAATTCCTCGTCGGCGGAAGCGCGTCCCTTCAAAACCTTAATATATCTGAAAAAGGTTCTCAAATCGAGGTAGTATTCGTCTACCGTTTTTTGCGATTTTCCTTTGATGTTCTGCATATATCCGAGAAAATCCTTGACGACCTCTGGAGCCTCGTTAATATAGCTGCTGTTCATTTCGTTCACCTCTAATTTAGTGCGAAAGTAATTTTAATGATTTTCTTTGATTTTAGTATATCATGGGAGAGGGCGATAAATCAATTGGTAAAACTACACAAAATTAATATTTTGTGTAGTTGAGGGGAGGGGATACGGGCGCTTTTTGCGGAAATGCGGACATATTGTGAAAATAACGCGGAAGTGAAATAATGCAGAAATGAAATAATGCGGAAAACAAAAAATGCGACTCGCGCTTTGATTTGCTCCTTGAGCCTTCATAATAAAGGTTGCGATACCGGCTTTCAAGCGGTCTGCGGCTCAGTTTTGGCGCTATACCTACAATATAGCTATGACTCCGCCGACGTCCGTAAGCTCGCAATTACCAAGACCTATAATATCTACCGAGTAATTTTTGCAGAAGGCTTTTATATCATCGTAGTCCTTGTGCAGCTTCGGATTTCCAAAAAAGCATAAATCGGCTTTATCGGCTTTAAAACAGCAGCCGCCGATAAAGCCGTAGTCATAGCCTCGCAGTACGATACTGCCTTTGGATATTTTTAGCGCGTCTATATTGTATTTTTGACAGCCCTTGTAAATCGACTCGTCGTCTGTAATTATCGCGTTATATTCGACAACTGCTGTTGAGCAAGCCGCATAGCCTTGTTTTACGTCTATTATAATATATCCGTTATTTATGTACCACTCGAGCATTTCTTTATTTGCGTTGCGCTTATTGCAGATGAAATAATCACCTATTGCTATTCCGTTCAGCGAGGTATTATTCCGATAATTGTTTTCAAGTTTTTTCTCAATACATATGTTCGCGGTGGGATTGATTTTCAAAATCATTTTTCGATAAATCGAACAATCGTTTTTTAGGAGGTAGGTCTTACTTCCGCAGTTGTGAAGCTGCATATCCGAGTGATATCTCTCGTTATATGGTAGGCATGCCGATTCAAGGCTCGGGATAACGTCTATCCCGAGCGCTTTCACCTCGTCTGCAAGGGCTTTGTATTCTCCGGACATGAGCACACAAACGAGCTTTTCCTCCGGCAGGTTTGGATTTTTAAGACTTTTGTAAAACATTTTTACACCTGCTATTCGTATTTGAGCGCAATTATCGGCTTGAGCCTTGCCGCCTTAAACGACGGATAAACACCGAACACAACGCCGGATAATACCGAAAAGACGAGTGCAAAAATCACGGCGTTCCAATCTATCGTCATCTTCATATTCATTGCGCTGATTCCGAAGTATGAAATTCCAAGTCCCAGAGCCGCCCCGATAAGCGCGCCTATTGCCGAGATGAGAAAAGCCTCGGTCAAAAACTCGCATATTATCAAGCCCTTAGAAGCGCCGATAGATTTTTTTATTCCGATTTCGCGCTTCCTTTCAGAAACGGATACAAGCATTACAGTCATAATGCTAAGCCCCGCAACAACGAGCGATATTGCACCTATAGCCGTCAAAACAAGCGTAACTATATCCAGTATATTTGTCAGCACATCGCGCTGCTTCGCCATATTATTCGCTCTGTATCCGCTGTTTACCCCGTGTAAGTCGTTCAGCGCGTTTGTGATTTGCTCGGAAAGCTTTTCAATTTCCGCGCCGCCTGATACCTTGGTTATAATTTGATTATAGCTGTCAAAGCCCGTTATTTCACCGGCTGTTGTGTAAGGAATATATACAAAGCTCGGGACATATCCGCTCAGAGCGTTTTGGAGCAGTCCGCTGCCTGTTTTCAGCACTCCGACTACCTTAAATTCGTCCGTAGCTCCGTTTATTGAGAGCTTGATTTTTCTGCCGACTATATTATCCGTGTTAAAATTTCCGTTTGAGAACGCCTTATCTACAAGGCAAATTTTTGACGCGGCGGCAATATCGTTCTTGTCAAAAAAGCGGCCGTAAAGAACCTTGAGCGATACGGTCTCCCACGCGTTTTCGTCAATTCCCCATGTGATGTTCTCTCCGCTTTTTCCCGCGGCGCTGAACGTCGAATTGTACGCCATAACGGGGGTGGCGCTCTCGACGAATTTCATATTTTCAATAAGCTCAAGCTCGTTGTTGGTCAGAGGGAGCTGCTTGTCTTCACTGACAGAAATATTTATTCCGCTAAGCCCCAAGCTGTCGAGCTCGTCGTTTACCGCCATAGCACCGCAGGTGCTGATACAGCTTATAATGACGACGGATGCAACTCCTATTATTATGCCGAGCATTGTTAAAAGAGTGCGGTTGAATTTTCTGAAAATGTTGCGGAGCGCAAACAGGAATATATCAGCCATTTCCCTCACCCGCTATCTTGGCAAAGGACTCGTCGTCAATTTCAGCCGGAGCTGAAACAATAAGGTCTTTTCCCGTCACCCCGGATACGACCTCTATTCCGTCCTTGTATTCGTTGCCGGTTTTCACGTTTTTCTTCTCGCAAATTCCGCCTTGCGAATAACATAGGACATATTCGTTACCGGAATCGTCATACTTTATTGAATCGTATGGCAGCAAAAGCGCATTGTCCTTTTTCTCGACCGTTATGCTGCACTTGACCGTGTAACCCGGCTTTACATCTGCAGTTATCCCGCCGTCTATTCCTACAATGACCTCTACCGTCGTTTCCTTGCCGAGAACGCTCGAGGTCTGCTTTGCTATCTCCCCTATTTTACTCACAGTGCCGTTCATGACCGCGCCGTTTAGCGCGTTGCAGGTGATTTTTACACTCTGCCCCGTTTCGATTTTGCCTATCTTGTCCTCTCCAACCTCAAGCTTAGCCTGCATTTTTCCCGCGTCGGAAATCGACATAGTTCTTTCCCCAGCGGATATGCGGCTGCCGGATTTAACATCAAGATCGCTGATAACCCCGTCGGCGCTGCTGTATACAGTTGTCTGCGCGAGTGGCATTTCAACGCTGTCGGGAGATTTAGAAATGACTATGCCCTCTCCGTAATATTCGTCAAGCGACGAATATTCTCCGTTGAGCAGCAGCTGCTCCAATTCGCTTTCATCAACGCCGGATAAGTAATTTTTTGACGCTGCCTGTTCACTCGGCAGCACAGAAAGCGAGTAGAGCTTATCTCCGCGCGCCACTTTTCCCCCCTCGCTGACATAAAGCTCCGTCACAATGCCGTCATATTTGGAAATTTCGCCCTCTCCCCCACAGTATTCTATTTTACCTCCGCAAACTACCGAAGAGCTTACCGTCTGCGGGTTTAAAGAGAAGATAGTCACCTCGGGCACGCGCATGATAACGACCGCGCTTATTATATAAGATACAGCTATAACGACAGCCGTCACAGATATGAGCTTAATTTTTTTGTTCACACAAACCACTCCTTGCCACTTTATTATTAATCAAAGCGGTTGTTTTATTATCTCGAATGGGGATTTTTCAAAAATAAACGCGGAGTGTTTTTGATAAATAGATGTGATGTTGTTAAGGAATAACGCCGTCGAAGGTGTGAGCAAGCGGCGGCAAATAAATTCGTCGGTAAAGCGAGGAAAGCAATGTAAAACAGGCAGCTTTATGTAAGTGAAAACAATCGGTAAAACAAGGTAATAATAGCAAATTGTCCGTATTATGTCAATCTGCGCATATTGACTTAAAAAAACTCAACAGCTGCGTTTTATAATATTGTTAGATTGATATTATTAGTCCATATAACAGATAATATTAACGTCAAATAACACGCACGAGCTGTTTTCAAAAAGCGATACTTGTTTTATTTTTCACTCCTGTTATAATTATATTAAAGGACACATCAAGTGCCAAAATTTATATCTATGAAGCGAGGTAATCACTATGAGAAAAAAGTTGAATATCACCGAAGGAATTTATCCTATGCCCGTACTGATGGTTGCAACCTATAACGAAGACGGAAGCGTCGATGTTATGAATGCCGCTTGGGGCACCATGCAAAAGCGCGATACTGTGGCTTTAAACTTGACGGAATCGCATAAAACCGTGCAAAACATCAAAGAAAGAGGCGGCTTTACAGTCAGCATCGCCGACGCCGCTCATGTAGCGGAGGCGGATTATTTCGGGATAGTTTCCGGCAACAAGGAGCCGCATAAATTTGAAAAAAGCGGTCTTACAGCAGAAAAATCCACAGCGGTGGACGCGCCGATAATTACGGAATTTCCTATCTGCCTGGAATGTGAATTTGTCGAATATCAAAGCAACGCATATGGCGTAGGTGTAATCGGCAAAGTAGTAAATGTCACTGCTGATGAAAGCGTTATGGTTGGAGATAAGGTGGATATGTCCCTTGTGAACGCCATAGCTTTCGATCCATATACGCATGGCTATTACAAAGTTACCGAAAGAGTCGGTGAAGCCTTCAGCGACGGGAATAAGCTGAAATAACGATTTTTTCAATCTGAATATTGCTTAAAGCAAAAATCCTTCTGTAAAATGATGTTACAATCAAAATACAGGAGGATTTTTCGATAGGAACAGGATTTTAAAAACAATGGTTTACAATACAAAAGGTAGGGTGATCATGGCTTCCCGAAGATAAAAATTGAGGATTTCTCATCTTCTGTATTTTGTTTGGTTGACTTCTTGGGCGGTGTAACCGTTTCATCAACCATCTTCGATCCTTGCCATCATACCGGAGTCCTACTTTTTTCAAACACGGAATAAAAGCAAAGCTTAACTAAAATCAAAAAATATTTTTGCTTTTAGGTTCAGTTAATGTTTCTTTGTTATGATATACTTAATGAAAAAAAGAAATTTTCCGCAGTACCTTGCAACTCAAAACATAAGAGAGGTTTTTTCTATGAGAATTTTATTGGCGGAGGACGAACTCCCCCTTGCGCGGGCGATCGTCAAAATCTTTGAAAAAAATAATTATTCGGCCGACGCGGTTGGAAACGGCGAGGATGCGCTGATGTATCTGGAATCCGGCAATTACGACGTGGCGGTGCTTGATATCATGATGCCGAAGATGGACGGAATTACCGTGCTGAAAAGAGTGCGGGAGTCGGGAAACCGAATCCCAATCCTGATGCTTACGGCAAAATCCGAGGTTGACGACAAGGTATTGGGTCTGGACAGCGGCGCAAATTATTATCTCACAAAGCCCTTTGACGCAAAGGAGCTGCTGGCAAGCATTCGCGCCATTACCAGAGGGCAGACCGGAACGGATTCTTATCTTGCTTTCGGAAATATTACGCTGAACCGCGCTACCTTTGAGCTATCCTCCCCGGCAGGCAGCTTCCGCTTGGCAAATAGGGAATTTCAGATGATGGAAATGCTGATTTCCAATCCGCATCATATTATTTCCGTAGACCGCTTTATGGAAAAAATCTGGGGATATGATACCGAGTCTGAGGTCAGCGTAGTTTGGGTGTATATTTCCTATCTGCGCAAAAAGCTGACCGCCCTTCACGCCGATATTCAGATCAAGGCATACCGCAATGCCGGATACTCTTTGGAGGAAGCAATATGATACGAAAACTTCGGATTCAGTTTATTGTTTTGGCTATGCTTTCACTGCTCCTGCTCCTGACGGTTATAGTCGCGGGCATGAACCTGTTAAACTACCGTTCCGTTGTCAGTGATGCGGACGAGGTGCTGTCTATCATCTCGCAGAACCGTGGAGCATTTCCCAATACGGACGGCAGTCAAAGCCTCGGCGGTAGGCGGCCGCATGGAATGTCGCCGGAGCTGCCTTATGAGTCGCGCTATTTTTCGGTACTGCTTGGGGACGACGGTACGGTGCTCCGAGTGGATACCAGCCGCATAGCATCGGTAGACAGCAATCAGGCGGCGGACTATGCCAGAGCCGTAGAACAGAGGCTCTCCGAAAAAGGCTTTTTCGGGCAGTTTCGTTACATTAAATCCTATGAGGATATCGGCGTTCGGATCTCCTTTTTGGACTGCGGGCGCAAGCTGGACGCCTACCGTAATTTCCTGCTCATCAGCATTGTAATGGCATTGGTGGGATTACTCATTGTCTTTTTTGTTATTGTGTTTTTCTCCGGAAAATTCATTCGCCCCATTGCCGAAAGCTATGAAAAACAGAAGCACTTTATTACCGATGCAGGGCACGAGATCAAAACGCCGCTGACAATCATTAATGCCAACACCGATCTCCTTGAAATGGATATCGGCCCAAACGAGTGCCTCAGCGAGATACGGCAGCAGGCAAAGCGATTGACCGGACTTACCAATGATTTAGTCAGCCTTGCCCGCATGGAGGAGTCGGAGCAGACAATACCGATGATAGAATTTCCGGTTTCCGAAGTGGTGCAGGAGGCAGCGGCGCCCTTCAATGCGCCTGCGCAGGCTCAAAATAAGCAGTTACTATGTATAATACAGCCAATGCTTTCGATGAAGGGAAACGATAAGGCAATCAGTCAGCTTGTATCACTGCTTCTCGACAACGCGCTGAAATATTCTCCGGCGGGCAGCGTTATCTCCTTGGAGCTTGTGCGGCAAGGCAAACATTTGGTTTTATCGGTATGTAATACGACCTTTGAGGAAATCCGCCCGGATCAGCTTGCTCATGTATTCGACCGCTTCTATCGAAGCGACCCCTCACGCAACTCGCAGACCGGAGGGCACGGCATAGGGCTGTCGATAGCCAAGGCAATCGTAACCGCGCACGGCGGGAAAATCACCGCGCAGACAAGGGACGGACATTCGTTTTTTATTTCGGCGGTGTTTTCGGCCTCCAAAATATAAAGATCAACAGGGCGGCAAAGTATTCCTCTTGCCGTCCTGTTTTTGTTGACGTTACAGATTATTTTTGTTTGTTACTTTCTCTCACCGTTTTATCTTGCTTTTAAGTTCAGTTAAGGAAAGCGCGCTACAATTTTAATATGATTTGCAAGCCGTCTGAGCTGACAGCGGCTAAGACACAAAAGAAAGGACGAGCAACCAATGTATATTATCAAAAACGCGCTCAAATGTATAGGGCGCTCAAAAGGAAGAAATATCTTAATCGGCATTATCGCATTGGTAATAGCCGTTTCCGCCTGTATCGGGCTTTCGATACGGCAAGCGGCGGAAAACACCAAAAACAGCACACTGGAGGGAATGTCGGTTACGGCAACTATTTCCTTTGATCGGCAGGCAATGATGCAGGAGATGCGACAACCATCCGACGGCGCAGCGGCAGGCGGTCAGGAGAGTGGGACTCAGGATCGTGCGTTTGACCGGGAGCAGTTCCGTGACAAGATGAACGGCGGCACATCGCTCACCTTGGACGAATACCAAACCTATGCCTCGGCTAAATCGGTACAGGATTTTTACTACACTCTGACAGCCTATTTCAACGGCTCCGACAAGCTGGAGCCGGTCAGCAGTGAATCGGAAAGCGAAGCTGCAAGCGAGCCTTCCGCCGACACGCCGGAGAACGGAATGAATTTCGGACGCGATAAGGGAAATAGAATGGGTAAAATGGCCAGCGGAGATTTTACGGTAATCGGTTACAGCGGCGACAATGCCATGACTGAATTTCAGTCGGGAACAATGTCGGTCAGCGACGGCGCGGTTTTTTCAGAGGGAACAGCGGAGCGCCAATGTCTGATTTCGGAGGAATTGGCTGCCTATAACGATCTGGCGGTAGGCGATAAGATCACTCTCACAAACCCCGACAGCGAAACGGAAACATATACGCTGACCGTTTCCGGCATTTATAAAAACACGCAAGCCAACGATCTGTCTGTGCCTATGTTCGGCATTGGGCAGGATCCCGCCAACCGAATCTATATGAGCGCCGCGGCGCTGCAGGGCGTACTGGACGACTCTTCCTCCGTTTCCAAAACGGTGACCGATGAAACCACCGGTCAGGAGAGTGAAACGGCGATCAACGGCTCTCTATCCGCGACCTATGTATTTGCAGACGTTGACGCATATCATCGCTTCGAGGAAGAGGTCCGCACACTGGGACTGGACGATTCCTACACCGTTTCCTCCGCCGATTTGACAGAGTTTGAAAACAGCCTGACCCCGCTGAACACGCTCAGCACGATGGCGGGCTGGTTCCTGCTGGTTATACTTCTTATAGGAGCGGTAATTCTTATCGTACTCAACATTTTCAATATCCGTGAGCGCAAATATGAAATCGGAGTTCTGACCGCCATGGGCATGAAAAAGGGAAAGGTTGCCCTACAATTTCTGACGGAAATTCTTGTCGTAACTATGGTGGCAATCATTATCGGCGCGGGGATCGGTGCAGTAAGCGCGGTTCCGGTCACCAATGCCCTATTGGAGGGTCAGGTGGAAAGTCAGCAGTCGTCCCAGATGCAAATGGAAAACAACTTCGGCCGCGGCGGGAACTTTAAGGGCGGAATGCAAAATATTCAGCCTAACGGACAGAATGCCGCACCCGACAACACCTCGGCAGACGGAGGTCACGGCGGATTCGCCGCGTTTGGGCAGAATGTTTCAAATTATATTACCGAGGTTAATTCGGCTATGAATCTGACAGTGCTTTTGCAGCTGCTTGTAATCGGTCTTTTGCTGACGCTCGCCGCCGGTGCGGTATCCGTTCTGTTTGTGATGCGATACGACCCGCTGAAGATCCTCGCAAACCGTGACTGAGAAAGGAGAAGGAAAAATGGAAATTTTAGCTTTGCAGGATATCTGCTTTTCTTACGGAAAGGTTCCAGTGCTAAAGGACGTAAGTTATCGGTTTGAAACCGGAAAAATGTACTGTATCATCGGACGTTCAGGCGCAGGCAAAACCACGCTGCTTTCTCTGCTCTCAGGCCTTGCGTCGCCGAACAGCGGCAGTATTTTATACGACGGGAAGGATATAGCCAAGCAGGACAAATACGCCTTTCGCAGTAAATATATCGGCGTAATTTTCCAGAGCTTCAATCTCATCACCAAGTTTACGGCGGTTGAAAACGTGATGCTGTCCATGGATATTGCCGGCGTCAAGGGCGTAAACAAACGTCAAAAGGCTATGGAACTGCTCGCGGGCGTCGGTTTGGATGAGGACGAAGCCAATCGACGGGTATTAAAGCTCTCCGGCGGACAACAGCAGAGGGTTGCTATCGCGCGGGCGCTGTCCTACGACCCGCAAATAATTCTGGCGGACGAACCGACGGGAAATCTTGACGGAGAAACGCAGAAGGAAATCATGGATATTTTCCGAAGCCTCACGGAACAGGGAAAATGCGTGATTTTGGTCAGCCATTCTCCGGAGGTCGCTGCGGTGTGCGATGAGAGATATGAGCTGAAAAAGCTGTCCGGTAAAAACAATCCGAAAGGAAGGGCAGTTGGTTGAGTATGGCTGCTGCCTCAGATTCTCTATGTTGCTGAATGTTTCCCAATCGTAAAAATAATTTTGCTCGTTAGAGATGTTAGAGATTAGGTATATATAAAAAATCGCCGCCCACTACCGCGTAAAACGAGTAGTGGGCAACTGTATAAGGGTTTATGTGAGAAGATAACACTCCTCTCAACACTATTCTATAATTTATTATATTTTTTGTCAATATAAAATTCACATTTTTCGACAAAATTAAATGAATACAACTTTCATTAAAGTCAATACAAGATTCACAGTAGTGAAAATTCTATTTTTAGCTATTGGCACGGTTTCGCCTGTTTACTCCAAGCGGAATCGTGCTATTGCGCTTTCTATGACCTGATCCATATCATAGTATTTGTACTCGGCAAGCCTGCCGCCGAATATGACGTTTTCCCGCGCTGTGTGCAAGGTTTGCAAAGACGGCGCCGTAAAGTCCTGCACCGACGATTAGGTAGTTGTACATATATCATTTTCCTTTCGGTTGAAGCTTGTAGATATTTTTAGACTTAATTAAAACTAAAATTTAAATTACAAGCTATTTATCCGATATTTTTTTATACCATATATAAGGCATATATCTCGCTATTAAATATTTTGCTTTTGTTTTATTATCGGAAAACGCACTCAATTTTGTTCGCCTGTGACAGACCTTATCCATATAAGCCTCGCTCACGGCTCCAACTTTATCAAGGCTATGGTCTTCCTGCAAAAATTCACAAAGGCAGTTTTTAAGTCCTTCCTTCATCGGGGTGTACGTCATTCTGCCGCCGCTTAATCTGTCCATCTTTGAAGAGTCAAAGCTCCTGTTGTAAATCCGATTGTATTTTAAACGGTATTTTCCTCCATAAAGAAACGCGCTTTCCTCGGCGTGAGGAAGCATAATAATTTCTACGGCACTGCCCCCCCAACGCGTTCTTCTATAACGGCTTTATATATATCCAGTATTTCGCTCCATGTCTTGGATTCGGGAGAGGCTATATTTACGACCTCGCCCTTTGCGTCCGGATTTTCAATAAGATAGCTTATTCCGTTTGCTACATCGCCGCCATAGGTCATAGAGGTAAGTTTATCGGCTAAATCATCAAAAAATATCAGCGGGCGATTGTTCAACGGCCTATAAATCCAATCCTTAAGCTCATAACAGCCAAGCTGCAATCTGTGTGAATTATAGGTGACAGTGGGTCTGATTATTGTCCAATTTTTCTGCTTTGATGAAAGGATATAATTTTCCTCACGAGCTTTAGTAAGAGAATATTCTCCGCTTGATAAAAAGTCTTTATCCTTACACACGTCCAAAAGCCTCGGCGTATTCTCTGTTATCGGAACATCGGAGCGCGCAAAAACGCGGCAAGAGCTAAGGAAAATATAATGTCCCACTGAATTCAAAATCAGGTCGAGGCGTTCCTTTAATTCGGAAAATGTATAGTTCATAAAATCAACTAACACATCATAGCGTTCTTTCAACACCTGACTTAAAAAATCCATATTATGTGCATTGCCTGTTATGCAGTGAATATTATCAAAACTATACTTCCTGATTTTGCGTGATGTTACATACACCTCATGCCCATCATTGGCAAGCTTCTTTACAAGCGGTTCGCCCATAGCTCCCGTACCGCCAAATATAAGAATTTTCATTAGAATTTATCCTTTCTGAATTTATCCTCGTATTATAAAGTAGTAGTTATTAGAGTCCCTCTCCAAGGACAATATGCTATACTGTAAGAGATACTGTGAAT
>CANRNQ010000026.1 GCA_947632045.1 uncultured Clostridia bacterium
AGTAAGCTCCATTAAAACGGCGCATTGTGTTGTAAACTATGTCTCTTCACAATTTGTAAACCATGTTGCTCTTGACACAGGGGCGCAGCCCCGTTTACCGCAGCTTTACCGCCTTGCGCCGGTAAAGCTGCTACTTTAATCTTAATTTTTATTTAAGGGGGGAACTGGCGTTCCCCCCTCTCTCCCCTTTTTCGCCGCCTCCGGCGGCCCCATTTTTTGGGCTGCCGCCCCAGTCCGCCGCCTACCGGCGGCCCCATTTTTTGGGCTGCCGCCCCAGTCCGCCGCCTCCGGCGGCTACTTTATATTTATATTATATCACATTAAAGGGGGCAAAACCCCCTTTAAATCCCCCTTTTTCGTTCAAAGAATATTATTTAAGCTTCACTTCCTGCGACGTGACTAATTTTCGGGCATAAAGGCTTGATTGAAGCAAACACTTTTAGCGAGAAGGTGGAGGTGGCAGGAGGAGCGAAGCTCCTCCTGCAAATAGAAAAAAATATATATTAGCAGTCGTGCCGCCGCAAGGCGGCGCGGCTGCGGTCGGCGAGATGCAGGGGCAAGGGGGCGACAGCCCCCTTTATTAGCGGCCATGCCGCCGCAAGTCGGCGCGGCTGCGGTCGGCGAGATGGCGAGATGGCAGGGGCAAGGGGGCGCAGCCCCCTCATTCAAACTCGCGTCGTGCAAGCTCCTCTATGAGATGGATATCATAGGAGGAGCGCCTTTGCTTGGCCTCGCGCTCGCGGTCGTCATATTTCCCGCTCAAGATTTTCCTTACGTTATCCGGCCTTACTATCCAATCTAAGTCACAGCCCCGCCAGCTTGTCAAAAACGACGAGCTCGAAACCCTTTTAAACAACCCCTCAAAGTCAACCTTGTCGCCGATATCTATGAGGATATTACGCCTGGTAGGCTCGGAGATGCTGCCAATATCAGCCTGCCTTATCCGATTGTAGCTTGATATAACCTTCTCTATTTGGGGCTCTGTTTGGGGGCCTGTTTGGGGCCGAGAGGATGGGCGCACGCTCTCCTTTACTTTACTTTTATTTACTTTTATTTTATTTCCTTTTATTTGTGAATTATTGCATACATTTACGGGGTTAATGTCAACATTTACCGAGTTATTGTCGACATTTTGCTCTTGAAGGGCGCAACGGACCAAGAGGTACTCGCTTTTAATTTCAATTTGCTTGCGGCGGCCTACCGCCTCAAAATATCTTTTCTGGATTCCTCTTGAAGTCAGAATATGATATTTTTCAAACATATTAAAATCGAAAATACCCCTGCGGAGTGAAGCAGCCACTATTTCAGAAACGACATTGTCACCCAAACCGACCTTGCGGCCGAACAGCAATGCAACCTCTTTTGTCCATTCACAGTAATAACCTCGCTCACCGTAAATCTTCTGGAAGAGCTTAACGATTACCGCAAATCCCGTAAGTCCGAATTCCGCCTCTATCAGTGCGAAATCATCGTTTAAATTCACGTTTAAAGGAAAGTAGTCAAGTCCTTGCTTCAACGGTCTTGCCATAGCTATCCTCCGTGACTTCGGAAAACGACATTGTCACCCGAACCGGCTTTGCGGCCAAACGGCAATGCAACCCTCCGAAAAAATTATAAATTATAAATAAAAAATGCCCTGTCTACGATTTGACGTGATATAAGCTTAAAATTCCGAGAATAATTTCTGCTAATATCACACGGATTAAATTTGACTTAAGCTTAGGTCTTTTTACCTCCTAATTAAATTATAGAACATCAGTTTTGGTTTTTTCAAGAGTATATGATAAATTTATTTTTGCTGTTCTTATTTTTGCACACCGCATTAAAAAAGCCGACAAGCTCCAAAGGGGCTGTCGGTTTTTTTGTCCGCAATCAAGCGATTAAGGGGTGAAGCCTAAAACAAATCGCTATGACTGCCGGTTCTGATAAGCTTTAAAATTAACATTTCATTCTCGATTTTATATACAAGCAACCAATCCAGTTCAATGTGGCACTCGCGCATACCCTTGTAGCCCCGTGAATTGACAAGCTGATGATCCCTTAGGGAGTCCGGAAGAGGGCTTTCACTGCATAATAGCTCTATCACCCTTTGGAGCTTTTTAATATCGCAGCCTCTTTTTACCGCGAGCTTAAAATCCTTTTTAAATTGGGCGGTAAATTCAATTTTAAGCATTAAGCGCCTCCATAAGAGCCTCGACGCTTTCATACGGGCCGGATAATTTTTCTCCCCCATCGGCCGCCTCCATTGCGGAGTAGGTGCTCTCGTTCGGCTCGTCTATTTTCACCTCAAACGGCAGGCCGTGACACTGGAGCGCCTGCCTGTAAAATATTCCGGTGGCCGTGCTCAAGTCCATTCCGAGCTCGTTGAAAAGCCGCGCCGCCTTATCCCTTAGCTCCGGCTCCATTCGCAGGGTTAAATTTTTTTTAGTCGACATGACGATAAGCTCCCCTCGCTTGATTTTTTGATTTTGTTTTCCGTTAATATTATACTCAATTTTCAATTGCCTTGCAAGTGCATTGCACTATTTATTTTGAGAATATAATCGGGCGGAGGGAAATATTATAAATTATATATGATATAGAAAAAGCCGACAAGCTCCAAAGGGGCTGTCGGCTTTTTGGCGGAGAGACGGGGATTCGAACCCCGGGTACGGTGATTACCGTACACATGATTTCCAATCATAATAATGATTAGAACAAAACCGCATTAAAAAGCGATTTTTTAAAGCAAAAAAATCAATCTGTAGCAACGTCGTAGCAACCGCATAAATCAACCTGTTATACAAAAATCGGGGCAGCGTTTCCACTGCCCCGGCGTTATTTGTCTGCCTTTATTCGTCCGCTTTTATTCTTCCGTCTTGCTTTCGTCGCCGCCGGATTTCGTTTCGACGGTGATTTTCAGCTTTTCTATCAGCTTAATCAAAAACTTCGGGATAGGAACGCCCAGCCGTTCAAGGTTTTCGAGAATGGACAGCAGCTCGTTAATTATAAGCCATATTGCGACCAGAAGCCCGAAAAACATTTTCACGGGATTGTCTATGCCTATGCCGGTCAGGGCATGATTGATGAGATAGTCGGCCGCTATGCCTACGCAGACAAGCGCGATATAGCCGACCTTCTTCAAAATCCCTGTCACGCCCTTTTTGCTCGACAGCTCGGCGTTGGCGTATGCCGCCGACATTCCCGTTATGTAGTCTATTACCATAACCGCCAGCAAAACAATCATCGGTATTGCGATTATTTGCAGATACGCGGATATGCCCGCCGCCAGCGCCGCGAAAATTATTGAAATTGCGTTTTCTTTCATTTTTTCTCTTCCCCCATTTTTATTTTAGCAGGCTATAAAATGTTTCCTTTCCTGCCTCGCCGTCGACCTCAAGACCGTGCTTGCGCTGGTAGTCCTTGACTGCCGCGAGAGTTTTATCTCCGAACTCGCCGTCAAAGCCGCCCGTGTCGTAGCCGTGGCAGATGAGAGCGCATTGCAGGATATATACATATGTACCCTTTGCGCCCTTGCGCAGAACGCGAACCGCCGCCTTTGTTGCCGGGCCCATAATGCCGTCGATCGACAGCCCGGCGCGATAGGTCTTATTGAGGTAACACTGGAGCGCTCCCACGATTGCCGAAAGGGTCTGCGTGCCGAAAATTCCGTCAATAGTACAATGAGTGCCGTATTCCGAATTGAGCCAGCGCTGAACGTCCTTTATAGCGTTCGTGCCTGTGCCGCTGTATGACGGCTTTGTGCCGTTAGAGCCGTCCTTCGATACGGTCGCCCAATTCGGACGGAAATATCCGTTAATGCAGACGTTATTTATTGCGTAGCGCTTTTGCTTAACCGTTGACGTATCGTTTGTGCCGCCGACGTTGCCCTCGACGGTATAAACATATCCTCCCTCGACCTTGACGACAATGCCGACGTGGTCGCTGAAATACTTATCCTGCCCCGGGTAATAGCCGAGCCCGTTCCAGCAGAAGCTGATAATGTCGCCGACCTGCGGCACGGCTCCGCCCTCTATCCATTTGCCCCAGCCTTTGGCAACGCCCTCGCGGGCAAAGCAGCCCGCGCCGTCCGTCTTTGGTATGATTTTGTTTAACACTCCACTGAGCTGCGCCGCAACCCAAGATGTAAACACCGCGCACCACGCAACGCCCTTAGCGTCGTAACCGTAATACCATATGCGAAATTTTGACGGTCCGCTGCCTACCTGTTTTAATGCTATGTTTGCTAAATCTGTATTTTGTGCCATTTTTCTTACCTCCGTTTTGTTATTTATCTGTTGTTATATGGCCTTATTACTGTTTTTCAATAGCTGTTATTCGAGCTTCTAAGGACTTTATATATTCGTCTTTTTGTATAAAATGATTTAGATTCCCAGTGTCAATAACTCCATACCAATTTCCTGGAGAACCGGAATTAGAAAATGCCCTATAAACCATTTTAAGATAATCATCAGAATCTAATAAAGTTATAACTTGAAATGCGCCATTAATGGAATTTGCATATGGAGAAAGTGTTATAATTGAATGATTTGCAGAATCATGAAAGTTATCAAGAGATGGTTTATCTGATATTTTTCCTGATGTATCATCTAAACTTCTAAAAATACTGTTCGGTTTTAAACCCGCATAGCTATAAGATATAGGCGTAGGGGCATTGCCCATTGGAGAAACGGTATCATATTCAGTGGTTATTTTCCTCCAATCAGAATAATCCTGATTTACAGATTTTTTTAATCTCTGATAAAATAGTCCATTATCCGCAAATAGCATTTGCGTTGTCCCAGCAACAGGTGCATCTGTTCCAGTCTGATTTGCGTATAATTCGTCCGCAGAATTTGGGCTTTTACCGCGTTCCCCACCAAAAGTAATGACTGTTGCAGTATTAGACATGCCGCTTGGGAGGTCTTTTACTTTTGGTATTTGTGTAGATGTAATAAGATAAATACTATTGGGTCTGAATGTTTCCGCCGCCATTTCCGCTTGCGTGCCGCTCAAATACTTTGCCACAAAGCCCTGCGAAACGCCCTCAAGGAAATTGTAGGCATAGTCCGTATGACTGTCCTCGATACAGTCCAAGAGCTGATTGCTCGCGGAATATGTGGAATATTCGACTAATCTGTTTCCGAATCTCGACGAATACGAGCTGTCGTCGCCGAACTGACACGAGTATTTGCCAAACGGCAGAGTGATGAACTCCTCAAACGACAAATTGCTGTATTCCGTTATCGTTTTTGTTTTGTCCTTGCTCGGAAATCTCAGAATTTCAAGTTTATTGTTTCGAGGATCGAAATGCCCGAAGCCTCCGGCATATTCGCAGACTATTCCCAGCATCTCCGAGGCGTTCACCGTTCCCTTAAAAACGTCTTTGAAGCGGTCAAGCTTAAGCGACAGCGCTCTGTCCGGCTGTGCCGGGGATTTCCTTTCAAATTCCAGCGTTGTGGGGATAACCCCCTGCGAGTCGTCTATGTATTGCGCCACCCTTTGCGCAAAAATGTTGAACGTTGTATTCTTGCCGGAACGCTCGACAAAGCTCGATAGATATGTATAAATGTTTTTATCACAGATATAACGCAGCTCGTCGTATGCGGTGACCTTGCTTATCTGCCTGTCGTTTTGTCGCTTTACGTCCTCCACCCTGCCGTAAAACAGCGGAGTACTGCCGTAATATTCGTAGTGCATTCCCGGGTATATTCTGTCTGACGGATAGCTCCAATTTTCGTCCGGCATTCCCGGATATATGACCACGCCGTATATTCCCGATTTGAAATTGACCTGAATGGTCTTATTTTTTATCGTGTCGGGATTTATGTTAAGCAGCTCGACCTCGAGCGACGACGAAATACAGCCGCCGAACTTGAACTCCTCGCTGTCGCAAATAGCCTCTTTAAGCGTGAAGCTCTCCTGCAAAATGTGCTCGCCGGTTATGTCCCGCATCTCGGGGTTGTTCGGAAATTTGATAACCAATTCCCGCGAAAATTCGCTGCCGACGATTTCGTCCGCCATATTTTTCACGTATAATTAAACCATCTCGAAAGGGGTGGATTAATTATGTCTCCTTTCTTAAAAATTTTGATTATATTCGCAGGAGTAGCTACCTGCGGTATAATTAAGACAAGCACCTCCGTTTAATATTCGATTAAGGTAATCTCGACGGGCTCGTATAAAACCGTTCTGCCGCTGCAATATTTAACGGTAAAATTAATGTCGGGAAGATAAAAATCGCCGGTGTTGTAGGAGTCGGTTTCGTCGTTATAATATGTGACTCTCGCCTTTCTCTCGCGATAATTTGTATAACCTCCGGCGATTATATTCTGAACCGTTATCTTTTCGTCAATAAGCAGCGGCGTAGTTTTAAACGTGATTTTCGTCTTAAAATTGGGGCTTGTCGCGCGGTTCAGCAGGTTATTGTTGTCGCGGTACGCCGATAGCTCCGTCCTTTGGTTCGGCGTTGAGCTGAACGACGATAAATACATATTCGGCAGTACAGTCCTGCCAAACGCCAAGAAATACCCCGCGTATCTGCTCATTCGGCTACACCCCCTCGAAAGCGCTGCGGCCGCCGTGCCGCTTTTTGTAAATGTTGTTCTGGCGTATCGTTTCTTTAAAGATCGGGTCGCCGTTCAGCTCCGCGACAAACTCGTACACGTTGCCGCCTCCGTCGATAAACATCAACAGCAGTTCGTATATTCTTGACAGGAGCGTCACGATTTGACCGCTCTCTGCGCTCTCACCGCCGACGTTCAGCATAGATTGCAGCTTGTTGAGCGGAGCGACTACCTCGGGATTGCCAGCACTCGCCCCTCTGTTGTCGCCGACGAGGGCGAGAGTAGGAGCCGTGACAAGTCCGCCGGACGCGAGCTTTGGAATAAGCGGAGGATTATCGGGCAATTTAAAGCTCCAGTCCTGACCGAAAATCGAGCCTATCGCGCCCGCGATGCCGCCGATGCCGTCCACTATGGCTTTTGCGAAATTATAAATACCCGTCCACAAATTATTGATGCCGTCGATTATCAAATTAACTATGAACTTCACGGTTCCCCAAATGCCGTCCCAGATGCCGCCGAAGAAGTCCTTTATACCGTTCCACGCCTTTTTCCAGTCGCCGGAAAATACGCCCGTGAAGAAATCTATCAAGCCGCCGAAGGTTCTCATAATACTGCTTATTATGTCGCCGATAAACTTAAACACCGTATCAAACACGCCCTTGACCGCGTTGAAAACGTTCGTAAAAATCGGGCCGAAGAAGTCGACCAGCCAATTCACGATCGGCGAGAGCCAATTGTTCCACAGCGTAGCTATACAGTCGCACACCTTTCCGATGAACGATATTCCCTGTTCAAAAATCGGTTTCAAGCAGTTGTCCCACGCCGATTGAACCAGTCCGACTATAAAGTTCCACGCAGGCATTATCCAGTCGTTGTAAATATTCATAAACGTAGTTCCGATATTGGTAAACATATCGCATACGTTCGCAAATATCTCTCTGCCGCCGCCCTCTTGCGTCCACCAGCTCGTAAGCGTCGTGCCTATATCGCCCATTATGCCGCCGAGGCTGTTTTTCACCTGTTGCATTTTTCCGGCGGGAGTGGCAGCTATTGCCGAGTTCATCTTGCCGACGTTATTCGTTATTACCTGCGACAACGTAGCGGCTCGTTCTTCCTCGTTGCCGTATTTTAATATTTTTTCTTCCGCCTCGGAGAACGTAATGCCTACTCTTGTCAGCGCGGACGTTTGTCCCTGCATAACCTTGCCCATCAGATTGCCGATGTTTGTCATCGACTCCGAAGTTACATTTACTCCGTTCTGCTGAACGGCTAAATCATTCATTGCGGGTATCAGCTTTTCAAGGGCAGATTCGTTATTCAAAAATGTTGAAAGCTGCTGTGCGCCTGCCATTTGAACCTCGTCGCCGACAACGCCCAACTGCTGCTGCGACGAGGTAAACTCTTTAACGCTGTTAATGCTCTCTTCCGTCGCGCCCATTCTCTGCCGCATTATGGTTTGCAGCTTTGTTTCCGCCTCCGTTTGGGCTTGCGCCAGGTTCACGCACTCCGCGCCGAAATCCGCTATTTTTTTAGCGGAAAACGCCGCCAATGCCGCCGTTGCGATTTTTTTAAAGCAGGAGCTTATTTTCCCGCTTGCCTGTGCGGTTTGCTCCTGTATCGAATTTACTCCCTTTTTGAACGCCGCGCTGTTCAGGGATAAGTCAATACCGATAGTGCCTAGGCTATCAGCCATATTTTCACCACCTCTTTTCTAAAAAAGGCATAAAAATAGCGCACACCCGAAGATGTACGCTAATTGACGCTCCCCACGGCTAAGCCGCAGGGAGTTAAATTTTAATCGCTATTATTCATAGACCTCCCGTCTATGACCTACGGACAGAGCAAGTATAATAAGCTCATTGTCATTAATTTTACAAATCAATCTATAATCGCCTATTCGATACCGCCATTGCCCGCTTCTGTTTGAAGTCAGACCCTTGCCAAAGCTGCGAGGGTCTTCGCAGTCTACAAGATTTTTTGTAATCCAAGACTTTATCATTCTCATTGTATATTTGTCGAGCTTTTTAAATTCCCTGTCGAATTTCGGCGTTGTTTCAACCTTGTATTTCATATTCCGAGCTCCTGCCACAGCTCCTCTATGGGTCTGCTCTTTCTGCCGCTTTCCTCATACTCCTTCAGAGCCTCTTCGCCCACGGCAATATCGTACTCGTCTTGAATTTTTTCAAATAACGCCTGCTTAAAAGCCTCTCCGAGCGACATTGAGTGTAGTCTTGCATAGCTGTCCGCTATCTTTTTTTCTTGCTCCGTAAGTCTGATTGAAAATGCCATACTATTGACTCCTTTCATAGTACATTGTACTACGCGCTTTAAGATTTGTCAACAGTATTATTAAACGCGCCTTATATCTCCATACCCGGCGGCGGGAGTTTTAGGCGCGTTTGGCAAACGTTAAATTTTTAAATACAGCTTTTATCCTATTCTGTATTCCTTTTTTATTTCATCAATGCGCTCGTTGAGATCGTCCCTATCCCCGCTTGATACCTGCTTCAAGCCCTCGTTTAGCTTTTCAATCGCCTTTTGGGGCTTGTTCTGTGCTAAGTACAGGTCGGCATACATCTCGTAAACGTCGGCTCTGCGCTGATTGGAGCTTTGATAATCGTCAAGCGTTGATTTTTACCACCGATTTCACCGCCATTTATATCAGCTCCAATCTTGTATAATTTACGCTGCCGTCAGGATTGCGCGCCTTTGTGCCCTTGAGGATTTTTCTTTTCCTGCCGATTTGATTTTGCGTTCCGGGCATAAGAACCTCGTCCGGCTTTAGCCTCTCGTTCGGGTACAGCATATACCGCAGAAATATATACGCCTCTCCGTCGGATATTGCGGGTATCTCCGGCGCTATGTCGCAGTTAAAAAGAGCGGAGCCGCTTATTTCGACGTACTTCTGCTCCTTTGTAAGTATTGTTTTTGCCCCGTCCTGATAATTGCACTTAAAATCGCCCTCAAGCGCCTTTATCGGCTCGCCGTCCTCGGATATACCCTCGCCGTAAATAACGACGTGGGCGGGCGTACGGCACAAATGCGGCGGCACTAAGCTGGGATATTTCATATTCATTCCCCCTCAGCGTATCACCCGACAGCAAAGCCCGGTCTGACACAGTATCCGATAAAGCTCGGAGGGAATAAAAACGCCGTTTACGCTTTCGACGTTCACCCCGCCGAACTCCACCGTCACGCCGTTGATAGAATAGCTTTTCAGCGCGGAATTTAACATGTCGGAGTTTTCGTATTCCCAGTCCGCAAGCTCTGCGCACACCTCTTTGATTATCTCCCGCTGAAATTCCGTCAGGCTGTAAAAATTCCCGACAATGCGGTTAAATGTCAGCGTGTCAATGTGCCTGCTCGCGCGTATGAGGGCTTTTTCAAGCTCAAGGGGAGGAATATCCCCCTTGTACTCCTCCGCGCCGAGATAAGGCTTATAGCGCATAATATCACCTTATTTCTTTGCCTCGCTTTTTTCGCCTTTTTCGCTCTTTTCGCCCTTTGTTTTTTGGAGCTTTTCAAGCTCGGCTAAAAGCTCGGCGTTTTTGTCCTCAAGCTCCGCGCACTTCTTTTCAATCTCCGCGTATTTGCCGAACGGAACCGTCTTCCCGTCGGCGTATGCCTTTATCCTGCCGCCGTCGTCGTAAATATCATAGCCCGCCGCCTTGTAGCTCTCCGCCTCGGCTTCTGTGGTTATAGTATAGATTTTATTGTCCTTTATCGCTTTCATCTCTTATTCCTCCGCTTCCGCGTGGATTATCGCGCCCTCTTTAAGCAGGTGGGTTATTCCGAAGGTGCCGTTGTAGCGGCGGTTCTGATACAGATAGTTGTCCGCCGTGCGGCTGTCGTGACCGGGGGTAAACACATTGATATACGAATGTTTCACCCTCGACACCTGCGCCTCGGGGTCGATCAGGATATAATCTATCTGTTTTGCGTCCCCCGCCGCCTTGCAGCCATCCGTAAAGTCGCTATATCGCTTTGCAGCTTGCCTATGTCGGGCGTGTTTTTCTTCTTCTCGTCCAAATATGCGGAGATAGCGCTGTTTGCCTCGTCCTCGGATAATCCCTTTTGCTTGAAAAACGACGACAGCGCCGACTTTGTCGCCCTGCCGGTTCTCTCGCTTACGATGTTATCCAGCTCTTCCTGCGTGTAGGTCTTTGCTCCTCCGGCCCCGTTTCCGCCTGCCGGATCCGGCTCGTTCCCGCCGTTGCTCTGTGGGTCGGCGTTACCCTCTGCGAATAATTGAATGTCTATAGGCGTTGCCATATTCTTACCTCCGTTTTTTGCCCGTCGGCATATTCCCTTAGCTTTTTACGCCGTCAAAGTTTTGGGCGCAGTTTTTTTTGATAGGCTTCCCGCCGACCGCAGCCGTCGCTGCTTGGCAACAGCTCCGACTGCTGCTTTATATTTAATTTATTTGCAAGGGGCTTCGCCCCTTGCAACCCCATTTTCACGCAAATGCTCTGCTTAAATTAGGCTTTTATTCCCGCAAATTAGCCACGTCGCAGAGGGCGAAGCTAAATCGCCGCTCCACGGACACAAAGGCTTGATTGAAGCAAAAACTTTTAGCGAGAGGCGGGGGTTTACGGGGGAGCGCCAGCTCCCCCGTAAATGAAAACTTACATATAAAGCAGCAGCTTTACCGGCGCAAGTCGGTAAAGCTGCGGTAAGAGGGCGCAAGCCCTAAAAAAGCTTAGTCCTTCTTTTCGTTTTTGCTTATGATTTTAACAAAATTGAGCGCCTGCAAATACTTTGCACGCTCCGGGGTCGTTTCGTAAATATCCCCGGGACGGCGCTCGAGCTTGTTATTTTCACGGTCGACAAACCTCGCCGTGACTTCAACAGACGTTTTTTCAGTTTCCGTTTTCATTGCTTCACCTCCTCAAAATGGGCATAAGAAAACCGCCGTGCCTAAGCAGGGCGGTTAAGGTAACAATATTAAAATATAATAGAATAGCCACTCATGTAATATACACAAGTGGCTCAAGCGGTTATTTGGCAGGCGTCCCTTTCTCCTGCATCTCTCGGGTTACACCCTGTCAAGCCATCGGCGTGTGGACGGGGACGAAATCTTCCACCTCAAATAACCACTCTTATTCTATGTTTATTATAAACTAATTATTCAGATTTGTAAAGCACTTTTTTGTTTCTTAAGAGTCTGTCCCACTCCCTGTCATTAATTTTCATAAATGTAATAATTGAGTTTTTATATTCTGTATTTTCGGTTGATGTAATAATTCTTAGAATTGTCTTAAATTGCTCTCCACCATCCGAAAAGGATTTTAAAACTAAAGCAGAATTTGGTTTATTAGCCTCAATTATGTATTCAGGTTTGTTTACTATTTCTTTTAAATAATTACAATATTTTTCAAAATCGCTTGGATGACGCTCTTTAATATGCTGTATTCTCTCGTTAGTTATTATTACTTCATCTGTAACAATATCTTTTGAAATGCAACTAAAAACTCTTTTATCTATTTTACCTACATAATGCATATTGTCTACCGCCGATTCAACTTTTTCGCCCTTTATTATATCACTTTCCCCAGCTTTTTCAATAGCGTTATCGATGCTCTCCGCCCTTTTCTGCCACTGCTCGGCTCTTGCGGCGTACATCCTTTTATTGTCGCTGTCTAAGCTGTATTTTGATAATCTCGAGAGCTTTTCGGCTTGGTTTTCGGCATATTGCTTTTTCTGATTCCGCTTATTGTTTTCCTCGATTTGCTCCGCTTCCTCCCTCGTCGGTGTTTCCTCCTCCGGCGGAGTGCTTATGCCCTCAAAATATGTGGTGTACGCGTCCTGACAGCGAGGATGAAGAAAACCCTCCGCCATAGCCTCGCTTAACAGCGTGTAATCGCCGTCCTTTTTGCTGCCCGTACCGTATACGTCGTCAATCAAGACCCGACCGACAAACGGCAGGCAAAGCGGGCACGGATTACCGCGCTTATTGACTATGACTGTGTGTATGCCCCATTCCTCGCGCTTTACAGCCTCGCCGCGCAGATAGGCGCGCTTGTTGGCTGTTTTTATCGCCATATCGGCGTAATCGGAAATGGTGTGCCGCGCGCCGTTTTTGTATTCGATACAATTCAATCCGGCTTGCAGAAAATCGTGCGTCGCCATATCGACCGCCTTTTCGTATGTCGTGCCTCCGGCGTTTGCATATACCTGAGCGTCGAATATGATTTTGCGGTATTTGTCGTCCGCCATTCTAAGCACGGCGCTCTCGGCTTTTTTCATATCGTCCGTCGTTGCGTTTATCAGAGCGTTGAGCTTGAATGAAACAGGCGGCATAGGAACTTGCCTATACCGCCTAAGTTTTAAGTGTTGCCTCTCATTGTAAAATACAATGTTTGGTCAAATCTTCTTTCGGGCATTAGCCTGTCAATATACCCAGGCTCTATAATCTTATTAACGACGTCTCGATTCAAAGCAAGGTTGTTTATTCTATCTGACGTCACATACTTTCGCCATAACGATCCTCCAATAGCAAATTCTTTATCTGTTTGGTTTCCAAACGCCATCTGGCGATATATTTCAGCCACTCGGATTTTACCCGATTTGCTCAATTCCCATAAACAGCGAGCAAGTCTTGCCGACGCTCTCATACCCCTGCGCATTGTTTCGGCGGGTAAAGCCGAGTTATCAAGAAACAAGCGGGAAAAAGCGTAGTCGCTCCAGATCACGACGTCAAAAGCCTGCTCTGCTAAAATTGGCGATTGTCCTTGTGTTTTCCATAGCGTTTGCATCAATAGTGGTTTTTGGTTTTTGTAATATTTCAACTGGAATTTGTCAATTGCTTTGCAAAGCGAAGGCATTTTGTGTGTCATCTCGTAGTCGTTGTCCCACATTTGTATAGATGAACACGCATTTTCAAATATCTCGCGAATATCCATCGAATGCTCTTTTATGGAGTCGAACATTCCCAGAGCGCAGTAGGAAGTGGTAGCTGAACGAACAACAATTTCAGAACCCCATTTTTCTTCCGGTAATACGCTGGTTTGAGAGGTTGGGATAACCGTAAGCTTGACTTCTAATGGGGAAAGGAAATTTCCTTCAATATCCTTGACAACTAAATCAATTCCATCAATCGGATCAAAAGAATATTGCTGATAAGGCGCGTAAACGGTTTCAAAGCTGAAATATAATTCTTGCAACGGCTTGCTTCCGCTATTGAAAGCTGCGCTTAGAGATATTTCCTTTGGTTTTATAACTAACTTGCCGTTTTCGACAGCGAGGGTAATATAAATGGCGTTTATTTTATTGTCTAACATAAAACAGGCGGCGGCCGTTGGAAAGCTCGAATTAAAGCAGTTTTTCCCCCAATGGTCGTCTGCGGTTCGATTTGAATGATAAATTCCATATAGTCCATTTGCCATTGTAAAAAACCTCTCAAATCTAAAATCATTCTGAAATTTGACGTCAATCACTTGACGTCACGGCAATCTTGTGCTATTATAATAGCAGTTATGAAAGTATACATTTGATGAATTATAGCATATTTTTCGACTTTTTTCAAGTACAAGCACAGGAGTTTGAGAAAATGATAAAAACTGTAGATTTATTTGCCGGATGCGGCGGTATGTCCCTTGGCTTTCAAAACGCCGGTTTTGATTTAGCGGCGGCGTTCGAATTTTGGGATGTTGCCGCAGAATGCTATCAAAAAAATTTCACTCACCCTGTTTTCCGTACTGATTTATCAGACACAGAGACGGCGATAAATCAAATTAAGCCCTTTGAGCCCAATCTAATTATCGGCGGGCCGCCTTGCCAAGATTTCTCACACGCCGGAAAGCGCATAGAATCTTCTCGTGCAAATCTTACCGAATCGTTTGCTCGTATCATTAAAGCAGTTCGTCCCAAATACTTTGTTATGGAAAATGTAGATAGGGCGGAAAAAAGTAAGGCTTTTGAAAGAGCCGAAATTATTTTCCAAAATGCCGGATATGGATTAACGAAAATGGTATTGGACGCATGCAGATGCGGCGTTCCTCAAAAGAGAAAAAGATTCTTTTGTATTGGCGCATTAGGAAAAAACGATGATTTTATGCGGGATATTCTTATTAGCGGAATACAAAGTAAAGAAACGACGTTAAGAGACTATTTTGGCGATACGCTTGATTTTGAATTTTATTATCGCCATCCGAGAAATTACAATCGTAGGGCTGTGTTTTCCATTGACGAACCTGCGCCGACCATGCGAGGAGTTAATCGTCCGATTCCAAAGGGATACCCCGGACATCCTAATGACGCTTGCCCGATAACAGAAAACATTAGAGCGTTAACTACTCTTGAACGATCGTTAATTCAAACTTTCCCCGCAACATTCAAGTGGTGCGGAAATAAAACAGATATGGAGCAAATGATTGGCAACGCAGTACCCGTAAAATTAGCGGAACACGTAGCCATAGCGCTAACAAAATATATCAAATCGGAGGAACAGTTAGAAACCAATAAGGAACAGTTCGTTAATTGGCTTATTCAATCTCAAAATTACTCTCAAAGATCTGCAAGCGATACTTTATCAAGAGTTAGGCGAGCCGATAAAATATGCCGTATTGACGGCGCGCCGGATGACTTCTATTGCTACTCTTTGCAACGAATGAGCGAATACAATAAATTATCCGTTTCCGTTCGCTCGCAGATTAAGAGAGCCTTATTCCTTTATAATCAATATATATCGCAGTACAGCTTTACGATATAACGCTTCGATATGACAAGGTGAATATATGGCTGATGTTTTTGATAGCAATAAACGCTCCGAAATAATGAGTAGCATTCGCTCAAAAGGCAACAAGACAACGGAGTTAAAGCTAATTCAAGTTTTTGAGGAATGTGGGATTAAAGGCTGGAGACGGCATTACGAGGTCAAAGGACGCCCCGACTTTGTTTTTCTCAAAGAAAAAATAGCTATCTTTGTGGACGGTTGCTTTTGGCATGGTCACGATTGTCGTAACACATGGCCATCGAGCAATTCCGAGTATTGGTCGAAAAAGCGAAGCCGCAATATGAAGCGCGACAAAGAAGTAACCGCCTTATTTGAGCAACGAGGGTGGACGGTCGTTCGCATTTGGGAATGCGAACTTAAAAAGAAAAATCGCCGAGCACTTATGGAAAAACTGAGTTGTATAAATAAAAAAGAAATATTATAATATTGCATAGCGTTCAAGCGTAAAAGCTTGGATGCTTTTTTCTTTCCAATCGGCGATATTTATCTCGTCGATATAAAGGCAGCCGTACTGACCGCCGAGCGCCTTTTTCCATCGGGCTTTGTTGTCGTAGCCAAGAATATATATAATCCTTTCGCCCTTTGACGTATGTAAAATTAAGTGCGGTAAGCTGTATTGTCCCTTTCCCTTTGCGTTATATTCGACCAGAGAGCCGAAATCGTCAAGAATGCCTAAGTCCTTGTTAATGATATTTTTTTCAATTGTGCCTAAATCCAAGCCCGAAAGAATATGTATCTTTTTGCTGCTTTCGGCGCATTTAAGTATAAACTTAAAAATTCCCACTGTTGTTTTTCCTGCCGCCGTCGTTCCCTCGAGGAACTCGACCGGCGCATTGCACCTTAAAAACGCCTTGTATTTAGGCGATAGTATTAACTTATCCGTCATCGGCGCTCATCTGCTTTATTAAATCATCAAGCTTTGAGGTTTCAGCTCGCAGAGAACCGCTAACCTCGACTTTATTCAGATACTCGCCCGTCATCTTGTTGAGCAAGTCGATAGCGCGGATAATGTCGGCGCTTTCCTGCGTCCCATCGCGGTTTGCCGCTATGTCCGACAGTATCTCCTGCCGCTTCAGCGCGGATATTATTCTCTTGCGGCTCTGCTTGTCCGATATTGACCTTATGTATTCCGCAACTCCCACATTTTCCAACAGTTCATAGGCCCTGCCGTTCGCGTACTTCTCGGAATATCCCGCCTTTATCGCGCTTTTAACGGTGTTGCCGCTCTGCGCGTAGTACTCGGCGAATTTGCGCTGCCTCATGCTTAATTTTTCTTTCACGGTAACACCACCCAAACGTCAAGACCGCCCCCGTCTTTAAGCGGGAGCGGCTTTGACAAAATATAAAGAAAGGAGGACCCCGTATGGGTACCAAAATGCCTCTTGTAATCAATTTCCTATGGTACCATTATAGCACGGTTTATACTGTCTTTTAATGTCCTCTTTTAATTCATTCCGAATTTGTCACGAAAGCTTTGCAGCGCCCTGCCGTGCAGCTTATACACATAGCGCAAGTCGAAATAGCTGGAAATCGCCACCTGCTCCCACGTCATGCAGTTTATGTAATAATCCGTCAGCACGGTTATATACCGCTCGTCGCCCAGTTGATTTATCTTTCCCCTTATCTCCTTTTTCAGCTCCACCAGCGCGTCGATTTCCCCGTTGATCTCGTTTTGCAAATCGATTATCTTATCGACTATTTTCATGCCGTCGCCGGACGACGAGCGCTGAACCCTCTCTGAATTGCTCTGTGCGCCCATCTGAGCGACGTTCAGCCTTAGTCCATGTAGTTCTCGGTTCTTCGCGTTTATTCGTCTGTCGGCGCTTCTGGCGCGGCTGAGATACTCCTTCGCGGTCATTTACTCCCCTCCGTCTTCGGATATGTCAGCAGCTTTATCGTTTCCGCCGCGTCGCTGCACAGGCGCTTGAAGCAATATTCCCGCCCGTAGTCGTTATACGGGCATACGTCGCAGCTCTCGGGGTAGTTTGAGTGGCATTTAAGCGATTGCACCAGCGTGATTATGTTCATCTTTTAAACCTCCCTTACCGTTATTCCGTATTTTTGCAGCATCAGCTTGCGCTTGATTTTATACTCCGCCGTGCGCACGCCCTTTGCGTCCTCTATGACTGTATTTCCGTCGCAGTCCTTGTACGAGAAATCCGCAATGTAAATCACCGGTCGCTCCGGCTTACCGTCCGAACGTCGCTGTGACGGTATCAGCTCAAATTTCGGCTGTAACTGCAAGTCTGTTATCATTCGCAGATTTGCAAGCATTTTAAGCTCCTGATACCTCCGCGCCTCGCGCTTGCTGTCAAATATATGCCCGTCAACAACTACTCTTTTGTTATGATACTTACTGCTCATCAATACGCCTCCCTGTTTTTAATCAAATTCGTGCTTTGTAAATTCTTCGATAGCCTTAATATCGTACGACGTTTCTCTTCTCTCCGACTCGGCTCTTTTTCTTCGGTCGTCGTATTTGCCGCTCATAATTTTTCTTACGTTATCGGGCTTTACTATCCAGTCCAAGTCACAGCCCTGCCAGCTTGTCAGGAAAGACGAGTCCGAAACCCTTGTGAACAGCCTTTTAAAATCAACCTTGTTGCCGACGTCTATGAGAATGTTCCGTTTTGTCACTTCGGAGATATTTCCGGCTTTAGTGTTCCTTATTTGCTCGTAGGCCGATACGACCTCTTCTATTTCGAGCTGTGAAGGGGGGCGCACGCTCTCCTTTACTTTACTTTTATTTACTTTTATTTTATTTCCTTTTATTTGTGAATTATTGCATACATTTACGGGGTTAATGTCAACATTTACCGAGTTATTGTCGACATTTTGCTCTTGAAGGGCGCAACGGACCAAGAGGTACTCGCTTTTAATTTCAATTTGCTTGCGGCGGCCTACCGCCTCAAAATATCTTTTCTGGATTCCTCTTGAAGTCAGAATATGATATTTTTCAAACATATTAAAATCGAAAATACCCCTGCGGAGTGAAGCAGCCACTATTTCAGAAACGACATTGTCACCCAAACCGACCTTGCGGCCGAACAGCAATGCAACCTCTTTTGTCCATTCACAGTAATAACCTCGCTCACCGTAAATCTTCTGGAAGAGCTTAACGATTACCGCAAATCCCGTAAGTCCGAATTCCGCCTCTATCAGTGCGAAATCATCGTTTAAATTCACGTTTAAAGGAAAGTAGTCAAGTCCTTGCTTCAACGGTCTTGCCATAGCTATCCTCCGTGCTTTCGGAAAACGGCATTGTCACCCAGACCGGCTTTGCGGCCGAACAGCAATGCAACCCTCCGAAAAAAAATTATAAATTATAAAAAAATGCCCTGTCTATGATTTGACGTGATATAAGCTTAAAATTTCGAGAATAATTTCTGCGAATATCACACGGATTAAATTTGACTTAAGCTTAAGTCTTTTTACCTCCTAATTAAATTATAGAACATCAGTTTTGCCCTTTTCAAGAGTATACGATAAATTTATTTTTGCTGTTCTTATTTCGGTACACCGCATATAGACCTTTGCCCGAAAAGACAAGCTTTGAAGCCGCCCACGCCGTCGACCGTAGCCTCACAGCAGTCTTTTATAACGCCGTTGACCTGCGGCTCAAATAATCTCCAGCGCACCAGAGCAAAATGCGAGTTTATTTGATTTTCTATGTCCGTTATTTTGTACTGCATGAATTTTTGAAGCAGCTCGATATTCTCCTCCTGCTCAGCCAAGAGCTTTCCCAGACGCTGCTGTTCCTTTTGCAGTTCCCTGATTTTACGCTCTTCGCGCTCCGCCAATTCGACTGCGGCTTTGACGGCGTTCATTTCGTCAATGCCCTTTTGCAGTTCGGCGACTCTGTCCTCCTTCTCCTTTAAAATCGCGTCGCTTTCGGCTGACAATTTATTGTACTCTGCTTTAAGCGATTTCAATTTTTCGGACAGGTCTATATATTCCTTCGACTTCTTGAAGTCCGCCTGCGTGCCGCCGGACGCAAGCACGTTTAAATCGGCGTTCAGCTTACCTATTTCATTCCTGAAACGTTCCTCGTCAGCCTGCAACGTTTTGATTTTTTCCCGATTGCGCTTATACTCCTCCAGGGCTTTCATATAAGCGTCGCGCGTAGATTTTAATTTCTCCGCTTTCTGCTCGTTGAATATTGATTGCCGCTCGGCTATTAAACGCTCCGGCAGCGCCTGACGACAGGTCGGGCATATAGGCTCGTCGCTCGGCTCCTCTGAGGCGTATTCGCTGTATCTTTTTGAATACATCTCGGCGGTGGATCTTATCATGGCGGCGACGCTCTCGCACGTCTTCCGGCTGTTTTCAACCTGTGCGCTCCTGATCTCCAGATCCGCTATTTTATTCTTTATTTTCTTTATCTCCTCCGAGTTGCCGTTGTCCTTATTAAATCTGACCTCCGCCAATTCAATTTCTGCCTCTGCGATTTTTATTCTTTGAGCTGTCTCCTCTTTTTTGCCGCCGTTTTTTATTGCCGATATTTCATTTTCAATTTTTCTTTTTTCCGCTGAAAGCCGTGCAACTATCGACGGAGAATACACTCCGTTAATTTTGATTTCGTCTATGGTTTCCTTGTGCGCGTTTATTTCAATGGGTATCTCGTTCAGGCGCTTATTTGTCTTCTTTCGCTCAAGCTCGGTCACAGCCATAAAATCATCGGTCGAATGATAATTCATGCGCTCGCGCAGGAGCGACAGATCCTCGTGCGAATCTATTATACTGCCGTCGGATTTTTCGCCCGCGAACGATCTGAGCAATATTTCACGCCGAGACTGCCAATCGCCCTTCTCTCGTCCTGAGGCAAAAGCCAGAGGATTTGACAGATAATTAAATATATCCGGCGGGCATATATCCGCTATGTAATCTTCATAGTCCTTTTTCTTCTTCGGCACGTCGTTTATCATGTACGTCGTTTCCGTCGCCGCTTTCGCTGTATCGTTCGCCTTTTTGCCCTTGTCCTGCTGACAGCGGCTGATATAGACGGTTTCGCCGCTGTCGAGGGTAAATCTCGCGCTCACGGTTGTTTTTGTCGCCTCTTCGCGCTTGGGGCGTGGGTTCAAGGCTTGTCCCGAACTGTTTTTCCCGAACAGCAGCCAAAAATATGCGTCGCATATAGATGTTTTTCCCGTTCCGTTGTCACCGGCTATCTTTGTTTTCTTCTCGTCGAAGTCGATTTCAAATTTGTCAAAGCATTTAAAATTTGAGATTGACAGCGTATTTAATAGCATTTTGATAATTTCTCCTTAGATTTATTTTTTCATATGTTTTATTGACTGCATCGCGTCCTCTCGAGCTGTATAATCCTCGCGCTCGAACGGCAGACCGATTTCGTCAATCAATATTCTGTCGATTGTCACCCACAGGGCGGGGTCGCCTTGGTGCTTCGCCATCTCGCCGTTTAATTCCGAGTTAAATCGGTTCAAACGTGTTTTACCGAAGCCGAAATGACGGTTTAAAACAACGTTTACGATTTTTAGAAAGCGCATTAATTCGTCGTGCGTTTTTTCGTATATGTATCTATCGACGGCGCTTTTTGCAACCGAAGTCATTCGATTGTTAGGCGGTATTCTGGCTTTCATTTTTGCACCTCGTTTCCCCAACAATCCCAGTTGTTGCATTTTTCGCGTGCAAATAATTCGATTTTAGCCCTGTCGCCCAGTAATTCAACTATTTTTTCCCTTACAATGGGCGGTTTTGCTGAATGTCGTGTTAATGGGTATTCAATTAATTGCGACACGGATTTTGATTGTAAAAATTTATACGGCTTGCCGCGCGTTGCCAGTAGGCATGGTTCGGTATTTCCGCGTGTCCATCGGCCTAACCCAACAAATCTACCTTGACCGGATTTGTTTAATTTAATCCATTGAAATGCAATGGTTCGATATTCAAATCCCCACATTTTTATGACCTCAAGCGCTTCTTGCATTTGGGGATATGTTGCCCATAGGAATAGAACACTGCTGTCAGCGGATATTTTTGCTATGGGCAATTTGCAAATATCGTCTAAGGACATAGTATTATATATTTTTTCGACTGCGCCATGGCATTCTCTATCGCGATACTGCCACGGTGGATCCGCATAAATAATCTCGTATTTTTTGGTCGTTTTAAAAATATCTGTTACCATTTTTACCTCCTTTTAATGTTTTTGGCGTTTTTTCTGTCAGGTACTATTCCAAGGAAATTCTCTCCTCATATTTTCCTTACCCACAATTTGTCTTCCCTTGATTTTTGCCGATATTTCGGCTATAATTAATGAGTAATCATTTTGGCGAATGATTCTTTGTTGTCGCTTGAAGTGTGTGTGCGCTTCAAGCGACGTTTTTATTTTGCAGTCAAACGGCGATAATGCGTTCATCTGTCCCTGCCTCCTGCGCTCAGCCGCAGAACTATCAGACACGCGCCGACAGCGATAAGCATTAACGCTGTCGGAATGTCCGCGTGCAGAATAATCAGCCCTAACGCTGCCAGGCCGAAGCCGCCAAAGGTGCATATTCCGCGTATATGCGATTGTATGTAGTACGCAATTACTGCCGCTGCCATTTTGACTTTTGACATTGGTTTTTCATAATAACGGTGCTTTCTATGTGTTTTGTTCATTTTATTGACCCTCCTCAATTTGCATTTCAAAAGTATAACGACCATCGTTTTTTCATTTCTTTAGGCACTCCGTTATCTCTGGCGCTTCGTTTGCCTGTCCACATTGTACCTCCGGCCTCTCCCTCGTAAATGAAATTTGCCGCTTTGAGCGACGACCCATTTTCGGATTGTAATGTGTATGTAACTATTCTTTTGTAACCCATATTTTTAGCTATTCTTGCGCAAGCACCATATAACATAGAACACCCATTATACACTCCGTCTGTGCAAACACGATTGATTTCTAATGTCTTGCCATCGTCCAGACAACGCGATAGCGGCCTACCACATATTGCAACGCCGCGCAATTTTCCGTTATCGTCAACAACTGATATACTAAATTTATGACCGGCACATGGCCCATGGTGTCTATGAAATATTTTTACAAATTCATTTGCCTCTCGTAAGGAAATCGGATTTATCTTTAACCTTGTTGTTTTGTTCCCCATTGTTTTTTATCACCATCCATTTCAATATGAATTTTTGCAAGCTCTATCGCTGCGCGATATTCGCGCCCGTATTTGTTATTGCCGTGTGTTTTTTCAACCGCTGATGCAAATTCATCTATTGTGCCGTTAAAGCAATCGCACGTTACGCTGATTCCTCCGTCTGACGTTTTATAAAATGTGGTAGTGTCGTTACGGCTGCCTATACTATCAGCAGCAAATATATCTCGGCCACCGTCAACGCAGGCATTACCGCCAACACGGGCATTGTCACCAACGTAGGCGTTACCGCCGACACAGGCATTACCGCCAACACAGGCATTACCGCCGACCCACGCACAACCGAGATGAGAGAGGTTATCTTCCGTTTCAATGTAGCCGCCCAATGTGCCAACCTTAACTATTTTCCCGGTAATCGTTTCAAGGCCTTTTAATGCCCGAATACGGTGCAAAACCTTATTTGCAACCACAATAGTATCATCGGGAATTAATTCGTATTTTTTGTTTTTCATTTTGTGTCCTCCTGCATCTTGGGCTAGGTTATGTTTACGATAATAGCTTTTACCCATGGCAATGAATCATAAACTTTCCTACATTCACTTTCCGCTGCGGGCAAATTTTCATATTCGTAATCGCTTAAATACCTTTCGAGCGTATCAAATATGTCATCATCACTTTTAAACAGCACCCTCTCTTGTGCAATAATGTATTCGTCAATACACGCTTTGCCAAATGCCCCCATCCAACACCCCCAACCTTCGCTGCAAATTTCTGCGTCCACCATAGGAACGACGGGTAAACCTGGGTTTTCTGTTATTAGCCTTATTAATTCGGATTCGGGTCGGTTTTCTCTTTCTGCGTTTGTCATATTTCTTCGTCCTCCTCGTAATCTTCCCAGCCGTCCGGGTCGTCGTAATATTCCGTTACCCACGGGTCGTCCGGCATTATTTTCTTCGCGATTTTCCTGCCGATAACTACGGTCGCGATCGCCGCAGCTATAAATAACAGGATTAACAAAATTCTTGCAAACATTTTGATTCCCTTTCTTTTACGCTTGTCCGCTTGCCCTGCGGCTTTAGGTTTTGCCCCAAAGCGCCGACTCTGGGTGAGCGGCAATATATCTGCTCACATTCTCGCCTCGACATACGCTTTCAAGTGTTCGATTGGTATTAAAAATGACCATTTCGTGCCGTTTATGGGTTTCACGGCATTGCCGAACGGCAAAATATTTTGCTTTAGCGCTTCGTACATTGCCGATTCCGGAAAGTCCAAAAATTTAGCCGCAACCTTGACCGGCACGTTTACATATTCTTCGCCCGTATCGGGATTAATTAATAATTTGCTGTTCAACATTTACGATTTCTCCTTTCTTTTCTCATTTGTTTAATATTCTGGCTCATAATTTGGTTTGCCGTATAATTCGGATATTTTTAGATTATCCTTTGCCGGGGCAAACAAGACTAATATATGATTGCATTCTTCGTAGGGCTTGCGCTCGAAAATATTAAATCCCTTTTGTTTATAGTGGTCCTCTTCTTGAAGCGGAAGATTGACAACTATCGGTTCTTCAAACCTCTTGCCGTTAATTTCCAGTATGTCGTTATCAAAATCAATGTGTAACGAACGAATTTCCAGTGATATCACCTCACTTTCCATTTAGTAACCAAATAAGCAAAAAGCCCAATATTCCGCCCCACGTTCCACCTAATATCGACATAAATACGCAACACATCGTATGCCAATATTTATGCAGCCTCTTTTCGGATTCCAATTCGCTCATTAATTCCAATTCGTTCATTGGTATCGCCTCTCTTTCTGACCTTGTCTCTCCTCCCCATTCGCGATAAAATATAGTTGAGAGGAAGTGTAACATCGTGAATGATTTTTTTAGTGGAATTTTTAACTATCTCTGCGCAAATGCTTGGACTGTTATCAGCGGAGTTTTGGGAATATTAGGTTTTATAATTTCGCTGATAAATTTAATTCATTATTTTGTATCTCGCAGAATAAATTTAGAAATAGTAGTTAAAGGCACAAAAATATACGATTATTTCAATTGCCAAAATCGAGTAATTGTGCATTATCAAGCAAACAATATGTCACACTTGCCTATTACAATTACAGATTTTCGTCTCGTTTTGCGTGATGAAATATACGCCGAAGATTTTAATACACACGAAATCGCCAGTTATCATAAACACAGCAAGGATATAAATGACTACAAAGCAATATACAACGAACATTTACCTGTCAATCTTCCAATGCTTTCGTCGCATAGCGGTTATCTCGTTTTTTTAATTCCTCAAGATATGACAAAAGATGCTGGTGAAGATTTGACTTTTCGTATTCGCACCAATCGTCATAAGGAAGTACAAATGACACTCTCACCGAATGTATCGGTAACAATCCGGAATACTCTTCGGTTGAAATGTTGTAGAAATCGTACTGAGAAGGGAAAGGGAGATCGTACGGAGAAGGATATCTGATATTATCCGTAGCTTTTTGTTTTGGCTCACAGCTTTCGTTGTGAGCTTTATTTTTTTGAAAAAACATTGGTAGTCACCTCGCTTTCTTTACTTAGCTGCACCCCGTATGTTAGAATATTGTCGAAAGGGGGTGAAAAACTATGCACATCAGCGCATTTGATGATTTTCTGCAAACCATAAATAAAGAAAAAATATCATCTTGGGTAGACTGTATGCGTGATATACCAATCAAAGTTAAAACAGACAAAAATAATACTCCGACTATCGATCTGAATAATTTAGTGTCTGCGAACCTATTTTTGACTCAGCGAATTTTGTGTGAATATCACGAATGGCTTTGTAAACAGCTTCCGGATTAATTTTCGCTTCAATCTTAGTTTCATTTGATTTCCGATCTTGTAATAAACATACAAGGTCGGAAATTTCATTTACTTTCCCCGAAATTTCAATTTTCATTGGTATCACCTCCTTTTTTCTGTTAAGCTGAAAAGAGCCATTCTTTTCAGCGCTTTTTTGTTTGCGTGTCCTCTTTTTCTTTCTGTTAAGCGTTAAGTTCAACACTTTGAACTATTGGCGTAAAAAAATATGCAGCTATCTCTGCCTGATTAATGCCTAATAATTCACACGCCTTACAAATTTCCGCTTGCTTCCACGGTCGTTTGTTATTCATTTTAGAAGATAAACTATTCTCGGATAATCCAATTTTAGTTGCAAAATTTACCCTTGTAGTATATTTTTGATTTATAAGACCGCTAAGTTTTGAATAATCAAATACCATTTTTTCACCCCATTTCAATTTATCTTGACGTTTTCTTTTGTTTTAGTTCAACGCTTTGAACTAACTACAGTATACCTTAGTCCTTCTTCTTTGTCAACACTTTATTCAATTATTTTGAACTTTTTTCAATATTGCCTTGAACTTTTCTTTATACAGTGATATAATTCAAATAAAAGGTGGTGCCTAATATGAAAAAATATAATACCTCTTATAGGCTAAATCAGGTTATGTCCGAAAGAAATTTAAAACAAGTTGATATTTTAAGACTTGCAGAACCATATTGCAAAAAATACGGCATAAAATTAAATAAAAACGATCTAAGCCAATATGTAAGCGGTAAAGTAGAACCCGGTCAACACAAGCTTTTCATATTAGCTCTCGCACTCAACGTAAACGAGGCTTGGCTTATGGGCTTTGATGACGTTCCTATGGATCCTGTTTCAAGATCTACCGTCGAAGACCAAAAAAACATATTTTCACAAAACCTTTTACATTATCTTAAAATCAACAACAAAACTCAGGCGGACTTAGTAACGGATTTAGGATTGACCGCATCTACTGTTTCCGACTGGGTGAACGCTAAAAAATACCCAAGAGTTGATAAAATGCAGATGTTAGCTGATTATTTTGGCATACTAAAATCTGATTTAACCGAAGAACACCAAGAATCTAAACTAACAGATGATATTGAGTTGCAAGAATACCTTGAAGAATTAAAAAACCGTGAAGAAATGCGAATGCTTTTCAACTTAACAAAAAATGCAACAAAAGAAGACGTAATGCAGGCTGTAAAAATAATCGAAGCGCTTAAAAAGGATTGATTGAAGTGGAAGACATATATATTCGCGGAATAAAGCTACCCCATACCGTGAAGGGAGTGGTCGTTGTTGACGAAAACGGCGATTATAATATATACATAAACAACCTGTTAAATTACGAAATGCAATTAAAAACAGCGGAGCACGAAATAAAGCATATTAAATTAAATCATTTTTATAATTATGACCCTGTCATCTATAACGAAATCGAGGCAAGCATATAATGCAAATTAAAAAGGGGCTGATTTTATGGGACTACTTGATAAAATAAAAAAACTCACTAAAGGCAATTCGCCTATTCAGGCATTTCCATTGGCTATTTCTGAAAAATTAAAAGATAATCCATATGCAAATAAATTTTCAAACGAAAGCATTGAAACTTCTGTTTATCTACTTTATTCTGATTTTTCTGATTCCTTCAAATGGATAAAGGATGCAAAAAAGCCGGATGTATATTTTAAAAATTACATAAAATCAATTCAGATTCTTACTGAACTTATAACGTACACAAAACATTATAAATTTAAACCGCCAACGCCAATGGAGCAATTAACTATTCTTCAAAAAAATTATTCTGAATACACTAATAAATTTATCGCGCGATATTGGAACGTGCAACAAAATGCTATTAAAAAACTAAAAACTGATAAAGGCAAGCAAAGTCGTACCAATGAATTTTTTGATATTATGCTAAATGATTTTGGAGAATATTTAACCAGTGAAAACATTACATATATCAATTCGCTAAAATCCGGAACTTGCAGTGATACGATTACAAATAAATCGCCGGTAAATTGCAATGGCATCAATATCAACTCCGTTGACGATATCAAGCGAATCCCCAAAAATAAAACATCATTAATGCGACCACTACAAAAGGCGGCTACGGATTTTAAAAGAAACGGAGATATGCTGCTTGCTGTCGAATGTCTGAAAAAATCAAATGAAATCTCAGACAATGCATCAAAGGGCGGAGATAAATTACTGGAAAAGGAATATTTACGCGTTATAAAATATTTAAAATACGCAAATATGGATGAAGAACTAAAAATTGAAGAAAGCCGAATTAAATCCGTCCATCCCGAATTTTACGATAAAAGAATTTCAAATTTGCCAAGGATCTTTGATACTATTAAAAAGGCAAAAGAATTTGGCGAAGATACAGTTTTAATTTCAACAAATAATCACTGTGAATTGTGCAGCCCGTACAACAACAAAATTTTTTCAATTAGCGGAAAAAATAAAAAATATCCCCCGCTACCCAAGGAATTTTCAGAGAACGGAGGATTTTGTCCCGAATGTATTGTCGGTATATGTGTTAATTTTGACAGTATTAACAGCTAAATAAAAACCGCCCTAACAAATACTTTCGTGTAACACAAGAGGTAAAATCAGAATGAACGAATTAAGCATTGAACTCTTACGTACAATATGTAATAATCGCGGCATAATATGGACAACGCATGTATTAAAGCGATTACAAGAACGAAATATACTGCGAAAGGACGTTGTAAACGCAATAAACACAGGCGAAATAATAGAGCAGTATCCCGATAGCTTTCCGTACCCGGCGTGCTTAATATTAGGTCTGTCAGTTCAAACAGAATATATTCACGTTGTGTGCGCATACAACGGAGAGAACATTAAGATTATTACAGCATACTATCCAACACTTGATAAATTTGAAAGCGATTTAAAGACAAGAAAGGAGCGCGAGCTATGAAATGTTTTGACTGCGGAGCCGAAATGCTTGCGAGCACAACGACGCACTTTGTCGATCTCAAGAAATGTATTGTTATTGTAAAAAACGTTCCCTGTTTTGAATGTGAGCAATGCGGCGAAAAATACTATACCGATGAGGTGGCACAGAGATTAGACGAAATCGTTGAATCGCTCAGCAGATTTATGACTGAAATCGCTGTTGTTGACTACTCGGCAAACAGCGTAGCGTAATTAACAAAAAAACCGCCCTACCCTGCGCCAACAGGATAGAGCGGCAAGCCACAAAGGGCCATGCAACTACCAGATTGCAATATATATTGTATCACAGCCCTTTGTGTTTATCAATACCTAAAAGGCATTTTGCGTAGATAAAAAAGGAGCGATACAATAAACATGAAAAAGTGTATAAACAAACGGTGCAAACACAATCTGGACGATGATTTTAAATTTTGCCCTTATTGCGGTAAAAGCCAATCCAAGCTACCTCAAAAGGAGAGTAAACGCCCTAACGGAACGGGATCTATATACTTTCGTAAGGATAACAAAACCAACCCATACGCCGCCTCAAGCAGCATTACGGGCGCAAGAGTATATATAGGCTCGTTTCCGACGAAAACGGCAGCTCTCAGGGCTTTGCAGGAATACGAATATAATCCCGTAACGTCGTTTAACATAACCTTAGAACAGCTCCACATGGAATGGCAGACAGTTGCATATAAAAACTTGGGTAAATCCGTGCAAGAAAATTATAACGCTGCATGGCGCAAGCTTGCACCGATTTACAAGCGCAAATTTCGCGATATTCGGACGGGCGAAATGCAGGCAATCATAGATTACTATGAAGCGCCGCATCACGAAGAGGGCGCAGGCGGGAAATTAAAATATTTAGATGAAGCCGGAAACGGAACATATAAAATTACAGATACGCCCAAAATTTGCGACGGATTAAAATATTCGGCATTGCATAAAATAAAATGCTTGTTGACGTCCATGTATACCTATGCAATGAGAAACGACATAGTAAATAAAAACTACGCTGAATTTATAGAGTTGCCGCCGAAGAACGAAACCAGCCGAAGCAGATTTACAGACGTACAGCTGGAGCGCCTGCGGCAATCGATTGGAACGGTTCCGTTTGCCGATTACATATATGCTATGTGCTACTTGAATTTTCGCGTATCTGAATTTTTAGAGCTAACGCCTGACAGCTATAAAATAGTTGATAACAATATTGCGGTATTTATCGGCGGGAAAAAGACGGAAGCCGGAACAAACAGGATAGTTCCGATACACCCTAAAATAAAAGAGATAGTGCAAAATTGCATAGATAAAAACGGCGAAACGATATTCTGTGACACAAACGGCAGAGCAATGACCGCTAACCAATTCAGAAATAAATATTTTTATCCCGCTATTTCCACTCTCGGCTTTCCCGAAGATTTAACCCCTCATAGCTGTCGCAGAACATTCTCGACGCGCATGAGCGCCGCAGGAGCGCGGCAAGAGGACATCATAGCCCTGATGGGGCACACGGATTTTTCGGTTGATATAAATCACTATATCAACCAAGAGGCAAAAACATTATACAATGCGATTTTAAAAATGGCATAAAATCAGCCCTCGGACAATATGATCCGAGGGCGTTTTTTTTGAAAAAAATCTGTAGCAACCGTGTAGCAACCGTCTTTAAATGTGCTTCAATCACGTTCGATTTGACAACTGTGAATATGAAAACGGCAAAAAGAAAAAACCGCATAAACAAGCAGTTTACGCGGTTTTTTGGCGGAGAGACGGGGATTCGAACCCCGGGTACGGTGATTACCGTACACATGATTTCCAATCATGCTCCTTCGGCCAGCTCGGACATCTCTCCACATAATTTTAAATTTATCTAAAGCGCTGTTTAAAGCGTGCTTATTTATTATATAATATCCCGCAAAAAAAATCAAGAGCTAACTCTAAAAAAAGGCTCTTTTCCTAATACCGTGAAAGTGATATAATAAAAACGGTGATAGGAATGGCAGGGTTTAAAAATTACGA
>CANRNQ010000027.1 GCA_947632045.1 uncultured Clostridia bacterium
CGCCAGTGTAATCGGCGGTCTTGTCGATTGCCCAGTGATTGCCGTCCCGACCAGCGTAGGATATGGGGCGGCATTCGGCGGATTATCTGCTTTGCTGTCGATGCTCAATTCCTGTGCCAGCGGCGTGTCTGTTGTCAATATTGATAATGGCTTCGGCGCGGGATACCTTGCAAACATGATAAATCATATGGAGGCAAAAAAATGAGTACGCTATATTTGGACTGCGGAATGGGCGCTGCGGGAGATATGCTGACTGCTGCACTGCTCGAACTTCTGCCCGAACCGGATCAATTTGTAGACAAGCTGAACACGCTTGGAATCCCCGGCGTGAAATTCCGCAAAGAAAAAACCATCAAGTGCGGCATTACCGGCACACATATGTCTGTTCTCGTTCAGGGTGAGGAAGAAGGAGCGGAGGATCACCATCACGGCCATGAGCACACACGCGAACATGAGCATGAGCATACGCACGAGCATGGACACGGGCATCACCATCACAGCGGGATGCACGAGATCGAACACATTGTTGCGGATTTGAAGCTTCCCGAAAAAGTTGAAAAGGATGTCCTTGCGGTTTACGGACTGATCGCCGAGGCGGAAAGTCATGCGCACGGAGTTTCCGTTTTCGATATTCATTTTCACGAGGTCGGCACAATGGACGCGGTCGCGGACATTACGGCGGTCTGCCTTTTGATGAATGAGCTTGCGCCGGATGAAGTGATATGCTCCCCCGTTCACGTCGGGAGCGGTCACGTCAAATGCGCTCACGGGATATTGCCCGTGCCTGCGCCCGCCACGGCGTTCATTCTGCAAGAAGTACCCACTTATGGCGGCGGCGTTAAAGGGGAACTGTGTACCCCTACGGGAGCCGCACTGCTCAAACATTTTGTCACGCGTTTCGGTGATATGCCCGTGATGAAAACCCAGGCAATCGGCTACGGAATGGGAAAAAAGGATTTTGAAACCGCGAACTGCATCCGCGCTATGCTGGGTGAGAGCGAAGACAAAACGGACACAGTTTTAGAGCTTTCCTGTAATGTGGACGATATGACGGCCGAGGAGATCGGCTTTGCAATGGATCGCCTTTTTGAAGGCGGCGCAAACGAGGTCTTTACCATTCCGATAGGCATGAAAAAATCCCGCCCCGCCACATTGATTCGGGTCATGTGCAAAGAGCAGGATCGTGAAAAAATGCTGCGTCTGATTTTCAAATACACTTCTACCATCGGGGTACGGGAAACGCCGACGCATCGGTATATTCTCGACCGCCGAATCGAGACGGTGGAAACTCCATACGGAAAAGTCCGCCGCAAGATTTCATCCGGTTACGGCGTGTCACGCGCAAAGTATGAATATGACGACCTTGCCAAAATTGCATCTGAGCAGGCGCTCAGTATTGAAGAAGTGAAGAAACTTCTTGAGGATGTATAATGGAACGGCGCAGGACATTCCGCGAAAGGAGCGAGAAAAATTATGGATATGGTGCATAAAAAACTGGAACATCTAAAAGAATACCTGCTTGATTTGGGAAGCGTTGCCGTTGCTTTTTCATCGGGCGTTGATTCTACCTTTTTACTCTATGTCGCCCATCAGGCGCTTGGAAAACGTGCGATTGCTGTTACGGCGCAGTCCTGTTCTTTCCCGAAGCGGGAGCTTGACGAGGCAAAAGCCTTTTGTGACTCCCACGGAATCACCCATTTCATATGCCAATCGGAGGAACTGGATATTGAGGGATTCCGCCAGAATCCCAAAAACCGCTGTTATCTTTGCAAGCATGAACTGTTTGAAAAGATATGGGAGATTGCAAAGCAAAATGGAATCAGCGCTGTGGCGGAGGGTTCTAACATGGATGACAACGGAGATTATCGTCCGGGGCTGATTGCCGTTAAAGAACTGGGGATTAAAAGTCCGCTGCGAGATGCAGAATTGACTAAAGCAGAGATCCGCGAACTGTCGAGAGAGCTTGGTTTACCGACTTGGGACAAACAGTCTTTTGCCTGCCTCGCTTCTCGGTTTGTTTACGGCGAGACCATCAGCGAGGAAAAACTGTCCATGGTGGACCGGGCGGAACAGCTCTTGCTCGATTTGGGATTTCATCAGGTGCGGGTGCGAATTCACGGTATGATCGCACGAATTGAAATAGAGAAATCCGAGATGGGCAGATTTTTAGACACTGAGACGGCGGAACAAGTTGCACGGCGCTTCCATGAGATAGGCTTTCTGTATGTGACCCTGGACTTGGACGGTTACCAAATGGGCAGCATGAATAAGGCGCTCAACTTATGATATTGCCAGACCTTATCATTATAGCTGGTCGAATGCCATGTATATCTGGAAAACATACGTCCACATTTGCCGCATTTGATTTTGTTACTCAATAAGTCAACGTAACTCATTCGGTTGTTCTCATCTGTCCGACTTTTTAAGATTTCTTGCACATAATCAAAAAGCCACGGGTCTATGATAGGCTCGTGGTTATTTTTGATGTAATATTTCGGGAGTTCTCCCTCGTTTTTCTTCTTCTTTTTTGTGAGAAAGTCCACTGTAAAACTTTTTTGTAGCAATGCATCTCCCTTATACTTTTCGTTTGTAAGAATGCTCTTAACCACCGAATTACTCCATTTTGTAAGACCGCGTGGTGTAGCAATACCGTCAGCGGTCAACAATCGTGCAATTGAGCCAGAGGACAACCCTTGCAACACCTGTCTATATATTCTACGGATAACAAGTGCTTCCTTATCATTGACAACAAGTTCTCCGTTCTCTCCCTTATCATATCCAAGAAAACCGGAATATGGGAGAGCAAACTTTCCATCCTGGAACAATTTTCGTTTTCCCCATGCAACATTCTCGGAAATAGAACGGCTTTCCTCCTGCGCGAAAGAAGCCATAAGTGTCAAAATAAACTCGCCCTTTGAATCAAGCCTCCAAATATTCTCCTTCTCGAACATTACTCCAATGCCAAGTTCTTTTAGCTTTCGAAGCACTTTTAATGAATCAAGAGTATTTCTTGCAAATCTTGATACGGATTTCGTAAGGATCATATCAATCTTGCCGGATTCACAATCCTCAAGCATCCGAGTGAACTCCGGCCTATGTTTCGATGACAAACCGCTGATTCCTTCATCCGCATACACCCCGGCGAGTATCCATTCAGCTTTATCGTTGATGACTTTCTGAATAGTGTCTTTTTTGCACATCAATACTTGTAAGCTGTGCATCCTTATCTGTAGAGATCCTCGCATACATTCAGAAAGAAGTGTTTACAAATTCCTACGAAAATAGTGAAATACAGAAGAACGACCATGCAGGAGCATTTCACTCTCACATGGTCGTTCTTCTGTTGTCCCGCTTGAAGAAGGTCAGTCTGAATTTACTTGTTTTTGTAAATTCCTACGTTGGACCCTCAAAAAGTGGGTGGTTGTTTTGGCGCGCCAAAAGGGACTCGAACCCCTGACCTACTGCTTAGAAGGCAGTTGCTCTATCCAGCTGAGCTATTGGCGCATAAAAAAACCGATTGAAATCGGTTTTTGTTGGAGCGGATGATGGGAATCGAACCCACACGATCAGCTTGGAAGGCTGAAGTTCTACCACTAAACTACATCCGCATATATTTCTTATGCAACGTGGATTATTATACCACACCCGTGCTTAAAAAGTCAATAGAAAACAGCAATTTTTTAATATTTTAATTGCCGCTTTGATTTTGCGCAGGGATAGATTTGAAACGCGCCCCAGGCTTAGACGCTCTATGAGCTCAGACTTTAGGGCGCGATTTTTTAAAACACATCGGTTGAAATATATCTTTCACCCGAATCCGGCAGAATAACAACTATTTTCTTCCCATAATTTTCCGCCTTTTTTGAAAGCTTGTGGGCCGCGCAAAGAGCCGCTCCGGACGAGATACCCGCTAAGAGTCCTTCGGTTTCCGCAAATATTCGCGTGTATTCATACGCCTCCTCGTCCTTGACGGCGATCACGGCGTCGCAGATATGTAAATTTAATGTATCGGGTATGAAGCCCGCGCCTATTCCCTGTATCTTATGCGCTCCGCTCCTCCCCTTTGTTATTACCGGCGAGGAGTAGGGCTCTACCGCTATATTTAAAATATTTTTATTTTTCATTTTAAGATATCCGCCCGCTCCGCTGAAGGTACCCCCTGTGCCGACCGTCGACACAAAGATATCCACAAGCCCGTCCGTGTCCTCCCATATTTCCGGACCGGTAGTTTTAAAATGCGCCTGAGGGTTAGCGGGATTTTTAAACTGATCCAAAATAACGGAGCCGTCGATTTGTCGCTTTAAGATATTCGCCATATCTATCGCTCCCTGCATACCCTTGTTTCCGTCGGTTAAAACTATCTCCGCTCCGTATGCCTTCAGCAGACTGCGTCTTTCCTCAGACATTGTTTCCGGCATAACAAGAATGGTCTTATATCCCTTTATTCTCGCAACTGCGGCTATACCTATGCCCGTGTTGCCGCTGGTGGCCTCGATTATCGTTGCGCCCGGCTTTAATCTGCCGCTTTGTTCTGCCTCGGCAATCATATAAAGCGCCGCTCTATCCTTTGTGCTGCCGGCAGGATTGAGCATTTCGAGCTTTGCAAGGATTTTATTTGATTTTATATTCAGCCTTGTCTGAAATGCCTTTAGCTCCATAATAGGAGTTCTTCCTATCATCTCTATCAATGAGTTTTTTATCTTCGCCATAATTATCTCCAGTATTATTTTATAATATCAGCCGTTTTTGCGTCTGTCAGTCTTATCAGATCGTCGGGCGCAAGCTCGATTTGATAGCCTATTTTGCCCGCGCTGACTATCATTTTATCTATATTATCGCAGGAGCTATGTATAACGGTTTTATAAAGCTTTTTCATGCCTATCGGCGAGCAGCCGCCGCGTATATATCCGGTCACCTTGTTGATGTCCTTGACGTGAATCATCTCGACCGACTTTTCGCCGACCGCCCTTGCGGCTTTTTTAAGGTCAAGCTCGCATGATACCGGAACGACAAAGACAAAATATCCGCCGCTGCCGTGTGTGACGAGCGTCTTGAACACCTTTGAAATATCCTGCCCCATAAGACCCGCAACGGTAACTCCGTCGAGTGCGTCCTTTCCGTGCGGATATTCATAGTGATTATATTCTATTCTTTCCTTTTCGAGTATCCTCATAACATTAGTTTTAAATTCCGCCATCTTTGTTTTAGCGCTCCCCGCATTATACATATAAACTTGCCGCTTAAATTTTGAGTTATAAATTTATATCAAGCTCCACCGGACAGTGATCCGAGCCCAGCACCTCGCTGTGGATCTTTGCGTCGATTAGCTTATCGTTGAGCGAGCTTGAGGTGCAGAAATAGTCTATGCGCCAACCTATGTTTTTCTCTCTCGCCTTAAAACGGTACGACCACCACGAGTATGCGCCCTGTAAATCGGGATAAAAGTAACGAAAGGAGTCGGTAAAGCCGGAGTCGACCAGAGTGGAAAATTTTGCGCGCTCCTCGTCGGTAAAACCCGCGTTTTTCCTATTGGTTTTAGGATTTTTTAAATCAATCTCCTTGTGAGCGACGTTTAAATCGCCGCAGAACACGACGGGTTTTGATTTTTCAAGGCGCTTGAGGTAAGCGAGAAAATCGTCCTCCCATTTCATTCTGTAATCAAGCCTTTGCAGCTCGTTTTGAGAATTGGGCGTGTAGACGGTGACGAGATAGAAGCCGTCAAACTCAAGTGTGATGACTCTACCCTCTTTGTCGTGCTCCTCCATGCCGACGCCGTATGAAACGCTTATCGGCTCCGTTTTAGTAAATACGGCTGTGCCCGAGTATCCCTTTTTCTCGGCGTAGTTCCAATACTGATAATATCCCTCGGGCGCAAAATCGATCTGCCCCTCTTGGAGCTTTGTTTCCTGTATGCAGAATATATCTGCGTCTGCGCTTTTAAAAAATTCTTCAAACCCCTTTTTCACACAGGCGCGCAGCCCGTTTACATTCCATGAAATCAGCTTCAATTTTGCACTTCCTTTTATTTGTTAATCTTCGTTTATTTGTTTTTTCATATTGTCAAGCTCCTTGCAAACGTCCTCCGCAAGGCGCATATATTTATCAAATTCCTTTGAAGCAAACCTCACGGCTCCGCCGCCGATGGGTATATTTACCGTATCGCTCGGTTTATCTCCAACAATTACGACAACTACTATACGCTCAAAGGTTTTGTTTCCGCAGGCTGCCGCGTCAGAGCCGCTTGCTCCGGCGTTATACATCTTTTGCTTGGCTCCGAGCGATATGCCGTCGGCCAATATATCGCAGTCAAGAACCTCTGAAAACGAATATAATCTGTTCGCCGACGGAGCCGCCCATTTGCGGCTTTTTTCGTCTATCCAAAGCCTGCCAAGCTTTTTTGTGGGAATTGACCTTTCGGCGTAAAAAAGCCGCGAAAGGCGCAAATTGTCATGTGCGCCGCTCAAGTTAAACAGCACGACTACGGCGACCGCTGCGAGCATTATAATAAACAATACAATTTGCGCAGGCATAAACATTCCCCCAAAGCGAACTCGTTTGCTTTATGCCGAATAAATGGATTTTACCGCTTGATATGGGTATATTTGGATTTAAGCCTTAATAATACAAAAATATATTTTAGGCTGTAAATTAATTTTAGCACTATAAAGCGGCTGTGTAAATCGTTAAGCTGTGCTATAAGCTATATTTATATTATATGAAGGGCGAAGACGTTTAAGTCCCCGTCGGTCGATCCTTGCTTATATGCAGATCCACCTGATTGAACGGTATAGTTATCCCCGCCTTGTCAAAGCTTAGCTTGATCTGCTCCTGAATATAGTAATAAAGATCCCAATAGTCGCTCGTTTTGCACCACACCCTCGTAAGAATGACGACAGCATTGTCGCCGTGCTCCGTGACGGCGATAAGGGGCTCCGGAACCTTGAGAAAGCGCTTGTCTGTATCGAGCACCTCTAATATGACGCGCTTTGCCTCGGCTATATCGTCCGAATAGCTTATATTATATTTTAGATCGAGGCAGCGCAGATCCTGCGCCGTATAATTGATTATATTGTTGTTTGTTATACGCGAATTTGGAATAATGACCTCTCTGTTGTCGATAGTGAGCAGGTATGTGTTGGTGATCAATATTTTTTGAACCGTGCCTTGCAGAGTTTCAAATTCCACATAGTCGCCGGCTCTGAAGGGCTTATTAATTATAATCATTACGCCGCTTGCTATATTCTTCATGGTGTCCTGAAGGGCGAGACCTATTGTCACCGTCGCCGCGCCTATCGCCGTTAAAAGCGCCGTTATATTTACGCCAAGCTGCGCTATCGCCGTTATGATCACAACTATTCTTAAAGCGCAAAGCAAAAAGGAATATATAAACGAAACGGCCGCGGGGTCGGTGTTGCTTTTAAGAAACGCCTTTTTTATCAGCTTGCACAAAAGCTTTGATATCCACCAGCCGAGAATGAAGATCGCCGTTGCGAGCAGCAGCTTTGGTATAAAATTCCAAATTGTTCTGAGAAGATCCTCCACCCAGCCGCCGACCTTATCCAGTGAAATATCGCTCAGCAGGGTATCCGTTGCCTTTTCAAATAGTAAATTGCTCAATTTTCTTCACCGCCGCTTTTCAAGTAGTATGACGCGTCCGAAAACTGTATCAGCTCGCAATCCTTATCGGCGCGCGGTAAAAAGCTGCCTTTGCGCTCCTTGCCGTCGCCAAAATATAAAATTCCGCTGCCGTTCGGTTTTCCGTTTTTGAACGAGCCCGTATAACGGTGATCGGTATACAGCATTGTACCCTTGCCGTGCGGCTCGTTATTTTTGAGCGCGCCGGAATAAATTCCGTTTCCGAGAAACTGCTCTGACACAAAACGCGGAGGCTTTATATAGTTATTATAGGGCGTATCCTTGAGCTTTTCGAAAGGCTCAAGCTCCGAAAGAGCTTTGGGAATGACCTTCATCGCCTTATAAGGCTCTCCGAATTTAAAAATGCCCTCGAAAATCTTTTCGCCAAATTCGGTATATGAACAGCCCATTCCCTCGCGGAGCCCCTGTGAGGCTCCGCCGTCGTATATGACCGCGCCCTCGTCGTCGTATTCCCTCATATAGACGCATTCGCCGTTTTCATACAAACACTCTCTTAATAGCTTTTCTCCGTCTATTACGTTTATTCTGCCGTTCATTTGACCGTCGGAGAATGAACCCGCATAGGTAAGCTTGTCGTCGGCGCTGTGCAGTACTCCGGCTCCGTTGAACCTTCCGTTTTTCCAGAAGCCGCTGTACTCTATTTTATTGTTGATATAGCTAATACCGAAGCCGTTTCGCTCGTCGTTTTCGTGGTCGCCCATATAAACGCACAGAGAGTCGGCGTATTCGCGGCCTATGCCGCTTTTTTGCCCGTCTGCAAACGCGCCCTCATAGACCTTATCTCCGTTTGAATACAGTGTGCCGTTGCCGGCATATGAGTCGTTTTTCAGCTCTCCTCTATATATCAGCTCAGCATTTTTGGAGTAGAGTGATATAAGCCCGACGGGCTTGCCGGATTTAAATTCGGCGGAATAGTACGAGCCGTCGTTATTATAGAGCGTGCCCTTGCCGTTATATTCACCGCTTTTGAAGCCGCCGTTATACAGCACTCTGCCATCCCGCCCTCTGTGGACGGCGCTGCCGACGACCTCGTCATTGTGAAATTCGCCGCTTATAGTTGAGCTGTCGTCGAGATATAAAATTCCGTTTCCGTTTTTCAGACCGTTTTGAAATTCACCCGAATATTTAAGAGAGCCGTTTTTATCAAACAGCTTGCCCCTTCCCGAGTACTCGCCGCCGAGCATTTCGCCGTTGTATATTATATTGCCGCCCTTGTCGAGAACCGTGACGCTGCCGTATGGCGAACCGTCGGACGTTCTGCTGATAAACATATTGCCCTTCGTTTTGCCGCCGTCAAGCGATATTGTGTTTTCCACGCCTTCGACGGTGCTCGTAACCGAGAGAAGGCCGCCGTTGCTATCAAAGCGCGCGGAAACGCCCTTTTTCTTATCGTCGAGAAATTCTCCGAGAGTGAGACTGCCGTCTCCGAGGACTGAAACGCCAAAGCCGTTTTTCTTGTCCTCGCTCCATTTGCCTACATATGCGAGCTTACCGTTTTTATAATACTGAGCGCCGAAGCCGCTGCGCTTTCCGTCGGAATAAGAGCCGCTGTAAAGCACGCTGCCCTTTGCGGTGAGAGTTATTCCGCTGCCGCTGCGTTCGCCCTTTTTATTTTTCGTGCCGAAATAAACATATTTTTCCTTATCGGAAATTTTGATTTCATCGTCGGGTACAGCCGCGCCAAATTTATCGCTCGGAGCGTTCTCACACTCGAGCTCAAGCATATCAGAGCTGTCGGGTTCCTCGTGGGTCGCGAAAGCGCCCTTGGGCTCTTCCTCCGTCGGCGTTGTTTCTTCGACAAAGGGCGCTGCGGTTGCCTCGGCGCGAGGCGCGTCATCCTTCTCCTCGCGGCGATATCCCTTTTTTATATTAAGCGTTGTAAATTCTCCGTACATCAATGAAGGGTCAAAAAAGAAGCCCTTTCTGTTAACGCTTTTCATAGCTGTGTTTTCCTCCGGCTTTATCTTTTCGGCGACCGGCATAGCAAAATACATCTCGCCCCTTGAGGTGATTGCCTTTGCAATTATCTCTCCCTGCGCGTTGCTCCTGTCGTAGTATGGGGAAAGCGTTATGCTCGGCTTGCCGGGATATTGAAGCACAATAGTTAAAGCTCCGTCTGCATAAAGACTCATGAGCGCAGCCGAGAGCACACCCTCCGAGGAAAGGTACTCCGTTTTTTTCCATTCATTATCGCGCGAAAAGTAAATTTTTTTATTGATCGCTCCGCTTTCATTGACGCAGACAAGGGTATAGCCGCCCGACGGATCGCTCTGCGAATATTCGGCGGGCTTGCCGTTTATTTCTTTTTTCCACTTCATGGGCTTTTCGTTGTCTATTTGATAGAAGCAGCGTATGCTGTTTTGCCCCGATGTGAAAAAAATCTTGTCCTTTGTTTTTTTATGCGTCATAAAATATCTGCGCCGGGCGTCCAAAAGAATATCGTTATTATTCTGAGCCCCGTCCGCGGAAATTAAATATACCGAGTAAATTACTACGCTGTCCGCACGGTTTATCTGATTATCCAATTATGTAGCCCCTTTTAAGAAATTTGAGGTAAGCAGGATTGAGAAATGCGGCAGTTTATCCTGCCGCATAAATCAAGTATCATTTCTTCTTTTCCGCCGCGTTAAAGTTGATTCTTTCTCCCTCTTTTACAAAGGTGGCCGCATCGGCCTTTTGACAAAGACCCGATATATACTCGGCAATTATAGAGGAAATTATAAGCAGGGAGCCGCCGAAAAATAAGATGAGCGGAATTGAAATTGAAAATGTTTCCCACATAAAGAATTTCATAATCAGCATAACAAGACCGATAAGCAGCGAAAGCGCTCCGCCGTAAAACCCAAACATTGAAGCAAGGCGGATGGTGCCGATGGGGTATGTAGTCATACCTGTCATGGCCTCGTCGAAGCGGTCGGAGAAATGCTTTGACGGAGCCGCCTTTGACGGTGTGAAGGGAAGAACCATATAGCTCAGACCGAGAATATTTATAACGCTCCTGATGCTGAGGTTTTTATACGCCTTACTCGTTATAGTCTTGACAAAGCTCATATCGTAAAGAGAGAATCCCGTAAACTGCTTCATTGTCTTTGTGCCCGTCATAGTGAACAGAAGATTGCAGTATGCGTTTTTAAGGGCGTTCTTTATCGGATTTGTTCCGTTTTTTGAGCGCGCCCCTATTATTATTTTACTGCCCTCCTCCCAAAGCTCTATAAACTTTGGAACAGCCGCGACAGGATGAGAAAGATCCGGCAGCATGGTAATAACGCAATCGCCCTCGGCAAGCGTCATGCCGTATTTTGAGGAAAGCTCGGCTCCGTAATCCGCAACAGTAAAGGCGCACCTCGCCTTGTCGGTTATTTCGCACAGCTTTTTCAGATAGACCTTGGTCTGATCGCTCGAATTATTATCCACGAAAATTATCTCGTAATCGTGTTGTGAAATCTGAGTTTCAAAAACATCTATCAGTTCCTTCGCAAAATTCAAAACCGTGTCCTGATTGTTATGTGTCGGGACAATAACGCTTATTTTACTCATAGTCTGCTCCTTTTTCAAGAATTTAATACCGAAATAGCATCCTCTTAATTTTATAATCAAATTTAGTTTATTATACCGCAAGTCAATATTTTTTTCAATGAATTGTGAGAAGTTTGGGAGATTTTTTCTTAAAAAAGGTTATTTTGCGGCGAAAATTCAATTTGAAGATAGAAAATTACAAAAAACAGGGAATAAAATTAGGAGAATACTGCAAGAATATTAATGAAATTTATATAGGAGGTTTTCAAATTGACGCAAAAAGAGCTATTGTATATTGAGGACGCGCTCGGGCACGAAAAGTATTTTCAGTCAAAGTGCAACGAAACCGCGACTCAGATACAGGATCCGGAGCTGAGGGCCTGCATTGAGCAGTTATCTCAGAAGCATCAGGAAATTTACAGAAGCTTTTACGGTTTACTTTGATAAGACGGGAGGATTAAAATGAACGACAAAAATCTTATGGAGGATATTCTCCTCCTTGAAAAGGGTGCGTGCGATCTCTTCATGCACGGGGCGATAGAATCTTCAAGCTCGAATGTTCATCAGGCGTTCAGTAATGCTTTAAGCGACGCTCTTTGTATGCAGGATACTATTTACGACAAGATGAGCGAAAAGGGTTGGTACACGACCGAGCAGGTCGAGCAGCAGAAGATAGATAATCTAAAGCAGAAATTCAGCGCGCAGTAAGGCGAGAGAATGGCGGCTGCCGCACAGTATGCTCAATTGGTCTGAGCAAGCGACAAAGAGCCGGTCGGCGCCTGCGCCCTTCCGCCTGCGGCGGAAGGGCGCGGAAAAACGCGGTGGGACGAGCTTCTGCCTCTTTAGGAGGTACCCATCCCCGCCGCGTTTTTCCCGCGCGACCTGCGGTCGCGCGGGCGCCGACCGGCTCAACCTTGGCTCGAGTACATACCGAAAACGAGAGAATGCGGCAGCCCGAGCCCTTACCTGCTGACAATTTTATAATACGACCGTGCGGTCACCGCGTATATTATCGCGTACAAAACCGCAAACGCCGCGAAGCAAATCAAGGTGCATACAGCCGAGAGTGTGGAGTTTGTCAGCTCAAACATCAATAGCAGCCTGTTTATTATCGGGAAAGCAAAGGCAGTGTGGATTCCGGCTGTTATCAGAGGAAGGAAAAATACGGTAAGTATCTGCGAATGAATAGATTTCTTGATCTCGCGTCTGCTCACCCCGACCTTCTGCATGATCTCGTATCTTTCCTTGTCCTCATAGCCCTCGGAGATTTGCTTATAGTAGATTATGAGGATCGTCGCCATTATAAACAGCGTGCCGAGGAATATGCCGAGGAAGAAAAAGCTCGCGGACATCGGGAAAAGGCTTTCCTTTCCGGCGGTTCTGCTTGATATGCTATAGCTGCTGCCCGTGTTTCCGGCAATCTCCACCGCTTTATTATACACATCGAGCTTCTCATCATCGCTGCCGTCGAAGTCAATGCCGAAGTTGTAGCTCAGGCCGTTCGCGTAGTCGCCGTAAATCTCCTGCTGGCGCTCGCAGATATAATTTAATTCTTCGTCGCTCGGTAGGACAATATAGCGATAAGTGTAGCTGCTTATGATGGCGGAGCCCACCAAAGAAAACTTCGGAACGGTTTCTTTTATACTATACTCCCTGTCGAATATTCCAAGCGTATCGTAATTATAGCCGTCTGGATCGGAGAAAATAAGTATCTCATTTTCTTTAAGCGTTTTTCTCTCGCCCGTCAGGCGATTATATTCGTCTATCGTTATAAAGCAAAGATTGTTCAGGCGGTTGTAATCCTCAAAGCGCTGCTCGGAGGTGACCTCAAAATAATTTTCCCGCTCGAGAGCCGCAAACGACAGCTCTTTGGAAAACTCTTTATTTGTTACCGTTAATCCAGCGTTGGTAACGGCTTTTTCAAAGGACTCCGAAAACGAATCCAAGGCCTCCTCCTGCGAGGCTTGAAACGAAACCTCATACGGGAACCTGCTTTTTAAAGCATCGTCCTCGCCTATCATAAGCGCGGTTGTTGAGGACAGCATAACGAGAACGAAGGTCGATAGAACGCAGATGTTCGCAAGACCCACGGCGTTTTGCTTCATTCTGTAAATCATTCCCGAAACGCTCAGGAAATGCTTTGTTTTGTAGTAATACCTCTTATTTTTGCGCAGCAGCTTTAAAAGCGTAATGCTTCCGGCGGTAAAAATCAGATAGGTGCCTATTATAACGAGGATAACCGCGACAAAAAAGAGAGTTATTGCGGTCATTATGTCCTTAGTTGTGACGGAAATATAATATCCTCCGGCGAGGCAGAGTATGCCCAAAATCGCTATTATGAGCCTTGCCCTCGGCTCACGTTCGCCCGTGCTTTTGCTCTGTAAAAGCTCTATCGGCTTTGAAAGGTGAATGTTTCTGAGTGAGTTTAAAAATACGAGCAAAAAAATCACAGCAAACAGGAGCAGAGTGTTTATTATCGCCTCCGGCGAAATAAAGAAGCCGAATACAACGTCCGCTCGAACTACCTTGGCAATGCAGAGAAACATCAGCTTGTCGAGGGCGATACCGAGTCCCAATCCGAACAAAAGGCTGATAAGTAGAATATAAATCGACTCGAGGGCGACCACCTTTGAAATGTGTCTTTTTTCCATTCCGAGAATATTGAAAAGTCCAAATTCACGCCTTCTGCGCTTCATCAAAAAGCCGTTTGTATAGAATAGAAAAATCAACGCAAAAAAACCGACTATCCAACAGCCAAAGCCCATCATTTCACCGATAAACTCGCTGCCTCTCGTCAAATCTTTTATGCCGGGATTGAGCGAAAGAGAGCGCATAATATAAAAAACCGCAACCGTTATTATCGCTGTGATAATATAGGGAAAATAAGCCTTGCCGTTTTTCTTGATATTTGAAGCGGCGAGCTTTGGATAAAAAAGCTTATTCATTTTCCCCACCGCCCGTCGATATTACAGTAAGAGCGTCCGTGATTTTCTGATACATATCGCTGTTGCTGCCGCCGCCCCTGTATATTTGATGATAAACCTCGCCGTCCTTGATGAACAAAACGCGGCCGGCGTGGCTTGCCGCCTTGACTGAATGAGTCACCATCAATATAGTCTGTCCTTCGCCGTTTATTTTTGCGAAGAGCTTTAGCAACCCGTCGGTCGCCGCTGAGTCAAGGGCTCCCGTCGGTTCATCTGCGAGTATAAGACGGGGATTTGTTATGAGTGCGCGTGCGACCGCCGTCCTTTGCTTTTGACCGCCCGATATTTCATAGGGGAATTTCTCAAGTATATCGCTTATCCCGAGCTTTTGCGCCAGAGGCTGAACGCACAGGTTCATTTCCGCGTACGATCTGCCCGAAAGGACAAGCGGAAGAAAAATATTGTCCTTTACGCTGAAATTGTCGAGAAGGTTAAAGTCCTGAAAAACAAAGCCGAGATTTTCTCTTCTAAACGATGAAATTTCCTTTTCCGTGAGCTTTGTCAGGCTTTTACCGTCGAGGTATATTTCTCCCTCGGTCGGCTTGTCGAGCGCCGCAAGAGCGTTGAGCAGCGTGGTCTTGCCGGAGCCCGATTCACCCATTATAGCGACGTACTCGCCCTCGTCAACGGTGAAGCTGACGTTTTTAAGGGCCTGCACGCGATTGCCTCCGAATCTTGTGGTGTAAATCTTTTTGAGATTTCTAACGTCTAAAATCGCCATTAAAAAATTTCCTCCAATCGAATTTCTCTATTTATCTTCGGAACATTATAAAGTATAGCAGTCAATTAAGATTTAAGCCATTTATTCGTGTGACATTTTATGCGCCAATCTTACATTTTTGTAAGATTGACTATTCAAACTCTATGGTTCGTGTTTTCAGGTCAATATAAAACGTGCTGCCGTTATTCAAATCTGATTCCGCATATATTTTGTGCGAGAGCTTGTCGGCGGCCCGCTTGCATAGATAAAGTCCGAGCCCTGTCGATTTTTTGTCGGAGTGTCCGTTATAGCCTGTAAATCCCTTTTCAAATATCCGCGGCAGATCCTCGGGTGAAATTCCTATTCCCGTATCTCTGACAGATATTATCTTATCCTCGCTTACTCTTATCTCCGCATAGCCCGAATCGGTATATTTGAGCGCGTTCGACAAAAGCTGCTCGATTATAAACGTCAGCCATTTTTCGTCCGTCAGCGCAGTCGCGTCCGTTCCGTCGTATTTTATCCCGATTTTCTTTCTTATGAATATTGGAGCATAAGCCCTTATAGCCGATCGGATTATTCCGTCAAGCCTGCACTCCTTTAAAATCAAATCGTTTGCTTCGCTGTTGAGTCTGAGATATGAAAGCGCCATTTCGGTATATTTTTCAACCGAAAACAGCTCGGATAAAAGCTCTCCCCTTTCCTCAAGCTCGCCGCTTTGCAGCATCAATTTCATCGCCGCTATCGGCGTTTTTATCTGATGCGCCCATGCGGTAAAATAGTCCACGCTTTCGCTTTGCTTGTAGGTAAGGCGGGCTATCTCTTCGTTTCTGAGCCTATTTAACTCGGTTATAATTTCTGAGTAATCGCTCTCTATTAAATTTTTCGGTTCAGGCAGATCGTTTGACAACAGGCAAACGTCGCCGATTATTCTTTTCAGCTCTCGGTGCTTTCTCCGAAAGAGGTAAAAGTTGACGGAGATTATCAGCGCTCCCGCCAACAAGCAAAGTAAAAAGGCATAAAGCACAGCCTCCGCCTGTAAATCGTAAAGTGAGAACACCAGCGCGAAAACAGACGAGAAAACAACAAGCGCGACCGCTGCGCTCATATTCTGCTTTAAATATTTTGCGAATAATTTCATCTGTATCCCCCGCTATTCTATTATATACCCCGTTCCGACCTTGGTTTTAATAAAATCCGCAAGTCCGACGGTCTCGAGCTTTTTTCTAAGCCTGTTTATGTTCACGGTCAGCGTGTTTTCCTCGACGTAGCTGTCTATCTCCCATAGCTTCAGCATGAGCGTTTCTCGGCTGACCACCTTTCCCTTATTTTGCATAAGAGCCTGAAGTATTCTAAAATCGTTTTTTGTAAGCTCGAGCTTTTTCCCCTCGTAAGTGAGGGTCGCGTCGTTTAAATTTAAGATAGCTCCCTTATGCTCAAAAAACGAGGTGGAGGAATTTAGGTCGTAGCAGCGGCGCAGCACCGCTGAAATTTTAGCCGTTAAAACGTCAATATCAAACGGCTTTGCTATGAAATCGTCGCCGCCCATATTCATCGCCATAACTATGTTCATATTGTCCGACGCGGAGGAAATAAAGATAACGGGCACATTCGAGATTTTTCTTATCTCGCTGCACCAGTGATATCCGTTGAAAAAGGGCAGCATTATATCCATAAGCACGAGATGCGGCTGATACTCGGTAAACTCTTCGATTATATTTCTGAAATTTCCGGCGCATTTCGCGTCGTTACCCCATGAAATTATTTGTTTTTTCACTATTGACGCAATCGCCGCGTCGTCCTCTACAATGAATATTTTATACAAACGATCAGCCTCCCGCTGTTAAGATTGCGCTTATTTATTTACAATAACAGAAAACCGACTGAAAGGCAATCAAAATCCCCAGTCGGTTTAAACTTTATTTTATCCGGCGGCATACTTAAAATTTATGTTGTGCCGGAATTTGCTTTCGGGGCGGCGACCGAAGCTGCCGCAGGCAGCTTTGAAAACGCGGCGCGCAAAGCCCTCTGCGCGAGAGGAAAAGCCCGAGTGCGCCGCGTTTTTTCAAATTTTGCCGAAGGCAAAATTTGCGGTCGCCGCCCCGAAAGAGAAAAAGTTATATATCAATATCCGTGCGCCTGCTTGAGCATCATATCCTTTACCTTCATCAGGCGTATCTGTGTGCTTCGCTCGTTTTCATCGAGCTTCATCGTTATATACTTTATGCTCTCCTGCGTTTCGGGTATCATAACGTGCTCAAGAGCGTTTACGCGCCGGCGAGTCTTTTCGATCTCGCTCGCCAGAAGCTGGCACGATTTCTCACATTCGGCAAGCCGGAGTAAATCGGGAAGAACCTCGGACAGCGACAAAACCGCGTCGTCAAGGTCTGAGGAGGTGAACGCGAATCCATAGGAATATATATCGTTTTCATCGGAGGTTCTCGTCTTTGTCTTGAAAACCGGAATATCAACGCTCATGACGTTTTTGGACGAAACCTCTATCGAAACCTCCTGCTTTGGCGCGAGCAGAGCCGCGTTTAAGGCTTCGTCGCTCATAGAGGCCCTCGCGAGCACAAAGTTTTTATTGGCCGCGGCTATGTTCTTCTCGACCTTTTCACGAAGCGCCTTGTTTTCACGCACCATATCGAGGAACTGCCGCATAAGCTCATCGCGCTTATCTTTAAGCAGCTTGTGACCTCTAATCGCCGTTACGAGCTTTTTCTTGAGCCTTGTCAGCTCCATTCTTGTAGGATTTACTGTTTTTGAAGCCAAAAGCCTTCACCTCTGTTTCGATTATTCCTTGCCGTAATACAGGTCAAGATACTCGTCCTTTATTCTCTTAAGCTCGCTCCTCGGCAGTATGGAAAGCAGCTTCCAGCCGATGTCAAGCGTCTGTTCAATGTCGCGGTTTGTGTTGTAGCCCTGAGATACATATTCCTTTTCAAAGGCGTCTGCAAACTTTGCATACAGCTTATCAATATCGGTAAGCGCCGCCTCGCCGAGTATGACCATAAGCTCCTTTGCGTCCTTGCCTCTCGCATATGCCGCAAAGAGCTGGTTCATTGTATTGGCGTGATCCGCCCTTGTCTTACCCTCGCCTATTCCCTTGTCCTTCAAACGGCTGAGCGACGGCAAAACGTCGATCGGGGGAGAAATATTTTTTCTGTAAAGCTCACGGCTCAAAATTATCTGCCCCTCCGTTATATATCCGGTGAGGTCTGGTATCGGGTGGGTCTTGTCGTCCTCGGGCATGGTCAGTATTGGAATGAGCGTGATACTTCCATTTTTGCCCTTTTGTCTGCCGGCTCTCTCGTAAAGCGAGGCGAGGTCTGTATACATATATCCGGGATAGCCTCTTCTGCCAGGCACCTCTTTTCTCGCCGCGGAAACCTCGCGCAGCGCGTCGGCGTAGTTTGTTATATCGGTCATTATTACGAGGACGTGCATACCGGCGTCAAATGCGAGGTATTCGGCCGCAGTAAGCGCCATTTTAGGCGTGGCGATACGCTCGATAGCCGGATCGTTTGCGAGATTTACAAACATTACCGTTCTGTCTATCGCGCCCGTTTCCTTAAAGCTCTCTACAAAGAAGTTGGACTCCTCAAAGGTAATGCCCATCGCGGCGAATACGACCGCAAACGGCTCGTCCGTCCCTATAACCTTTGCCTGCCTTGCAATCTGCGCCGCAAGATTTGCGTGCGGCAGTCCCGAGGCGGAAAATATCGGGAGCTTTTGTCCTCTTACGAGGGTGTTAAGTCCGTCGATAGCCGATACTCCGGTCTGAATAAACTCCTGAGGATAGTTTCTCGCGGCGGGATTCATCGGGAGACCATTTACGTCCAGTCTTTTTTCGGGCAAAATATCCGGGCCGCCGTCGATAGGTCTGCCAAGGCCGTCAAAAACGCGGCTGAGCATATCCTCGCTTACGCCAAGCTCCATGCTTCTGCCGAGAAATCTAACCTTGCTGTTTGAAAGGTTGATGCCCGCACTGTTTTCAAAGAGCTGAACAAGAGCGTCCGAGCCGTTTACCTCCAAAACCTTACAGCGGCGCTTTTCGCCGCTTGCAAGCTCGATCTCGCCGAGCTCGTTATACCTTACTCCCTGAACGCCTTTTACGAGCATAAGCGGGCCCGCTACCTCTTCTATCGTTTTGTATTCCTTTGCCATCAGAGCTCGCCCCCTTCGTTTATCTGCTCGTGTATTTGCTTTTCAAGATTGTCAAGTATAGTCTTGTACTCCGATTCGATCTTCTCCTTGGGCGTGTATTTATAGCGGCCTATCTGCTCGCGAACCGGCAGCGAAACAAGAGAATTTACGTCTGCGCCCGCTTTCAGCGCATCGAGGGCGAGGTCGTAATACGCCAAAATCAAGAGCATCATAAGGTGCTGCTTTTCGAGCGGCGTATATGTGTCTATCTCGTGGAAAGCGTCCTGATGAAGGAAGTCCTCGCGGATAGAGCGTGCCGCTTCGAGCTTTATTCTGTCCGGAGCCGAGAGCGCGTCCATTCCGACGAGCTTAACTATTTCGTCAAGCTCCGCCTCCTCCTGCAAAATAGCCATCATTTTATGGCGGCACTCCATCCAATCAGAGGCAACCGTTTCGTTGTACCAGTCGGACATCGTGTCTATATACAGCGAATAGCTGTTAAGCCAGTTTATCGCCGGAAAATGTCTTTTATACGCGAGAGCCGAGTCGAGCCCCCAGAACACCTTTACTATGCGCAGCGTTGCCTGAGATACCGGCTCGGAAATATCTCCGCCCGGAGGCGAAACCGCGCCTATAACCGAAAGCGCGCCCTCTCTCTCGTCGCCGCCCATAGTTATTACTCTTCCCGCTCTCTCATAGAACTGAGCAAGACGGCTGCCGAGGTAGGCGGGATAGCCCTCTTCACCGGGCATTTCCTCAAGACGGCCGGACATTTCACGCAGCGCCTCCGCCCAGCGGGAAGTGGAGTCGCCCATCAGCGCAACGGAGTATCCCATATCGCGGAAATATTCCGCAATCGTGATTCCCGTGTAAATAGAAGCCTCGCGCGCCGCAACCGGCATATCCGAGGTGTTTGCTATGAGCACAGTCCTCTCCATAAGCGAATGGCCTGTTTTCGGGTCTATAAGCTCAGGAAATTCATTCAGAACGTCGGTCATCTCGTTGCCGCGCTCACCGCAGCCTATATATACAACTATGTCGGCCTCGGCCCACTTTGCAAGCTGGTGCTGAACTACGGTTTTGCCGCTTCCGAAGGGCCCCGGAACAGCCGCAACGCCGCCCTTTGCTATCGGGAAAAAGGTGTCGATAACGCGCTGACCCGTTACAAGCGGCATATCCGGCGAGAGCTTTTTCTTATACGGTCTTCCCACGCGGACAGGCCATTTCTGCATCATTGTTATCTCGCGGTCGCATCCGCTCTCGTCGCTGACAACGGCGATTACGTCCTCTACGGTAAATTCGCCGCTTTTGATGCTCTTTATCGTGCCGAAAACGCCGTTTGGAATCATTATTTTCTGCGTTACTATTTCAGTTTCGGCAACGGTTCCTATGCAGTCGCCGGGCTGAACCTTATCGCCGGACGATACCGCGGGCTCGAATTTCCATTTCTTGTCGCGATTGAGCGAGGGAACCTCAACTCCTCTTGCGAGGTTGTTGCCGGAAACGCGCATTATTTCGTCGAGAGGCCTTTGAATACCGTCGTATATACTTCCTATAAGTCCAGGGCCAAGCTCAACGCTTAGCGGCATTCCCGTCGACTCGACCGGCTCGCCCGGTCCAAGGCCCGAGGTTTCCTCATAAACCTGAATAGAGGCCCTGTCGCCGTGCATTTCGATTATCTCGCCGATAAGTCTTTGGTCGCTTACGCGCACAACGTCGAACATATTCGCGTCCCTCATGCCCTCGGCAACAACCAGAGGGCCCGCGACCTTTTGTATTATACCTTTGCTCATTTTATTTTGTCATTCCCTTCAATGGGTTAATCGTTAAATATTATGTCAGAGCCGACCGCCTTTTCAACGGACTTCTTGACATTTGCGATCCCTACGCCGTTGTTGTCCTTAACGCCGGGAATCGGGATTATAGCCGGAAGCTGTCTGTCCGAAAGCTTCTCGATTTCGTCCTCAAGCTCCTTTGCAAGCGCTTCGGTAATATAGATCACGGCATACTCGCCGTTTGATATTTTTTTGAATTTTTGACTCGCGTTCTCCCCGTGCTCGATAGCGATAACGTCTATGCCGAGCACGCCAAAGCCGTAAACGCTGTCACGGTCGCCTATTGCGGCAATTCTATACATACATATCCCTCAGTCTTTCGTTAATTGCGGCGGAATTAAGGTCGTTTAGCTTTGCCGACAGGATGAGTCGCACGGCTTTGATCTCGTTTTCTCTTGCGATAATATACGCCGCCAGCGGCCCGATTTTAAACGGCTCGCTCTTTTGAGGCTTTATGCTGTCTATGAGCTTGTTGTCGCACCACTTTTCAAACTCCGTCGGGGAGATCTTAAGCGCGTCGACCGCCGTCGCATATGATGTGCCGGACAGATAGCCGTATATGTCGTCGAGCGACTTTGAAGCCGCCTTGGCGAGCATATCGACGTTTAAAGTATCGCAGGGCGCAAGCGCTCTCAATATAAAATCAAGGCTCTTACCCGTCTTTTCGCATCTTACCGCCGTCTTTATATCCGCGCTTGCGGCTGTTAGCTCGGCGTAAAGCTCGATAACGTCGCTGCCCGACTCCTTTGCCTTTGAGCGCATCGCTTCAAGACAGGCTCGATCTATTATAATATCGCAAAGCTGACCGTCGCCGGTTTGCAGCAGCGCCGTCATGGCCTGCTGAGCCGGCTGACGGAGATGCTGCGGCAGAGCTGAGTATGAATGAGCCTTAATTGCCTCGTATATTTTTTCGCCGTCAGTCGTTCCGTTTTTCATAAACATTCCCGTCGGGTTTACATCTCGCGTTACCGCCTTTACAGACGCCTTCAGGTTGTGAAAATCGTCGTTGAAGCGAAAAACGTCGAACGGCGACAAATCGTCGGTGAGCTCCGCCATAAGCGACCATATCTTTTCCCTCTCAGCAGAGAGCATTTCAGACGCGTCTTGATTTGAATCGTCGCCGCCGAAGCCCTTGTCGGAAAGGTATTGTATACATTCCTCATAGCTCCTCGCTCCGAGGAGGTTGTCAATGTCCTTGCGGGAGAGCAGTGAAAGCTCCCGCGAGCGGATCCTTGCGACGGCGTAGGTGTAGTCCTTTTTCAAAATAACACCTCCGTCTTATGAAAACAGCAGAGAGTAAACTTCGTCCTGAAGCTCGTCGTGCTTTTCGCTGAAAACCGCGTCAAACGAGCAGTTTTCCTCTATTCCGCCATATACGAGTATAAACCCGCCGTCTATGCCCGCCGTTTCGTCAGAAAGCGTTAAGCCGCCGCCGGAAAGCTCGGCCAGCTCGGCTTTAAAGCCTTGAGGCATACGCTTTGCATCGTTTGAATTGAATTTTACGGAGCCTGTTTCGCCGGCGTGAGCATTTGCTCTGATCATTTTTTTGATGACTGTAAAATATTCGTCGTCCGGCATTGAGAGTAGTCGGGCGTGCGCCTTTTTTATCATATCCGAGATTATACTCTGCTTGACCGCAAGCGTCGCCTGCTTTTTCACAAGTGCTGCCGAGGATTCGCCGCGCTTTTCTATATCCGCACATTCGGCTTTTGTGCGCGCCGCGATCTCCTCTATTTTTTTTGCCGTTTCCTTGGAGATGCGCTCCTGATCCTCGCGGACGGCATTATCCGCCTCGTCCTTTATTTTTTTTACGGCATTATCTGAATCATTTTTGATTTGCTCTAAAATTCTGTCTAAGCCATTCATTGTGCATTCTCCATTCCTGTATATGACCTTTGATTATAAGTTAAGTCCGGGAATGTTGAATACTGCAAGCATTGAAATGAGAAGAGCAAGAATAGCGTATGTTTCAACCATCGCCGGAAGAAGTATCGCCTTACCGAACTGATCCGGCTTTTTGGAAATGGTGCCTATGCCCGCAACAGAGCAGTTGCCCTGATGTATGGCCGAGAAAAGACCCGCAAAGGCTATTGGCAGACTTGCGGCGAGATAGAGCAGGCCCTTTGTTGCAGATATGTTCGGGTCGCCGCCGAGAACGCCTATCTTTGAAAGAATGAGGAAGGCAACGAGCAGTCCGTATATACCCTGTGTAGCCGGAAGAAGCTGGAAAATCAGCACCTTACCGAATTTTGACGGATCCTCGGCTAATACGCCGGAGGCTGCAACGCCCGCCTTGCCAACGCCTATCGCCGAGCCGGTTCCCGCGAGAAACGTCGCGAGAGCAGCACCTAAAAGACCAAAAACAATACCTAAATTATCCATATTAAATATCCTCCTTAATATTGTAATGCTTTGTTTTTATTTTGAAGGGAGCGAATTTTTCTCCGCCGCCCTCATAGAATTTGCCGAAAAATTCAACAAACTGCAAGCGGTTTGTATGAACGTAAGCGCCGAGCGCGTTTATGCCGATATTCAGCGTGTGACCGATGAGGAACACTATTGTAAACAGTATCGCGCCGACTACTCCGCCGCCGAACATACTGCCTATCTGGTTGAACACCTGAGCTATAACGCCGGTCGCAAGCCCAAGGGCTAAAAGTCTTGAGTATGAAAGTATATCGCTTAAATAGCTTGTTACGCCGTAGACCCCGTAAATTCCCTTTAGGAACCGCTTTACCGGCGACGAGCCGCGCCCGCTGAATAAAAGTATTATCAAAGCGCCGACCGCCGCGCAAATTCCGCCTATCGTAAGGAATATCGGCGGAAGCGTAAAGCCCGTCATTGATTTGAGCATATCCATAGAGAGCAACGCGAGTATGCCGCCGCCGACCAGCAGGTACCAGCTCAGCACGTCATATACCGCATCGAGCGGTCTGCCGTTTTTGATGGACATATAGCCGCTTATGCCGAGCCCGACGAAAATATGGATTATGCCGAACAGGAAGCAGAACATCAAAAGCGTCATGGAATTGGTGCCCTGTATCGGGTCGAACCAGAGGGCGGGGAACTGCCAGTCAGCATTGAAGAAGGTCTTCCCTATAACCGTTACGGCGTCGCCGAAAAAGCTGCCGTACATCAACCCCCAGAAGGTAGTGGAGATGCCGCAGAAGAAAAACATCTTTACGCTTTTCTTCAGTCCCTCCTCCATATTTTTGAATTTCAAAATCGCGATTCCGCAGGCAATCGCCATAACAAGACCGTAGCCTGCGTCCGAGAACATCATTCCGAAGAAAATGTAATAAAATATCGCCATGATTCCGGTCGGGTCAAACTCGAAGCGCTTTGGCATACTGTATGTTTCAAGAACGCTTTCGACCGGTCGGGCAAGGGGATTATTGTCGAGCATGATCGGAATTTCCTGATTTTCGGGAATATCGGCAAGCTCTACAACAGCGTCAAACTTTTCGGACAAATATCGCTTTAGAGCGACCGCGTTCTTTTCCGGAACATATCCCTTCATAAAAAACGTGTGCTTTGTATTCACGAGCTTTTCAAGCTCGGAGTACTTATCCGCCCTCATCAAAAAGTAATCCTCCATAAACTTGAACAGATCCTTTTTTGACTCGTATTTTTTTATTTCCTTCTCCGCCTCGGCTATCTCGTTTTTGAACTTATCTATCCTCTCGTTGAGTGTTTTTATCCTTTCCGCCGGAGTGTACTTTGAAACGACGGCCGGTGAGGCGTAGCCGATTTTTTTCAGCGCGTCCTCGAGCATATCGCGAAACTCGGCGCGGCAGAGTGCGAATATACAGGTCATATCCTTAGTCGTGTTTATGAGTTCAAGCTCAAACGGACACAAGTCCGGCTGCTGCTCCGATAGCTCCAGCAGTATCTGCTCATATGTGAGCGGCTCAGGCAGGGTTCCGATGAACGCCGCCGTTGAGTCCGTTCCCTTAAAGCGCATTGATATATCAAGGCGCTTCCACGGTATGAGCGACTCTATCTGATATTCGTACTTGGCTATGTCCGCCTTTTTTTCGGACATAGACTTGTCAAGGGCGATAACGCTTGAAGCGTCGCGCATAATCTCCTTTGTACGTTCTACGTTTTTATAATATTCGTCCGCCGAAAGCTGATCTCTTCCCTTGAACATATCGAGCATTGATGATTTTTCGGGAAAGTATCTGCACATTATCTCATACGCCTTTGAGGAGGTGGCGGAGCTTTTCGTAAAGAGCGCCTGCTGCTGCGAGGTTTCCTCCTTGGCGAACACCTCGCCCTCGTACTCAAGCGGAGATATTTCAACTGCGCCGCGTCTTTGCAAAGCCTCCATTATGGCCTTGCGCTTTGTTCGCAATGCGCAAATGTTGATTTGCTGCATTTTAATAACAGCCAAGGTTCATCACCTCCAATCAATTAACTATTATATCGAGTATCTTCTGTATTGCTTCGTTTTCGCGGCGTTGAGCTTCTTTGATAAGTCTATCGGAATCCGCTTTTGATTCCGCCTTTGCTTTTTTCGCCATCTCGTCCGCCTTTGCCTTTGCTGCGTTAATTTGCCTGAGCCTGTCCTCTTCCTTTATTTTGATTTCCTGCTCCGCCTTAACGCGCGCCTCCTCTGCGGATTTTTTAATGTAATATTCCGCGTCCTTTTTTGCGCTGATTTCAGAGTCCGCCGACTGCTGTTCAGCCTGCTTTATTTTATTAACAATATCAAGCGCCATAGCATCACCTTCAAAAAAAGATATAAATATAATATACACAAATTTCCTATTTCTGTCAAATGCATTTTAGCATATGTTGCAAAATTTAATATGTTTTTTGTCTAATATATCTTGCCCGAAGTTTTTAATGCTTATATAGAATTATAATTGCGAAATTTAATAACATCACGCCGCCAAGTTTTGACAACTTTTAATATAAATGCGGTGAGATAATATAATTCCGATAAGGGAGTGGTAATATCAAAAGAATCGTTTATATCGACGTTCTGTTGTGCTTGAATCTAATCATAAATTATCTTATTCTCGCATCGACCGGCGGCTTTTTACATAGAAAAAAGCGGCGGCTTAGGCTGATATGCGGCGCTTCGTTCGGCAGCCTGTGCTCATTGATTATATTACTGCCGCCACTCAACAATTTGCTGAATTTTGCACTTAAGCTTATCATCTCCTCCGTCATATGCCTTATTTCCTTTGGCTTTTCGTCAAAAAAGGATTTTCTTGTCAACACCGCCGCCTTCTTCCTTATGAGCTTTCTCTTTTGCGGGGTGATGCTCGCGCTTTGGTTCATATTTACTCCGCGCGGTATGGTAATAAACAACAGCACCGTGTACTTTAATATTTCACCTATATATCTCATTATTTCAGCTCTGATAACATATCTTATTACGCGCCTTGTTTGCAAAATTACCGGCAGACAAAAGATGAAAAACCTTTATATGAATGTCAAGATTGAAAATCTCTCGAACACGGTCGAAATAAAGGGCAAGCTCGACACCGGCTGCAATTTAAAGGAGCCCTTCAGCGGCAGCCCCGTTATAGTATGTACAGCCGCTAAAATCAAGCGCGTAGCGCCCAAAGCTGTGCTTGAATATAAAAAATGTTCAGTCGGTGCGGGAGAGCCGGTCGGCGTAAGGATAATCCCCTACAAAACCATCGACAACGACGGACTTCTCCCCTGTTTTAAGCCGGATAAGGTTTATATAAACGGAATATTGAGCTTTAACGAAATTTACATAGCCGTAGCCGAGGGAGAAAAAATCAGCGGCGAGGCCGACTGCCTTATAAATCCTATGTGTATCGAATAGGGGGAAAAATATGCTTGATAAAATTAAATATATTATAATTTTGCTGATGAAATCGGCGGGCATAATAAAAGACGTTCACTACATAAACGGGCCGCAAACTCTGCCGCCGCCTCTGTCGAAGGACGAGGAGGCGAAAATTATGCAGCGGATAGAAAACGGCGACAAGGACGCGCGCGAACCGCTGATAACGCATAATCTCAGGCTTGTGGTTTACATAGCAAAAAAATTTGAGGCTAACGGCGCGGGAGTGGAGGATTTGATATCAATAGGAACGATAGGCCTGATAAAGGCCGTCAACACCTTCTGCCCGTCGAGAAATATAAAGCTCGCCACCTACGCCTCGCGCTGCATCGAGAACGAAATTCTTATGTATCTCAGAAAAAGCGCTCAGCTTAAAAATGAAGTTTCGATAGACGAGCCGCTCAACGTCGACTGGGACGGCAACGAGCTTTTGCTGAGCGATGTGCTCGGCAGCGACAGCGATATTGTCAACGTGAGCGTAGAGCAGGAGGCGGACATAGTCCTTTTAAACGAAGCGGTAAGCAGATTAAACGAGCGTGAGAAAACTATTATGCAGCTGCGCTTTGGGCTGCTCGGGTGTAAGGAGCACACTCAAAAGGAGGTAGCCGATTTGATGGGCATTTCGCAGTCATATATATCGAGGCTTGAAAAGAAAATTATAAAAAAACTAAAAAAAGAGCTCGGAAACGTAATATAAATGAATGAATCGTTAAATAGGGTAAAAAATACTATTGTTCCTGTGACAGGAAATATTTTTTTGAAAGGAATTTTCATATGAAAAAAGTATTAGCGTTATTAATGAGCGCAATGCTCACGATCGTTGTTTTCGCAAGTTGCAGCGGAGATAACGGAAAAATAGGCAACGGCTCAAACGGAACCATCAGCGACAATAAAAATGCGACGGAGAGCATGAGCTCGTCATCCTCTTCGGACAACAGCTCCGGCAACGAGAATGCGACCTCATCAAGAGATGATTCAAGCAGTGAAAGCTCGGGCAGCAATAATTCAAGCAATAATTCAAGCGACATGAATGGCAGCAACGCTGTAAGCGATATAGAAGAAGGCGCGGGCGACATAGTATCAGACGCTGGGGAGGCCGTAGGCGACGCAGCCGACGGTGCGGGCGACATTGTATCGGATGCCGGAGAGGCTGTCGGCGACGCTATGGACGGCGAAAATATGGACGACAGCTCAAGCCAATAACAGATACCGACAAAAGCAAAAAACGATTGAATAAAACGATGGCCACCCGACAGACCCTTAGGTCTGTTGTGTGGCCTTATCTATCAGCTTTCGGTATTTCGCGCTTGTGTTCAGACTATACATTCGATGATATGGATGATATATTTTTATTTGACACGCTATGTGTAAACTAAGCTGCGACGTTATCGGCGATTACTCGGAGCGGAAGCGCGTCATCGCGCTTTCTATAACCTGATCCATATCATAGTATTTGTACTCGGCAAGCCTGCCGCCGAATATGACGTTTTTCTCTTTCTCCGACAACGCCTTATACTGCGCATACACCTCGGCGTTTTTCTCGTCGTTTACGGGATAATATGGGTCGTCCCCCTGCTTCCACTCACTGCTGTATTCGCGGCTTATGACAGTTTTGGGCAGCTCGCAACCGTTTTCGTCCTTGCCGAACTCAAACCACTTATGCTCGATAATTCTCGTCCACGGCGTTTCAGCGTCGGTATAGTTTACTGCGGCGTTCCCCTGAAAATTGGGCTTGTCCAGCACCTCGTTTTCAAACCTTACGGAGCGATATTCGAGCGCACCAAAGCAGTAATTGAAATACGCGTCTATCGCTCCGGTATATACTACGCTTTCCGAGAGCTTATCAAGCTCCGACTTGTTTTCGAGATAGTCAATACCGAGCCGCACCTCGACTCCTTCAAGCATATTCTCAACAAGCCTTGTGTAGCCGCCAATGGGGATTCCCTGATAGAGCGCGTTGAAGTAGTTGTTGTCAAAGGTCAATCGCACAGGCAGGCGCTTTATTATGAACGCGGGCAAGTCCTTACAATCTCTGCCCCACTGCTTTTCCGTATATCCCTTTACGAGCTT
>CANRNQ010000028.1 GCA_947632045.1 uncultured Clostridia bacterium
AAATTCTTTAGTCGGGAATGTGGGGGCTTGGGGGAGCGGAGCTCCCCCAAAAATCACTTAACATTAAACCAGCAGCCATGGCGGCGCGAGTCGGCGCGGCTGCGGTCGGCGAGATGCAGGGGCAAGGGGGCGCAGCCCCCTTAAGACTCCTTTTTTTCGCTCAAAGAATATTGTTTTAGCTTCACTTCCTGCGACGTGGCTAATTTACGAGAATAAAATTCTAATTAAGAAAAATTCTTTAGTCGGGAATGTGGGGGCTTGGGGGAGCGGAGCTCCCCCAAAAATCACTTAACATTAAACCAGCAGCCGTGGCGGCGCGAGTCGGCGCGGCTGCGGTCGGCAAGATGCAGGGGCAAGGGGGCGCAGCCCCCTTTATTAACAGCCATGGCGGCGCGAGTCGGCGCGGCTGCGGTCGGCGAGATGCAGGGACAAGGGGGCGCAGCCTCCCTTATTAACAGCTATGCCGCCGCAAGTCGGCGCGGCTGCTGTCGGCGAGATGCAGGGGCAAGGGGGCGGAGCTCCCTTAAGACTCCTTTTTTTCGCTCAAAGAATATTGCTTTAGTTTCACTTCCTGCGATGTGGCTAATTTACGGGCATAAAAGCTTGATTTAAGCAAAATCCCCTGAACGAGCAGCGGGGTTGCAAAGGGGCTGCAAGCCCCTTTGAGAACTATTCTACATAAAAAGTAGCAGCCTTGCCGGCGTAAGTCGGCAAGGCTGCGGTGATCGAGCATAAATAAAATAAAATGAGCCTCAGTCGTCGTAATGGTCAAGAAAAGAATACTCCACCCCATGCGATTTGTAGCCGAGCATGGTGTCAAGGCAGACGGAGTGAAGACTGTTGAAAATGCTCTTTTCTACATTCGGGTTCGTCCGCTTAAGCGCCTTTATAAGAGATTTGACCTCCTGCCGCTTCGAGGGCATATCGCCCCCGGAAAAGCTCTCTATTTGCTCAGTAAGACGACAGGCGCACCTTATAAACTCAAGATCGTTGTATCGCTGCCACGAAATTATCGAGGACTCGTGAATGTTATACATAGGACGAATAAGCTCCATGCCGTCAAAGTTTGTGCTGTGAAGCTTCGGCGGCATAGCCTGTATCTGCGAGCCGTAAAGCATTCCGAGCAAGGTCGTTTCTATCACATCGTTGAAGTGGTGCCCGAGAGCAATCTTGTTGCAGCCAAGCTGCTGCGCCATCTTATAAAGATGCCCGCGCCTCATTCTCGCGCAGAGATAACAGGGCGACTTTTCGGCTCTGCTTGATACCTTGAATATGTTAGTTTCAAACACGGTTATAGGTATGCGCAAAAGCTCGGCGTTGCTCTCGATTTTTTTTCTGTTCTTTTCGCTGTATCCCGGGTCCATTACGAGATATTCAAGCTCAAACGGGGTTTCGCTGTATTTGTGAAGCTCCTGCATGAGCTTCGCCATAAGCATGGAGTCCTTGCCGCCCGAAATGCACACGGCTATTTTGTCGCCCGAATTTACAAGCTTATAGTCCTTTAAAGCTATTATAAAAGGGTTCCAAATGTCCTTCCTGTATTTCTTTATTATGCTTCTCTCGACAAGCTCATGCTTTTCAAGCTCTCTGCCCATATATCTCACCGCGCTTAATTTAATTTTAATATGCTTATTTTGCTTATCTTATTTATCGCTTTTATTTGATTTCTATATTTGATTTGTATGTTATCATTGAGAGATAGAAAAGTCAAGCGGAATAATAAGTCCGATTAACGGGATTGTAAATTATAGCTGTAACAGCCTTGACGCACAATCGGACTTAAATTAAAAAACTTAAAAAACTAAAGCGCGGGCGCATAGAGCGTACAAATTATAGCCCTGCGCCCGCGCGGATATTTATATCAGCTTGAAATTCAGATTAAAATTCAAATTATCCTTCAAGAGCGGCGATAAGACTGTCCCGCTTATCGGTCTTTTCCCAAGCAACGTGAAGCTCCTCACGACCCATGTGACCGTATGAAGCCAAGGGACGGTATTTTGTGTTTTTAAGGTCGAGAGCCTCAATGATAGCCGAGGGGCGAAGGTCAAATACCCGTTGTACGGCGCAGGCAAGCTCCTCGTTTGAGTATTTGCTCGTGCCGAAGCTTTCAACCATGACGGATACGGGCTTCGCAACGCCTATCGCATAGGCGAGCTGAACCTCGCAGCGAGCCGCAAGACCGGCGGCGACTATATTTTTCGCCACATAGCGCGCGGCATAAGCGGCGCTGCGGTCGACCTTGGTCGGATCCTTTCCCGAAAAGCAGCCGCCGCCGTGCCTGCCAAAGCCGCCGTAGGTGTCAACAATTATCTTTCTGCCGGTAAGACCGCTGTCGCCGACGGGGCCGCCGATGACAAATCTTCCGGTGGGGTTTATATATATCTTTGTGTTCTCGTCGAAAAGCTCGGCGGGTATAACTGGCTTTATGACATAAATTAAAATATCCGAGCGCAGCTGCTCAATGCTGACGTTGGGGTCGTGCTGTGAGGAAACTACAACAGCGGCTATGCGCTTTATCTCGTTGTCGTCGTATTCGACGGTCACCTGAGTCTTCCCGTCGGGACGAAGATAGGGCAGAGCGCCGTCCTTTCTCACCTTTGCAAGCCGCTTTGCAAGCTTGTGGCTAAGCGCGATGCTAAGCGGCATAAGCTCGGGGGTTTCGTTGCAGGCGTAGCCGAACATCATGCCCTGATCTCCCGCGCCGGTTTGATTATATTCGTCGTCCTCGCCGGATTTTATTTCAAAGCTCCGGTTTACGCCCATGGCAATGTCGGGCGACTGAGAGTCTATCGAGGTCAGCACGGCGCAGGTATTGCCGTCGAAGCCGCAGCCCTCGTTGTCGTAGCCTATGTCGCAGATAACCTCGCGGGCGATAGCGGAAATGTCGACGTAGCAGTCGGTCGTAATCTCGCCCATAACGTGAACCATGCCGGTAGTGGCAGTCACCTCGCAGGCGATGTGAGCGTTCTTGTCCCGCTCCAAAATAGCGTCTACCACAGCGTCCGATATTTGGTCGCACACCTTGTCGGGATGCCCCTCGGTGACTGATTCAGATGTAAAAAAATGCTTGGCCATATTTGTGACCCCTTTCTAAATAGGATTGTTGGTGTTGTAAGAATAAAAAATAAAGCCGCCCTCGTGACCGAAAGCGGCAAAATATCTCATCTTTCGGTTAAACCGCAGGATTTGGCACCTTACAAACGCAGGTTGCCGGACTTCACAGGGCCTGTTCCCTCAGTCGCTCTTGATAAGTGAGTATTTAATTTTTTTCTTCAATAGATATTATATCATACAAATTACGACTGTCAAGGAGTAAAAGCCGCATATTTTTTATCGGCAGAGCATTTTGACGGCGGCGGGAAGCTCCGACACGTCGTTTACTATAATATCAGCGTCGCGAAGCTCATCTAAGCGGCCGTAGCCGTAGGCGCAGCCTATGGACTTAAGGCCGTTTTTCACAGCCGTTTCCATGTCGTGAAACCTGTCGCCAATGACGATATAGCCGCCGCTGTGCTCGTCCTTGAATTTTCTGAAAATTTCAAATTTCGGAATATTGTCAAAATCACCGGCGCAGTAGAAAAAGTCAAAATACCGCTCAAGCCCGAGCGCCGAGCTGTGTAGCTCCATATAAGCGCGGCGGCAGTTGCTCAAAAATATGAGCGTGTGCCCGTCCGATTTCAGCTTCTCGAGCGCGTCCCGAGCGCCGTCAAACAAAGCGGCGCGGCCGAGCCTTATCTGCCGCTCGGTTTCAAGCCCTATTATCTCGCGGTATTTATCCCTCTCTTCAAGCGACAAATCGGGTCTGAATTTCGCCCACATTTCAGCTCCGGTAAAGCCCAGCCAGTACGACAGCTCGCTGTCTGAGAATCGGTGCGGCTGCGCAAGACCGTCGTCTACAAGGCGCTTGTAGGCCTTTTCAAACGCGGGGCGGTACGTTCTCATGCTGTTGTTTATTGTGCCGTCGAAGTCAAAAATCAAATTCACTTATCAGCCCTCTATTTCGCGAATTAGGTTTACCATCTCGATAGCGCCGAGGGCGCAGTCATAGCCCTTGTTTCCGGCTTTAGTGCCGGCGCGCTCTATCGCCTGCTCGATGTTTTCGGTAGTTATAACGCCGAACATAACGGGTATGTCGCTGCTTAAAGCGACGTTTGCGATACCCTTTGAAACCTCGCTGCAAACGTAGTCGTAGTGCGATGTGCTGCCGCGAATAACCGCGCCGAGGCAGATAACCGCGTCATACTTTCCGCTTTTAGCCATTTTTGAGGCGATAAGTGGAATTTCAAACGCGCCCGGGACCCATGCCACGTCTATCGACTCATCACTTACGTCGTGTCTTTTAAGACCGTCGAGAGCGCCCGACAGGAGCTTGCTCGTGATGAACTCGTTAAATCGCGCTGCGACTATGCCTATTTTGATTTCCTTGGATACAAGATTGCCCTCATAGATTTTCATTGTTTATCTCTCCTTTAAAAAGTTTAATTGATTTACAGGGGGCGCAGCCCCTCTCACCGCAGCTTTACCGACTTGCGCCGGTAAAGCTGCTGCTTTATATGTTAGTTTTCATTTAAGGGGGCTTACGCCCCCTTAAGATCCCCTTTTTTCGTTCAAAGGATATTGCTTTAGCTTTACTCTCTGCGACGTGGCTAATTTACGAGAATAAAATTCTAATAAAGAAAAATTCTTTGGTCGGGAATGTGGGGGATTGGGGGAGCGTTAGCTCCCCCAAAATCACTTAACATTAAACCAGCAGTCGTGACGGCGCGAGTCGGCGCGGCTGCGGTCGGCGAGCGCCTTATTGAGGCTTCAATAATCAAGAATATGCCCCATTCTGTCCCTCTTCGTTTTGAGGTAAAACAGGTCGTAGTCGTTAGCGTCCATTTGAATGGGCACTCGCTCCTTTATCTCAAGCCCAAAATCACGCAGGCCGTACACCTTGTCCGGATTATTGGTCAGCAGTCTGAGCGTCCTGCAGCCCAAATCCCTGAGTATCTGCGCGCCAATGTAGTATTCGCGCATATCCGCGGGAAAGCCGAGAGCCAAATTCGCATCAAGCGTGTCCATGCCCTGCTCCTGAAGCTCATAAGCGCGAAGCTTGTTTATAAGCCCTATGCCGCGCCCCTCCTGCCGCATATAAAGCAGAACTCCGCGCCCCTCCTTTTCAATTTGAGTCAGAGCGGCGGCAAGCTGTTGACCGCAGTCGCATTTGAGCGAGCCGAAGGCGTCCCCCGTAAGACATTCCGAATGAACTCGACAGAGTATGTCCTCGCCGTCGCCAATATCCCCCTTTACAAGGGCGACGTGGTGCTCTCCGTTTAGCTTGTTTATATAGCCGTAGGCGCGGAATATTCCGTACTTCGTCGGAAGGGTGGGCGAGGCTATCCTCTCAACGAGACTGTCATGGCACTTTCTGTACTCCTGAAGCGATTTAATGGTGATGAATTTCATTCCCCATTCCTTGGCCTTTTGCTGAAGCTCGGCGGCCCTCATCATAGTGCCGTCGTCGCGCATTATTTCACAGCATAGCCCGCATGGCTTTAGCCCCGCAAGACGCATGAGATCAACCGTCGCCTCGGTGTGGCCGTTGCGCTCAAGCACGCCGTTTTTCCTCGACATAAGCGGGAACATATGCCCCGGCCGCCTGAAATCCTCGGGTCTTGCGGTCTCAGCAACAGCCATTCTCGCGGTAAAGCCGCGCTCGGCGGCGGAAATTCCCGTGGTGGCGTCGACGTGGTCGATAGAAACGGTAAAGGCGGTGCAGTGATTGTCCGTGTTGTTTTCGACCATCTGAGGAAGTCCTAAGCTGCGGCATAGCTCCTCGCTCATCGGCATACATATAAGCCCCTTGGCGTTTGCCGCCATGAAATTTACGTTCTCGGTCGTCGCAAACTCGGCGGCGCAAATCATATCGCCCTCGTTTTCGCGGTTCTCATCGTCGGTGACGAGGATTATCTCACCGCTTCTCAGAGCGCTCAGAGCCTCGTCGACCGTGTTATACTCAAACATTTTTTCACACTCCTTGTTTAAAGCCGTTCTCTTTAAAAGCCGTATTTATTTAAAAGCTCCATCGTAATGCCCCGCGAGGGAGCGTCCTCCTCGGAGCGATAGGGGCGCATAAGCCCCTCGACATACTTGCCTATAATGTCGTTTTCAATATTGACCGTATCCCCGACCGCCTTGTCCGACAGTATTGTCTGCGCGGCGGTGTGGGGTATAACCGAAACCTTAAAATTGCTCTCGCTCACCTCGGCGACCGTCAGGCTTATCCCGTCAATGGCGACGGAGCCCTTTTCCACTATATACCTTAAAATCCCTTTATCGGCCGATACGGTGTACCAAACGGCTATGCCGTCCCTCTTAATTTCGCTTATCGTGCCAACGCCGTCAATATGCCCCGACACTATGTGTCCGCCGAAGCGGCCGTTTGCCGACATCGCCCGCTCAAGGTTCACTCTGCTCCCGTTTTTCAGCGAGCCGAGCGACGAGCGATTGAGAGTTTCGTTCATTACGTCCGCCTTGAAGCTGTCGCCGTCGAAGTCCGTGACAGTTAGGCACACTCCGTTGACCGCTATGCTGTCGCCGGTGTGAATATCCGAAAGCACCCTTTTGGCGCATATTTTAATAAATGAGGAGTCGGGGCCGTGGTGAATGGCGCGAACGGAGCCTATCTCCTCAACTATTCCCGTAAACATTCAAAACCCTGCTTTCTATCAAAATATCGTCGCCGATGCGGCTTATTTTTGGGCTTCCAAGCATAAAGGCCTCGTCGGGAGAGGCGGCTCCCAAGCCCGCAACCGGAGTCTTTGCCGCCCTGCCGCCGAAAATTTTCGGCGCGATATACGCCTTCACCTTTGAAACTATGCCGCCTTCAAGAGCCGACCAGTTCAGCTCGCCGCCGCCCTCTAATAGTATGCTGTCGATTTTTTCCTCACCGAGTATATTCATAAGCTCCAAAAGGTCGACGCGCCCGCCCTTAGGCTGAGTTTTTATTATCTTGCACCCCGCGCCCTCAAGCTCGGCGGCTTTTTGCGCGTCGTAATTGCAGCAGGCTATGATAGTCGGAACCTCGCCGGCGGTTTTTACTATATTGCACTCCGGCGGAGTTTTAAGACTTGAGTCGCATATTATCCTTATGGGATTTCTGCCGTTTTCAAGCCTAAAGGTTAAAGACGGGTCGTCCGTCAGCACAGTGCCTATTCCGACCATGACGGCCGAATGCTTAAGCCTGTCGAGCTGAGCGTGCGCCCTCGCCTGAGCGCTCGTTATCCACTTCGATTTGCCGGTGTATGCGGCGATTTTTCCGTCCGCCGTCATGGCGTATTTCATCGTGACAAAGGGCAGGCCGGTGGTGATGTAGCGCATGAATATCTCGTTTAGCTCGTCGCACTCCTCCTTAAGCACTCCCTCAATTACGCTTATGCCGCGCTCGCGCAGCGCCCTTACGCCCTTGCCCGCAACGAGAGGATTGGGGTCTGAAGAGCCTATGACCACTCGGCTTATGCCGCGCTCGATTATGGCCTCGGTGCACGGCGGGGTCTTGCCGTAGTGACAGCAGGGCTCGAGCGTGACGTATAAGGATGCGCCACAGCAGTCCTCAAGGCAGCTTGCAAACGCCTCGCGCTCGGCGTGAAGCTCGCCGTATTTTTTGTGAAAGCCCCTTCCTATAACGCGCCCGTCCTTGACTATGACCGCGCCGACCATAGGATTGGGATTTACAAAGCCCATGCCATTTTTTGCAAGCTCAAGGGCTAAAGCCATATAATCGCTGTCGTTCAAGCCGTATCACCTCTAAAAATAATAAAAAGGAATAATAAAAAATAAAAAAGCTCCGCGAAGGATTGCGGAGCAAAAACGCGAAAAAGCGTCTATCTTCTTTCATCCGGACTATACCGTCGGTTTTGGAATTTCACCAAATCAGCTCTCGCTCGCGGACTCGCACAAGAGGGTGCTCACCGCCGGTGGGGAATTTCGCCCCGCCCCGAAGACAGGATATTTAATTTTATGATTTTATCGCTTTTGTAAATTACAATTATATTATAGCAGGCTGCGGCGATATGTCAATACGGATTTAAGCCGGAGCGGGAGAGTGAGAGGGATAATTTTGCTGTGATGATGAGGGGGTTATTTTTCGAGCCCATCGAGCACCTTATATAAAATCGAATAAAGGGTCGCCGCCTCGTCGTCGCTTAGATTTATAAGCTTTAGCAGCTTTTGCGGCATGGAAGCCGCTCTTTTTTTAAGAGCCTCGCCCTCTTTGGTGATTTCGATGAAGAGCAGTCTCTCGTCCTCGCTTGAGCGGCAGCGCTTTACAAAGCCCTTTGCTTCAAGAATCTTTAGCAAGGGCGTGAGCGTGCCTGAATCGAGATAAAGCCTTTTGCCCAGCTCCTTGACGTTGATGCGCCCCTCCTCCCACAGCACCATCATGGTTATGTATTGGGTGTAGGTAAGGTCGAGCTTGGAAAAATATGGGCGGTATAGCCTTATTACCTCCTTAGAACAGGCGTAAAGCGGAAAGCACAGCTGATTTTTAAGCTTAAGAACGTCATAATCTGAATCACTCATTTTATTACCTCCTAAAATACTAAGGCCTTATGCTGAATTTTTATCAGTATTTCAGTCGGAGATTGGATATAATATATTTCCAAGGTCTTCCAAATATATTATACCACAATTTATTAAAAAAGAAAATATTTTTTTAAAATAAAAACATAAATATTTTAAAGCTTTTAAAAAAGTATTTTGGTCTATGTGATTTTGAAGCGGCGCTTAAATCCTCCGTTGCTTTTTATCAGCGCCCAAAGGGCTATAATATTTACAATTCCCTTAAAACCGACTGATTTTTCATACCTTCCTCCAAACGGAAATTAAAGCGCTGAAATCCCCCGCCTTCTTAGACCTAACGGCGGAGGTATCGACGTTTTTAAGCTTCATATCGACTCAAACCCCGCGAACACTATCCTGTTGCCGTGCTCCTCAATTATTTTGCATAAATCGGAAAAGGCAAGCCATATAGTCGAGGTGTTGTCGTTTGGGTGAACTCCGACGGCGACGGCGCTTTTAAGCTCCTGATCAAACACCGCAGTAACGCTTTTGCTCTCGTCGTTTAGTATGCCGAGAGGGGAAACGCAGCCCGGCTCGACCCCGAGATATTTGCTCAGCCGCTGCTGTGAGGCAAAGCTGAATCTGTCGCTGCCGATTTGAGCCGCAAGAGCCTTTAAGTCTACTCTTTTGTTTTCGGGCACGCTCACGAGAAAATGATTTTTGCCCTTTGCGTCGCGCAGAAACAGATTTTTGCAGACAAGCCCCCTGCTTGTTATGCCGAGCCTGTCCATATCATCAATCGTATAAACGGCTTCATGCTCCATTTTATCATATGAAATTCCCTTTTCATTGAGAAGAGAATATATTTCGTCCTTGCCTAAGAAGGCCATAAAATCACCCCGAAAATCATTTTCTTTATTATAATGCAGGGAGGAAAATTTTACAACAAAATATCCTCAATAAAAAATTTTTATAAAATGACCCGAGGTTAAATCATCGCTGCGCGGAATAAAGACGTATCATTTTATAAAAATTCAAATAAAATATTATGAGGTGATTATTTTGTATTACGACGTGTTTCAAAGACCCTATGCGCGCGCTGTGCTCGAGGGCGACAGCAATAATAAAGGGCTGCGCGGGAGAGTGACGTTTTATGACGGCGGCGACGGCATAGTGGTTAACGTGAAAATCAACAATCTGCCCTATACCGAGTCTGAGTGCTGCGGTACCTTTATGGGCTTTCATCTTCACGAGGGCTCTAAGTGCAGCGGAGATGAAAAGGACGAATTTGCAAACGCCGGGGCGCACTACAACCCGCACAACTGTATTCATATCTCGCACGCGGGGGATTTTCCTCCGCTTATGAACTGCAAGGGCTATGCCTACGCCGAGTTTTTCACCGACAGAATGAAGCCCGAGGAGGTCATAGGGAAGACGGTGGTTGTACATTCGAACTATGACGATTTCACGACGCAGCCGTCGGGCGGCAGCGGCAAGAGGATAGCCTGCGGAGTGGTGAAGAGGATGGGAATGTGAAGAGGCGGCACGCGGCGCTGTGCTTATTGACGCGACGGGCTTAAGGCGGGGGTATGACTTCGGGCGGCGACCGGCAAATTTTCGCCTTGGCGAAAATTTGCGGAAAACGCGGCGGCGCGGCAAAGCTTGCTTTATGATGGAAGCCCCCCGGGGCGCCGCCGCGTTTTCGGCTTCCCCGCGCAGCGGGGAAGCGGTCGCCGCCCTAAATCCCGCTATAACCCCGAGCGGCCGAGCGCCGCTACACGGTGAGCTTTTCCTTCATAATTGCCATTATCCTTTTCTCGCGCCTGCTCACCTGCACCTGAGTCATGTTGAGCTCCGCCGCAGTCTGACTCTGAGTCTTGTTCTTAAAGTACCTGAGTCTTATAAGCCGACGGTCGTTTTCGGATAGCTCGCTTATCGCCTGCCGAAGCGAAAGTATCTCAGTCAGCCTCTCGTCCTGAGGCTCAACAGGCAGGTCTATCTCCCCGCCGCCGTCCTCCTCATTTGCTGACAAAGATAAAATTTGTACCTTCGACGAAACAGCCTGAACTATGAGCTCCTCGCTCTCCCCGATGATCTCCGCAAGCTGAGATATGCTCGGCGCTTCTCCGCGCTCCGATAAATACCTCTCCTGCTCGCGCATGACCCTAAGCGACAGCTCCCTTAAACGGCGGCTGACCTTTAGCGCTCCGCCGCTTCTGAAAAGACCCTTTATTTCGCCGAGTATGACCGGCACGGCGTAGGTCGAAAACTTAAAGCCAAGGCTGCTGTCAAAGCGATCATACGCCTTTATCAGCCCTATGCAGCCGGCGCTGTAAAGATCCTCGTATTCTATGCCCCTGTTTTTAAACCTTGAAGCGCAGCTGTGCACAAGTCCGATGTTTTCATTTATAAAGCGCTCGCGCTCATTCATCTTTTTTCAACCGCTTTACCATGGTCACAGTGGTTCCACGCCCGGGCTTTGACGTTACCCTTATACTGTCGGTAAAGCTCTGCATAACGGCAAAGCCAAGGCCGGCGCGCTCCTCGCCGCCGGTGGTGAACAGCGGCTCCATCGCCTGCCTTACGTCGGCGATGCCGCAGCCCTTGTCGCGCACGCTGACGATGAATTTCCCCTCCTCGGCGATTTTTGCGCTTATGTATATCATTCCCGCTCCCTCCGGATAGGCGTGTACTATGCAGTTTGTCACAGCCTCCGAAACGGCGGTCTTTACGTCCGCAAGCTGGGTCACCGTCGGGTCGAGCTGCATCAAAAACGCGCTGACCGCCCCCCTTGCAAAGCCCTCGTTTACGCTTCTGCTCATAAACGAGAGCTTCATCTCGTTAAGCACTTTCATTTTTATCCTTCTCCTTTCCCTTGTACTCGAGCACTCCGAGAGCCCCTATTCCCGATAACTCAATAAGCCTTTTTAAGTGCGCCGGAACATTCGATACCCTGATGTACCCGCCGATAAGCTGCATAAGCCTGTAACGCCCCATAATAAGCCCGATGGCGCTGCTGTCCATAAACTGCACGCTCGAAAAGTCGAGTATAAGCAAGGACGGGTGAGAGCGCTCTACTTCTCCGTCTATCCTGCGGCGCATATCGCGCGCGCCGTGATGGTCTATATCTCCGCTCAAAAAGGCGGTTAGCTCCCCCTGAAAGGAGCTGAAAGAAACGTTCATATTTTCAATCCCTTCTTCATATATGTGTAAAAACCAAAAAAGATGATTTATCATCACCTTGAATGATAAATCATCTTTTCAAATTATTTTATCGAATTAGGGAGTTGAGAAAATTTATTTTCACTCCGACCGAGATCCTGTTTTTTAAAGCTGTTTTGAGCCTTGCGTTAGATTAGCATTTTTCTGATTTCCGACGCAAGATAAAGCGAGCCGCAAACGAGCACAGCGCCGTCGCATTGACGGGCATATGCGATAGCCTTTCCGACGGCCTCCGACTTGTCGGGGCATATCTCAACGCTGTCAAAATATTTGTCGGCGATATTTTTTAAATCCGCCGCGTAAATTTTTCTCGGATTGTCAATCTCGACAATATATACCCTCTCAAACAGCCCGCTCAAGTGGGCTATCGCCTCGTCTATCGCCTTGTCTCTTAGCATACTCATAATACAGAATATTTTTTTGCCGCCCAAAAAGCTCTTGACGGCGCGCGAGAGCGCTTCAAGTCCGGCGGGATTGTGACCTCCGTCGAGTATAAACAGCGGGTCGCGCATTAAAACCTCGAGCCGCGCGGGAATGAACGCTTTTTTTAGCCCGAGCGAAACGGCGGAGTCGGAAATTGTAAAGCCCGCGCTTTTTAAAGGCGAGAGGGCTTCGAGCGCGGTGCAGGCGTTTTTGACCTGATGCTCTCCGGCGAGAGAAAGCTCGCAGCGAAGACCCTTGTATTCAAACACGCTGCCGCCTATGCCCTCGCTTATAATTTTTATCTGCTCCGGAGCCACCGTGTAGAGAGCGTTATTCAAAGCCTTGGCAGCGCCGAGTATAACCTCGTTCACCTCTTGCTCCTGAGGACAAAAAACGGCGGCGCAGTCCCTTTTTATTATGCCGGCCTTTTCAATCGCAATTTGAGCGAGGGAGTCGCCGAGCACGGCGGTGTGGTCAAGGCTTATCGAGCTTATTACCGAGGCTATGGGCGAGCTTATCACGTTCGTAGAGTCAAACCTCCCGCCGAGCCCCGTTTCAAGCACCACTATATCGCAGCCGCGTCGGGCAAAGTATTCAAAGCCTATCGCGGTCACACATTCAAATTCCGTAATGGGCTCTCCGGCGGCGTTCATCTCATCTATAAAGGGAAATATTTCCTCAACTATTTTTGCAAGCTCGTCCTTAGATATAACCTCCCCGTCGACGCTTATCCTGTCGCAGAAGTCTATTATATAGGGCGAGGTGAAAAGACCGGTTTTGTATCCGCTTTCGCGCAGTATCTGCGCGAGCATAGTGCAGATTGAGCCCTTGCCGTTTGTGCCGGCGATGTGAATATAGCGGCTCTTGCGCTCTGGGTTTCCCATTCTGTCAAGGAGCTTTTGTATTCTGTCAAGCCCCGGCATTGAACCGAATTTAAAAAGAGAGCTTATCTTGTCCATGGCTGCGTTAAAATCCATATATATCCTCCGTCGCTTTATTACTTTATTATATAAAAATTTTTATAAAAATCCATGCCGGGCTCACCCCGGCAGCTCATTCTTATAGGGCTTGTCGGACTCCAAGAGCAGCTTATATATATCGCCCTTTTTAAAGCCCGTTTCCCTCGCCGCCTTCTTGCTTGCGTCCGAGGGGGAGTCGCCGCCGCTGAGAAAGCCCTGAGCCATAAATACGGCCTCGTCTAAGGTGTAGCCGTCGTTTTCGCTTACCTGCGCGCCTCTTATAACGAGCACTATCTCGCCCTTTAGACTGCCGTCGGAGTATTTCTCCGAGGCCTCCTTAAGCGTTGTGTGAATGACCTCCTCGTGTATTTTAGTGAGCTCCCTCACTATTGAAAGCTCTCTATCCCCGAGAGCCTCATACATATCGCAAAGAGTAGAGGATAGCTTGTGCGGCGCTTCGTAAAATATCATGGTTCGCTTCTCGCTTTTGATTTCGTCAAGGTGACGGCGGCGGCTTTTTTTATTTACGCTCAAAAAGCCCTCGAAGGTAAATCTGCCCGTCGGAAGCGAAGACAGCGCAAGCGCCGTCACGACCGCGCTCGGCCCGGGCACGGCGAGAACCTTTATGCCAAGCTCGCGGCACTGGCGCACAAGCTCCTCTCCGGGGTCTGAAATAGCCGGCATACCCGCGTCGGTGACAAGGGCGCAGTCCTCGCCCTCAAGTATTCTTTTGCATATGATTTTGCCGCGCTCCGCCTTATTGTGCTCAAAGTAGCTGATAAGCGGCTTTTTTATATTGAAATGATTTAAGAGCTTGACGGTGACCCGAGTGTCCTCGGCGGCGATAAAATCAACGTCCGCAAGCGTTTTTACCGCCCGCGGCGACATATCCCCGAGGTTTCCTATCGGAGTGCCGACTATATACAATACGCCCATAAAATTCTCCCTTCAAATTAAAGATGACCCGTCTTGTAGTCGCCGTAAATATCTATCATCTCGCGCGAAAATCCGCCGCCTTGCTCCTCGATAAGAAGCACCGGCTCTGCGACGAGGCCGCCGGGTCTGCCGCCCTTTCTGCCCTCTATCAAAAACAGCTTTGGCGGCTTTCCCAATCTCTGCTGCACGAGCCTCAGCCTCTTCGGCTCTATATCGAAGCGGCGCATAGAGCAAATTATGTCGCTCAGCCGCTCGGGACGCTGGCAGACGCAGAGTCTGCCGCCAAAGCGCAAAAGCCTTGACGCGCTTTGGCAAACGTCGTCGGGCGTGCAGCTGTATTCGTGCCGCGCGATGAGCCTGCCCTCGTCGGGGTTTATAATTCCGCTGCCCTGAGCCTTGTACGGGGGATTGCAGGCCACAATGTCAAAGCTGCCCGCTTTAAGCATATCAAGCGAACGCATATCCGCGTTGAGCACGTCTATTTTATTTTCAAGATGATTGTGCGCGGCGCTTCTTTTTATCATATCCGCACCGTCGCATTGGAGCTCGACCGCCGTTATGTGCTTTGGCGGAGCTTCTCTGCACCATATAAGGGCGATGGCCCCGCAGCCGCTGCCGAGCTCGCAGGCGCGTTCGGTCGTTTTGGGCTTTGAAAAGTCGGCGAGAAGCACGGTATCAGTGCCGAAGCGATGTATGGGGGATACTATCACCTCGACTCCGCCGCCGAGCGGCTCAAAATGTTCGTTTTCCTTGAGCATGGCTTCACCTCAGTTCAGGGCTATTTTTAAATTCTCAAGATTTTTTTTCATTAAAGATATATAGTCCTCGCCTCTTTCAAGCTCGTCGCGGCTCAAATTGTGGCAGGAGTGCAGCAGAAGCTTGCGGGCTCCGGTGCTTTCGGCGAGGGTATCCGCGACGCGCATATTTGACATTTCTATGTAAAACACCGCCGGAACGTGCTCGTTTCTCGCTTTGTCTATCAGCTCGGCCATTTTAGCGGCGCTCGGTTCTGTCTGCGTGCTGCACCCGGGAAAGGCGGCGTAGCAGTCGAGGCCATATTCCGAGGAGAAGTATTTGAAAGGAAACCTGTCGCCGAATATCAGCACGCGCCTTTTTGCGGATTTAACCGTGTCTTTTATTTCGCGGTCGAGCGTGTTTAGCTTTTCTATGTAAGCCGCCGCGTTTTGCTTGTAATCGGCGGCGTTTTCGGGGTCTTTTTCGCACAGCGCCTCGCTTATCGCCGCGCATATATCCTTACAGATAACGGGGGAGGTCCATATATGCTCGTCATATTCCGGCTCGTCGCCGTGCCCGTGCTCGTTTTCGTTTCCGTCCTCCTCGAGCAGGGTATCGACGCAGTCTGTCATTTTAAGCGTTTTAAAGCCGCCGTCTATGGAGGTTAAGACGTTTTCTATCCAGCTTTCGGACTCGCCGCCGTTGAAGATAAATAAGTCGCAGTTTTGTATGGAAACCATATCCTTGGGGGTGGGCTCATAGGAGTGCGGCTCTACTCCGGGTGGCAGCAGCAGAGAAACGTCGGCGCGCTCGCCCGCGATATTTCGCGCGAAGTCGTATGCCGGAAATATTGTGGCTACTATTTTTATTCTGCCGTCGCCGCCGGTTGATTTACAGGCGAAAAGAGAGCTTGCGAGGAGGGCGAGGGTAAAAATCAGGGTTAAGATTTTTCTCATTAAAGTATTCACCTCGGGTATATATTTTAAATGCTTCACTTTGCAAAGGGCTGCCGCGTCGGAGGCTGAGAAATTGAGCGGGAGGGTAGATTGGGGCGGCGACCCGCCAATTTCCGCCTCCGGCGGAAATTGGCCGAAAAACGCGGCGCGGGGGAGGGCTTTTCATTCACTCGTCAAAGCTTTACGCGCCGCGTTTTTCCGGCGCGGCTGCGCCGCGCCGGTCGCCGCCCCGAATTATCCCTTCGCAGATATCGCAAAACGAGCGCGGCGGCAGCCCGGTGAGCGAGATCAATATAAGCCCGCGCTAAAGCCCTGTCCATAGCGTTATTTTATATCATATCACAAAAAGTAAAAAAAGGACAGAGCGCTTTTTAATTTTTGCCCAAATACCTGTTGACAATATAAGAGCAAAATACTATAATCAGTTAGCGGTAGAACTGTTAGCAAACGAACAATTAAGGAGGCGATCTTGTGGCAGCGGAGATAGGACGCGAGATAAAAATGCTTTCAAACCTGATAATTCGCGAATTTCAAGCGAGCATGGCAAAGCTCGACCTCGACAGAGTGACGGCGATGAACATCTGGATTCTCGGCTATCTTTATAATAACAGAGGGAGAATAATTTACCAAAAGGATATCGAAAAGGAGTTCAATGTGGCGCGCTCTACCGTGGCGGGGCTTGTAAAGCTCATGGAGCAAAAGGGCTTTATCGGGCGTTACGACGTCGAAACCGACGCGAGGCTCAAATCCTTAAAGCTCACGGAAAAGGGCGAGCAGGTGTACACAGCGGCTCATATGAAGGCCGAAGAAATCGAGCGAAGGCTGCACAGCGGAATAAGCGGCGACGAGCTTGAAGCCTTTATTAAAACGGTTGAAAAAATGAAAAAAAGCTTAGAGTCTAAATGTGAAAAGGGTGAAATATATGATTAGAAAGCTTATGAGAAGCATAAGGGAGTTTAAAGCTCCGACAATACTCACGCCGATTTTTGTATCTCTTGAAATAGCGATGGAGGTAACTATTCCCCTCCTGCTTTCAATGCTGATAGACTACGGCATCGAAAGGGGAGATATGAACTACACCCTCTATATGGGATTGATTTTGCTTGCCTGCGCAATATTGTCGCTGTTCTTCGGCGCAATGGCGGGCAAAACGGCGGCGACGGCCTCTGCGGGCTTTGCAAGAAATTTAAGACACGATATGTACTACAATCTCCAGGAGCTGTCGTTTGGCAATATAGACAAATTCTCAAATTCGAGCATAATAACCCGTCTTACAACCGACGTTACAAATGTTCAAAACTCATACCAGATGATAATAAGAATGGCGGTAAGAAGCCCTATCATGCTCATATTCTCGCTGATAATGGCGTTTTGCATCGACCCGATGATGTCGCTTATCTTCCTCGGGGCAATACCGATTCTCTTTGTCGGGCTTATGATAATAATGAAGGTCGCGCGTCCGGCGTTCGAGCGCGTGTTCAAGGCCTACGACAGAATGAATAAGGTGGTCGGTGAAAACCTCAGGGGCATAAGAGTAGTAAAGGCCTATGTCAGAGAGGAAAAGGAATGTGAAAAATTCGGCGAGGTAGCCGACGATATCTACAACAACTTCACCAAGGCGCAAAAGGCGCTCGTCACAAACAACCCGCTGATGATGTTCTGCATATACGCCTGTATGCTGCTTATATCGTGGTTCGGCTCGGTTTTGATAATAGATTCCGGCAACGACCCCGCGCTCGGCTTTACCACCGGCCAGCTTATGAGCCTGATATCATACGCTATGCAGATACTTATGAGCCTGATGATGCTCTCGATGGTATTCGTCATGATAACAATGTCGAGAGCGTCCGCGGAGAGAGTCGTCGAGCTGCTCGACGAAAGGAGCGACCTTTCAAACTGCGACAGCCCGATATATGAATTAAAGGACGGCTCGATAGAGTTTAAGAACGTAGCCTTTTCATACGGCGGCGCGTCGGCAAGACAGTGCCTGTCTAATATAAACCTTAAAATAAAATCTGGCGAAACGGTTGGAATAATCGGCAGCACGGGCTCGTCGAAGTCTACCCTCGTTCAGCTTATCCCAAGACTTTACGACGTGCAAAGCGGCGAGGTGTTGGTCGGCGGAGTGAACGTAAAAAGCTACGACATAGAAACGCTCAGAAACAACGTGGCTATGGTCCTGCAAAAGAACGTGCTTTTTTCGGGAACTATAAACGAAAACATACGCTGGGGCAACGAGAGCGCGACTCAGCAGGAGATAATAAGAGTCTGTAAGCTCGCTCAGGCGGACGGCTTTATACAGGATTTTCCCGAAAAATACGAAACGATGATAGAGCAGGGCGGAGCGAATGTGTCCGGCGGACAAAAGCAAAGGCTGTGCATAGCGAGAGCGCTGCTCAAAAAGCCGAAAATACTTATACTCGACGACTCGACGAGCGCCGTCGACACAAAGACCGACGCGCTTATCCGCGAGGCCTTTGCAAATGAAATACCCGACACCACCAAGATAATAATAGCGCAGAGGATATCCTCTGTTCAGGACGCGGATAAAATAATAGTAATGGACGACGGAAAAATAAACGCGGTAGGCACTCACGAGGAGCTTGTGAAGAGCAACGACATTTACCGCGAGATATACATTTCTCAACAGAAGGGCGGCGAGGATAAATAATGAACAGAATGAGACAGCAAAAGGCGGCGGCAGCGGCTCAGGGCGCAAAGATAAGCGGAAAAACGGTAAAGCGGCTGCTGTCCTACACCAAAAAATACAGACTGCTCTTCGCCGTAGTTGTTATAAGCATACTGCTCAGCGCGGTAGCGGGAGTCGCGGGCTCGATGTTTTTGCAGGTGCTGATAGACAACTATATCACCCCCATGCTTTTGCAAAGCGTCCCCGATTTTTCGGGGCTCATATCGGCGCTTGTGTTTATGGGCGGGATATATCTCGTCGGAATAGTCACGGCGTTTCTGTATAACCGCATTATGATAAAAATTTCGGAGGGAACGATAAGAACCATAAGGAACGAGATGTTCGCGCATATGCAGACGCTCCCGATAAAATACTTCGATACCCACCGCTTCGGAGATACCATGAGCCGCTTTACAAACGACACCGACACGCTCAGACAGATGATATCCCAGAGCATACCTCAGGTCATCTCCTCCATAATAACCATCGTCGCCGTGCTTTCCGCGATGCTCGCAACAAGCTGGATGCTCACAATACTGACTCTGATAATCGTATTTGTAATGATAATGACGACGGGAAAAATAGGCGGCAAAAGCGGAAAATATTTTGCAAAGCAGCAGGTAGACCTCGGTGAGCTCAACGGCTATATAGACGAGATGGTAAACGGTCAAAAGGTGGTCAAGGTGTTCTGCCACGAGGAAAAGTCAAAGGAGGATTTTGACAAGCTCAACGATAAGCTTTGCCGCAGCGCGACCTCGGCAAACACCTTTGCAAATATACTCATGCCGGTCATGGCGAACCTCGGCAATATACTCTACGTTTTGATAGCCTTGGCGGGCGGAGCGCTTGCGATAAGCGGCTTCGGCGGCTTGACCCTCGGCGGCATAGCGGCGTTTTTACAGCTCAGCCGCAGCTTTACAAACCCGATAACTCAGGTGTCGCAGCAGATAAACATGGTCGTTATGGCCTTGGCGGGAGCGACGAGAATATTTGAGCTTATCGACGAGAAGTCCGAGGACGACGACGGCTACGTCACGCTTGTAAACGCCAAATACGAAAACGGCGAGCTTGTCGAAACGAGCGAGCGCACCCACCTCTGGGCGTGGAAGCACCCGCACGAAGACGGTACCATAACCTACACGAAGCTCGAGGGCAGGGTGGAGTTTTTCGACGTAGATTTCAGCTATGACGGCAAAAAGACGGTGCTCCACAACGTAACGCTCCACGCAAATCAGGGCGAGAAGATAGCCTTTGTCGGCTCGACCGGAGCCGGAAAGACGACGATAACAAATCTCATCAATAGATTTTACGACATCGCCGACGGCAAGATAAGATACGACGACATAAATATAAACAAAATCAAAAAGAGCGATTTGCGTCGCTCGCTCGGCATGGTGTTACAGGACACGAACCTCTTTACCGGCACAATAATGGAGAATATCAGATACGGCAGGCTCAGCGCCACCGACGAGGAGGTCTACGCCGCGGCGAGGCTTGCAAATGCGGACGGCTTTATAAGAATGTTGCCCGACGGCTATAATACGGTAATCTCGGGCGACGGCGGCAGTCTGTCGCAGGGTCAGTGCCAGCTGATATCAATAGCGAGAGCCGCTGTTGCAGACCCGCCGGTTATGATACTTGACGAGGCGACCTCGTCGATAGACACGAGAACCGAGTCCATCATACAGCGCGGTATGGACGCGCTCATGCGCGGCAGGACGGTCTTTGTCATAGCGCACAGATTGAGCACGATACAAAACTCGGACGTGATAATGGTTCTCGAGCTCGGCAGAATAATCGAGAGGGGCAACCACGACGATTTGATAGCCAAAAGGGGCAAATATTATCAGCTCTATACGGGCGCGTTTGAGCTTGATTAAAATTATTTTTATCTCGACTAAATTAGCCGCACCGCCTTTTGACGGTGCGGCTGCTGTTTTATACGCCGTTTGCGGCGAAATGCGCTTTAAAGGCCCGAACAGACCTATCGCCGCGCCCTGCTCGCCCCGAGCTTCTGTGGGCGTTAAGGCTTCGGGCGGCGACCCGCCCGGCTCCGCCCGCGGCGGAGCCGGGCTTAAAAAACGCGGCAAGGAAAGCTCTGACAGAGCAAGGCCCCACCCCCGCCGCGTTTTTTCCGCAGCCTCGCACCTTCGGCGCGAGGCTGCCGGTCGCCGCCCGAAGGCCCGACATAAGCTCAAATTAAGAGCGTGAGAGCGCGGCGGCAAAATATCTTTTAACACGGCTTTGCAATGATGCTTTAGATGAAAACAAATTATAGAAAAGTTCAAAAAAATATAAACAAGTGCTTGACATGTACACAAGATGTAATATAATGTAAATTAGAGGAAGAAAAATACATATTTTTCACTAATAATTTTGAACAATTGGTAAAAATGTATTATTCCTCCTCGCAAACGAATAATTTCAGTTTAATATTGTGAATTACTTGTGGTGATATAACCGGTTTGAGCGCTCAAATATCTTTCACAATATAATTGCTTTATTGATTGAAATTATAAAATTATTTTTTAAGGATGTGATATTATGAAATTCAAAAAAATTGTCAAAAAAACCGCTCTTATTCTTACCGTCATTATGCTGCTCGCAGTCGGCACGGTATTCTCGGGGTATGCTGCAGTGACAAACCTCAGGAATATTACCGATTTTACTGTTAATCAATTCAGCTCAAATTCTTTTAAGTGCACCAATTCTGTTGCCGGAAAGGTAATTGACCGAGTAAATTCCTATCCAACGATTTTAGGGGGCGGTTATGACTATTCGCAAGGTAAATTGTATATGAATATGGTGGACGGAAGCCAATATAAGGAAAACACTTATTATATTCAGCAGGGTAATGCCGCGCCATATAGCGTTATTTTTGAAGATGTGTCGCCAAACACTTACACTCATCGCTGGGTATGGAGCAGAGGCGGGGGGTTCCATGCGGCAACGATTGATGTAAATCTTTATAATTAATATTTATTAGATGTTGTTAGACGAGTCTCTGAATATTTTTAATTCAGAGACTCCGAACATCTTATCGTAGGAGGTGATTATATGAAGCTTAAAAATTCTCTCTTCCTTTCCAAAGCCAATCTTCGCGGCTCTGTGAAGAAAAGCGCCGTTTTCACAATGATGATCCTTGCGGTTGTTGCGTTAGTACTGCTGGCGGGCTTTTCAAATATATTTATAAATATGCTGACTACATATAAAAATGATCCGAGATTTAGAACCTTGACGATTTATCCGGCAAAAAATTTTTTAAACTATAAAACAGGGGAATATGATAAGCTTACCGTTACGGTAAACGATGCTATAAGAGAGGATATTTTAAATATGGATCACGTTTTGTCCTGTGAACCTCTTCCTTATTCAAGAATAGTTCAGGCGCCGAAAATTTCAAAAATAACAGATGAGAAAGGCAACGATGTTTCTGACTCCCTCAAAGACCTTCCGCTCGAAAGAATAGAAAGGGGATTAAGTATGCAAAACGTCGATAAAGAATTTTATAATAAAAGTATAGAGGGCGAACAGCTGAGGGACGCGCCCGTTATGAGCTGTATAATTCCCGATTATGCTTATCCGTTTCAGGATGAAAAATTTGACACGTCGGAGCTGCTTGGAAAGACAATAAGCTTTGAATATGATTACTGCTTTGAAGCATTCGTCAATAAAGGCGAAGAGGGATATGTAGAGGATGATGTTCACGTTCCGGTTAAATACGATTTAAGGGTAGTAGGAATATATCATTGCTCGTTTGAGCTGAACGGCTTGTCCCTTATTTATGTGTCTCCGGAAACGGCGCAAAGAATTGAAAATATGGCGATTAAAAACGCGAATGAAGAGCAGCTCGCGCAGCTTAAGGATTATTTGAGCAATCCTTACGCTCGAGTTCAGATTGTGAAAATTGATTTTCGGGAAAATACCGAAGATGTAATCAATAAATTATTAACGGAGCTTAACGTAGAATCGGGTCCTGAAAGATTTTTCTTTCCGGAGGTGGAAATGTTTATTAATTTCTTTGTCGGCGCAGCCTTCTTTCTTTTGGGCGCAATCTTGCTTTTGATGTGCATTAATATATTTTTGAGCGTCTATGCAAACATAAACGCTCGCCGTGCCGAAATAGGCCTGATGAA
>CANRNQ010000029.1 GCA_947632045.1 uncultured Clostridia bacterium
TTCGCTCCACCCGGAAAACTGCCATTGTTTCATCACTCCTTTGCCGTGGATTTGTTACGCAGTAGAAACGCGGTTTTTGGGGATAAGGTATAAATCCCTTGCCCCTCGGTTTTTGCTCCCGCAAAGCCGCATAAATCAAGGCTTTTTTCGCCCCTATTGCGTAACAGAGGGCATAAAAAAAGCGGCGTTCCTGTTCTCCCGGTTAGGGATTGAGAAACGCCGCCTTTGCGGTCGATATTCAGTTGTTGGAAAGGCTTGTCCAATCTCATGTATCTGTAATCTCTTTGAGGTTGCGCAGATAATAGGGCGGCTCATGCCTACGTCCTGCAAAATGTTTGATTGATAGCGTCCCCCAAAAGTGCCGTAGTTGTGGGCTTTTGCACCTTTGAGATTTTACTACAATCTTCCCGTTTTGCTTCGCCGAACCTCTGATAGTGTACTACCTCGCGTTCGCGCAGAAAGCGTATCGGGTCTATAACGTCGGGGTCGTCGCAGAAGCGCAGAATATTGTCGTAGGTCGTTCGAGCCTTTTGCTCTGCGGCGAGATCCTCGTGCAGATCGGTCAAAACGTCGCCCTTTGACTGGATATACGCAGCCGTAAACGGAGTTCCGCTCGCCGCCTGAGGATAGATTCCCGTTGTATGGTCGACAAAGTAGGTGTCAAAACCCGCTTTTTTTATTTCCTCGGGCGTGAGGTTCTGCGTAAGCTGATAAACTATCGCCCCTATCATCTCAAGGTGCGCAAGCTCTTCGGTGCCAATATCTGTCAGTATCGCTTTAAGCTCGGGATATGGCATAGTAAAGCGCTGGCTCAAGTATCTTAACGACGCAGCCAACTCCCCATCGGGGCCGCCATATTGGCTGATTATGATTTTTGCGAGCTTTGGGTTTGGCGTTTTTATCTTTATAGGATACTGAAGCTTTTTCTCATAAGTCCACATCGCACTTTTCCTCCTTTATCTCCCATGGCCACGGTCCCGCGATCCACGCCCAGCGGTTGCCGTTTTCATCTCTCGGTGTTATGGGACCGTACTTTTCCTCATATTCTTTTCTGAGCGCTCGGCTCTTCATTTCATAATCGCGGATCTTTTCCGCAATAGCGCGACTGTTTGGGTGCGTGTCAAGAAATAGGTGCAGATCGACAAGCGCAAAATCACTTGTCGCTATTTTTTTCATTAATATTTCTCTCTCAGTCATAGTTACCTCCTCATACCGCACCTAAACGGCTTGTCAAGCACGGGGAACATCGTTCCTACCGCCAAGCCGTTGTCGGCCGAGTATAATTTGTCGTCGTTTTGATACGGCACATATGCCATCGCCGGTACTGTGTCCTTGGGCAGCGGCGATATTCCGTATTCCGGCATTTTCAGCTTGTATATGTCATTGCTGAATATATCTTTGTCCATTTTCATTACTCCCTTCTTTTTTGCACCTTAACTTATACTATTCGACTTCGGGTATTTTGCTACCCTCGCCCTCGCCGCTTGGAATAATTTCCCTTAATCATATTTTGCATATGCCTGTGCGGAGGCAATTTTCTTTGGCGATCTTACTCGCAATTTTCACTCTGACAGCGCTTAATCGTAGTCCGCCGTAAAATTCGTCGCGTTTTTCGCAGATTCCTTGACAAGAAAAATAAAGAAAAGTATAATAGAAAAAATTCTTCGGGAGGTAAGGCAATGTTCAGGCATATCGACCGCTTTAATAATGTACCGGTTATGCCGTCCGCAGTCCCTGCTCATTATTCGCAGAACAGCGGGCTTACATTGCTATACCCTTATTCAAGTAATTAGAGCGCAGCTCCGACATGATTAAGCTAAACGCAGTGCAAGCTATGAGCAAATCTTAGCCTGCGCTGCGTTTTTATATTTTTAATACTTTTTATAGGAGGTTTTAAAATGGAAACAAAAGAATATTTAACAAGCTATTACAACGAGTACGATGAAAATACTCGTCTTACCTCGCGGCACGGAATGGTGGAATATATCACCACCATGAAGTATGTGGATAGATATCTAAAGCCAAATATGCGAATTTTGGAGATTGGCGCCGCAACCGGCCGATACAGTCACGCGTTGGCTCAGCGGGGCTATCGCGTTGACGCGGTTGAACTAATTGAGCATAATATAGAAATTTTTAAACAGAACACTTTAGAGAACGAACCCGTTACGATCACTCAGGGCGACGCTGTGGATCTGTCCGCCTTTGAGAGCGGAGTCTATGACATTACCCTGCTGCTCGGTCCGATGTATCATCTCTTCACCGACGAGGAACAGCTAAAAGCCTTGTCGGAGGCGATACGAGTGACAAAGAAAGGCGGCACAGTGTTCGCAGCGTATTGTATGGGTGACGCGAGCGTTTTGACATACGGCTTTGCTCGCGGGAAAATATACGACATTATCGAGAAATGTATGCTCAACACAGAAACCTTCGATTCCTTTCCAAAGCCTTGGGATATATTTAAGCTATACAGGAAGGAGGATATTGATAAGCTCCGTTCAAGGTTCAACGTTACTCAGCTGCATTTTGTCGCCTCGGACGGCTATACGAACCATATGAGAGAGGTCATAGACCAAATGGATGATAGAATGTACGAGCTGTATATAAAGTATCATCTTGCCGTCTGTGAAAGGCAGGATATGATAGGCTGCTCTCATCACACGCTCGACATATTCAGAAAGGAATAGAGGATAGGTCTTGGTGAAATTTGTAGACAATTTAATTTATTGTGTTATTGTATTTATCTTGTGCTTTAAACCTGCCGGCTGTATCATATACTTTTCTTAAAAGCGTGCCGCCTATTTCACAATACGCAGAGAAAATCCGCCCTATTGCCTAATTCTTTTAATCCCGCTGCTAAGCGCTTTATTTGCGACAGCAAAGCATACGGCAAGGCACAGAAGCACAACGACGGTTGAAGCTAAACAGAAATTAAACGACGAAGCGTAAAGCCTTATAAGATATGTGCCGCCCGTCAGAGCAAGGCTGTTTTGCTCTGACGCGTTTGCGAGTATCATGTCGGCATAATGCGAAAAATCGAATATATTGTCATAGGGCATATATTTCGACGGGATATTTATGCTGAAATCACACATTAAAAATATCGCGATTATCAGCGCAGGAACACCTATTCCCACAAGCGCATACAACGCATACCTGTGCGGTATTGATTTGAACGATTTGAAAAAATATTTTTCTCCCAGACTGCTCCTGATATTTCTGTAAAGTCTGCCGCTGAGCGCATACCAGAGCCGCAAAAGCAGTATTGCAAAAAACAGGAATATAAAAAGCAAAACAATATGCTCAAAGGTGGCGAGCACAAGAGCCTTTTCGTTAAAATCGGTCTTGTAATACTGTGAAAAATCCATCTGCTCATACAGTGCCGCCGATATCGCGTTTTCACCGTAAGCCATTGACTGAACCGGTTGCTTTCCGTAATCCTTATACGAGGTGTAGGGAATATAAACACGCTGCTTGCCGTCCGTGTTAAGCTTATCTAAAAATGCCTCGCGCTCCTCATACACACCGGCTATTTTATATTCCTCATCAAACAGCACTACGCTCTTGCCTACCGCGTTTTCCCTGTTAAAAAACAGCTTCAGCGCAAGGTCGCTGCTTATAACGGCGCGGCGGCTTCCGTTTGAAATATCATCTTCGCTAAGAGCGCCGCCGTACATGATCCTTTGGGCTGTCTGCTCAAAATAATTTTCGTTTGTCAAAACGGGGACGACCGTCTGCTCGCCTATATTCTGCATATCAAGCTCACTGCAAAATGTAAAATCACTGCTCGACACCCTATCAGAAAGCTTTTCAAAAAAGGAAATCGTGACAGGCTCTTTATCTGCGGCGAGATTATAATTAAGCACCGTCGATTTTGGAAACTGAGACAAAACGCTTTCGATATAACCGACAAGCATTAAAACCGCCGAAATTGAAACGAGAATAGACGTTGCAAGGGCAATAATGTTCTTGCATTTCACGACCGCTCATCTCCCTCAACATACACTCGGTCGCCTTCGGAAATGTCCTTTGACGTTTCATACACCACATACATTCCTGAGTACATACCCTCTCCCGAAACCTCAAAGAACAAATCGTCCTTCGAGTTTATCGACACCGAAAGCTCCGACACCGTTGTTTTTTTCTCGTCGCTGTCATTTATATAGTAAATAACGCCCTGATCGCCCATATTGACGACGGCTGAAATCGGCACAAGATATTTCCCGTTGATGTCCTGATCGTTCTCGTCGAGCGTGCCGGATTCTATCATCGTCACCTTTACCTTTGGCAAAAGCATATTGTCTATGGTGCTTGAAAAATAAGTCAGTAAAGCAATAACAAGGAAAAATATTATTCCGAAGCGAAGGGTGTATTTTTTTATTCTGTCTTTTTTCATAGCGCCCTCCTTAACTTTTATCCACCTGAATAAACGGAGAATCTATATCTCTTCTGCCGTACAAATAAATCAACAGCGCGGGTATCATAAACATAACTCCGCAGGCAAAAATAATCCCGTAGTCGCCCGCGCTGAAATTTGAAAGCTGGATCGACAGCGGATACATAGCCTCGTCGTCAAAGTAGATAAGCGGCTGTTCAACTATGTTCCAGTTATCTATAAAGCATAGAAGGACAAGGGTGATAAGTCCTCCCTTTATCTGCGGCAAAATTATGCTTGTGAAAATTCTGAAATAAGACGCTCCGTCAATTCTCGCCGCCTCGATAGACGAATCGGAAATATACTTTATGCTCTGTCTTAAAAGGCAAATTCCGAATGCCGAGAACGTGCCGGGCAAAATCACCGCAAGGAAATTATTGAGCAAATCTATATTATCAAGCACGATATAATTCGGAACCAACGTGACCTGAAGCGGTAAAATCAGCAGCACGATATAGACAAAGAAAAGCTTATCTCTAAACGGGAACTTAAGCTTGCCGAAGGCAAACGCCGCCAGCGCGGATACTATTGTCTGACCCGCGACCGTCGGGAAGGTCATAATAACCGAGTTCCAAAATTTAAGCAGATATTCAGGTCGCCTGAAAAACACCTGATAATACTGCTCAAGCGAGAACATCTCGGGAATGAGATTTATCTGCTTATATTCCTCGTTTGTAAAATCAAGCATTTTGACCACCTGCGAATTTGACATGAACGAGCAGGCTATCATATACACTACGGGAAAGAGAAAGACCGCCGTGAGCAAAATCAGGAATATATATTTAATAATTTTTTTCATTCTTTTCACGATGCCGCCCCTATTCCGCAAAGCTGTGCCTGCGCTCAAAAATAAAGAAGACGAGCAGTATTATTATAATAAACAGCGATAAAATTATCGACGCTGAGGATAGTCTCGGATAATTCAGGTTGTAGTAATTGTTGTTTATAAAGTTCTGGAGGAAGTACACGTTTTCGTTCGGATAATTTCCGAACAGGGCGAACACCTCGCGGAATATTTTAAACGAATAAATTATTTCCATAAGAAACACGAAAAACGTTGTGGGCGTTATCATCGGGATAGTAATTTTTGTAAGGATCTTAAACGAGCCCGCTCCGTCAAGCCTTGCGCTTTCATACAGCGACGGCGGAACATTTGCAAGCCCTGCCGTAAACAAAATAACGCAGAAGCCGCAGTATTTCCAAACATAAATAAAAACTATCATCACCATTGAAAACTCGGAATTAAAAAATTCAACGGTATTGAGCCCAAGAGAATTAAGCAGTCCGTTCACCGCCCCGTAATCGTCGAAAATCAACTGCCAGACGCACACGAGGGAGGCTATCGGCGCCACGACGGGAATCAAAAACGAGCTTCTGAAAAAAGAGGATATTTTCTTAAAGGAATTGAGAAAAAGAGCAATCAAAAAAGAGGATACCATTAAAATAGGAATAGCGGTAAATGTAAAGATAGCCGTGTTTTTCAGGGCAAGCAAAAAGGTGCCGTTTTGAAAAAGGTCGGTATAGTTTTTAAAGCCCACAAAATACTCTCCGACATAAAGGCTCTTTACGCAGCAAATTATGTACGGCACTATGTAAAACACCGTAATGCCGATTAGCGACGGCAGCAAAAATAAAAACGCCGCCAAATATTCTCTATGCTGTCTTTTCAGCAGTTTCTTCTTCATAATATCAATCCTAAATAATGTTGCTTATCCGTTTTGAAGTCGATACCGGCAAGGCATATTCTAAAGTCAAAAGCGGGGCGCGACGCAGCGCGATATATTAAGTATTATCTATTCGGTCAGATAAATCTCGGTCGCCGCCGTAAGCTGACGGATAAATTTTTCCTTCGATATATCCCCTTTTAAATATTTATTTACTATGTCGCCGATTACCGACGAATTAAAATAAGTTTCAGATAAAGAATCAAACCTGTATAGATTGCACTCCGATATGCTATTTATAATATCCTTATAGTCCTTTATAGCCGCGCTTCGCGCTCTGCTGCCGACCGCTTTTTCCATATCGCTGACACTTGAATCCTCGTCAAAATCCTTTTCATAATTCGTCAGCTCAATGCAATAATCCATAGCCCTCCTGTTTACCGGCAAATACAAACATTCTATGCTCAGATCCTTTTGAAGGTCATAAGACAGGCAGTATTTAATAAAGGGCAGCAGCTTGTCCTTATTTTTGCAATTATTATTAAATGCAAGACCAACGTCGACAGAGGCGGAGTCGTCGCCGCCTCCCCTTTTATAATTATTTACAAGCACGGGACTTCCGCCTAAATACTCCAAAAACGAATAAGTCCTAACCAAGCTGTCGAAGGACGGCATCGCCTTATACAAGACGGAAGCGCCGTTATTTATGTTTTCATAAAGGAAATAATAAATATTCTCGTCGGAGGAGTCGTTTTTTATCAAGCTATATATACAGTCCAAATTTTCGGAAAATTCATCGGTGTTGAACTCCGCGCTGCCGCTGTTATAATCAATGTATTGGTCTAAAAAGGAATAAAACAAATTAAGGCAATAATCCGTGCCGCCGAGAAGAGAATATGTGCTCTTGCTGTCGGAAAGCTCGTGCGATAACGCCTTAAAAGAAAAATCGGAGGAGGTCAAATTGTACTTTTTAAGCGTTTGCTCGGTGCTTATAAAAACATCGGGCGAATAAAACAGAGGAATAAAATATCTCTTTCCGTCAAGCTCCTCGGCGTTCATAATTGCCGAAGAGCAATCGCCAAGCCCAATATCATAGTCGTATGCGGCTATGAGCTTGTTGATATCCAAAAGAGTTTCGTTTTTTGCAAACTTTTCAAACGGAAGCTTTTGGCTCAGCGAAAGGATATCCGGGCCTCCGCCGGACATAACCTCCGTTGATATTTTCAAATTCATATCCTCCTGTGAGTCAAATTCGACAATTTCAATTTGATATGATTTATCTAAATGCTCGGCGCAATAATTGTTGTATTTATTAATAATATCGCATATTGAATCCTCGGAACAGGCGTAATATTTAATCCTGTCCGAATTAGCGGACGCGTCGTTTTTTAAGCAGCCGCAAAAGGTAATTGAAATAAAAACGCAAATAAATATAGAGGTAATTATTTTTGATTTTTTAGCCATCTTAAGCCTCGCAAGCTCACAAGAATATAAATCATATGCTGTATTTAAGATTTAAAATAAGATTAAAAATAATCCGCAAAGCAGTGCTTTTTTAAATTCTACCGCAATTTTAACATATATTCGTGACAGGTTCAATAAAATCGTAAAGAGTTTTATTCATAATTCTGCATTGTGCATTTGGATTTACACATACTCAACCTAAAAAACTATTCTTCTAAATAGATTTTTGCTTTATCTTGTATTTCTTTGACAAGCTGCTCCTTCTTTATTTCTCCGTTAATATATTTTGATACGCTGTCGCCTATAACCGACTGGTTGAAATAATTATTTTTAAAGGAGCAATTGTTTATGCCATCCAGAAAGCTCACATAGCTGTTAATGTATTGAGCGTCAACCGTATCCTTGTCATAATCCACGCCAAAGGATTTAGCGTCTGTTTCAGCCATTTCTTCAATTAATGTTGAACGTGCATTTTTATTTACGGGAAGTCCAATCTCCGGATTACATTGAATCTTCTCACTCAACATATACTTTACAAACTCAAATGCCTCTTCTTTTTTATTAGAATTATTATTGATTAGAAAACCTTTATCGATATACGCAGAAAATGTATTTTTGCTATCCGAGAGATTATTCATTATCAATGGGGTTTGTTTATTTGACTTTAAATAATAATAAATGTACCCTAAAGCATTAGGCTCTGAACCTGCAATTTGATAAAGAGAAGCAAATATTGTATTCCCCTTTAATATTGAATCTAATGGATCAAGAATATTTGAGATATCGTTTTGATCTGCCGGTAAAATAAGTCCATTTAATACATCTATATTGTTCAAAAAATCATCCGATTTTAATGTATCTGTTCGACTGAAAAAATTAATATTCGAATCAATTAATGCATACAGTTCTTCATTAATATAATAAAAGACGCTAATATCTTTAGATTCATTGCCTTTGCTCAAACATTCTGATAACATATTCTCTGCGTTTTCATATGTAATTGAATCATTTAAATTAATTTTATATTTATCACACGCTTCAGCGGTTGTAATTAAAATATCGGGCATATATGATATCGGCATAAAATAACGCTTGCCGTTGTATGTTCCGGCATCCATAACTGTTTTATCGTAGTTATCCAAGTTGATTTTATTGTCGGAATTATCATTACCAAGTAATTCGTTATAATCGGCAAACATATCAAGCGACATCATCTTTTCAATATTTGATATGCCGCCAAAGCCTGAATCAAAATATATTAAATCCGGGCCTTTGCCCGCCATTATCTCAGCGTTGAGCTTACTGCCGAGCTCTGTATTGTTTTCAAACTCAACAATTTCCAGGCGCTTTTCATTTGCTTTATTTTCATTATATTTTTTTATCAATGAATTTATAGGCGTATCCTTTACTACATATATAGTAAAAGCGCCCTCGCTCGTGCTTTTCTCATCGGAAGCATTTGATGAACACGCAAAAAAGGCAATTGAGATAAAAACGCACATACATATAGAGGTAATTATTTTTAAACTTTTAGCCATTTTAAGCCTCCCAAGAATATGAATCTAAATTATCTGCGGTATTAAAGATTAAAAATAATCCGCAAAGCAATACTTTTTAAAATTCTACCGCAATTTTAACATATATTCTCAACAGATTCAACAAAATCATTGGAACTTAAATATTAATTTTGTGTGAAAAAATTATGACCGAACGCCGCTCGATAGTTTAGTCCTCTATCTTGTCGGCGCTTTCGTCAGTGCCGCATGGCGAAAGTGTTAGATTGAATATAGCGGCTGTAATACAAATCAGTGATAAAATTATTCTCTTGGATATATCATTTTTCATTGTGCTTGAGCTTTATTTTCAGGCTCGGCGGCTTTAAGCGCGGGTAGCTCCTCGGGCTCGGAGCAGACTGCTCCGCCCTTTGCTTTGACGCGCTTGATTTCCTCTTCTATAATTTTACCGAAGGTGGTCTCATCGAGTTCCCTTTCGGTATTTTCGGCGGCAACCGATTTATCGGCAAAGGCGTCAAATATCGCTTGCTTTTCCCCCAATAGATTTGTGATTTTCTCGTCTATGGTATCTTCGCACAGCAAGCGATAGACAAGAACATTGCGCGCCTGTCCCATTCTGTATGCGCGGGATATCGCCTGGTTCTCTATCGACGGCTTGAACTGCGGTTCGCAAATTATAACAACGCTTGCCGATTGTATGTTTAAGCCTGTCCCGCCGGATTGGATTTGAGCGCATAAAACCGTTTTCTCGGGAGTATCATTGAATTGATCTATTATCTCCTGCCGCCTTTGAGGCTGTATAGAACCGTTGATCGGCTCACAGCAGCGGTCGCCCAAATACTCATACACCTTACGAATAGTGTCAATAAAAAAGGAAAAAATCAGAACTTTTCTCCCCTCGCTTTCCGCCTCGTTAATAATCTCCATCATTCTGCGCGCCTTGCAGGAGCGCTCAAGACTTTCGACATTCCATGAAAGTCTTCTGGTTCCCATGAAGTTCTTTGAGAGAAGCTCCCGCTCATAAATTTGAGTTTCCTCCTCGGACATTCTGCACCATTCTTTGCTCTCAATAAGATCGGGAAGCTCCGTGAGAACGTCTTCCCTTTTTCTGCGATAATAAACGCCCGCAATTTTCTCTCTGAATTGCGGAGCTGCCGACATAAAAGCGATGCTCCGAATATCCTTTGCCACGCTCGGCTGCAAAACATCAATAAGCGAAATCATCTCATCGACCTTGTTTTCAAGGGCTGTTCCCGTCATAAAAAGTAGCCTTTTGGTATATGTTGAGAGCTTTCGCACATTTTGGGAACGGGCCGCGTTTATGTTTTTTATAAAGTGGGCTTCGTCCACCACTAGGAGGTCAAATTTAAAGCCCTCATCGAATTGGAGCGTTCCGGTTGTTTCATATGTTGTAACCGCAACTCCGCCGCTTTCAAGCCATGACTTTATAGCCCGCTCTTTGTCCGCTCCGTGTACCTTGGTCACGCTCAGCTTACTCTTCACGGCAATTTCCTTGCACCAGTTTGGGAGAACGCTTGCCGGACAAACCACAATAAAATGGCTTGCACCCGTATTTTTCAGCGAAACCATCGCCGCGATTGCCTGAACGGTTTTTCCGAGTCCCATTTCATCTCCGAGCAATACGCGCTCCTGGTGGAGAATATATTTAACTCCCCACTCCTGATATCTGCGCAGCTCACAGTTCAAGCCGTCCGATAAAAATTTTTCTTCTTGAATTTCTCTCGCCAAATCCTCGGGCAACCCATAAAGCTTGTCGTCGTTCCCAAGCGTGCCCGGCACAATTTCTTCAAGAATATTGAAATACGAGATCGGGTCGTTCTCAAAATCATTCCACGCGTTCCCGACAATGAAGCCTCCGGCTTTTCTGAACATTTCGTCTATTGCGGCAAATCTGTTTTTGTAATCCCCGTTGATCTCACGACTCAAATAAGAAAACGAGCTTCTTACGCTTTCTTTTTTATTATCATCAAAGAAGGTCCAGTATATGCCGCTGCCGACCGACTGCAAGTCGGAAATCGCGGTGCTTATGCTTTGATTGTAGTCGGAATTGAATTTATTCAGCGCCTCCGCCGCTTTTATGTACCGCTTGTATTTGAATATCTCCGCGACCAGATTTGTCGCTTCCTTTGTTTTGTTATCCGCGCTTATTTTTATTTTTGCATTGCGCCCCGCTTCAATGGCAAAATTTTGGGCAATCCCTTTTATTGAATGTGATGCGTCCTCGCTTATGCCATACACGGCCTCCAGCTGATATGCAGACGCGGCGTACACGTCGGCCATCGTGTTATAGCCTGCCTCGCGGAGAGCCTTTACTCTAAAGCCTTTTTTCTCCCTGTTAATTTCTTCAACGGGTATGGTTTTAAGAATATCCAAGGCGGCTGTCATAGCCATTTGCTCGGCTGCGGTTTTTACGTTATTTTTAATCGTCTCGACTTCGGCAGCCCTTTTTTCAAGCTCCGACTCTATGCCTTTAAAGCTGCCGATAAGGTACGCCAAATCTTTTATAAGCTCCGAGGGTATGGAATTAGCCGGAACACCTTCTTTCAGCAGCTCCCGATACTCTTTGACATTGGGCTTAAAATCGTTCCACGCTTCCGCCGCAGCAGCGTTGCCGTTTTCAGCGATGCGAGAAAGGATTTCTCTTGAGGCTGTCCAGTATTCGCTTCCGTCGGCCTCTTTGAGTAATTGTTCATAAGCGTTTTCCGAGCTTTGCTTTTTCCTCGACGAGGCAAAGAGCCAGGCAATCGCACCCGCGCCCTTTGAGGCTTCCTTTATCATGCCCGTAATCTTATCCCTATTGTTGAGAAGGATATTTTGACAGACGTAAGCCTGTCCGTTCGCTCTTTTTAAAATGTAAAGGAGCTTGATAAGCTCCCCTATTCGCCCCTTTTGCCTCGATTCTCTTCCGTTCAGCGAACACATAACATCGCTTGCAAAAACGCCGGCGCAGTACAAATCATTTATGTATGCTTGAATTTGGCTTTTTAAATTATTCGGCAGCAAAGATGAAGCCTCAAGCATTTTAAGATTTTCATTGTGTTTATTAATCAAGCCTTTAATTTCTTTTGAAGTGTATTTCCTGCCCATGAAAACCCCTGCTTTTTCTTAATTTGATATTTTTAAACTAAACACACCGTTTTATGAATTTTCTAAATTTTTAATTTTTCATTTCCTCTCCCGCGCACGCGCCGGCTTTTGTACAAACTTATAATTACAGTCTATTTTATTATGGCTGTTTTTAAAAGGCATTTCAGCGTTATTTTATAGTTCGTACCGAGGGAATAAATCTGCGCGAATATTTACCACCTCGATTTCAATTGTTTATTAAAGTATATCATATCAAATTAAAATCAGCAATGATTAGAAATGCTATATTTTAGCTTTATTTTCACTCACAGCCGTGAAGTCCGCAAAAAGCAGGTCCTTTGACGTACTTTATAAAGCTGCATATTTGCGGACTTTCATTCTCATTGGCAAAGAGAATACCGAGAAGGATTAAAGAAAGTAAGGCTCGGCGTTGCCGTGCCGCGCAATTAGGCGCATCCGTACCCGCACGGATGCGCCCTTATCCTGATCCATTTTCTGCGCTTAAAAAACGTCCGAGAGCGCAGCTTTGATTTTTACTTTTCGCCGCAAGCCGCCCGATTTTAGCTTTTATTCGATCTCGGAGCTTTCCTAATTTTCATTTCAAAACGCTCTCGATTAAAATAGTCATTTGATTTACAAAAGTATTTTTATCGACCAAACACATTTTATCCTTCCAATAGTCCTCCTCATCTAACGTGTCCATTATAACCTTTCTCGCATTATTCTCCACCAATGTAGTCCAGTCTTGGGAAACTAAATACGAGCCGTCGCTTGTAGCTTCAATTTGCGGATGATAGGGATAAATCGTACTGTATGCGCTTTCCCTCTTAATATCGCCGCCCGCATATTCATCTCGCTCTACCGGAATGGAATCGCCGCATTCGTAAAGCGGCAGCACATACCTGCCCCCCTCTTTAAGCGCTAAAATCGGCTCAGTGAAGTAGGACTCATCTTCGATTAAAATGTTTTCTCCGCTGATATCCTCTCCATACCACGTTTTATCAACGGCGACTTCATAGACTATGGTATCCGTCTTGCAGTGAAGAACGCCGATTTCTTCAAACTTATCGCTATAAATATCATAATTGTAGTGCTTGACATAGAGATTTACGACTCTTCCCTCTATGATCATACAGCAATTATTCTCTGACAGCATGGACTCATCGAACTCATTAATATCGACCGTCGCATACGACGAAAAAAGAGTAAGAGCTTCTTCGTTTGATCTGCTCTCCGGCAGCATTAAACTGCTGTAACGCACCGGCGAAGCGTCGATATCCTTAGCGGGAGAAGTAGCGGCAGTATCTCCTTTCGTGTCGCCTATAAGATTCTCCGAAGGCTCATTTTGTATATCGTGCTTGCCATTATCAACGGGCGGGTTTGATATGCCCGACTTAAAAAGAGCAGCGGCGCAAGCTATTAAAAGCAAACAAGCCGCGACGGCTCCCCATTTAATCCAAGCGGGCTTTCTTGCCTTCCTTTTGTAGCTTAGAGCTTCATCAACATATTTTGCATCAAGCTCATTCATGGCTTCGGAAAATTTCTTTGAGTTCATACGAACACCTCTCTTTCTGCTAAATAGATTTTCATTTTTTGGCGGATACGGCTCAGCCGGACGGAGATGTTTTTCTCCGAAAGCCCCACAAGCTCCGCTATGTCCTTACAGCTATCGGCTAACCAATAGCGGCGCATGAAGATAACGCGGTTCTTTTTGGTCAGCGTGTCCAGAAAGCCTTCAATAATGCGGGCTAATTCGCCGGCCTCGATTTCATCCTCCACGTTTTTTTGGTCTGCTATACAGGCTTCAATCTCCTCCATGGCAATCGCGTATTGGCTGCTGCGTTTTGCCGCTTTCTCTCTGTAATACCGCTTTAATGAAATATTCCTAACGATTTTCACAATGTATGACAAAAGCGGCTTAGGGCGCGTCGGGGGAATTGCGTTCCATGCGCCTAAGTAAGCGTCGTTTACACACTCCTCCGCGTCCTGCCTGTTATTCACTATGTTGTACGAGAGTCTGCGACAAATTTTTCCGTATTTTTGGTCGAGCTCCCGTATACCCTGCTCGGAACGCTCAAAAAACAGGTCTATAATTTTTTCATCATCTATCATCCCACCGCCTCCTTTTCGGCTTCACCTATATACTACGATTTTAACGGCGAATACTACATCAAGCCCGATATTTTTTCAAAAAGATTATAACACCAAATCAAGGTCTTGGCTCTATAAGTATCGGCTGTGCTGTCGACCTTATGATTTCTTAAACGCCTACCGAAAAGAAAGGGCCGCTATCGCTTATCGGTTGGCAGCGGCTTTTTATGTTATGCGGGTATCGGTAGTAAATCAAATTGTTTTAAACTGTCTCGGCGGTTTGCTGCGGTCAGCGCTCGGGGATAGCTGCGCCTTGGTAGAAAATGCAATTCGTCGCTTGATTTGTTGATAAAACTTTTCAACTTTGCTACAATTAAATTGAAAACGAGGTGACCCGAATGAGCAATTTTATTGCCAAAGAATATAAACGCTTTGAGGATATAAAGCAAATTCACTACGTTGTCGAATATTGGAGTGTAAAAGAGTCTGTCGCTGTTTTAAATTATTCTAATATGGCAAATAACAACAAGCAGGCTCTGCGCTATTTTTCTCCGGAGTATTTTCTCATTGAGGGGCGCGAGCAATGAACATCGCCGATATATTATTCACTCGTCGCTGCCCGTTTTGCGATAAAATAATAGCTCTTACAGAGAGCGTCTGCGAGGATTGCCGCGGCAAGCTTAGCGAGCCGTTCAAGCGAAGCATCGGAGGAAGCGTCTGCGCCTGCGCCTTTCCGTACGACGGGGATTACCGCAATGCGATTTTAAAATATAAATTCGGCGGTAAACATTTTCTTGCCGACGTTCTGTCGGAGTATATGTGCAGCGCGACAGATAAAATCATAGGCGGGCGCAGCTTTGACTATATTACATATGTTCCGCAGTACCGAGCCAAAAAATACAAATTCAACCACAGCAAGCTGCTCGCAAAGAAAATCTCAAAGCGTCTTTCCGTGCCTTGTCGCGAGCTTTTGATTAAAACGGTAAAGACCGCAAAGCAGCATAAGCTCAATCTTATACAAAGAAAAACCAATGTTAAACACGCTTTTTCGGCGACCCGCGACCTAAGCGGCAAAAGCGTTCTTCTTGTAGACGACATTACTACTACCGGCTACACCCTTTCAGAGTGTATATATACCTTAAAAAACGCCGGAGCCTCTCAGGTTTGCTCTGTTACCTTTTGCGGCAGCCGCTTGCGGCACTAAGCGCCCGCCGCGAGGCTTTTATCGGGGGGCGTTTTGCATTTTACGGGCTGCGAATATATATCAGGAATTATTTATCCAGACCAATGTCTGCGAAAAATTAAAAGCTATGCATTTTATTTCTGCACAGCTTGTAATTTAAATATTCAATTTTTGTTTTAGGTATCCTTACGCAAAATTTTTAAATAATCCTGATATAAAAACGTCCTGTTTCTTTGAAAATTATTCATCATAGAAAGTATATTCAAATTCACAAGCCTTTTTACAGCCGCAGATGTGGTGTTGTATGATAAATTCAGTGCTGCAGCAGTTTTGTTGATTTCTATGATGGGACTTGATTCAATGTATTCAAAGAGATTTAATGTGTTTTTTGTAGCCCTGCCCAATGATTTAATTTTTTCTACGTTGACATTATGAAGCTTATTTAATTCATCTATTGTTTCAACAGCATCTTCTGCCGATTCATAAATAGCTTGTAAAAAGAACTTTATCCATTGCTCATAGTTTCCGCTTCGACGAACCTCAGACATCCTATCATAATATTCAATTCTGTTCCTCTTTAAGAAATACGATATATACAGTGCCGGTGTAGTCAATACTTTTTTTTCAATCAAAAACATTGTAATCAACAGTCTTCCGACTCTACCGTTTCCGTCAAGAAAAGGATGTATTGTTTCAAACTGGTAGTGAATCAGCGCAGCCTTTATTAACGGATCAATTTCATCATCGCTGTTAATATATTTTTCCAAATCAGAAATTGCTTCAATCATATCCTCTGTATTTGGAGGAATGTATCGAGCGTTTTTTAATGAGCTGTCCTGACCGCCTATCCAGTTTTGTGAATGACGAAATTCACCGGGAAATTTCTCTTGTCCTCGCACCCCCTGCATAAGGACATTATGGGTTTCTTTTATTAACCTGTTGCACAAAGGTAATTCTCTTAATCTATTGATAGCAAATTCAGTTGCCTTGATGTAATTGATGACATCTGACACGTTCTGATTAGTATTTGATTCAACCATTGGATCAAGCACATCCTCCAAGGTTGCCTGAGTACCCTCAATTTGTGAAGAAAGCAACGCCTCCTTGCGAACATACATCGACACAAATAATGATACATTCGGGATTCTTGATGAAATGCTTTCCAATATTGCTATCTGCTTATTTGCGTTAACCAATATTTTTACCATATCTTCGGATAATTCAATTGGAGGCTTTGGAGGCAAAGGAGTCGGCACAAAAGATTTGTATTCTGCTTCACCTGACATATTAGTTTTGTAGTAACCTGCTCTTTGTTTCATCCCAATTCTTCCTTTTCTGTTATAACCTATATTATATGATTCTTATTTTTGAAATAACATATTCATTTTACTCCTTTTATTTCAGATTTTCAAGTTTTTTTGAAATAAGAGGTTTATTTTTTAAAGAGTATTTCATTTTTATAACAGATATACACCTGTGATTATAATCAAATCACTAAAATTGACTTTGACGCACTCTGTTCTCATATGCGTCAAGCAACAGCTCTTCAACATATTTTAGTACATTAGAGTCGCTGTACTTCAAGAAAAAGATTTTTGCGTTATGTCCTTCCAATTCAATGATATGTTCTTTGTCAACATAATCCCTGTTTTTCATCCTTTCAATCATTTACATAGCCATTTCCGCTTTCAAAAGAGCAAAAAATATTGCCGACGGGTTTAGCATTGAAAGCTAAAACCTGTCGGCAATCCAATCCATTATGATTCATTTTGAAATATTAAAGTATATATCAAATAAAAAAAGAGACTCGTCTGAGCCCCTTTTTATCTGATTTATTGTTGCATTACTGCTTTTCCATTACTATTTTACGGTATGTATCAAAGCGCAGCCATTTCGCAAAAAATTCTTTTTGACTTTGATCGTTGATCTTAGAATATTCGCTGAGAAAATCCAAAATTTCTTTATCGGATGATGCAGCAACCTCGAATCCGCGACCGTTTACAACCGGTACGTTATCATATTTATATTCCGATACCGGGATAATTTCTGTAATCCTTTTATTGCGTATCTTAACCGCGACATTATCGCGGAGAACAATAATATCAAAGCTTTCGGGATATTTATAGCTTTCACCCTGTGTAGGAATTTCGTCTCCTATTGTGTATGTGTTATGGACAGTTCGATATTTAAGTACATTTAAACTGCTTGTGTCATAATAAAATTCCTCAAAAATATCTCCTCTTGCTTCAAGGTTATTAAGCTTAAATGTGGCTCTGTCCGAAAACGCCCCGCCCTTTTCACTGAGATTTTCAACAACTCCGCAGGCAGAGGTCATATTTGTCACACGATCAATTAATATCAGCTCGCCGAGTGTTTTATGAAGTGAAAACAAGTCGGCTACTATTGCCTCGGCAAGCAAAATCTCGCAAACCGCAATACCGTTCTTTGACAGGGAATCTGTTTTTATATGCTCGCCTGTGTTTACATCAACGGCATAATTTATTTTAGTCAAAATGCCTGAAATAGTTTTTGTCCCAAGCTTTACAAGATAATCCTTTCCTACTGTAAGGGGCTCATCATCCATCCATAAAAGCGATACGGTAAGCCTTTTGTACGGCGCTATGTTGGCGTCCTTGATAAGCACACAGCCTCTTGAAACATCGACCTCCTTGTCAAGCGTAATTGTTACGGGCTGACCCGCATATGCAGTCTTTACATTTTTATTGGTAACAAGAATTGACTTTACCCTTACTCTCTCGCTGCTCGGAAGGGTTATTATTTCATCGCCCGCGCTTATGCAGCCTGATTCAATCTGTCCCTGAAATCCTCTGAATGTATGATCCGGACGGCATACCCTCTGCACGGGCATATAAAAGCCCTCTTCGTCATTTTCCGAATCAATATCGACCGTTTCAAGATATTCAAGAAGCGGCAGGCTGTCATACCATGAAATTTTATCGGATTTTACCGTTACATTATCGCCTTCGGTTGCCGAAATGGGAATAATTTTTATGTTTTTAAGAGAAAGCTCATCTTTAAGCTTGACAATTTGCGCTTTAATTTCATCAAAACGGGATTTACTGTAATTTACCAAATCCATTTTATTTACCGCAAATACAAAATAGCGAATACCCATAAGCCTGCAAATTCTCGCATGACGTCTTGTCTGAACCAAAACACCCTGCGACGCGTCTATGAGAATAACCGCCAAATCCGCAAATGACGCTCCGACAGCCATATTTCTTGTATATTCCTCATGGCCGGGAGTATCCGCTACAATAAAGCTTCTATTATCCGTTGTAAAATAGCGGTAGGCAACATCTATTGTAATTCCCTGCTCGCGTTCCGCCATAAGTCCGTCGAGCAAAAGAGAATAATCTATTGCTCCGCTTCGACTTCCCACCTTGCTGTCGAGCTCAAGAGCTTTTTCTTGATCCGCATACAAGAGCTTAGCGTCGTAAAGGATATGGCCTATAAGCGTTGATTTACCGTCATCTACGCTTCCGCAGGTTATAAATTTAAGCAAGCCCTTCATTAGAAGTATCCCTCCCTTTTTCTGCGTTCCATACTTCCCGCCGCCTCATTATCAATAACTCTTGAGGTGCGTTCGGACGATACCGAGCTCAGTGTTTCCTCTATTATTTCATCAAGCGTACCGGCAGTCGATTCGACGCCGCCTGTAAGAGGATAGCAGCCGAGTGTTCTGAAACGCACGGACTTATATTCGGGCTTTTCACCGGGATTCAGCGGAAATCTGTCATCGTCGACCATAATTATATTTCCGTCTCGATAAACGACGGGACGCTCCGCTGCAAAATAAAGAGGAACAATATCAATATTTTCGCGCTTTATGTACTGCCAAATATCCTTTTCGGTCCAATTGGAAATTGGAAAGACACGAATACTTTCGCCTTTGTTTATTTTCGTATTGTAAAGCTTCCACATTTCGGGGCGCTGATTTTTAGGGTCCCATGCCTGAGCCGCATTTCTGAATGAAAAAATACGCTCCTTGGCGCGCGACTTCTCTTCGTCGCGCCTGCCGCCGCCGAATGCCGCTGTAAAGCCGTATTTTGAAAGCGCCTGCTTTAAAGCCTGTGTTTTCATAATATCCGTATATGCCGCACCGTGGTCAAACGGATTTATTCCGTTTTTTATTCCCTCCTCGTTGGAGTAAACAATCATTTCAATGCCGAGCTTTTTTGCGGTTTCATCACGGAATTTAATCATATCCTTAAACTTCCATGTTGTATCTATGTGCATAAAAGGAAACGGCGGCTTTTCCGGATAAAACGCTTTCATCGCAAGATGAAGCATTACGGAGCTGTCCTTGCCGATCGAGTACAGCATTACAGGCTTTTCGCACTCCGCCGCCACCTCTCTTATTATATATATGGCTTCCGCCTCAAGAGCGTCAAGATGTGAAAATGTGCTCATAGGAATCCCTCCTAATATTTATTAGACTCTTTTTGATTTATCTCGATCTCAGAAATTTCACCGTTTGGATGTTCAAAAACCCATTTTAATATATCGCCGTTCTTTTCTGTATGGACCAAGCTTCCCATACCTCCTATGTCGGCGCCCAGATAAAATCTGATTGCATAAACGGGACATTCTTTAATACAGGAGGTACAGCCCCAGCAGTCCTTGGGATATTTCATGAACGCCTTTTTATCTTTTCCCATTTTTATCAGACTTCCGGGACATACAGTATGACATTTTCCACAGCCGATACATTTATCCTTATCAATAGCTATGCTCATATGCTGTACCTCCATCAACTAAATCCCGAAGTATTATTTTAATTTCTCCGTCCTGATAACGTGAATTAACATATTTCAAAAAGCTTTTGTCGTCCTTATCGGGATAATCAAGATTTTCCGCAAAGCTGTGCCAGCGCGTTTCTTTTCGGGCCTTAAGATGCGCAATCACGCTTCTGCATACAACAAGCCTCTCACGAAGCTCATATATATACATAAGCTCCTGAAAGTCCTCGGCATGCAGATTTTCGCTTAGCTTTAAAAGATTAACTATCCTTTCATCTGCAATATTAAGCTGTTTTTCATTAAAGCGATAATTTGTTTTTATTCCGCCTGCATAGGAATCCATAACGGTCTGCATCGCTTCTTCAAGCTGTTCAGCGGTAAAGCGTGAGTTAGTATCGGTCAGGAATTTTTCCGCTTCCTGAATATGTTCTTCTATCAGAGCCTCGTCTATTGGCACGCTGTTATTTTCATTTACAAAATTTATTGCCGAAAGCGCAGCAATTTCACCCTCCGCCAATGCTCCCGTAACATATTTTTGCGGACAGCCGCCCGCAACATCTCCTGCCGCAAACAAGCCCTTAACCGTGGTCGCTCTTTTTGTATCGACCCAATATCCGCTCGCCGTATGGCCGCCTACGATATACGGCTCTGTGCCTTCGATTTCCACATTTTGCTCCGAGGGATTTTTCCCGCTTTCTATCCACTTCAAGGTTTGCGAAGGAGCCATATTGAGATACGCCTTTTTAAGCGAATTATCCTGCTCGGCGGTAATTCCCTCAGTTTGCAGATAGCACGGGCCCCTGCCCTGTTGATTTTCGTTTACCGTACCGTAAACACGCTGAGAGGTTGTAATACCGTATTTTGTTTCATATACTTCCCCTAAAGAATTTATCTGTTTTGCTCCTACCCCCTGTGCAAGAGTTCCCGTGGGAGCGATCGTATCCTTACACCTCAGAGCAATAAAGCGCATTTCAAACGTGGTCATCTCCGCTCCCGCTTTAATGCCCATTGCATATCCCGCTCCTGTATTAAAGGGAGGGTACCACATTTTATGGCGTGAAAATCCGGGATTGTTCGGCTTGTAAAGTCCCGCCGCTCCGCCGGTGGCAACAATTACCGCGTTCGCCTCAATTATGTAAAATGTTTCATTTTCTATTCCAAATCCAAAGGCGCCGCTTATACGGTTATTTTTAACAAAAAAATCCGTGATATTTACACGGTTAAGAACGTCTGTATTAGGGAGCTTTTTTACGGCGTTCGCCAAAATAGGCTTTATATTTTCACCGTTAATTTTCAAATTTCTGTTTCCGCGAGTGACATACCTTCCGTTTTTATCCTTTAAAATAACAAGTCCCAGCTGTTCAAGCCTTTTTGTAACAACATTCAGCCTCTCAGACATAGTGAGGAGCAAATCCTCTCTTACAATATTATCCGCGTCCTTTTTTGCGTAATCCACATAGTCCTGCGGAGTTTTCCCTTCGACAATATATGCGTTAAGCGCATTTACACC
>CANRNQ010000030.1 GCA_947632045.1 uncultured Clostridia bacterium
CAGCATTCCCACACAGTAAAAATGTATTTGTATTCCCGTATCGAAGTTTTATCATGCGTGGTGTTCTCCTAAATCCCAATTTGTTTATCTCCCTTTTCTAAAAATGGGCGACTCCGAAAGGAAATCGCCCATTCACGCTTTGAAAAAATTCACCATGTAAAAAATGCCGTGATGATTTCTCACGTCTATTTTTCAAGTGTTGCCCGTAAGACGGAAAATTGTCTATACCCACCATTTTGGAGTGAGCTCGCCGAGAGTGACGATCTCCTCCGTTTCAAAATCCATCAGCACTTCGACTCCACGATAATTGTCCGGCATGAGCTGAACCATCAACTCGCGGCAAGCGCCGCAGGGAGCGCCGACCTTTCCGTCCGGCATGACAGCAATCACCTTTTTTATCTCCTGCTCACCGTTTGTTATCATATTAAAAATCGCGTTTCTCTCGGCGCATATTCCAAGTGTGGAGCAGGTGTCTACGCAAACACCGGTGTAAATTTTCCCTGACGAGGACATTATCGCCGCCGCAACGCTTCCCGCCTCCACATAGTCGGATATTTTTCTGTCATTTTGAACCGCCTTTGCGGCTTTAAACATATCAATCCATATTTTCTCCATTTATATTTATTCCTTTCACAATTCGTAAGTAGTTTTCAAGTGGGAAATCCATTCCGAAGGCCGTTGACCTTTCCGGCTCTTTTAATAGCCCTCTCGCAATTAAATATCTATATATTGTCGCTATATCGTCGCTCGGCGCATTTGCATATTTCACTCAATCGTTACGGGTATAAAAAGTCGCTTTGCCTGTACCATGACGAATGATAGCGCCTTCGTCAACAAGCTTTTTCAATGAATTTTCAATAGAGGTCTTTCCGACGGACGGAACAAGCTCCATTATTTCGCTCTTTGTAAATTTGCCGATTTTCTCTCCGATAGCTCTGCGGACTAATTCTACTGCCGACAGCTTCTCGTCAAACAAATCTATGCGGCTTTCAAACTCACGGTATGCAGCAAGGATAACGCCGAGAAGATACTTTATAAACGGAGTTGGGTCATTCTTGGCTTCGTGCCAGCCAATGCCGCTTTGCTCCAGTACATCGTAATACTTCAATTTTGTCTTTTCTATCTTGCTTTCAATACTGATATACCGTCCGACAACATAGCCGCAACGATAGAGCAGCAATGTAGTAAGCAATCTTGACATACGCCCGTTTCCGTCGTTAAACGGGTGTATGCATAAAAAGTCATTGATAAAGCAAGGAATCAAAATCAGCGGATCAATATCACAGGAGTCTAAAATCTGATTAAAGCTTTCGCATATAGCGTCGACAGCTTCCGGCGTTTCATATGGTTCAAGCGGCATAAAGCGAACTGTCTGCGTACCATCAGGATGTGTTTCGGCAATATAGTTCTGAGTATTTTTAAACCTGCCGCCGATTGACTTTTCAGAATACTGATACAAATCCCTGTGAAGCTGCAAAATATACGAGGAGCGCAAGGGAATATATTCAAAGTTTTCGTGAATTGTATTGAGCACATCACGATACCCCATAATTTCCTGCTCGTCTCTGTTTTTCGGGGTTGTCTTTTCCTGATAAAGCTGTTTAATTCGTGTAGCGGTCGTAACGATACCCTCAATCTTATTAGACGCTTCGGTACTTTGAATTTTTGCGACCTCCACCAATTTATTTGATACAGCGGGTTTTTGCTTCAGATACAGCTCCTGTCTGCCTTTGTATTCGTGAATCTGTGATACTAATCCGAGTATTTCGCTGTCCCATTTTTTATCCTTTAAAAACGAGTAATTAAATGTTCTCATTCGCCCACCTCTATATATTACGCCCAATTATAGCATGTATTTGGGCTAATGTCAACGCAGTAGGAGTATTTACGCCCAGTTTTGCAATCATATAGGCGTATTCTATTAGTATGGGCGAAAGAAAATAAATCATTCAATATAAGAGAAGCACCTTATTATAATTTTTCTGAAGCCTGAATAATCATCTGTTTATATTGTGCTTTGACCTTTTGCGCTGCAAGTATCTGAAACTTACCGTCAAAACCAAGTTTTCAACCTCTTGTGAAAACAGGAATAATCATAAGAGCCATACACCTGTATCTTATGACTTGTTTCTTTGCCTTTTTTTAAACAGGCGACTCCAAAACAGAATCGCCTGTTCACAATTTGAAAGGCTTTCCAAACTAACGGGCAGTTCGATAAGTGGGAAGTTGCCTATTTCTTCTTTTTCGGTTTTGGAGCCGGCAGTTCCTCATACATGGCGTTGAATAAACCTGTCAAAAACTCTCTGTTGTCGACTTCGTCTACCAACAACATCTCTTTTGCTCCCTCGTAGGGTAATTCATATGGAGCTGTTGGCATATAGCTGATTGCTGCTTTTATTGGCTTTACAAGCAACCTGTCATCATAGATACCGCCTACGATTTTGCCGCGATAATAAATGATAAATTCTCCCATCATAGCCCGATATGTAATTTCGTCCAATTCGGATAACTGCCCTAAAACAAATTCTAAATATTCTTTACTAGACGCCATTATTCCACCTCAGATCCCGATTTATTGCTTTTTTAATTCTACTACACGCAGATTCTAAAGTCAACGACGCCACTCGGAAGCACGAAGCATTTCCGAGTGGCGTCGTTCGTAAGTTATCGTTCCTTTGAAATCTTTCATCTGATAAACCGTTATATCCCGTGATACAAAAGCTGTACCGTTTGATGTAGATTTTGATGTAAGCGCTTGTTTGCGAAGCGAAACACAGCGGTTAGGTTTAGATTTACAAGTTTTGCAGCAGCTTTTTCAGCTCCGGAATATCTTCGCTGATAATCTCCCAAACCAGCATGAGATTGGCTCCCTCATAGTCGTGTACGATGCGGTTTCTAAGTCCGTACATTTCCGCCCACGGAATATCCGGGTGTGCCGCCGCAAAGTCATCGTCCACCGCATGGCAGAGTTCGCCAAGCTGACTGAGGTTGAATACGCAGGCTTCTACCAGCTTTAAGTCCTTTGAAAAGTTCTCATAAGAATATCCATCGCAATAACGAATCAGCTTCTCGAAATAAGCAAGCATCTTTTTCACGATAATCTCATTTCTCATAGATAGTTACCCCGGTTTTCTCGATTTCCCGTTGGATTTTAGAACCGTGCTCAATATGCGAAATATCCAAAATATCTACCGGCATCTGCACCGCTTTACGGACAGCCTCCATAAACCCGACAAAACGCAGACCGTGCAGATTGCTCGTCACCAGCAAATCCAAATCACTTTTCTCAGTAGCCGTCTTTTTTGCCACTGAACCAAACAACACGGCGCGAGATATCCCATAATCTCTAAATACAGGGATAAGCACAGCTTGCAGCTTTGCAATATCCGTCATGGCGGGTCCTCCTTTTCATTGCATCAATCCAAGGACTTCATCGTCGGGAACAGCAGAACGTCACGTATCGCCGCAGAGTCGGTGAGCAGCATCACCATTCTGTCTATGCCGAAGCCGATTCCTCCCGTCGGGGGCATACCTATCTCAAGCGCGTTTAAAAAGTCCTCGTCGGTCGTGTTCGCCTCGTCGTCGCCCTGTGACAGCAGCTCCTCCTGCGCCTTAAAGCGTTCCCTCTGGTCTATCGGGTCGTTAAGCTCGGAGTAGGCGTTCGCCATTTCCCAGCCGTTCATAAAGAATTCAAATCTCTCAACATAATCGGGGTTGTCCGGCTTTTTCTTTGTCAGCGGGGAAATCTCTATCGGGTGATCCATGACAAAGGTCGGCTGTATCATATGCTCTTCGGCATACTCCTCGAAGAACAGATTAAGTATATCGCCCTTCTTGTGCCTTTCCTCAAATTCTATGCCCTTTTCCTTAGCGAGAGCCTTAGCCTCCTCGTCCGTCTTTATCTCGCCGAAATCTACGCCCGCGTACTTCTTTACAGCGTCGAGCATAGTTATTCTCTCGAACGGCTTGCCAAGGTCCATCTCTATGCCGTTGTAGGTTATCTTCGTGGTCCCGAGCACCTCCTGCGCCACATGGCGGTAGAGGTTCTCCGTCAGATCCATCATACCGTTGTAGTCGGTGTACGCCTGATAAAGCTCCATCAGCGTGAACTCGGGATTATGCCTCGTGTCAACGCCCTCGTTCCTGAAAACTCTGCCTATCTCATACACTCTCTCAAGTCCGCCGACTATGAGCCTTTTCAGGTAAAGCTCAAGAGAGATCCTCAGCTTAAACTCCTCGTCGAGCGCGTTCGAGTGCGTCTCAAACGGGCGTGCGGCGGCGCCGCCTGCGTTCGCGACGAGCATCGGGGTTTCTACCTCCATAAAGCCCTGTCCGTCGAGATATTTGCGTATGGAGCTGATTATTTTTGAGCGCTTGATAAACGTATCCTTGACCTCTGGATTCATTATTAGATCGACATATCTCTGGCGGTACCTCAGATCCGTATCCTTGAGGCCGTGGTATTTTTCGGGCAGCGGCTTGAGCGACTTCGACAAAAGCCGGGCCTGCTTCGCGTGGACGCTTATCTCTCCGACCTTTGTTTTAAACACAAAGCCCTTTACCTCAACTATATCGCCTATATCCCATTTCTTTAGGAGATTATACTCCTCCTCGCCGAGGTCGTCGTACCTTGCGAATATCTGCATTTTTCCGGTCTTGTCGTGAACGTCGAGGAAGGACACCTTGCCCTTTCCTCTCTTTGACATAACTCTGCCGGCTATGCAAACGTCCTTATTTTCGAGCTCGTCGAATTTTTCGCTTATTTCCGCGTTTGATATATTTCTGTCGCTCGTCGTTATGACAAACGGATCCTTTCCCATTTCACGCAGAGCCGCAAGCTTATTGCGGCGTATCTGTAAAAGATCGCCCGTGTCCTGCGACTGAAGCGGCGCGTTATTCTCTGACATCTGTATCCTCCTGTTATCCCGCCGAGGGCCCTTCCTGCGGCGCGGATATTTTATTTTATTAAAGCCTTATCAATCTCTCGTTATCTCTAAAATAGAGTAATCCACCACTCCGCCCGGAGTTTCAACCGCAACGCTTTCTCCTACCTTTTTCCCCATAAGAGCCGCGCCGACCGGCGATTCGTCCGATATTTTTCCCTCGAGCGGGTTCGAGTCGTTCGTGGGCACAATTTTATACAATACCTCCGCGGCTCCGCCAACACTGAGCCTTACGTTGACGCCCATGCTCACCGACTGTGTGTCTATATCGCTGTCGTCGATAACGCGCGCGTTTTTCAGCGTATTTTCAAGCGTGGCGATCCTCGCCTCGATTATAGCCTGCTCGTTTTTCGCCTCGTCGTATTCGCTGTTTTCGGAAAGGTCGCCAAAGGAAAGCGCAACCTTGATCTTCTCCGCGATCTCCTTGCGTTTTTCCGTTTTAAGCTGCTCAAGCTCCTGCTCGATCTTCGCTTTACCGTCAAATGTTAATAAAATCTCTTTTTGATTCTGCATTTTCGCAACCATCCTTTTCGGCTTTTTTCTTTTTGCGCCAATAGGTATAAATACCCATTAAGCAGTTCATTTAATTATATGCCTTTGAGCCCGACCTGTCAAGACCGGACAAGAGCATAGATTCTATCTCTCCGCAAAGCTCCGCCGTCGTATATACGGCGTCTCCCATGCGGTACGCGTGCGGCGCCGTTTTTGCCGTCTCCGTCACTCCGGCTATCGAGTATAACGCCTGAGAAAAATATTCGCTGCTCATTCCCTCGGGCTTTAATTTGCTGTATACCTCGGGCAGTCTCCATGAATATCCGCTTACCGTTCTTATGCGCTGGTTTTTGCTCGCTCCTCCCGCCGTAAACATCAGCGCGTCGCAGCCCCTATATCCGTCAAGCTCCGCAAACCTCGGCGACACGAATATATTGCAGCCCTTCACCTGCTCTGAGTTGCGGCAAAGCTCTACGCACGCGCCGTATTCGCCCATAGCGTATTCGGGAAAATTCTCATACCCTCTGCTTTTTGAGATTATCTTCATCTCCGCGCACAGCGGCAGGAACAGCGGCGCATATTTTATATATTCCCCTTTCATATCGCAAAAGCACAGATTTACCCTTCTGCACTCCGCTTTTATCACCGAAAGCACCCGAAGCGCCCCGTTTATCGCCATAAGCCGGCTCAGGCTGAGAGAATGGAAGCGCTTAAAGCCGAGCTTGTACGGAAGCTGAAGATCTCTTTTGCACAGTAGATATCCCTTTGCCTGTCCGACGCAGCCCGCTATTTTGCGCCAGTCCGGCTTGCCGGAGCCGCAGACATATTCAACGTATTTCACCCGCAGCTCGCCTCCGCTCTTTATTTCGGTTTTTATCTCCCCTTTTCTGCGTATTCCCATTATCATTCCCTTTATTCCCCTTGCGCTTTGTTTTTTCACATTCAGTACCGTTATCATTTTCACCCTCCGCAGCAGATTATTTTATTTTCGGCGGGACTCTGTAAATCTCCGCCGAAAATACTCTTAAATGTTAATTTATATGCCCCTCATCTCGGCTTTATTATTAAAGTCAAAACTAATTCGCCTGTCTATAAAGCTGATTTTGGCAGAAAAATGAAATTTATAAAAAAGCAGATTCAGGATACCATTTTATGCGTCGGTATAATGAAGGCGGCGGCAGAAAAAAATAAATATAAGCAAACGCAAATAAAAAATATAACAAAGCAAAAACGCAGGTGATAAAATATGATAAAAAGACACGGAAGAAGCACGCTGGAGCTTGAAAATCGGCCTTCGGTCATAAGCTGGGGCGCAGTGGTCGGAAAAAACGAAGGAGAAGGGCCCCTGAGCGACTGCTTCGACAACATCTACTACGACTCAGGAGCGAGCCAGGAAACATGGGAAAAGTCGGAGAGCTTTTTTCAGCAGCACGCGTTTATGGAGGCGATAGAAAAGGGCAAGCTGCACCCGCACGACATAGACGTTATGTTTTCGGGCGACCTTTTAAACCAGTGCATCTCCTCGAGCTTCGGTCTGCTTGAATTTAGTGTGCCGTATCTCGGTCAGTACGGGGCGTGCTCGACAATGGCTCAGACCCTGCTTTTGAGCGGACTTTTCGTAAACGGCGGTATCGCCGACATTGCGGCGGCGGTCACGGCTTCACACTTCTGCTCGGCGGAGAGGCAGTTCCGTTTTCCGCTTGAATACGGCGGACAACGAACACCGACGGCCCAAAGGACGGTTACGGGCGGCGGCTGTGCGATAGTCGGAAAGCGCACCGAGGGCAAGCCGTATATCAGCGCCGTACACATTGGAACGATGATAGACCTTGGAATAAAGGACGCAAATAATATGGGCGCGGCGATGGCTCCGGCGGCCGCGCGCAGCATAACGGATTTTCTGCGCGACACCGAAACGTCGCCGTCGGACTATGATTTGATTCTGACGGGAGATCTCGGCGTTGTCGGCTCCGAGCTTTTATGCGAGCTTATGCTCAAGGACGGAATAGACATATCTAAGCAACACAACGACTGCGGACTTCTTATATACGACAGAAAAAAGCAGGACGTTCACGCCGGCGGCTCGGGCTGCGGCTGCGCGGCTTCGGTATTCTGCTCCCTGATACTCAACAGGCTTTCGTCCGGCGAGCTTAAAAACGTAATATTCGCCGCGACAGGAGCCCTGATGTCGCCCACCTCGTCGCAGCAGGGCGACAGTATTCCGGGCATATCTCATATTGTCAATGTGAGGTCGGATTAAATTTTGGTGACAAAACGAAGTCCCTGTGTTATAATAAACTTAACTCATACAACAGGGGTAATTTTATGATAGAGCGAGTTCAGTTCTTTGATGATATAGTCTTAAGCTGGATGGGTAAATTTCACACTCCGCGCAGAAACAGGATTATGACCTTCTTCTCCAAAATCGGAGAGAAGGGCATAGTCTGGTTTGCCCTGTGCCTGCCTATGCTGATATACTCTCCGTGGCGCTTCCTCGGGGTAAACATAATCCTCGGACTCGCCATTGCTCACCTCGCCGGAGAAATAATAATCAAGCATATCGTCGCCAGGGTGCGCCCCTGCCACAAGCTCGAGGACGATCAGCTTATAGTCAAGCGTCCGAAGTATTACTCCTTCCCCTCCGGTCACACGACCTCGTCGTTTTCCGTTTTTGCGGTCACCCTTTTCAACTGCTGGCCGCTGTCTATCCCTGTTTTGTTCGTTGCGGCTATGATAGCCCTGTCGCGCGTTTATCTGCGCGTGCATTACCTCACCGACGTTTTGGTCGGTCTTTTCCTCGGCTTTGTCTGCGGCGGGCTGTCCGTTCTTATACTTCACTCCCTGACGCTGCCTATCTAATACGCTTTAATACATTTTGAATAACTTTTTGTTGACTGCCTTGGAAATATATGTTAGCATATTATTGTCAAATGATCATATATAAGGAAGTGTCTCTGTTATGGAAGAAAAAACAGCTGACATAAAAAAGAAAAAGAAGGATACCCCCCTGTTTATAACAGGTATCATTATGCTCGCGACCAGCATTTTTCAAATGATTTTATGCGCCTTCCTCATTGCTTCGATTATATTGGGCTTCATCTTAAAAGACGTTTTAGGAGATGAGCTTAACATATCGAACTTTTACATAGCCATAATGGGAGTTTTGCTCGTTTTTTCGCTCGTCGTTATCATAGTCGCATTTTATGCCGGAATATGCGGCATAAAACAGCTCGATCTTATAAAATGCAAAAAGCTCGCGACGTTTTTAATCGTCGTAAACGCCGTATCCTTTGCAGCGAGCATTATAAGCTATTTCTGCATGGACGGCTATCTGAATCAAAACGAGCTTGCAGGACTCATATTCAACGTAGTATTCTGCGTCATCGTTCCTGTGCTTTACCTGATTTTTGCCGACAAAGCGCTCAAACGCTCAGAGCCAAAGAGCAAATACGAAAATATTATAAACTCAATATAAAAAACTTAATATAAGCTGTGACCTTTAAGGGGCTGTTCGATTTGGACGGCCCCATTTTTTGCTTATCCGAAAGCATTTTAAATTTTAAAGCATAAACCTGTCGCAATGAAAGCTCCCTGCTTTCCCTTGTGCTCTCAATATTCAAAATCGGCTATCTGAAAAAGCGCGCTCAAATCATTTATTACTATCCTCCTGTACTCGGTTCTCAATATTCCGTTTCCGCGCATTGAATTGAGCAGCTTGCTCACGGTCACTCGCGATACGCCGATTATGCTCGCTATCTCCTCGTGCGTCAATCGGACTATATATTCCCCGCCGTCGGCAAGCTCGCGGCACTGTATCAATAGGCGAGCTATGCGGCAATCAGCCTGCAAAAAGGTTATGCTGCTCACCTGCGACGACAACATTCTTATAGAGCGCGCCTGAAGATTCAAAAGGGTCATGGCGAAGCTCGGGTCAGCCTTAAAGCGCTCAGTGAGCGCTCTCTCGTCGACCGATATCAGCACACACTCGCTCAAGGTCACTGCCGATGACACCCTCGGCATTCCGTCAAAAAACGCGGCCTCGCCCATTATGCAGCCGTCCTCCACGTCGGCAAGCGTTTTTTCAATTCCGTCGGGCGACGAGAAAAATATCCTTGCCCTGCCCGATTTGAGATAATAAAAGCAGTCGGCGCTCTCGCCCTGCAAATATATCAGCCTGTTTTTCCCATATTTTATAGGCGAATTAAGGCTTTCAAAAATTCCTCGCACATCATCTGGCAAATTAGCGTAATTGTTGCCGTAATATAATGTATTTTGCTCCATTATTTTCACGCTCCGAATTTTGTTATATGCAAATCAATTGTAGCATAGTTTACATTCTTTGCGCAAGTCGTATGAGATAATAGCGTAAAGATAATTTGACAGGAGGAATTTTCACAATGGGTATGACTATGTCCCAAAAAATTCTTGCCGCGCACGCCGGTCTTGACGAGGTCAAGGCGGGTCAGCTTATTGAGGCTAAGCTCGATATGGTGCTCGGCAACGACGTTACCTCCCCCGTTGCGGTCAATGTTTTCGAGGACTGCGGCGCGGACAGCGTTTTTGACACAAACAAGATCGCTATGGTAATGGATCACTTCACCCCAAACAAGGATATTAAATCGGCGCAGCACTGTCTTCAGGTTAGAAGCTTCGCAGGCAAGTACGGTATCAAAAACTATTTTGACGTAGGCGAGATGGGAATAGAGCACGCGCTTCTGCCGGAAAAGGGTCTTGTAGGCCCCGGCAGCCTCGTTATCGGCGCCGACTCCCACACCTGCACCTACGGTGCGCTCGGCGCATTTTCGACCGGCGTCGGCTCCACCGATATGGCGGCCGGCATGATCTCAGGCAAGGCGTGGTTCAAGGTTCCGAGCGCTATCAAATTTGTGCTGACCGGCAAGCCCGCTCCATGGGTAAGCGGAAAGGATATTATTCTTCACATCATCGGCGAGATAGGCGTTGACGGAGCTCTTTACAAGTCAATGGAGTTTACCGGCGACGGCATAGGCTATTTAAGCATCGACGACCGCCTTTGCATAGCCAATATGGCTATCGAGGCCGGCGCAAAGAACGGCATTTTCCCCGTTGACGACATAACCCGCGAATACTGCAACGGCAGATTCCAGGGCTCTCCGGTTGAATATACAGCCGACGACGACGCGGAATACGACGAGGTTTACACGATAGATCTCTCATCTCTCCGCCCGACGGTTGCTTTCCCGCATCTGCCGGAAAACACAAAGACCATCGACGAGGTCGGTGAGATCAAGATAGATCAGGTTGTTATAGGGTCTTGCACAAACGGCCGACTGAGCGACCTTAGAATCGCGGCAAACGTCCTCAAGGACAAAAAAATCGCAAAGGGCGTAAGGTGCATAATTCTCCCCGGCACTCAGCAGATATGGCTTGACGCTATGCACGAGGGACTTTTCGACGTCTTTGTAAACGCCGGAGCGGTAGTTTCCACCCCGACTTGCGGCCCCTGTCTTGGCGGTCACATGGGAATCCTTGCCCAGGGTGAGCGCGCCGTATCGACGACAAACCGCAATTTTGTAGGCAGAATGGGTCACGTTGACTCCGAGGTCTACCTTGCGAGTCCGGCCGTTGCGGCTGCCTCGGCTATAACCGGATACATCACCGATCCCGCTAAGGTTTGATTATTTGTGAAAGGAATGAATATATATGGACAGCGTTAAGGGCAGAGTACATAAATACGGCGACAACGTTGACACCGACGTTATAATCCCCGCAAGATACCTGAACACCGCCTCTCACAAGGAGCTTGCCGCTCACTGCATGGAGGACATAGACAAGGATTTTGTAAACAACGTAAAAGAGGGCGACGTCATGGTTGCCAAAAAGAATTTTGGCTGCGGCTCTTCAAGAGAGCACGCGCCCATCGCTATAAAGGCCTCGGGTATTTCCTGTGTAATAGCCTCGACCTTTGCGAGAATTTTTTACAGAAACGCCATCAACATCGGACTGCCGATAATGGAGTGCGACGAGGCGGCTCACGATATAAAGGACGGCGACGAGGTGTCCGTCGACTTTAACACCGGAATAATAACAAACGAAACGACCGGCAAAACTTACAAAGCCGAGCCCTTTCCGGAATTTATCCAGAACATAATCGCAAAGGGCGGACTTATAAATTACATAAAATGATGAAAGGAGCGCTGCGGCGCTCCTTTTTTTATAACCTTTTACAATCTATGCGTACCGCTTAAGGACGCATCGTGACAGCTAAGCTTGGGTCATATATTAAATTTTATCATCTTTTGAAGCTTTAATTTGTCTGCGATTTTATTGAAAAGCAAGAACAGAAGAACGCTCGCGGCTATTGTTATGCTTATGAGAATCAGCATATTTAGCGTGAACGGATCCGTCCCAAAGAACCAGCCGAATGCCGTTATGCCGAGAGTCATTCCTCCTGCACATACTATCAGAAGAGCCGTGCGCAAGGCAGTGAGAGGTATGCTTATCTTTGCAATCAGCATAATTCCCGTAAACGACAGAATAATAACCTGTATAGTGGAATATTCGACGTCGCTTGTATGCAGGAAGGCGTGAATGAGCACATTGAAAACCGTCATCAAAATCACAACCAGAGCTGAAGGCAGGGCCCGCGACATAACATTTATAAAGAAGTTGCCCTTTATGCGCTCTCTGTTTGGCTCAAGCGCCAGCACGAACGACGGCAGACCTATCGCAAAGGCGCTTACGAGCGTCATTTGTATCGGCTCTATCGGGAACGATAGGGGAAGTAGTACGAAAAGCACGCTCAATATAGACGAATATATCGTCTTTACGATGAACAGCGACGCGCTGCGCTGAATGTTGTTTATAGATCGCCGCCCCTCGGCAACTACCTTTGGCATGGAGGAAAAGTCGGAATTCATCAGCACAAGCTGAGATACATTTCTCGCAGCCTCGCTGCCGCTCGCCATAGCTATGCTGCAATCGGCCTCCTTCAGAGCGAGAACGTCGTTTACACCGTCGCCCGTCATTGCGACCGTGTGACCCTTTTCTTTAAGCGCAAGCACAAAGGCCTTTTTCTGGTCGGGCGTGACTCTGCCGAATACGGAATATTTTTCGATGGCGTTTTTAATGTCGTCCTCGGTTTTGAGCGTAGAAGCGTCTATATATTTGTCATAGTTTTTAAGGCCCGCCTCTTTCGCTATATTTGCGACCGTCAGCACATTGTCGCCGGATATTATCTTCAGCTCTACACCTTGCGACGCAAAATAGTCGAGCGTTTCACGAGCGTTTGCCCTGACCTTGTCCTTTATAACAAGCACGCCTATCGGCGTTAGCTTTTCCGGAAGCTCTCCGTCACGAAAATCGTCGTCTGAATGAGCTACGGCGAGGACGCGGTAATTGCTTGAATACTCCGCAAGCGCCGTTTTGACACTGTTTGGTATAATATCCTTGAATATAAATTCCGCCGCCCCAAATATGAGAGCGCCGCCCTCTTTGAAATACGCCCCGCTCCACTTCTTGGCCGAGGAGAACGGATATATCTTTTCAGCCGTTTTGCCTGTCGTACCGTCGAATTTTGCCTTTACCGCGTTATATGTGGGATTTTCGTCGTTCAGCGAGGCTGTCAGCGAATTGAGCGCCGCCGCAAGCTGCTCTTCGGTCGCGCCGTTTACCGGTATGGTTTTGTAGACCTCCATGCAGCCCTCGGTTATAGTTCCCGTTTTGTCAAGGCACAATACGTCCACCCGGGCGAGCGTTTCTATGCAGTAAAGCTCCTGTACCAGCACCTTTTGCTTTGACAGCCTTATCACTCCGACCGCGAGAACTGTGCTTGTCAGAAGTATCAGACCCTCCGGTATCATTCCGACGAGAGCCGCGACAACGTGAGTGACCGTGTCCGCAATATTTCCGTTATTTTGGAAATACTGATTTAAGGACAGCAATATCCCGATAGGGAAGATAGCTATTGACACTATCTTTATTATCTTATTAAGCGTGCGCATTATCTCCGAGTTCACCTTTTTAATGTACTTTGCGCCGTTGAATACTGTCGAGGCGTAGTTGTCGTCGCCGATATGCTCCGCCATACAGCGGCACCTGCCGCTGACTATAAAGCTGCCCGACAGCAGCTTGTCGCCTGTCGATTTATGTATAGGCTCGGATTCGCCCGTGAGCAGCGATTCGTTTACGTCGACTTCTCCCGACAGCAGCACGCAGTCCGTCGGTATCTGGTTGCCTGATGATAGCTCAATAACGTCTTCGAGCACTATATCGTTTATACCCAATTCCCGTATTTTTCCGTTTCTTATGGCCCTGACCCTTGACTGATTTATTATCGACAGTCTGTCTACCGTTCGCTTGGCTCTTATCTCCTGAAATATTCCTATCGCGATATTTGCGAGGATAACAAGCATAAACATTAAATTTTTATATGAGCCGACAAGCAGCACCGCAATCGCCAAAACTATATTTATAAGGTTAAACAGCGTGCATATGTTGTCGGCGAATATTCTCGGTATGCTTTTTGTCGGCAGTCGGGATTCCTTGTTGTATAGCCCCAGCTCAAGCTGCCGCTTCACCTGCTCGCCAGTCAACCCGTTTTCGGCGGTCGGATTGAATTTAAATCGCGCATCGTCTGTATTTTCCATAAATCCACTTTCCTTCCATTCGATTCTATTTGATTCTATGTTATTTTACATCTTCGCCCGAGTATCTCTGTTGCAGGCGCTTGGTGAAAACGAAGCAAGGCGACAGTCTATCCAAAGGCTCAGACAAAGATGCAAGTCAAATTAAGTCAAGCAAAGCAAATATCCATTTTAAATTATTTTACTATATCCTCCCCGCCTTATCAATTAATTTTAAAAAATTTTTCATTAATTAACCTCGACCGACTTGCCGTTTAATAAAAATTTTAGATAAAATCCTTTTTTCAAGCTGTTTTTCGCGTTATATCTGGTAAAACTGAATTGGTATTAACTTTTTTTCGTTTATCCTTTTTTAATTGTAGAATGATACTATTGCCGGACGTCGTCCAAAAAACAAAATTTTCCGCTTTTGAGCTTTGGTCCATGTCCGGCGGCAGGCAAAAGTCCGGAGGTGAAAAAATGAAAGCAAGAACGAGAATATTTTTTAAAATCATATATTCAGCCGTTGCAGCTTCGGCCATTGCGCTTTTTGTGTTCACGGCGCTTTGCGCGGCTTCTATGCCGGATATATTTATCGTCACCGACGACAGCAGCGTACAAAATTGCAGCGCTATGCCGGCGCTTACGCTTGTAAAGGACGACGAACAAGGCGCAGCCGACCAAGACGGGAGCCGCAGCGGCAAGCTGATGTTTGCAAATATATTTCCGGTTAAAAACGTCAGCATCAAAAGCCGTGAGGATATCAAGGTAATACCGGGAGGCAATCCGTTTGGTGTAAAAATGTTTACGCAGGGGGTCGTCGCGGTGAAAACGGAGGAGATAAGCGCAAACGGCGAAAATCGCTGTCCCGCGAAAGAAGCCGGTATAGAGATAGGCGACACCATAAAAAGCGTTAATGGCAGCGTTGTTCTGAATAACGCCCGCCTTTTTGAGCTTGTAAACGAAAGCGAGGGAAGGCCTCTTGAATTTTATGTGAGCAGGGACGGAGAAAGCTTTAAGACCAAGGTCAAGCCGATAAACACCGGAGGGGAATATAAAATAGGACTCTGGATAAGGGATAGCTCCGCCGGCATAGGTACGGTCACGTTTTACTGCAAGGGTAACAAAGGCTTTGCGGGACTCGGGCACGGAATATGCGACGTAGATACAGGCTGTCTGCTTCCACTTGACCACGGAGAAATTGTAAAAGCGGATATAGACACGGTGACTAAGGGTATAAAGGGTACGCCCGGATGTCTGAACGGCCATTTTGAAAGCGTGGCGGCGACCGGCGAGCTTTCCGACAACCTTGATACCGGAGTATACGGCACAGTAAGCGATATTCCCGAGAGCTATGACGAGATTTCCGTCGCGTCGGTTCAAGAGGTAACGACGGGCGGCGCAACTATGCTGACGACAATAAACGGCGACGAGCCGCAGGAATATGAAATAGAAATAGAGAGCATAGCCTATGACGAAAATAACAAGACGAAAAACATGGTGATAAGAATAACCGACGAACGGCTCCTTGAAAGCACCGGAGGTATAGTTCAGGGAATGAGCGGAAGTCCTATATTACAAAACGGAAAGCTCGCAGGGGCGGTTACTCATGTGTTTGTAAACGCGCCTGACAAGGGTTATGCAATTTTTGCTGAGAATATGCTGACAGATTATATTGAGTCTACAAATATGATTACCGATGAAGCGGCTTAACGGAAGATCTTATTTTTCGTGGAGAAGAGAAAAAATAAAATAAAAAATTTTTTAAAATTCTCGCTGTAAGCACTTGCAATATTTACCAGAATATGGTAATATTGGTACAACAACAAAACAGTTAGGGGATATTTTATGGAAAATAAGATTTTAGCTATTTTAACAGCAGAACCGCAAGAATTTAGCCGAGAGGATCTGTCAGTATTTGACCGGTACGGAATTGATCTGTCGATTTGCTCGAAGGACGGCATCGAGCTTATGGAAAAGGTGAGTGAATTAAAGCCGCGCGTCGTGATTTCAGATTTATTTTTAAAAAAGATCGACGGTATCGGCGTGCTGCGAAGCGTGCTTAATCAGGGCGGCGACACTCCGGAATTTATTATGATGTCAACCTTTGACAGTCCCGTGCTTGAGCGCGAGGTGATAAACAGCGGAGCGTCTGTGTTTATGTCGATTCCGGCAAGTGCGGAGGCTATTGCAAGGGCGACGACTAACCTTGTTAAAAACGGGGGACAGAAGGACAATATTAGCCACCTCAGCGAGGCAAAGGGAGATTCCATCGAGATGAAGGTAACTGAGATTTTGCATCAGATAGGAGTTCCCGCGCATATCAAGGGATATCACTATTTGAGAAAATCAATTCTCATGTCCGTTGAAACGCCGGAAATAATCAACGCGGTGACAAAGCAGCTTTACCCGTCTGTTGCGAAGCAATTTGACACAACGTCTTCAAGGGTGGAGAGAGCCATACGTCATGCCATAGAGGTCGCATGGGATCGAGGCGACATAGACGTTCTTAATTCCTATTTTGGTTATACTATTCACAACGGCAGAGGTAAGCCGACAAACAGCGAGTTTATCGCGATGATATCCGATAAGCTGCGCTTACAGCTTAAAAACGCAGGATAAAAAGCCATAATTAATACCTTTTACGGGCTGCCGTCCATACTCGTTTTCTCTTTGTGCTGAGCACAGGCGAGGCGGGCGGCGACCCGGCGCGGCGCAGCCGCGCCTGAAAACGCGGCGGGCAGACGTGAACTGCCCCTCGTCAAAACGAGCGAGCCGCCGCGTTTTTGCAAATTTTCGCTTGCGCGAAAATTTGCGGTCGCCGCCCGCCTCCGATCATCCGCTCAAAGCAATCGTGAGAACCTATGCGGCAGCCCAAACCCTCCGCAAATTTTAAATCGACAGTATGCGAGTGAATATTTTATCCCCGCGGTGCTATAATACTAACATAATATTGAAAGTGAGGGCAAAAATATGATTTCAAAAACATATAATATTGTCGGAATGTCAAGCGGAAGGTGCAGCGAAAATCTTGAGCATTCGCTCAATCGCATACCTTTTGTAAACGCCTATGTCAGCCTTAAGGGAGCGAGCGCAAAAATAAGCTCGTGCAGGCCGATAGACGAAGCGCTTATCGTGAGAACGATAGAACAGGCGGGTTACGGAGTGAATATAATTTAAATTAATAAACTCAAACGGCGCGGCTCGTCGGAGCTGCCGCCTAAAGTCCCAAAAGCGCCGCAGGCAATCGCTCCCGCGGCGCTTTTGCCTGCCGATATTCCTTCGGACATAGATATTTTTATTTTCCGTAACATAAAAGCGGCAGCGCCATAAAATAGTAATAAAAGTTTAAGGGAGGCTATTGCTTTATGTCCGAGGAAAATATTGGTACAAACACGGATCTCAGTAACATAAAGGAAGCTGTTTGCATCGACGCATACAGAGTCTATGACAGCTGCTCTGACAAGGATTGCCTTAGCGATTTAAGAGTATATTTCAGTCAGGAAGCTCAGGAGCTTATCGACGGTGCGACAAACGTAAGACTCAAGGACGCAGATATAATCAATGTTTACATTGATCTTGAGCCCGTGCCGTTTCATAAGGGCTTTTATTCGGTTGACATGACATACTTTTTCGAGGTCGAGCTTGAGGTCTATGCGGCGCCAAAGTCGATTGCTACGGTAGCTAAGGGCTTGAGCATATTCAACAAGAAGGTTATTTTATACGGCAGCGAGGGCAACGTAAAGGTCTTCAGCTCAGACTATGTTAAGGACGACAACGACTCTCAATCGCCGCCGATAAGAAATTTGCCGAAGGCTACGGTTCAGGTGGCAAAGCCGATCGCGCTGTCGGCGAGAATGATAAACAAATGCGGCGAAGCTCCCCCGTGCTGCCCGATACCGGAGCCTGTCAGCCGTCGCTTCGGCGCTCAAATGCCTGGTCCTAACGGTATGCGCGACGTTCTTGTAACGCTCGGAATATTTACGATAGTGCGAATTGAAAGAAACGTACAGATGCTTGTTCCGGCGTATGATTTTTGCGTTCCGGAAAAGGAGTGCGTTACCTCGTCGGATAATCCCTGCGAAATGTTCAGCAGGCTTGAATTTCCAACGAGCGAGTTTTTCCCGCCGAGGGTGTCGGCTCAGGACGACGATTTCGGCTGCGGCTGCGGCTGCTGACCGGAGGATAAAAGAGGCTGCCTTGCGAAAAGTCGTGAGGCGGCCTCAACTCGTTAAAAGTGCTTTCATCGCGAACAAGCGGAGCATATCCTCTGCGCTCTGATATTTAAGAGCCGTATCGGCAAAAATCCTTCAAACATACTTAAAGTGCTCCGCGCCTTTCGGCTCGGAGCACTCGCCGTTTTAATCTCTCAGACGTATAAACGAACCGGGGTAAATCACATTGGGATCCTCAAACGTGTTTCTCTTGATAATATCATCTACGGAAATGCCGTAATTTTTCGCTATGGAAAAAAGCGTGTCGCCCGGGCGAACCGCATACCATTGCGGTACATTCTTGTTTCCTATTGGAATTTTAAGCTTCTGACCCGGATAAATTCTGTCGGGAAAAGCAAGACCGTTATATCTCGCTATATCGTTTACAGTAACGCCGAAAAACTGGGCAATACCCCAAAGAGTGTCGCCGGGCTCGACGGTATAGACTACAACTGACATATCTGTGCTCCTTTCATTTTGACTATTAATAATATATGTAGCTTTGCACAAGTCGTGAATACTCGTCCGTGATTTGCAAATGATAAAAGAAAATCAAGGAGGAATCATAATGAGCTTTTTAATCAAAAGAGTGAGGGGCAGAGAGATAATAGATTCGAGAGGAAACCCGACCGTAGAGGCGGAGGTAACGCTCGAATGTGGACTAAGCGCAAGGGCAAGCGTGCCGTCGGGCGCGTCAACGGGGAAATATGAGGCGGTCGAGCTGCGCGACGGCGACAAAGAGAGATTTGGCGGTCTTGGCGTGACAAGAGCTGTAGAAAACATCAAAAACGAAATTCAGCCGGAGCTGAGCGGCAGAAATCCGCTTAAGCAGGAGGAAATAGATAATTTGCTGATATCGCTTGACGGCTCCGAGAACAAATCGCGCCTTGGCGCAAACGCAACTCTTGCAGTTTCAATAGCCTGCGCAAGAGCGGCGGCGGCGCTCTTGGAGATACCTCTTTACCGCTATATAGGCGGCTGTTTCGCGCACACAATGCCGGTGCCCATGATGAATATATTGAACGGCGGAGCTCATGCGGACAACAATCTTGACGTTCAGGAGTTCATGATCCTGCCGGTCGGTGCAATGAGCTTTAGCAAAGGGCTTAGACAATGCTGCGAGGTCTATCACACTCTCAAGAGCTTGTTAAAGGAAAAGAAGCTCTCGACCGCGATAGGGGACGAGGGCGGATTTGCCCCCTCGCTCGAAAGCGAAGGCGAGGCTATCGAGCTGATACTTCAAGCCGTAGAGAGAGCCGGTTACAAGCCGGGCGAGGATTTTATGATATCGCTTGACGCTGCGGCGAGCGAATGGAAGGGAGAGTGCGACAGAGAATATATTCTTCCGAAAAAGAATGAAAAGAGGACAAGCGCAGAGCTTATTGAATATTGGAGCGGACTTAAGAAAAGATACCCGATATTCTCCATTGAGGATCCGCTTGATGAAAACGACTGGGACGGCTGGAAAGCCATGACCGATAAGCTAAATCATCACCTTGCAATAGTCGGCGACGATTTATTTGTTACAAATTACGAGAGGCTTAAAAAAGGGATAGCTCTCGGCTGCGGCAACGCTATATTGATAAAGCCGAATCAGATAGGAACGCTTAGCGAAACCGCAAGAGCTGTAAACACAGCCAAAAGCCACGGCTTTCGCACTATAATGTCGCACCGCTCGGGTGAAACCGAGGACACAACGATAGCCGATCTTGCCGTGGGTCTTGCTACGGGCTTTATCAAGACGGGAGCGCCGTGCCGAACCGACAGAACGGCGAAATACAACCGACTTTTAAGGATAGAGGAACAGCTCGGAGCGCAATCGGAATACACCTTTGGGGCGAGTCGATAATAGGGATTTTTATTTTGACAAAACGGGCTTAAGGGCAAAAAAGGGATTCCCCAATCCAAAGCGGAAAGGGGAATCCCTTATATTAAATTAAATGAAAATCACATCACAAGAATCTTTTGATTGCTTGCATATGAGAAAATCAGTCTTCCTTGATTCTCTTGCGTGCAAATACTACAATGCCTGCCGCAGCAGCGAGGATGAGGAGAAGCATAGCTACATTTGTGCTGTCGCCTGTTACTACCTTACCTGTTGTTGAGCTGCCGCCGCCTGTTGTAGAACCGTCGTTGTTGTTTCCGCTGTTGTTGCCACCGTTCCCATCTGTTGATGTTGCGGGCTGAGTTTCTGACGGAGTCTCAGAAGGCTGCTCTGAAGGCTCTTCCGTCGGGGTCTCAGAAGGCTGTTCTGACGGCTCTTCCGTCGGAGTCTCAGAAGGTTGCTCTGAAGGCTCTTCCGTCGGAGTCTCAGAAGGCTGCTCTGAAGGCTCTTCCGACGGAGTTTCAGAGGGCTGCTCTGACGGCTGTTCTGTCGGCTGTTCTGTCGGCATATCAACAAACTCTGTTTCAATATTTTCGCTGTCAGACTCAATGCCCCATGTACCTGTTACAGCGTCGTACCAGATTGTTACTGTTGTTGAATCGTCAAAGGTGTAGAACTTCTGATTGTT
>CANRNQ010000031.1 GCA_947632045.1 uncultured Clostridia bacterium
CGTTCCCCCTGCACCCCCGCTTCTATCTTAAAGATTTTTTCTTGAGTCGAGTTTTTATTCCCGTAAATTAGCTATGTCGCAAAGGACGGAGCTAACGGCATTATTTAATTTAAATATTATCGCCGCGCCACGGGCATAAAGGCTTCTGGCCTGCGCTCTAAGACTGCTTTCTTGCCGACCGCAGCCGCGCCGACTTGCGCCGGCATGGCTGCTACTTTATATTTATTTTTTTATTTGCAGGGGGAACTGACGTTCCCCCTGCACCCCCGCTTCTATCTTAGAGATTTTTTCTTGAGTCGAGTTTTTATTCCCGTAAATTAGCCATGTTGCAAAGGACGGAGCTAACAGCATTATCTAATTTAAATATTATCGTCGTTCTACGGGCATAAAGGTTTGATTTGAAGCAAACACTTTTAGCGAGAGGGCGGGGGTTTAAGGGGGAGCGCCAGCTCCCCCCTTAAATAAAAATTAAGATTAAAGCAGCAGCATTACCGGCGCAAGTCGGTAATGCTGCGGTAAGCGGGGCTGCAAGCCCCAAAATTAAATTAAAATAAATTATAGGCGTATAGGCGGTATTAGGCCGCAGGCCAAAAAAATAATAAAACCTTGTTGACAAAATGCGAAAAGGGGAATATAATAGCGTTGTTGAATGATTGCTCAACTAATACAAGGAGGACGCGAATTGGAAAAACAACCCTTCTGTGATTGCGAAGTGATCCACGGCGAGGTCGTGAAAAAGGTAAGCGAAGGCATGACGAGCAAGGAGGAATATATCGAGCTCGCATCGCTTTTCAAGCTGTTCGGCGACGGCACAAGAGTGCAAATATTGCACGCGCTCGAGCAAAGCGAGATGTGCGTATGCGATATAGCGGCGCTGCTCGGGCTGACGAAATCGGCGGTGTCGCACCAGCTAAAGGCGCTAAGACTTGCAAATCTCGTCAAGTTTCGCCGAGAGGCGCAAACGGTTTATTACTCGCTCGCGGATTCTCACGTTAAAGAAATTCTCGATAAGGGCTTTGAACACCTGCGAGAATGAGAAGTTAAAAGAATTAAAAATAAAAATTTGCCTGTTTTTTCGAGAAGTGTTTTTTTACCCGCTTAGTTGAATGATTGAGCAACAATAACAAAACGAGAGTGAAACAATAACTCAACATGAAAAAATAAAAACAAAAAAATAAAAACAAAACAAGGAGTGCGCCATGGAAAAGGTATTTGTATTAAAGGGCCTTGATTGCCCGCATTGCTCTGCCAAAATAGAAAAAGAGGTCGGAACCCTCGCGGGAGTCAGCTCCTCGTCGGTAAACCTCATCAAGCAGACGCTCACGGTTACGGCTGACCGCAGATATAAGGGCGACCTTTTTTCCGACGTTGAAAATATAGTCCATAAGCATGAGCCGGACGTTTCGGTAAGCGAGGCGGGCGAGGGGTCGCGTGAAGGGTCGGGCACGGGGCTTAAAAAAGAGTCCGACGACAAAAAATCCGATATGCTGACGATAATAAGGCTTGCGATAGGCGCGGCAGTATATGCAGCGGGTATGCTTCTTTATTTTTTCAATGCCGCAGGCTATTATTGGCTCGCAATATTTATTTTGGCTTATATTATCCTCGGCGCAGACGTGGTGTGGAAAGCCCTGAGAAATATCTCAAAGGGAAGGGTGTTCGACGAGAACTTCCTTATGACGGTTTCCACAATCGGAGCCTTCGCGATAGGTGAATATCCCGAAGCGGTCGCCGTCATGCTCTTTTATCAAATAGGCGAGTTTTTCCAGAGCATTGCGGTAAAGCGCTCAAGACGCTCAATATCCGCCTTAATGGACATAAGGCCCGACCGCGCGAGGGTCAGGCGCGGCGATGGCTACGCCGAGGTAGCTCCCGAGAATGTGTCGATAGGCGACAGAATAATGGTAAAGCCCGGCGAGAGGATACCGCTCGACGGGGTCGTTGTGAGCGGCGAGTCAATGCTCGACACGAGGGCCCTCACAGGAGAGTCAACGCCGAGAGCGGCAAGGCTTGGGGACAGAGTTATGTCGGGCTGTGTAAATCAGAGCGGCATACTTGAAATCGAGGTTGAGAAGTCGTTTGGAGACTCCGCCGCGTCAAGGATAATAGACCTCGTGGAAAACGCCTCGAGCAGAAAGGCAAAGAGCGAAAGCTTTATCACGAAATTCGCACGATACTATACTCCGGCAGTCGTAATTCTCGCGGCGGCACTCGCCATTGTCCCACCTCTGATTTTCGGCGGCGAATGGGCGGAGTGGCTCAGAAGATGCTTTGTATTCCTTGTAATATCCTGCCCCTGCGCCCTCGTTATTTCAATACCGCTTACCTTTTTCGGCGGGATCGGAGCCGCGTCAAAGAGGGGAGTTTTGGTAAAGGGCGGCAATTATCTGGAGGCTTTGAGCAAGCTTGAAGCCGTGGTTTTCGACAAGACCGGAACGCTTACCAAGGGCGTTTTCAGGGTGACTGATATAATACCCGCAGCGGGCTTTGACTCGGACGAGGTGTTGAGGCTTGCCGCTGCTGCCGAGAGCTTTTCAAATCACCCCATCGCGCGCTCCATAATCAGCGAATACAAATCGGAAACAGACGGTGAACGGCTCGAAAATTATGAGGAGATATCGGGTCAAGGGGTAATCGCGGTTGAAAACGGAGAAAAAATACTTGTCGGCAACGACAAGCTTATGAAAGAATATTCGGTTGATTTTATTCCCTGCGCTAAGGCCGGAACCGTTGTATACGTCGCAAAGGGCTCCTCGTTTGTCGGCTGCATACTCATCTCCGACGAAATAAAGGACGACAGCGGCAAAGCGATAAGCGAGCTTAAAAGGCTCGGGGTCAAGCGCTGCGTTATGCTGACCGGCGACAGCGAGGAAATAGCCGCCGACGTTGCCGAAAAAATCGGCATAGACGAGTATCATGCCGGACTTCTGCCGGACCGGAAGGTAGAGGCCTTGGAGCGCTTGAACGGGATAAAGAGCGCGGGATATAGTCTTGCCTTTGTCGGAGATGGAATAAACGACGCCCCTGTGCTTGCCCGAGCAGATATAGGGGTCGCCATGGGCGGGCTCGGCTCGGACGCTGCCATTGAAGCCGCCGACGTTGTGCTTATGACCGACGAACCGTCTAAGCTCGTAGACGCAGTTAAGGTCGCGAGGGCTACAAAGGGAATAGTGATACAAAACATAGCCTTCGCACTGGGAATTAAGCTCCTGTTTCTAATTCTCGGCGCTTTCGGGCTTGCCGGTATGTGGGAGGCCGTGTTCGGCGACGTAGGCGTTATGATAATCGCCGTGCTCAACGCCATGCGTATGCCGCTTTTGGGGCGCGCCTTGACTACTCGTTAAAAGATTTATTTTTCACTTTGAATTTGCGCCGCAAAATACTTCACGGGCACAAGAGCGATCAAACAAAGGCTCTTGCGCGAGAGGGCGGCGGTCTTAGGATTGATCCCGCTCCCATTGACTTTGCTTTGCTTTGGATTTAAAATATTAATGTCAATGTCATGGTTGTCAAATTCGCATCTTGGGAGCTGGTTTGTTTTGAGTAAAAAGGAAATTGCAAAGCGTTACTCTCTTTTTATCGTGAGCCTGTTTTTTTCGGCGCTCGGGGTCGCGTTCACTAAGCACGGCGAGCTTGGGGTTTCGCCTATCTCCTCGGTTGCGAACGTAATGAGCTTTAGGTTCGACTTTTTCTCGATCGGAACTTGGTTAATAATCTGGAACTGCGTGCTCATATTGGGGCAGATAATCATTCTGCGCAGAAGCTTTCAGCCCATTCAGCTTTTGCAGGTTCCGCTTTCCTTTCTCTTCGGCTGGTTTACCGATCTCGGTATGCTTATAGTGTCGGGCATACCGACCGATATATATTTTGTGAAGCTCCTTATGGTGCTGTTTGGCGTTGTGATTCTGGGCTTCGGCATAGCTCTTGCGGTCATTGCGAACGTCATTATGAATTCCGGCGAGGCCTTTGTCAAGGCTGTCGCGGACACTGTGCACAAGCCCTTTGGAAACGTGAAGATCGTCTTTGACGTTTGCAACGTATTACTGGCCGTTATGCTTTCGATGATATTTTTCAATTTTCAGCTCATAGGGATAAGGGAGGGCACCGTGATTTCGGCGTTTTTGACGGGAGCGGTTGTGAAGCTGTTCGGAAGGATACTCACCAAGCCCTTAAGCGCTCTGCTTTGCAGGTGAAAAAGCGCCGCCGGAACACGCCGACTGTCTGCTTTGAGCGACAGACCTTCGGGCGGCGACCGGCAAATATCCGCCGCGGGCGGCGGATATTTGCAAAAAAACGCGGCGAAAATAAAATTTTGCGGCGAAGAGCAGACCTACCCTTCGCCGCGTTTTTACGCGCGGCTGCGCCGCGCCGGTCGCCGCCCGAGCATTCTCCCGAACGCACAAAGCGAAAAACGAGCCTCGGCGGCGCCACTCGCCGCGAGTGCAAAGCTTATTAAGATTTTAGCTTCTTTAAAAGCCTTATGTCGTTGCCGTCAAAATACATGATTTTGCAATACCCCGTCACACGCGAAACAAACCTGTCGGTGTAGCTGTTTTCAAGTCCGGCCAGGTCAAGATTTGTGCTGATTATCGTCGGAACACCCCTCGATATGCGCGAGTTGAACACGTTGTAAACGGCGGACTTTGAAAAGCTTGTGGAAAACTCCGTGCCAAGGTCGTCTATTATGAGCAAATCGCAGCTTGAAAGAATATCGAGCGTTATATCGGGACGCGCGGAATCACGGTTAAACTGCTGCTCCTCAAGAGCCGAAACCATTTCCGGAGCGGAAATATAAATTACGCCGTGCCCGCCCTTTATCACCTCGTTCGCTATCGAAAGCGCAAGGTGAGTTTTTCCAAGGCCGGTTTTGCCGGTCATGACTATGCTGTCGCTGTCTCTGTCAAAGGACTTGGCGTATTGGATGCAGTAATTCAAAATGTTGCCCATCTTACGGCGGAAGTCCTCCGGGTAATACGAGAGGTCAAAGCCTTCAAAGCTGCTGAGCGAAAGCGGAGAACGACGATTTAAGTCGTCGCAGGCTATCTGCTTTATAAGCTTTTTATAGCACTCGCAGGTAACGCCGTCAACGGCTCCCTTGTCGGAGCACCTTGAGCATACATATCGCGGGCCGAGCGATTCCTCGCTTACGCCGGCGGCCTTATATATCTCTTGAAGCTCGTGCTGAAGCGCGAGATTTTTATTTTTTATCTCCTCTATACTCTCTCCTTGTCCGGAAAGCATAGCCCTCGCTATGCCGGTGAAGGTGTGACTTAATTCGTTCTCTATCTCTTTAGCCCTCGGATATTTTTCGTAAAAGGCGTTCCTCACTCTATCAGCCTTTTTTTCTGCGTCGAGCCTGCGCTCGTTTAGTATCCTGTCGGCTCTGTCATATACGCTTTTACTGTAACCCAAAATATCTGCACCGCCTTACTTAAATTAGCTTACTTAAATTCGTCAATGCTCTCGATTAGCTTGATATCATACGAGGCTTTTCTCTCCTGCTTTGGCCTTTCCTTTGTGTCGAGCCGCTCTATCTCGTCGATAGTGCGGGCTCCTTTTTTGTGCCACTTTTTGATTATTCCGTCTATATATCTTAAGCTGTATTCGCCCTTTGTGTCAACGCAAATCTCATATGCCAGCCTTAGAGCCTCTCGCTCATAGCCCCACTCGTTAAGCCAGCGGTTGGCCGCCTCTCGCTGATTTTTGGTCGGAGAGCCTGAGCTTTTCAGCCCGAATATATTGCTTACCATGCCCCAAGCGTCGCATTGCCTTTCAAACTCTTTTATCTTTTCCTCGGCCTTTTCCATGCTGTCAATGCCCTCGTGCGCCCAGGACATACCCACGCTTTCTATATATTTCATTCCGAACTTTTCCCGACTGACGCAAAATTGCAGAAGCATCGTTATCACCTCAATGGGCAGTCCGTCCATATCGTGCAGATTTAAAAGTATGCCGAGGTCGCCGGTGGACAAGGGCTTGCCGATTATCGACTGTGCGGTATCGGCGAGAAAAGCAAAGTCCGCATCCTGCATTATCCTCTTGGTTATGTACGGCCCGTCCGGTCGGGCCGTTCGCGTAGGCTTCCTCAGGGGCGCAGCCTGCGAAACGACTTCGGATTTTTTTGCGCTGTTATTTTCACTTGCGATCGAGTCTTGCGCCGTCTCCGGCTCAAGAGAGTCGCCGCTTCTTTTAAGCAAGCCGCGCTCGACCCAAAAATCTATGCACTCCTCCGCATCCGACGCGCTCAGCTTAAGCGCGTCGCCCAAGGCCTCAAGGCTTATCGCCTCTCCGCAGTGCCGCAGTATATACAAAAGCGCCTTTAAGTGCTTTTCCTTTGCAAGATTTATGTGCTTGTCCACCACCTCGACCGGTACGGCAAAAATGCCGTTCCAGCCGCCCAAATCAATCTTTATATTTTTCATATCAACACCCAAAGTAATTCGAGCCGTCGCAGTTCACCGATGTTATAAATTAGTGCGGCTCGATTGCCGATGCCGCTCGGCCGAATTTCAGACAGTTTAAATTAAATGTTATTGATAATTATATCACATTCGCTCTCATAAACACAACCGCCGCGATTTATTTTTTTGCTTTCGCCCCTCCTGCTCGCACAAGCTTATATTTTTAATTTAATTATTTTCGCCGTTCATAAGCCTGTGCCGCTTGCACAAAGATTTTTCTTAATTAAGCTCTTATATCTATAAATTATCTCCGTAGCGGAAAGCGGAGCTAAAAATAATTTTTGGAGCGAGGGGGTGGAGGTGCAGGAGGAGCGAAGCTTCTCCTGCAAATAGATATAATATAAAGTAGCAGCTTTACCGGCGCAAGTCGGTAAAGCTGCGGTAAGCGGGGTTGCGCCCCTCGCTGCGGCCTTGGGCTGCAAGCCCCAAATAAATTATTTTCTCGCCACCCGCAGCCGCGCCGCCTTGCGCCGACCCGGCTGCTAATATATATTTTTTATTCACAGGGGGAACTGGCGTTCCCCCTGTACCCCCCCGCCTTTCGCGCAAAGGCTTCTGCTAAAATTAGGCTTTTATTCCCATAAATTAGCCACGTCAGAGAGGATGAAGCTAACAGCAATATTCTTTAATTTAAATATTTTCGCCGTTCATAAGCCTGTGCCGCTTGCACAAAGATTTTTCTTAATTAAGCTCTTATATCTATAAATTATCTCCGTAGCAGAAAGTGGAGCTAAAAATAATTTTTGGAGCGAAAAAAGGGGGATTTTAAGGGGGCGTAAGCCCCCTTAAATGAAAACTTACATAAAAGTAGCAGCTTTACCGGCGCAAGTCGGTAAAGCTGCGGTAAGCGGGGTTGCGCCCCTCGCTGCGTCCGGCGAGAGGCGGTATTAGGCCGCAGACCAAAATAAAGTCGCGCGCGCCACTGTTATTGTCAATAAAAAATTTTAATATTGCCTCAAAATTTAATAAAAATATAGATTGCAAGCCAAAATATTCCTCTGTAAATCAGCATTTTTAACAAAATTTCATTTTCAGGCAAAAAATAATTGAAAAATAATGACTTTCGCTGAAAACTGTGGTATAATAACAGATAATTAGGGCGTACACTGATTATATTGTGTATATCCCATAATTAATTATCTTTATATTTTGAAGGTGAAGTGTTCTGGAGCAAATAGTAAATGTCGACAGAATGGAGCACGCTGTTGCGCTGTTTGGAAGCTTTGACGAGAATATCAGGCTCATTGAGAATGAGTATGCGGTCAGTGTTATGAACAGAGGCTCGGATATAAAAATATCCGGAGATCCTGAAAACGTGATGAAGGCCGCTAAGGTAATTGAAAGCCTTCTCTCGCTTGTAAACCGGGGCGAAAATCTCAGCGAGCAAAACGTCAGGTACTGTATGTCTTTGATAAACGAGGGCAGCGAGGAAAAAATAGAGCAGCTTGCCGGCGATTGCGTGTGCATAACCTCAAAGGGAAAGCCCGTAAAGCCGAAAACCATAGGTCAAAAAAAGTATTGCAGCGCCATAAAGGAAAACACTATAACCTTCGGAATAGGCCCCGCCGGCACAGGGAAGACATATCTTGCCGTAGCCCTTGCCGTTACAGCCTTTCGTTCAAGGCAGGTAAACCGTATCATACTCACCCGACCGGCTGTTGAAGCGGGTGAAAAGCTGGGGTTCCTGCCCGGTGATCTTCAAAGCAAGGTCGACCCGTATCTGCGCCCGCTGTATGACGCGCTTTTTGATATGCTCGGAGCAGAAACGTATCAAAAATACGTTGAGCGCGGCAACATAGAGGTAGCTCCGCTTGCCTATATGAGGGGCAGAACGCTCGATGACAGCTTCATTATACTCGACGAAGCACAAAACACCACCGGCGAGCAGATGAAGATGTTTTTAACAAGACTGGGATTTAACTCTAAGATGGTAATAACAGGCGACATTACTCAGATAGACCTGCCGCATGGAGTGAAGTCCGGGCTTAGAGAGAGCGTGAAAATTTTAAGCGGAATAGAGGACATTGCAAGCATTACGTTCAGCGAACGCGACGTGGTGCGACATCGTTTGGTACAGGATATAATCAAAGCATACGAGAAACTTGAAGAGGCAAAGAGAGGTAAGTAAATTGGATAAAATAAGAGTTATAATCACGAATAAGCAAAAGGCGGTCAAAATTCCAACAGGGTTGAGAATGCTTATTCGTCGCTGCTGCAACGCGGTTTTAAGACTTGAAGAGTTTAAGGGCAGCGCTGAAATAAGCGTGACGTTTGTAGACAACAATCAGATCAAGGAATACAACAAGCAATACAGGGACAAGGACTCAGTGACCGATGTTCTTTCATTCGGAATGGGAGAAAACGGAAAATACGATATAGACCCAGAAACAGGCGCGCAGATACTCGGCGATGTAGTGATATCGATGGAAAAGGCTCTTGAGCAGGCGAAGCGCTTTGACCACAGCCTGCAAAGAGAGGTGGGTTACCTGACGGCTCACAGCGTTTTGCATCTTCTCGGCTATGATCACGAGAGCAATATGGAAAGAATAAGAATGAGGGAGAAGGAAGAGCTTATAATGGAGCAGCTCGGACTTCCGGCGTCGTCAAGCTATGTTATAGGATCCGGCAGGTAAGCTATGAGCTTTTTAAGGGGCTTTAAATTTGCTTTAAAGGGAATTGTTTACACCGTAAATCACGAGAGAAATATGCGCATACATATAATAGTTGCGGCGTATTTGCTTTATTTTACCGGCTATTACGGGCTGTCGCCCGTCGAAATGTCGGTGCTGCTCACGCTCATAGCTCTTGTTATCGGTCTTGAGCTTATAAATACCGCAATCGAGCGTGTATGCGATTTATACTCCGAAAAATATAACCGGCTTATTGAAATAGCAAAGGACGTTTCGGCCGGTGCGGTTCTTGTTGCGGCTATTTTTGCCGTAGGAGTCGCTTGCTTTTTGCTTTGGCGACCGAACACAATATGGAGTATAATATTGTTTCACTGTTCAAGCCCCGAACGCTTTACGCTTTTGGTGCTTACTGTCGTCATAGCGCTTTTATTTATAATAATCGGGCCTAAGCGAATGATAGAAAACGCCGGCTCGTGGTTTTCAAAGAAAAAAACAAAAAATGATTAAAAATCAAGGGGTCGTCGCAAAATGCGCCGCCCCATAAGACAGTAATTTGAACTTTTTTTGAAAAAGAGTATATTCATAACGGCGGAAACCCTTGTAAAATAAGGATTTCCACCGTTTTCTTATGCCCGTTTGTCGCTTGAATCTACAAGCTGACACTAAACGATATTCGTTGATACAGGACTATCGTTTACTAAGCTGCTCAAAAATATCACTGCCTAACATTTTCAGGGAGGTCCGCGCAACGTCAAGCATAACCATAATCATATCTTCGTCATTCCAGTGTCCGCCCTTGCCTTTCGTATAAATTGAAGCTGCTTGCAGCATGATTGTAGCCCCATTACATTTTACAAACCTGTTTTCACAAAGGTTCGTGTTTATGGGCATACCATAATTTGCCGCAGTCAATCTATCAAGCCTATTCAATATACCATCGTTATAAACTAAAGTTACTTTTCTGCCGTCCGGGCGCGTAACGGTGACGTTTTGTGTTAAGAAGTTGGAACCCTCCAAAAATAGGATATAAGGGAAATAGCGTTCCGCTAACATGAAGTTCGCAATTTCGTTGACGTTCTTATACGCCCTTTCAATTGCATTTCCTGCTGCCATAAGGTCTTGATTATTATTTTTTCCAACAAGTTTTCCCGCCTGTATGTTTTCAATATCTTTTCCTTGATGTTTTGCTTCTGATACCAAAACGACGCGCCAGTTACCGTTATCGTCTTGGACTTCAATAAGCCCACCGTCGGGTCTGATACTTGCGCTTTCGACAAAAAGCGTCTGCCCAAGGTAGCTATCTATCTTTTGCAATGCTTCGTTGATTTCTTTTTTCGACAATTCTTTCCTATACCGAAATTTCAGCAGGGGAAATTCATATTCAAGTTGCTTCATGACGAAAAGAGAAGTATTTCCAACTTCTTTATCATGTATCTGCGCGTCTTTATGAAAGATAGTAATAGGACCTTGCCCCTCTTTTTGCTGTTCCGTCAATCTGTTTGATTGTCCCTTTTTCATTGTTATATACCCCCTTTTATTTCATCTGCGCTGAAAAAGTCGTCAACGGTTTGGGTTGAAATATACTCTGTGTCTTGTCCCAATTCTTTCATTAGTTCAAGATGCTTGTTGAAGTATTCTGTTGTTGCCGGGTCACTGTCACACATCAAACAATGACGGCCTTCGGAAATGCAGACGCGGCCAACGGTTCCACTTCCGGCAAAGAAGTCCAGCACAACAGAACCCGGATAGGACAAGGCTTTTACGAAACGGTCTATTATTTCGACAGGCTTTTGTGTCGGATGTCCGACACGTTCTTTACTATTTCCGTTCAGTCTGCCGATTTCCCAAACATTTGTCGGATTTTTGCCTTTCCGTGTATTTTCGGGATTAAGCCGCTTATCTTTTAATGCAAGTTGTAATTGCTCATCTGTATAAGGAACCCGAACTGCGTCTAAATCAAAATAATAATTGTTCGATTTCGCTAACCAGATTACTTCTTCATGCCTATTCGCAAAATAACGGTGCGCGGACATACCATTTTTATAGTACCATGTAATAGTGTTTATCAGTTTAAATTTGGTGTTGTGTCGGACATATTGAATAATGTCAATTAAATCCCCTGACTTGACGTCCCTGAACTGTATACCGCCAAAAATAACTATACTGCCCGTTTCGGATAATGCCCGGTATGCCTCATTCAACCATTGTGAAGCCCATTCAATATAATTGTCGTAAATATCCCAGCCAGCAAGTTCAAGATTATATGGGGGGTCAATACATATTAACTGTATAGAACTGTCAGGAATTTTTTTTAGAAAGTCGCAACAATCCATTATATTAAGGCATATAACAGGCTTTTTGGGTGGGTCAAAATCCGCCGCAGTCTTGTTTTTTAGCGTATTGTCTTTTCGCATTTTATTTAAAGACATAAGCGCGTGATTGTGATGAGATTTATTGTGAATTGCCATGTTCTATACCTCTTTTAGCGTTTTTTCTGTGTCGCTTGTAATTTCTACAATATCGTCAAGTCCACATTTAAGGGTGGTCGCGATTTTTGCTAATGTTTCCATTGCGACGGGTTCATCCTTGCCCGTTTTGGCAAGAATGTTCGTGCTGACACCCACCGCCTTTCGCATATCGGTTTTTGTCATGCGCTTATCTATCGGTAGTTTCCACAAGCGGTTGTAACTGTACGTCATGGGTGCTCCCTCCACTGAAACGTAACTATAAAAATACAAGATACATCATAGCATACCTGTCGGGAACTTTCAATAATATATCCTGTATTCGTGATATTAAATTTTGCGAGTCGGTTTTCTCGCCCCTTTTTTGCGCTTGAGCTGAGCCCCAAGGCGGTAAACGAGAGCACGCCTTGGGGCAAAGCCCCCAAAAAATAAAATTAATAGGCGGTATTAGGCCGCAGACCAAAAACGGTATTAATCCGCAGGCCAAAAAAACATCGGGGCGTTGTGCCCCGATGCAAGAGATAACGCCAATATTAGTGCGACGTTATCTTGTTATAATATTTTCTGCTAAGAATAAGCGTCAGAACAGCAACAAAAAGACATATACCCGCATATATCCAAAAATTCATAAAGAGGGCGTTCATGTAGTTCACAAAAAGATTGTAAAGCGAGCGAACGCCAATATTTACCTTGGAAATCATATTTGAAATAAAAACGATTGCGGGTATTGCGGCGGTGGCGAGAAACGCTCCGCCAAAGGCATAGCTGATATATCTGAATCTTCTGTGCTTATATTTATTGGAGAAGAATATTATTGCAATTATTATCAAAGCGGCCGCGCAAAGAGATAATATAAGAATCATAAGCGGCGACTGATAATTTGAAATATAATTTGCAATTACCGAGAAGAAGGGAATAGAGATGTTGTCTGTGAATATTCCGGCGGCAGTGTCGACAAGATACGTTATGCTCTCCTCGTTTGCCGATTTTCTGTCAATGTTATTCTTCTTTATATAATCTTCAATAGAATATAGAAGCTGCTGCTTGAAGGCAGTAGTTTCAACAAGAGTGCTTCTGCTTGAATAAAAGTTCGATATATAATCCTCGATCGAAGCGTCAATATTTAAGCCGTCCACAAAGCCGTTTATAAATTCCTCGTTAAGTCCGCTGGCGTTTCCAAGGCTTACAAGATCTCTTTTCAGCTCGTCGCTTACCATATCGGCGTATCCGCATGAGTTGATCGAGTTTAAAATAAAGCTTCGGGAAAATACGGTGGTTTTCAGCACTATGCAGACGGAAAGCACAAATAATACAAACGCAAGAATAAAGGATAAAATACTATATACAACCGGCTTTACTTTTGAGCGATGGTGATGACTGTGGTGGTGATGATGCTCACTGTCGCTTTGCCCGTGCTGACGCTGTGGGTTGTTTTGTAGCTCCATATGAAAAAGACCTCGCGATTAATTTTTTTTGTCTATTTCCAAATTGGACTCAGCGGGCTTTGCATAAACAAAGCATCGCTGAGGTGTAAGACCAAGCTCGTCAAAGGGATAACAGGTGTAAAGTATAAGGTTCTCATAATCGGCCTCTAAATCATAGGCGGAGGCGTCTGTGTGATCCTTTACCTTAATATCGGTTATCTCATAGATGAAGTTTCCATAGCTTGTCTTAATTTCAATTTTTTGTCCTTTTTTGGCATATTTCAGTCCGTTGAAATATGTGTTGTTGTGTCCGGCAGCAAGTATGGTTTTGCCATATCCGGGTATCGAGCTGCCGGGATAGATCCCTACACCATTGTTAAGTGCGATATTGTCGTCGCCGAAAAATAAACGAGCGTCGATCTGGCAATCCTCTATTATGATCTCGCCAAACTGCTCTCCCTGATTTGGAAACTCTATCTCAGACGCGGGAATCTTTCGCTTTTCCGTCGAGGACTCTGTGGAAGGGTCCGTTACCGGAACAAAGATATTTTTAAAATCATCGGAAAAATCCATGTTGCGATCAGAAAAGAAAAGACTGCCAACGGAAACGAAGGTAGAGGCTGATGATGCGAAGATAGTAAAGTAGGTTATTGCCAAAATACCCACACAAAAGATAATGGGAAGAATTACAAAATTCTTCCCATTAAAAGAATGGTGCTTTGAATTATTATGCTTGTGCGCCATTTTTGCTCTTAGAAGTCTTAAGAACATAAACGCCGGCAGCAGAAACAATTACAATGCCAACGCCTGCAACAACTGCAATACCCGGAATATTGAAGTCTGCACCTGTAGTCTTAATCGGATTATCAGTTGCTGTGCTTCCGCCGGCTGTGTTGCCGCCTGTTGTAGTACCACCATTGTTTGTGCCCGGGGTTGTGCTGCCAGCCTTTGAGGCAACAACATTGCCGTTTGCATCAACAATTGTGATGGAATCAGCTGAAGCATAGTTAAGGGTAAGACCCAGCGGGCTAAGAGCGGCGCTAACCTTTGATACAAAGGTGTTAACCTGATCGGCTGAAAGCTCGGCATAAGCTGAAACGCCCGTGCTTGCAAGATAAGTCTTAGCATCTTCGATAGCAGCTACCGCAGCGTTTGCCTGATCCTCGGTTATTTCAACAGTGTTAAAATAGAGCTCGGCTTCACTAATGTTCTGGGCCGGAATAGTTTTAACAACACCGTTCATTGTAACTGATGTACCAAGCTCATTGAGGATGCGCTGTTCAGCAGCGTTGATGCCGCCGGCAGCAAAAGCAGCCGTAGAAGCAGAAACGGTTACAACAGCAGCAAGAGCGGCGGTTGAAAGAACCTTCACGATTTTCTTCATGTTTATTACTTCCTTTCTGAAAATTCTGATTTGGACTACAAAAAACCCATAATCCAAACTAATCACATTATACCCTTGCTTTTTTTCAATGTCAATATTTTTGACGTAAAAAATAAATATTCTTGCAATACATATTTTGTAAAAAAGTTTATTCATTTCCATATGCATTGGTCTTGATTGATAAAAAAACAAACCTATTGCATTTAAATCAGGTAAAAATAACCTTGAAAAACAGGACTTTCAAAAAAATGTCGTCAAAAGCGACAAAAAGCATCAGATGAAATTATTGAATATTTGTCGTATAACCGATTTTTTACCCCCAATATACCCAAGATAGCATATTACTTAAAAATAGCGGAAATTTAAAAGAAATAATCGTTTTACTGCCAAAAAGAGCCGCCGTTTGATATTTTTTTAAAAGAAAGCACTTGAAATTATAATGCAAATGTAGTATGTATATTTTAGCACGAATTTAAAGGGCAGGAGAGAGGGTCAAGATGAAATTTAAAAATCAAACCTGTTTTTTCACCCTGAGCCACTTCAAATATAAACAGCTTTTCATTACTTTTTTTCGCCGCTCAAAGCGCAAAAAAGATTTTGGACGAGCCTTGATAATCTCGGAGCTCGTTGCAATAATATTATCATGTATATTTTAAAGTATTCTCTATTGTGTGCTATATCAAAAAAAATCTAATTTTTTCTTGGCCTTTAATGTAATTCGTTGAAAAATGTTGTTGCCAGTATCTTTTTGTTGACTTTTATTCCACCAATGTATTATTATATTGTTAGTTTGGTTTGCTATGGCCATAATATTTCATTTTTTAAGTATTCCAATATTTTTTTATCGCGAGGAGAGAATTAAATGGAAGAGAACAGAACAGACGCCGTCGAAAGAGAAATTGACCTAAAAATCATTTTTGACGTACTTAGAAGGAATATCCTGCCTATCATTTTGGTCACGGTCATTGTTGCGGGTATGGCTCTTGTGGGCTCGATGCTGTTTTTGCAAAAGCAATACGAGGCTTATGCGACATTGATAGTCAACAACGAGAAAAAGGATTCATCACCGGTAAACTCTAACGAAATAGTTGCGGCGCAAAGCCTGGCGGACGTTTACGCCATTATAATCAAGTCCGACACGGTGCTGCAAAAGGTAATAGACGACTTAAAGCTCAACATGACCTATGAGGAGCTGAGTAAGGCTATATCTGTTTCGAGCGTAAACAACACGCAGGTAATAAGAATATCAATGCGAAACGAGGACAAGGATTTCGCCAAAAAGGTCATAGAGGACGTAATAGAGGTCGCGCCTCCTATTATAAAGGAAAAGGTCGAAGCGGGCTCCGTTCAAAAGATAGACGACGCGCGCTTTGAAAACGACGGCAATTCCGTCAGTCCGAGCCTTTCAAGAAACACTCTTCTCGGAGCGCTTGCCGGTCTTGTTCTTATTTTGATAATAGTATTCCTCAAGGAATTTCTCAACAACACCTTCAAGACGGAGGAGGACGTTATGAGAACGCTCAACATTCCGCTGCTCGGAGTAATTCCCGTAATTGACGAAAAGGAGTTTAGCAAATCATGAGTGTGAAGAATGTATTTAAAAAGAAGAAAAAGCCGACTACGAAAAAGCTCTTCAGCGTGACGAATAAAAACGCTCCGTTCAACTTTGTAGAGGCGTATAAAATGCTCTGCACAAACCTTGAGTTCATAACGGCGGCGGAAAAATGCAAAAATATAATGGTAACCTCCTCTCTTGCAGACGAGGGCAAAACCAACACCTCGTTTAACCTTGCGCTCACGCTCTCGGGCTACGGCAAAAAGGTGTGCTTTGTCGAGTGCGACTTGAGAAAGCCGACGATTTACAGATTCTTCGACGCGCCGCGCAACGCCGACGGACTTACGAACCTGCTCATGGGCAAGGTCGAGCTGAACGATATAGTGAGAAAGGTAAAGGACATGGATCTGAGCATTCTCTTTGCCGGCTCAACTCCGCCGAACCCGTCGGAGCTTTTGGCTAGCGAAAGGATGAAGGAGCTTGTTGACCAGCTCGCTCAGGAGTACGATTATGTTATCTACGACACGCCTCCGGTATTCCTTGTTACCGACGCCGCGGCGCTCGGAAGATATATGGACGGCGCGATATTCGTAATAAAGCACGACTCGACCGAAAAGGGAGTAGTTTCAAGAGCTAAGAAGCACTTGGAGAACGCCGGCGTTAAGATATTCGGCGCGATATATTCCAATTACAGCGAAAGAGCGTCTGGCGGATATTCGAACTACAACTATTATTATTACAGCAGCCATTACGGCTATGGATACGGCTACGGTTACGGTTACGGAAACAGACCGCAGCAGAAGGAAGAAAAAAATGATTGATCTTCACTGCCACATATTGCCGGGCATTGACGACGGCGCAAAAAATGTAGAGGACTCACTGACGCTTTTAAGAGAGGAAAAGCGTCAGCACATATCCTCGATAGTGTTCACCCCTCATTTTAATTTTGAAAGAATATCTCTTGACGAGTTTGTTCAGGCGAGAAAGCGCAGCTTTGAGCTTCTCGGCTCCTCGCCTGAATTTCAGCAGCTTGAAATAAGCGCAAAGCTGGGTGCGGAGGTGTATTTCTCGGTAAAGCTCAACGAATATGACCTCGATCCTCTGTGCTTCGAGGGAACAAAATACATATTAATAGAGCTTTCCACCGGCACAAGACCCTATGGGCTTACGCACACCATGACCGATTTGCTCAACAGAGGATACATACCTATTTTGGCGCACGTCGAGAGATACCCGTACTTTGCCGACAATCCGGTCGAGCTTTACAATCTTGTTATGAAGGGCTGCATCGCGCAGGTGAACGCCGGAGCGATAATAGGCAAAAACGAGCCGTCCGGCGGAATGGCGATGAAATATTTAAAATGGGAAATAGCGCAGCTTATAAGCAGCGACGCTCACTCAATGCAGAAGCGCCCGCCTCGCTTTGCGGAGGCTGTGTCGGTTATACGCAAGAAGCTCGGCGACGACTACGCCGAGTGGGTCAACAAAAACAGCGGAGATGTGTTCAAGGGAAGATATGTAGACGTTCCCGTTTTGAAGAAGCCAAAGAAGATACTCGGGAAGTGGATTTAATAATTGCGGGTTATTAAATCCGCTCCCTGAGAAAGCAAAAAAGCGTTTGTTAAGTGGATTAAGCGAATTAAGTGTATAAGGAGTGAGAGCGGGTATGGATAACGGTACATATAAAGATAGAAAGGTTAAGCTGTCGAAAGATGAATTACGCTTAGACTTTATATACCGCAAAAAACCGGTCTATGACTTTTTCAAGAGGGCGTTTGACATAATTTGCTCATTTATCGCGCTTGTTATACTCTTACCCGTATTTCTTATAATATCAATAATTGTTTCCTGCGGCGATCGGCAGGGAAAGCCGTTTTTTGTGCAAAAAAGGTGCGAAAAAAACGGAAGAGAGTTTAACTTTTACAAGTTCAGAACAATGTGCGTCGATGCAGAGCAGCAGCTCGAGTCACTGAAGAGCAGGAATTGTCTGAGAAAGCTCAGAAGGGCGTTTTAAATAAAGAAGAAAAAGAAACAACGAAGAAAATCAAAAAACGTAGTTTAAAAATACAAAAGGTCAAAGGAATGTGAATGGATAGTGGAACAAAAAATCAGAGGGTACGCGAAAAACAGCGCTCCCGAGAGGGGAGGCGGCGCGCGTGAGTGAAACACAGCAAATCAAGGCGGTTGAAAAATTATCAAACGAACAAAGCGCAATCCCTAAAAAAACAGGCTACCGCGTCGTGAAACGTATAGCGGATATTGTGCTCTCGCTCATAGCGAGCATTTTATTGATACTCCCAATCGCAATACTCGCCGTAATGATAATGATAAAGGATCCCGGGAACCCGTTTTATTTTCACAAGAGGGTCGGGCAGGGCGGAAAGACGATATACACGGCCAAGCTCCGAACGATGAAAAAAGGGGCGGACGATATAGAAAATATATTAACCCCCGAACAGCTTGAGGAATACAGACAGGAGTACAAGATAACCGACGATCCGAGGCTTATCGGCTACAAAAAGCAGGGTGACGGGAACAGGTGCTTTGGAGCAATACTAAGAAAAATGAGCGTGGACGAGCTGCCGCAGATACCGTTTAACATACTTATCATGGGCAATATGTCGATAGTTGGACCAAGACCGATAATCGAAAGTGAGCTTAAAGAAAACTATACTCCACAACAGCAACAGCTTCTTCTTTCATCAAAGCCCGGGCTGACAGGCTATTGGCAGGCATACGCGAGGAACAACGCTACATATGAAAGCGGAGAAAGGCAGAAGATGGAGCTTTATTACATAAAAAACCGCTCTATTATGCTTGATTTAAAAATATGCTTTGCGACGGTTGGAGCGGTGATTAGAAAAGACGGAGCGAAATGATTTAACGCTATTAAAAATAGAGGGATATATATGAATACAAAAATAATTATCGCGACGCATAAGCCGTACTGGATGCCTGACGATGATATGTATCTACCGCTTCATGTTGGCAGAGAGGGTAAGGCGGATATAAATTTTCAAGGCGATAATACGGGTGAAAATATCAGTGCCAAGAACCCGAATTATTGCGAGCTGACAGGGCTTTATTGGGCGTGGAAAAATCTCAAAGCCGATTACATAGGCCTTGCGCATTATCGCAGACATTTTTCGGTCAAGGTCAATAAGGACAAAAAGCAGAGCGTTTTAACAAAGCCTCAGCTTGATAAGCTGCTTTCCTCTACCGATGTTGTTCTGCCTAAAAA
>CANRNQ010000032.1 GCA_947632045.1 uncultured Clostridia bacterium
ATCTTGTTGTAGGAAAACTGAATCTTTCTTGCCCTGATCTTTTTGCGTAACTTTTCACGGTGTTAAGAAAAGAAACTTTTAAAATAAAGCTGTTGCAATAATTCGGTTTTTATGTTAAACTTTGATAATAGGCGAGGGATTTGCTCCTTCAGCCTCCGTGCGCCTCAGCGCTTGAAACCGCACGGAACCCCTTTTTTAAATGATATTTCGGGCGGAAAACCCGAACCGGATATTATATGCAAAACTAAATATTAAGGAGTTGACTTTATGGCAAGATGTGCGGGCATACTGCTGCCCATCACCTCTTTACCGTCACCATACGGAATCGGAACTCTCGGTAAGGAAGCCTACAGGTTTGCCGACTTCCTGCAACTGGCAGGACAGAAAATATGGCAGATACTTCCTCTCGGTCCGACAAGCTATGGCGACTCCCCCTACCAATCCTTTTCCATATATGCGGGTAACCCGTATATGATAGATTTGGATATGCTCATAGCGGACGGGCTTCTCAGCGAAAATGATGTGAAGGACCGTGATTGGGGATCAAACCGTGAAGAGGTTGACTACGAGAAGATTTACAACGTGCGCTTTGACGTCCTCTACACGGCCTTCGATAAATTCCAGCAAAAAAAAGATTTTGCGGAATTTGAGGAGTTTATCGAGGAGAACAAGGCGTGGATCGACGACTACGCCTTATATATGGCGGTCAAAAAGAGCTTCGGAATGAAGTCCTGGACGGAATGGCCCGACGAGGACATCAAGATGAGAAAGCCGAAGGCGATGGCGGAATACTCTGAAAAGTACAGCTGGGATATACGCTACTGGAAATTCGTTCAGTTCCTCTTTTTCAAGCAGTGGAACGCGCTGAAATCATATGTGAACAGCAAGGACGTTCTCATAATGGGCGATATTCCTATCTACGTCGCAATGGACAGCGCCGATACATGGTCAAACCCCGAGGTGTTCTGGCTCGATAAGGAGCTCAACCCCGTATGCGTTGCAGGCTGCCCGCCGGACTATTTCTCGGCGACGGGTCAGCTTTGGGGCAATCCTATATACGACTGGGCGTATCTCAAAAGAACGAAGTACGACTGGTGGATGAAGAGAATAGCCGGAGTGTCAAAGATGTTCGATATAACAAGAATCGACCACTTCAGAGGCTTTGACTCATATTACGCTATCCCGTATCCGGCTGAAAACGCGATAAACGGCGAATGGCTCGAGGGGCCGGGCATAAAGTTCTTTGAGATAATGAAGAAAAAGCTCGGCGACATTCCGATCGTCGCAGAGGATCTCGGACTTTTGACCCCGGGCGTTATAAAGCTCTTGGAGGATTCGGGATACCCGGGAATGAAGGTGCTTGAATTTGCCTTTGACAGCGGAGAGGAAAACAACTACCTCCCGCACAATTACACAAGCAACAGCGTTGTTTACTCCGGCACGCACGACAACGATACGATAATGGGCTGGGCGGACAGCGCGAAGGAGTCCGATATAGAGTTTGCGAAGAAATACTGCAACATGGCCGAGGATGAGCCCTTTAACTGGGGCATAATCAGAACGGCGTATTCCTGCGTAAGCGATTACGCGATAATACAAATGCAGGATATACTTGGACTTGGGACTCAGGCGAGAATGAATATACCGTCAACCCTTGGCGGCAACTGGGCGTGGAGAATGAAGCCCACAGCCGCAAGCAAGGAATTGGCGTATAAATTAAGAAAATTAGCAAAGACATATGGTCGACTGGAGGAAGAATTACCGATGAACCAGAACAAGATTATGGACGCTCTTGTAGCGAATGCAAAAAGCGAGTACTGCAAAAATGTTGAGGAGCTTACCCCGGCAGAGCTGCACACCGCGCTCGGCAAGGCTGTAATGGGTGAGATTGCGGATCGCTGGAACAAGAGTAAGGAAAACCACAGCAACAAAAGAAGAGCTTATTACTTCTCGGCGGAATTTCTTATGGGCAGAATGATGTACAACAACCTCTACTGCCTTGACATTCTCGAGGACGTTAAGCAGATTCTTGCCGACAAGGGAATCGACATCAACGTATTTGAGGACATTGACGACGCGGCCCTCGGAAACGGCGGCCTTGGCCGTCTTGCGGCGTGCTTCCTCGACAGCGCTGCAACTCAGAATGTTCCTCTTGACGGTTACGGCATTCGTTATAAGTACGGCTTGTTCAAGCAGCTTATCAAAAACGGCTATCAGGTCGAGGTTGCCGACGATTGGCAGCGCTTTGGCGACCCGTGGAGCGTTCGCCACGAGGACGAGTCGGTTCTCGTAAGCTTTGCGGACGAAACCGTAAGGGCCGTTCCGTATGATATGGCAATAATCGGCTACGGCACGGAAAACATAAACACCCTCCGCCTCTGGCAGGCTGAGGCAGTTGAGGATTTTGACTTCCTCCAGTTTAACAACAGCAACTACGACGGAGCTGTAAGAAGCAAAAATTCCGCGGAAAACATATCAAAGGTTCTCTACCCGAACGACAACAGCTACGAGGGCAAGGTGCTCCGCTTAAAGCAGCAGTACTTCTTCTGCAGCGCCTCCTTGCAGGATATAATCAGCAGATATAAGAAAAAATACGGCGACGATTACAGCAAGTTTGCCGAGCACTGCGCGGTTCAGCTCAACGATACCCACCCGGTATCAGCTATTCCTGAGCTTATAAGACTCCTTCAAAACGACGGTCTTACCTTCGACCAGGCGTTTGAAATAGCCCAAAAGACCTTTGCCTATACAAACCACACCGTCATGGCGGAGGCTCTCGAAAAATGGAGCATAGATCTCATGAAGAGCGTTGTTCCCGAGATTTACGCCATAATCGAGAAGATAAACGACAGACTCGTAAAGGATCTCACCGAAAAGGGACTCAATGCTCCCGTTGAGCCGGTAAAGGCGGAGAAGGCCGCGGACGACGAAGACGAAGAGGCGAAGGAGCCCGAGTATGTACCGACCAAGCTCGACCGCATGAGAATAATCGACGGCGGCGTTGTACATATGGCAAGACTTGCTATATATGCGTCAAGCTATACAAACGGCGTGGCATATATCCACACCGAGATACTCAAGCACGACGTTCTCAACGACTGGTACGAGATATATCCCGAGCGCTTCCAGAATAAGACGAACGGCATAACTCAGCGCCGCTGGCTCGGACTTTGCAACCCGGAGCTTTCAAGCTTCATCACTGACAGAGTTGGCGACGGCTGGCTGAGGGATCTCTCTCAGCTTAAGAAGCTCGAGGCCACCGTTGACGATATGACCGTAAAGGAATTTAACGAGATCAAGGCTAAAAAGAAGGCTCAGCTTTCAGCCTTTATCGAAAAGCACGACGGCGTAAAGATAGACCCGAGCTTTATTTTCGATATTCAGGTAAAAAGACTGCACGAGTACAAAAGACAGCTCCTGAACGCGTTCTCTATTATGGATATTTATTTCAAGCTCAAAAACGGCGAGCTCAAAAACTGGAACCCGACTGCGTTCATCTTCGGCGCAAAGGCGGCTCCGGGATATGCCAGAGCAAAGGCTATCATCAAGTATATCAACGAGATAGCAAACCTTGTAAATAACGATCCGGACGTAAACGACAAGCTCAAGGTCGTATTCGTTTCAAACTACAACGTATCATATGCCGAGAAACTCGTTGTTGCGGCGGACGTTTCCGAGCAGATCTCAACGGCAGGCACAGAGGCTTCTGGCACCGGCAATATGAAGTTTATGATGAACGGAGCCGTAACGCTCGGAACCTATGACGGCGCGAATGTAGAGATAACCCACGAGGCCGGCGAGGAGAACGAGTACATCTTCGGCGCGAGAGTAGAGGAGATAAACAAGCTCGCGGCAGAGGGCTACGACCCCGAAAAGATATACAACAGCAACCCCGAGATAAAGAAGGTAATCGACACTCTCATAGACGGCACATTTGACGACGGCGGCGCGACCGGCGAGGGCAGCTTCAGAGAGCTTCACGATTCTCTCATCAAGGGCGCAAGCTGGCATCAGGCTGACCACTACTATATCCTTTACGATCTTCCGCTTTATGTTGAAGCAAAGATCAGATGCAACAACGATTACAGCGACAGAATAGCCTTCGGCAGAAAATGTCTTTTGAACACGGCTAATTCCGGACTGTTCTCATCTGACAGAACGATCCTCCAGTATGCAAACGAGCTTTGGAAGATCTGAGCTTAATAAAATCTGAAATTAAAAAAGCGTCCCGCCAAAATTTAGGCGGGGCGCTTCGGATTAAGGACAATTTTTTATAGAGCGGCGCTTTGCCGCTCGGCATTAAAATGAAACGGGGAAAATAAAAATGGAATTAAAGGTGCGCGAATATAACGGGGGCGACCTGCCGGATATGATAAGAATATGGAACGAGGTCGTAGAGGAGGGCAAAGCCTTTCCGCAGGAGGAAATTCTCGACGAGGTAAGCGGAGACGAATTTTTTGCCTCGCAGAGCTGCTGCGCGGTCGCCGTCGATGAGGCAGACAATATCTGCGGACTTTATATCCTGCACCCGAACAACGTCGGGAGATGCGCCCACATATGCAACGCAAGTTATGCCGTCAGCGCTAAGCTTAGAGGACAGCACATAGGCGAGGCGCTCGTCAGGGATTGCCTTGCGAGGGCGAAGCGGTACGGCTTTCGCATTTTGCAGTTTAACGCCGTTGTTGCGGACAACGCTCCGGCGCGGCGCTTGTATGAAAGACTCGGCTTCGTTCAGCTCGGAACGATACCGGGCGGCTTTAGAATGGACGACGGGGAGTATGCGGATATTTGCCCGTATTATCACGAGCTTTGATAAGGCCGGATAGGCCGCAGCGCCATAAATTAAATATATTTGATCTTAACCGCCGCGGCGTTTTTAGCGCGGCGGTTTTGCAATTTTCACATTTTTTTAAAAGAGAAATCTCTTTTTTTGACAATATGAAGGAGAGGAAAAGAATGATATAATTAATCTGCGGATTCTTCGCGCCTTGTTTATAGCTTTAGCGCGGCGGAGTTAAGAAAACCGCTTAACTCGGCGCATCCGCCTTGGCGGCAGTATGTTTTTTAAGAATCTATTTTTTAGGGTCTTGAAATAATTATTTTTTATCAGGAGGCAAAATATGAAAAAGGTTGCTTTGTTAAAAAAATCGACGGCGCTGATGCTGTGCTTTATTATGGCGGCGTTCTGCGTCCCGTCGTCATTTGCGGCTCAATCCGACTATCTTACCTCGGGCATACCCCCTTATGTGGCGCAAAGCCGGGAAAAGGCCGTGTGGCTCGACGCTTGCTCCGGCGGCGCTTCGTCTGAAATAGACGCGGTGAAGTGGTACTGTGACTTCGACGGGAAATATTACTTCTTTATGCCGAGCTCGGCCGATTTGTCGTCGGCGGTCATATATCACAATTTCACGAGCCTCACAATAGACGGCAGGAGCATCTCGAGCGGGGATGCGCTGAGCGGTCTTGAAAAAAACGCCTCGCTCACAATGAACTGCGACGGAAGAACTTATAATGTGAAGATAATGCAGTCGTCGGGCATAGCCTCTATGTTCCTGACCACAGAGAGCGGCAGTATGGACAGTATAAACGCCGACCCGTATCACGAGTACTCCGAGTCGGGACAAATGCTTTTGCTGGACAGCGAGGGCGCAGCCTCATACGAGGGAGAGCTTTCCTCGATAAAGGGCAGGGGCAACACGACGTGGCGCAATATAGAAAAAAAGCCGTACAACATCAAGCTCCCATCTAAGGCGAGCCTGCTCGGAATGAAGGCGAGCAAGAAGTGGTGCCTGCTCGCAAACGGACAGGATCACTCTATGCTGAGGAACCGCGTCGTTTACGACGTCGCCGACGAGGTAGGGCTCGATTTTTCGCCCGAGTCAAGGTTTGCCGACGTATATGCCAACGGGGAGTATCTCGGCTCTTATCAGATAACTGAAAAGGTTGAGCTCGGCAAGAATAACCTTGTGAGCATAAGCGATCTTCAGGGCGATACCGAGGACGCGCTTTTAGCGGCGGGCTATAACAGCGATATAGAGTCGTACAGGCTCAAATCCGAGGGCAGCTACTACGGCGCTCGCAGCGGCTATGACATACCGGTCGAGCCGGAGGACATAACGGGCGGATATTTGCTTGAATATATCGCTGTTCCCGAGGAAAGCTGCCATTTTATTACAGACAGCGGCCAGTCGGTAGACCTCAAAACCGCCGCATCGTACAAGCAGGTGAACTACATAGCCGACTTCGTTCAGGATATGGAGGACGCGCTGTATTCCCCGACCGGCTATAACTCAAAGGGAAAGCACTATTCGGATTACATAGACGTTGAATCGGCAGCCCTGATGTACCTGATAGAGGAGCTGTCCGTGAACATTGACGCGGGAATTTCGAGCTGCTTTTTCTACAAGGACTCCGATCTTGCCGGCGACGGAAAGCTCCATGCCGCGCCGGTGTGGGATTATGACGTGGCGTTCGGCAACCTGAGCACCTACAAGGACGGAGTAAATATGATGGATACGGATTCCATATTTGCGGCGGAAAGCAGGCAGTATGGAAACAGAAAATACACGATAATCGCGCAGTTTGCACATCAAAGCGAGATTGCGAGTGCAGCGGAGAGGCTTTGGAACGAGAGATTTGTGCCTGCCTTTGCGATATTAAACGGCAAAGCTGAGGGAAGCGGAAGACTTAAGAGCTTTGACGAGTACAGAGCATTGTTAAAGGACAGCGCGGATATGAACTATATAAGATGGTCGAGGACGCTCATCGACAATCTGCTTGTGCCGTCGGCAGGCAGCACGCACGAGGAGCAGCTTGAATATTATATCGACTGGATGTCAAGGCGCGAAGCCTTTATGAACAGAACCTTTGTGAGCGTAGACCTTGTGAAAGAAGCGGCTCTTGCCGAGCTCGACGAGTACAAGAACTCCTTTAACAAAAACGATTACAGCGAAGAGGAGTGGAATGAATTTATCGAGGCGTATCAAATGGGAAGGGACGCTATCAACGCGGCGACAACCGGCACGGATATTCAAACCGCGCTAAGCGCCGCAAAGAGCGAAATGTCGGGCGTGCTCGGCAGCCTTTATGTGTACTTCGACAACTCCATGACCAAATGGGATAATGTATTTATATATTGGTGGGAAGCATCCGAATTTGTTCAATGGCCCGGAGAGCCCATGACCGACTGCGGAAACGGGATTTGGAAATATAGGGTTAACGCCGATGTGAGCAACGTTATTTTCGGCAACGGCCAGAATACGGCTCAGACCGAGAACCTCATCTTCCCGGGAGTTCCGGAGAAAATGTTTGTGCCGGATTATAACAATCGTGTGCTTGACCCGGGCAAGGGCTACTTGTACGGGGGCTCGTGGACGGACCACAATCGCCTTGACGGAAAGCTTGGCGACGTGAATCTCGACGGCGAAATAACAATAGCGGACGCGATAATGATACAAAAGCATATCGTTGAAATACTGAGGCTTGACAGCGAGCAGAAGACGCTTGCCGATGTTGACAAAAACGGAGAAATAACGATAGCGGACGCGATAATGATACAAAAGCATGTGGTGGGGCTCGCCACTATCGCATAAGCTCAAGACCTGAATAAGCGAAAGGGGAGCGGCGCTCCCCTTTTGCTTTTGGATAAGCCTGATTTTTGCAGGAGAAAAATAAAGCCTTCACCGGCCCCTTTCAAAAGGCGGAGGTTTTCGGAGGCTTGGGGCTATGACTTTTTTAGCCTTGACAAAAAATTTTTAATATGATAAAATACGCGAGAATTAAATATTTAAACGCATACGACACACGTTTTGCCCAAAGGCATGTAAATCTGATTACGGAATTTGCTGTTGATTTACCGCTCGGGCAGGCGTGTTTTTTTGTGCGTTCAAGCAGAAAGGAAGCTTTATTTTATGCCGAGAAATCAATTTCAGAGAATGGTGTTTGCCTTTATAACCGTTGTAATAACCGTACACGCATATGTGTTTTACAGCCTTTATGTGGTCAACGGGGAAACCTTGATGAGCTTAAACGGAAGCAGCAGCGTGCTTGGAGCTATAAACGCTCAGGGCGGAGTTTATATGCTCGGCTCGTATTACCCTATATGGGCTGTTGTTTTGCTTGAATTTGTTTTTGCATATACGCTCGAGGTGCTCGTCGGAAGCCCCTGCTCGTTTAAGCTTGCAAGGCGTGTCTTTGACCCGCGTACGACTCACCCGGTTTTATTTGAAACCGCAATAATCTGCGCGACAGTCGGCATTATGTGCCCCGCTATGAGCTTCATCGCCTCAATACTGTATTACCCTTATTACCGGGGCTTCGACCTTATCAATATGCTTGCAAGCTGGCTAAAGCTGATGTGCTTTAACTTCCCCTTCGCCGTGTTCACACAGCTTTTCTTCATACAGCCCTTTGTCAGAGCCGTATTTAAGCTTTTATTCAGACGCGATATAAAAAATCGCGAAAACAGCGCCGCCGCGACAGCGGGCATAGCCTCGTCCGCCGTTTCGGGCGAGTAAGCCGCTTAAAAAAAGCGTATTCGCCTGCGCAGCCCTGTATATTTATATGAAAACCTGCGGAAAAACAGCCTTAGGTTTGTTGAAAAATCAATCTGAAATGTTTTTGCAAATCGTTGACAAAACAATGGCTTGATTGTATAATATTATTCGGTGTTTTAATGCGCCGCAATTTGTTCTGCGGAGGTGCCTGTATGCTTCTCGATATAAAGGAAGTGTTCCTCAACGAGGGGGTGCATCACATAGCGGAGCGCGAGCTTGATTTGAGCTCGGTTGCGGTCGACGGCGTTAACCCCATGCCAAAGCCCGTAAGGGTAAAGGCCGAGGCGGTTAATACGGCGGGAGCGGTAAGACTTATATTAAAAGCTGAATTCTTATACTCCAGGCCGTGCGACCGTTGCTTCTCGCCGTGTGACAGAAATATGAGTTTGGAATTTGAGCATAATCTTGTCACGTCCCTAAGCGGCGACAGCAATGACGACTACATTGAAACCCCCGATTATATGCTGGATCTGGACGAGCTTGCAAGAGCCGACATTCTGCTTGAGCTGCCGCTCAAGTATTTGTGCAGGGAAGATTGCAAGGGCTTGTGCCAAAGCTGCGGCGCCAACCTCAACGAGGGCGACTGCGGATGCAGCAAAAATGCGGCGGACCCCAGACTTGAGGTTCTGAAACAGCTATTGAATTAAGAGTATGAGCTCTAAATACAAATCTAATTAAGGAGGTGCTGAATCATGGCAGTACCAAAGAATAAAACATCAAAGCAGAGAAGAAACACAAGAAGATCTAACGTATGGAAGCTTTCTGCTCCGGCGCTTGCAAAGTGCACAAACTGCGGCGAGTATAAGCTTGCTCACAGAGTTTGCCCGAGCTGCGGCTACTACAATGGCAGAGAGGTAGTTAAAAAGGACGCTTGATTCGTTTAAAAAATCTAAGGCGGAGAGGAAGGCAAAATCCTCTCCTCTTTTTTTTGCGAGGTGAAAAATGTCTGTTCTTATAAAAGCCGTTACAAAGGGCGGAAGATGCGAAAAAGCGGGAGTGAAGGCCGGCGAGCGGCTTGTTTTTATAAACGGCGAGGAGATAGCGGACGTGCTCGACTATCGCTTTCATCAGCTGAACAGAAATTTAAGGCTCGTCATTGAGGACGAAAACGGCGCTGCTCGCGAGATTGAAATAAAAAAGGGGGAGTATGAGGAGCTGGGGCTCGAGTTTGAAACATATCTTATGGATAAGCAGCACTCGTGCCGCAACAAATGTATTTTTTGCTTCATCGACCAGCTCCCCAAGGGGCTGAGGGAAAGCCTGTATTTTAAGGACGACGACTCCCGCCTTTCGTTTCTTTTCGGAAATTATGTAACGTTGACAAACATAAGCGAGCACGAAATAGAAAGAATAATAAAGCTGCACATCAGCCCGATAAACGTGTCAGTCCACACGACTAACCCCGAGCTAAGATGCAAAATGCTAAACAACCGCTTTGCGGGCGAGGCTCTGTCTGTTTTGAAGAGGTTTGCCGACGGCGGTATAATGATAAATTGTCAAATAGTGTCCTGCCCCGGCATAAACGACGGGGAGGAGCTTGACAGGACGCTCGGTGATCTTGAGGCTCTTTTTCCTCAGATAGAGAGCATAGCCGTTGTGCCGGTGGGACTCACCGGCTTTCGCGAGGGGCTGTATCCGCTTAAGTCATATAATAAGGATACGGCGAGGGCGACGCTTGAGCAGATTGAAAAATGGGGAGATAAATTTACAAAAGAGTATGGCAGGAGAACAGTCTTCGCCTCGGACGAGTTTTACCTCAAGGCGGGTATAGCCATACCCGACGCTGATTTTTACGAGGGCTTTCAGCAGCTTGAGGACGGCGTGGGTCTTATGGCGTGCCTGAAGGACGAATTTGAGTGGGCGCTTTCGGAGCGGGAGGGTTCCGATATAAGCAGGGAAATGACCCTCGCCTGCGGCAAGGCTCCGGAGGCCTTTTTGAAGGAGCTTATGCTTTCGCTGAGGGAGAAGTTTCCGAATGTGCGTGTGAACGTGGTAGGCGTTGAAAATAAATTTTTCGGCGGCGAGATCGACGTTACGGGGCTTGTGACGGGCGTTGACCTGATAAACGCGCTAAAGGGCAAGGAGCTTGGCGGCAAGCTGATCATTTCGACGGCTATGCTCCGGCACGAGGGCGACTTATTTTTGGACGACGTTTCGACGGACGATGTTGAGCGCGCGCTCGGAGTTGCGCTTGTACCCGTTATGAACGATGGGGAAAGGCTGCTCGATGAGATTTTGAAATGATTATACTAAAAGTATATTTTATACTAAGAGTGATTTTATCGGCTTGTACCCGCTTTTGTGAGGAACGGGAGACAGCCGCGCGGTGAGTCTCGGCTGTTTTGAGCGGGGAGATGGGTTCGGGCGGCGACCCGCACATTTTCGCCTGCGGCGAAAATGTGCCGAAAAACGCGGCGGGGATGGCGATTTTTTGGCGGGGCAGGAGCTCGGCGCCCCCCGCGTTTTTCCGGCGCGGCGCAGCCGCGCCGGTCGCCGCCCGAGCCTCCCTGTTAAGCACTAAGCAAAAACGGGATCGCGCGGCGATCCTCAACCACAAAAGCAAAATTTTATATAAATAAAGCAGGAAAGGAATGAGGCCGAATGGCAAAGCCTGTAATTGCAATAGTCGGCAGACCTAACGTCGGCAAATCTACGCTTTTTAATAAACTGACGGGAAAGAGAATATCAATAGTCGACGATACCCCCGGAGTCACAAGGGACAGGATCTTCGGCGAGGTCGAGTGGGGCGGAAAAAGGGCGACGCTCATAGATACGGGCGGAATAGAGCCCTACTCCGACGATATAATCCTCTCCCAAATGCGCCGTCAGGCCGAGCTCGCCATAGATTCGGCTGACGTTATAATACTCGTGACAGACCTCAAATCGGGCGTTGTCGCAACGGATATAGAGGTCGCCTCTATGCTGCAAAAAAGCGGCAGACCGATAGTCCTCTGCGTCAATAAATGCGATAAAATCGGCGAGCCTGAGCCGGAATTTTACGAGTTTTACAATCTCGGACTCGGCGACCCGATACAGGTTTCCTCCGTCCACGGCCACGGCACCGGCGACCTGCTGGAGCAGGCGTTTTCATATATAGAGTGCGACGGTGAGGACGACGGCGACGGCGAGGTGATAAGCGTAGCCGTTATAGGAAAGCCGAACGTGGGCAAATCCTCGCTCATCAATAAAATCTCGGGCGAGGAGAGATGTATAGTATCAAATATCGCGGGCACGACAAGGGATTCGATAGATACCCTCGTCGAAAACGAATACGGCAAATTCAATTTTATCGACACGGCGGGACTGCGCAGAAAAAATAAGGTGGACGATAAAATAGAGCAGTACAGCGTAATAAGGGCAAAAATGGCGGTCGAGCGCTGCGACGTGTGCGTTATAATGATAAACGCCGAGGACGGCTTTACCGAGCAGGATTCAAAGGTGGCGGGCCTTGCCTGCGACGCGGGCAAGGCGTGTATAATCGCCGTGAACAAGTGGGACGCCATCGAAAAGAACGACAAAACGATGAACGAGTATAAAAAGAAGCTCGACGTTGACTTTTCGTTTATGTCCTATGCGCCCATGACGTTCATTTCAGCAAAAACGGGGCAGAGGCTCGACAGACTTTTCGGGCTTATAAAGCGGGCGGCAAATTCCCATGCCATGAGAATAAAGACCGGCAGGCTCAATGAGCTGCTGTCGCAGGCCGTGCTCAGGGTTCAGCCGCCGTCGGATAAGGGCAAAAGATTGAAAATATATTATATGACGCAGGCCTCCGTGAAGCCCCCGACCTTTGTTTTCTTTGTCAATAATCAGGAGCTTTTTCATTTTTCGTATCAGCGCTATCTTGAGAACAGAATAAGGGAAACCTTTGGGCTTGAGGGAACGCCGGTGAGATTTGTAATAAGAGAAAGAGGAGAAAAATAATGCGGGAGTATCTTACCTTGCTTTCAAACGGCTGGCTCCAGCTCGTGCTGACAGCCGTAATAGCATATCTTTTGGGCAGCGTGAGCTTTTCAATAATCATAACGAGGATAGTCGATAATCACGCCGATATAAGGACGATGGGCAGCGGCAACGCGGGCTTTACAAACGTGCTGCGCTCAGTCGGAAAGGCTCCCGCAGTGCTTACCATACTGTTTGATTTCCTCAAGGGAGTAATATCCGTCATAATCGGCTGGCTGCTGTTTTCGACTATACAGACCGTTGACGGCGGCTCGGTGCTGCAAAGCGAGATAATTTCATACGGCAAATATATCGGTGGTATGTGCTGTATGCTCGGCCATATCTTCCCGATATTCTTCGGCTTCAGGGGCGGCAAGGGGGTCGTGACCGTGGCGGCAATGCTTGCGGTCGCCGATTGGAGGATATTCCTCGCGACTATAATTACCTTCGGGCTGATTTTTCTTTTCACAAGGATAATATCAAAGGCCTCGGTTATCGGCGCTATACTGCTGCCGGTATATACATTTCTCGTTACATATTTTCTCGATTATCTGCCGAGTCAGGGAACGGATAGCCGCCACACGGCGGTGTATGTAATAGTCGCGACGGTCTGCATGGCGCTTGTCGGAATAACGGTAGTGGTGAAGCACAAGGAAAACATAAAGAGGATTTTAAACGGCACGGAAAAGAAAATAAGCGCGAAAAAGTGATTTGGACAAGGGTGAACGGTGAAATGAAAGCGATGGAGAAAATAGAAAGCTTTAAGGTCAATCATATTCTTCTCGAAAGGGGAGTATATGTATCAAGAAGGGATTACGGCGGCGACGGAGAGGTAATAGCGACAACCTTTGATCTGCGAATGAAAAGACCGAACCGCGAGCCCGTTATAAATCAGGCGGAGCTGCACACGATGGAGCACCTCGGCGCTACGTTCCTGCGCAATCACGAAAAATACAAGGAGCAGACGATATATTTCGGCCCCATGGGTTGCAGAACCGGATTTTATCTGATTTTAAAGGGAAATCTTTCCTCAAGGGACGCTTTGCCGATAGTGACGGAGATGTTTGAATTTATGGCGGGCTACGAGGGTGAAATACCCGGCGCAGACGCGTACTCCTGCGGCAATTATCTTGACCAAAATTTGACGATGGCAAAATATGAGGCGGAGAGGTATTTGATTGAAACGCTCAGAGATATTCGCGACGAGCAGCTCACATATCCCGTTTGATAAAGAAGCGGACTTTTTGTATTTTAAAAATTAGTTCCCGCAATTTAGGCGTTTGTGCAATTCCCCTTGACGAGCATAGGGAAAATAATTTATAATTTCTCAAAATAAGCGGGCGGAAATAAAAATTATTCCGGTGCAGTCCGGCTATGTGCGGGCAGGGTCGGCCGCGGCGGTTAGAGCTTGTTGATACGGGCGGCGACCCGGGCTGCTTCGCAGCCCGTCATACCGCGGCGCAGGAAAGACTCTGCCGCGCAGCAAAAGCCGGAGCGCGCCGCGTTATGGCTGCTTTCGCTGCAGGCGAAAGCAGCGGTCGCCGCCCGACAAAAACACAGCGCTAAATTTAGACAGGGGCGCGGCATTGCCGTCCTTGTCGCCGCGGCGCATTTCTCACCAAAGTCAAACGGAGGTGCAGCATGAATTTTACCGTTAAGAAAAAACTCCTTTCCGCGCTTGCCGTGTGTACGGCGGCGCTTTGCCTGCTGCCGTCGTGCGGAAGCAGCGATAAAAGCGGCGGCAAAGGCTCATCATATATATCCGCCGCCGAGGAGGAAACTCAGGCGGCAACCGAGGACGAGATGACCGTCGAGAGAAGAAAAAGACTGACCGAAGCGGTCGAGGGGTATATGGAGCAGTATGATTTCTCCGGAGCCGTTTTGATTTCGGTGGACGGAGCGACGCTCTGCGAATATTCCCACGGCTTTGCCGATAAGGCGAACGCCACGCCAAATACGCCAAACACAAAAATCGAGCTCGGCTCGATAACAAAGCAGTTCACGGCGACGGCTGTAATGCTGCTTCAGGAGCAGGGCAAGCTATCACTCGGCGATACGGTGGATAAATATATCCCCGAATACGAGTACGGCGAGAGGGTTACAATAGAAAATCTTCTGAATATGACCTCGGGGATACCGGATTTTCTAAATGCGATGATATATCTTAACGATACGGGCAAGATAGATATGACAGAGCCGACGAGCTTTGACGACGTGCTCGACTTTGCAAACGCAAACGGACTGCTGTTTGACGCGGGCACGCAGTATAAATATTCAAACACGAATTATATGCTGCTCGGCGAGATAATATCAAGGCTGAGCGGTATGACATACGAGCAGTTTATCGAGCAGAATATATTGAAGCCGCTTGATATGACAAATACGAGCATGAATATGAACAACGCCGACGCGGTGGGCTACCTGATAGACGGCTCTGAGGGCGACAAAGCGAACACAACGTACTTCGGTGCGGCGGGCGAGATAGCCTCAAGCGTTGAAGATATGAGCAAATGGCTCAACGGACTGATTTCCGGGAGGATAATAAGCGAAGCGTCCTTAAATCAAATGCTAAGCAACAAAGGCTACGGCTACGGCTACGGCTGGTTCATATCGGACAACGGCTACTATTGGCACACGGGACAGTCAATGGCGTGCTATACCATGGATCTCATGGATTTTAATTACGGCATAAACGTCATAGTGCTTTCAAACGTGGACGACGAAGCGGTTGAAACTATATGCACCGACCTGCGCTCAACGGCGGTCGGAGCGATATTTCAGTGAGGTTGAGATGAAGCTATCTGTAATTATCCCTGCGGCGGGCAGCTCGAGCAGAATGGGCTCCGCTGTCAGCAAGCAGCTATTAAAGATAAATGGTACCGAGGTGCTCGCGCACACGGCAGCAGCGTTTGAGTCGGTAGAAGCGGTAGAGGAGATAATAATAGTCTGCCGCGACGAAGAAAGAGAAGCGTTTGAGAGGCTGATGAAGAGGCACGAGATAAGAAAATTCAAATGCTTTTCGCGCGGCGGGGCGACAAGACAGCAGTCCGTGTTCGGCGCGGTTTCTCTCACCTCGGACAAGTGCGACTTCATAGCGATACACGACGGTGCAAGGCCGCTTATAAGCCGCGAGCTTATAGAGCGCACCGCAATATGCGCGGAAAAATACGGGGCGGCGGCGCCGGGGGTCGCGGTCAAGGATACGATAAAAATAATAGGCGAGGACAGGCTTATCGAGCAGACTCCGAGGCGCGACAGGCTTGTATCTATACAGACCCCTCAGATTTTTTTAAGGGATAAATACCTTTTAGCGATGGAAAGGGCGCTCAAGGACGGAAAGGAATACACGGACGACTGCGCGCTGTTTGAGGCGCTCGGCGAAAGAGTGTATGTGTCTGAGGGCAGCTATGCTAATATAAAAATAACAACGCCGGAGGATATATCAATAGCCGAAAGGCTGATGGGAGGAAAATAATGCGCATAGGACACGGGTACGACGTACACAGATTTGCAGAAAACAGAAGACTTGTTATCGGCGGGGTCGAGATACCGTTTGAGATCGGCCTGCTCGGCCACTCGGACGCGGACGTTCTTCTGCACGCCGTGAGCGACGCGCTTTTGGGCGCGGCGGCGCTTGGCGATATAGGTCGGCATTTTCCCGATACCGACCCGAGGTACGAGGGGGCGGACAGCATGAAGCTGCTCGCCGAGGTTGTAAGGCTTTTAAAAGACGCGGGATTTGAGGTAAATAATATAGACTGCACGGTAATAGCTCAAAAGCCGAAGCTTGCGAAGCATATAGGGCGCATGAGAGAGAATATAGCAAGGGTGTGCGGAATTTCCGAAGACCGCGTAAACGTCAAAGCAACCACCGAGGAGGGACTCGGCTTTACAGGCGAGATGAAGGGCATAGCCGCGCACAGCGTATGCACGATAGAGCCGATAAAAGGCTGAGATGAGAGCTGATATCACGCCGCTATAATTTTATTTTTTGTGATTTTAATTTGTAAAAACGGGCGCGATAGTCTTTATGCGGCGCGAAAAACGCGGCTTTTAAGCCCCTCGACACAAGACGGCAAATTGAGTCGCACAAGATATGTTAATATGTCAATATGTGCTTGATTAAAAAAGCAATTTTTTATTTGACACACACGCGCGAAATGTGATAAAATCCACTTTGTCGATAAACATTTTTTGACCGTTCGGAGGCGATGATATGGCAAAGGAGAGCACAAGAACCATTGCCCAAAACAAAAAGGCTCATCATGAATATTTTGTCATAGAAAGCCTCGAGGCGGGCATAGAGCTTTGCGGAACAGAGGTGAAATCTCTGCGCGCCGGCAGGGTGAACCTCAAGGATAGCTGGTGCAGCGTAGTTGACGGCGAGATATTCGTAAACGGAATGCACATCAGCCCGTATGAACAGGGCAATATTTTTAACCGCGACCCCATGCGAGTGCGCAGACTGCTTTTGCACAAGCGCGAGATAATGAGGCTTTACGGCCTTGTAAAGCAGGGCGGATATACTCTGATTCCGATTTCGCTGTACTTCAAGGGCTCGAGAGTCAAGCTTCAGCTTGGACTGTGCAAGGGCAAAAAGCTTTATGACAAGAGAGCCGACATGGCTCAGCGGGACGCAAAAAGAACGATGGAGCGCGCGCTAAAGGAGCAAAACAGATAGAGCCGACAGCCGGACTTTAACAGCTATTTTGCTTTAGACGCTTTATGGAGCTTTATGGAGCTTTATGGAGCTTTATGGTTATATATAGCCTGCGAGCTTTAAAATTCGTTATTAATTTAGTTATTAATATATAAGGGGATGTAAAGGTTTCGACGGGGATTGTAAGCCCCGGTAAGCGAGCAGCGGTGCGGAGCCGCTATAAAATCCGCAATTTTAAATAATAAACGACAACAATTTAGTTGCACAAGCTGCTTGATTAAGCAGCCGTTCTGTCCGGCAGTACCGCGCGTCGGATAAGAGCGTCGATTAGCGGTGAACGTGAACCGGAAATAGCCTTGTATTCGGTCATGATCTAAAGGGCTACTCCTTGGCATAGCCTGCCGACGGGCGATGACTCGGGGGAATTTAGAGCATCGGCTACGCTCGTAGAAAGCCTCGGTAAGCGATTTTCGGACAGGGGTTCAATTCCCCTCATCTCCACCAAAAGCACAAAGCCGCCGCAACAGGCGGTTTTTGCTTTGATAAAGCTTTTGTGCCCGTGGAGCGGCGATAATATTTAAATTAAATAATATTGCTGTTAGCTTCGTCCTCTGCGACGTGACTAATTTACGGGAATAAAAGCCTA
>CANRNQ010000033.1 GCA_947632045.1 uncultured Clostridia bacterium
GGGAGAATCTTAAATTCCACTTCCGAGCTGAAACGATGGGAGGAATCGCTGTGAATATCGTAGTGCTTGAAGGCAGTCCCAATAAAAACGGTTCCTCCAATCTGTTGGCGGAGCAGTTCATACGGGGCGCAAAGGAAGCCGGTCACAGCGTACAGGCCATAGACGTCGCCCACGCGAATATTCACCCCTGCACCGGCTGTATTCATTGCGGGGTATGAAGGCCCGTGCGTTCAAAAAGATGACGTGAATGGGATACGGCAGAAAATACTGGATGCGGACATGATGGTGTTTGTGACGCCGCTTTACTATTATGGGATGAGCGCGCAGCTTAAAACGATGATCGACCGGTTTTGTGCTTTTAACAGCAGCATCCAGCGAAAGCACATGAAGTCTGCGCTTCTGGCTGTCGCATGGAATAGCGACACATGGACGTTTGAGGCGCTGGAATCCCATTATCATACGCTTGTGCGGTATCTGAATCTGAAGGATCAGGGAATGGTTCTGGGGAAGGGATGCGGCATTGTGGCGGGTATCGTGGTACATATTTTCTACAAGGACAAGCCGTTTTTCAATTTTACTGGCTTTGAGCCAAGGGCGAGCCATGATACACACCCGAACCTGTTTCTGCGGTTTCTGTTCAATCTCGGCAGAAACATCAAAGCGACCGGCTTATATTTTCTGCTGGGTGTACTGCTTTCCGCCCTGTTCCAGCGATATGTCCCGGCAGACCAATTTGCTGCTCTGTTCGGGGAAGCAAACGAGGGCTTCGGCGTTCTGATGGCGGCGACCATCGGCGTTCCGCTTTATGCCTGCGACGGCGGGACAATCCCACTGATTCGGGAATGGCTCTCAATGGGCATGAGCATGGGTAGCGCCTCGGCCTTTATGATTACCGGTTCGGCGACCAAGATTACCAACCTCGGCGCGCTGAAGATCGTGCTGGGGATGAAGCGGTTTTTGCTCTATCTCGCCTTTGTCATGGCGTTTTCTCTGGTGACGGGATTGCTTCTCAATCTGATCATATGAAATAAGAAAAAAGGAGATTTTATTATGTCTACAATGGTAAAAACTTTATCCAAGCCTCGTCTGTCAATAAAGGTACAGACGATTGCAACACTGTCTGCAATCGTTGGAACGGTTCAACATACGGGCGGGCTGCTTTAATTTTTATATAATTTTTCGGATCGCCCTGTAAATATTAGACAAATCCAATTGGATAAATTTGTCAACTTATGCTGTTGAACAATTATCACGAAAATAATACTTATATCACATTATGTAGGATAATATTATTTAAAGGATTTTTTTGTTGGGGCGGTGATATTATTAAAAAATATTATGCGACGCTTAGTGCGATAATTATAATTCTTCTCGTTTTTTCAACGTCAAATGCGCGGGCGTATACATATTACGATATTTCATCGCTTAAATCGGACCGAATGCTGATTTATCCGGACGCCTCGGGCATCACCTATATCGCCTCGCAGTCAGACGGCTATCTTCACTTGAAATACATAAAGGGCGGCAGCTCCAATGATTTCTCGTTTTTCACCGATTATCTAAAGCTCGAAGCCATAAGCGGCTGCAACAGATATATAGGAGCGGTGTTGAGCGGAACCAATATCACCCATAACGAGCTGCCCGTCCGGCAATTACAGGTTCTGATATATAATTTTTCAAGCGAGCAGTGCGACATAAACACGGTAATGTCGGCGATAGACAATGAAAGCTGCTTCGCAATGGGTCGCAGCTGTTTTTATATGCTGCAAAACGACTCTCACACTATAAAAGTATTTTCCTTCGACGGCACTCCCAAATATTCAATAAGCACTCAGTATAATCTTCTGCGCCTGCTTTACGACAGCTCCGCCGACCGCCTTTACGCTTTATCGGACAGGCAAATATTTTCCGTAAACGGAAGAAGCGTTGACCTTCTCGGCGATATTTCTTCACCGGCACTTATCGCCGGAGCCGGAGCCATATGTTCAAACGACGGCGCTGTTTATTCGGCGGGCAACAACGCTCTCACCTATCTATGCAGGGTGCCTCGCGGCAAAGGAGCAGCGGTCGTCGGGAATATTATATACTACTGTGACGATAAAGTACTGTACGGAGTAAATCGTTCTGGCGAGAAAATTTACTCCCTCGATATTGGCTGGCAAATAGAAAGGGTTTTCCCTCACGGCAGCAGCATAGGGATTATATGCGCAAACGGCGAGCTGATGATAATTTCTCCTTCAGAGATGAACGAAATACCGCGCGAAACTCAACCTGTAAATAACGGAAGCGCTTCATCGGGAAGCCCGCCGCACAACACTTCCTCCGGAGCTTCGCAAAATAGCTCATCATCAGGCGGCTCGTCAAACAATTCAACAAACAACAGCTCTTCGGGCAGTTCAAATACATCATCTCGCCCATCGTCCGGCTCGATAAGCTCCTCTGTTTATACGCTAAACAAGAGCAATATGACTATAAGCGGCATAGCGCCGCAAACAAGCATTGCGAAATTCAAGCAAAATATGAACTACTCCGGTTATTCCGTTTTGTTCAGAAATTACGGCGGCGCTTCTAAAACATCGGGTAACGTCGGAACGGGCTTCACCGCGCAATTTTACGCTCAGCAGCAGCTCAGCTTTACCCTAATAGTGAACGGCGATTTGACCGGAGAGGGCAATATAAACAGCCTTGACGTAAAGAAATATATGCAGTTCCTCTGCGGGAAAATCGACCTTGATTCGCCGTTTTACTCCGCCGCGGATATGAACAGGGACGGTGCTTGCGACACTCTTGACCTGCTTGCGGCGGCAAAATATTAACTAATATTTGATATCGCTTTTGCTAAAGAAAGAGCCCTGTCAACCATTTGCCTTAATTTATGGCTTCGGTTGGCAGGGCTTTAAGCGCATAATAGCTTTGGAATATTTTCGGGCAGTCTTTGCGCTTATGCCGCAAAGTACGCTCAGCAGGCTCCGCTCCCTCCCGTTTTTTCCAAGTAATCAAAACACCTTTGCTTTATCTCGTTTAAGTCGCGTTGCCTTATTAAAATCACATCTCCTGTTGAAAGTGTAAATTCCTTGCCCGTATGCATTATAAAGTTCATATTTACTATGTAGCTTTGGTGACAGCGCAGAAAACGTCCGTCGCAAAGCTCGGCCTCAATATCGCGCAGGCGCTTGTATATCACATAATTACGGTCGTTCGTTCTGTGGAGCATACATTTTGAATTGCTGCTCTCTACATATAATATCTCATTATATGGCACGCATATCATGTTGCCGCGCTGCATTATATTATAAGTGTCAGGTCTTTGCCATTTCAATATTTTATCCAGCGCCGCGTTAAATTTCTTCGCGCTGTGCGGCTTCAATAAATATGCGCTCGCTCCCACCTCATAACCGGCAACCGCAAATTTGTCGCTTGCAGCCGCAAAAATTATGTCGCCTCTATAATTTCTGCTTCTCAAGCTTTGCGCGACCTCGATACCCAAAACATCATTCATATAAATATCGAGAAATATCAAATCAAAATATTTTTCCGCGTCAAATTCGTGCAAAAGGTTTTCTCCGCTTTTAAATTCGCTTATTTCGTATGATATAGACTTATTAGAAAAATATTTGTGTAAAAACAATATAATCGAACTTCTGCCCAGCTCATTGCTGTCACAAACAGCAATATTCATATATCAAAATCCTTTCATAAATTGATTTAATTATAAAATTTATTGTGAAAATAATTTGCCAAATTCAATGAAAAAATCTTCATTTTCAAAAATCGACACAAAATATAGTGTTTCCATGATAAAATGATACGGTATGATGTGGACAAGAAAATTCAGATGGGAGATTTACAATGATAAAATACAAAATTATAAAGGAAAGATTAAACGCCCAAGAGTCCGGAAGCTATGACGCATACGGCATATGCGCCGTTGACAGTGCCTCGGAAAAAGTAGTTGAAAAAATATCAGATGTATTTTCAAATTACGAGAACGCTATTCACTTCATAGATACAATAAATGCCTTCCAACTCGATCTCACCCACCTTCACGAGGTTGTAGAAAATGTATTAATCAACGCCGGAGATATTGATTAATGTCATCGCAAAATTCGACAAATTTCACAACTTTATAAACTTGCCAATATATTATATCACATTTTTTAGAATAATCAAGATGATTTAATTATTTTATTTAAAAAATTGTTTAGATTGTAAAAAATTAAACTGTAAGACAATAAATACGACATTGGGCTAAAGATTTTTTATTGTTCGTCGATATTTATCCGCGCCTCTACTTTACTTTGTTTGTCTTAGAAAAATTAAAAAAGCAACCACCCGCAAACGGCGGTATGAACAGATAGGGGCTTTTGCTTGTTTGTAAGCCTGATTTTAACGAAAACAAAATAAAAGCGCTCGTTTGCTTTTTCAAAACGCGGCGGCGGTCAAAGGAGCAGAGCCGATTTTCACTATGAAATTCCATACGACGTTACAGGCGCCGGACACTGACAGGCTCAAAGCAAGCACCTAAAGCTCTATATGTATAGATAGGATTGTTGGAACGCGGAAAGGTTCAAATGCCTAATCAAACAGCTTACACTGGGGCAGTTCTGCGGAAACGGGCAACCGAGGCAACGCAGATTTATAGAACTGAGGGTAGCAGCACGATCGAAGAAGCTGCTGTAATGGCGGTGGAGGAACAGCCGCGAGTCATAGCTAAGTCAAATCAGTAGGTTAATTAAATCACAGCTTCGAGTAAGACAAAGAAAATCCAAACCGAAAGGATAGGATGCCTATGGCGAAGAAATAGCTGTTCAAGCTAAAATTCTTTGAAATAACTAAACAATACTACAATACTAAGCTATGATGTAACGCCGTGCGAGGTGAAAGTCTCACGCACGGTGTTGGGCGGGAGGAGAGGGGAACATCAGAAACAGTTATTTGCCTGAATTGACGGATGAGGTTTTTTAAAGCTATTGGGTTACTCGTATTTTGAACATATCGTCAATGACTAGATAGCTTTTCCGCAATCTGTGGGCGGCGCTAAATGCGTTGCCCTTTATTTTTTATCCCGCCGCCTGCTTGGCTGATGGTTCAAATCTTATAGAAGGATATCTCAGCATAATGTTGTTATAATAGATATAAATATGCGTCATAATTACCTTTTAAATGGACTCCGCCGCCTCTTAGAGGCGGGGGATATTTGCGCTTATGTTATACGAGGAGGAATTAGTTATGGAAAAGACGACCCACATAATTTCAAAAGAGAATCTTGATAAATTTAAAGTATGGCTTATAGGCGAGGAGAGGGAAAGCGGAACGATACAGAAATATCTGCGCGACCTCGCGGCGTTTTCCGCGTGGCTTGGCGGGAAAGAGCTTGTCAAAGAAGCGGTCTCCGGCTGGAAGGACTATTTGCTCGACGGCGGATATAAGCCGGTGACCGTAAACTCGATGCTCGCAGCAGTCAACACCTATTGCCGCTTTGCGGGGCTTTGTATAAAAGTGAAGTTCCTGCGCATCCAGCGAAAGCTCTTTCAGGAGGAAAGCCGGAATCTGAAAAAAGACGAATACGAGCGGCTGGTCGTCGCCGCAAAAGGCGCCGGAAAGGAACGGCTCTCGCTGCTGTTTGAGACCATAGGTGCGACGGGTATTCGTGTATCTGAGGTGAAATACATCACTGTGGAAGCGTTAAACGCCGGCAAAGCGGAAATCTCACTTAAAGGAAAAATCCGCACGATACTTTTGCCTGGTAAGCTGTGCCGCAAGCTGCTGAAATACGCCCAAAAAGAAAAAATCGCCCATGGCGAGATTTTCATCACCAAAAGCGGTAAGGGAATGTCAAGAAAACAAATATGGGCGGAGATGAAAGCTGTTTGTAAAAAGGCGGGTGTAGAAGCATCAAAGGTATTTCCGCATAATCTTCGCCATCTGTTTGCAAGAATATATTATAAAGTGACGCGCGATATCGCAAAGCTCGCCGACCTTCTCGGTCACAGCTCAATAGAAACCACGCGCATCTATCTTCTCTCCACAGGGGAGGAACACGCAAGGCAGCTTGAAGGGCTGGGGCTTGTGCGATAGACAAAATTTTTATTTTGTCCCATATTACCTTATGCAACCATTTCAAAGTGTCGTTCTCGCGACAAAAACTAATATAAAAAAAGAATTTTTTAATCAATAGCAAAAAAAAGAGCGCTTCACTCGTGAATTTTTTTCACTAAGTTGCTTGTGGGATTCGCCATTGCTTTATAAAACCATTTCAAAGTGTCGTTCTCGCGACAAAAATTAATATAAAATAAAAGAATTTTTTTATCAATGGCAAAAAAAAGAACGCTCTATTTGTGCAATATCTTCATTAATTTGCACGCGGATTCGTCATATTACATAATTTCTTTACCGAAACCTGTTAATTTTGTTATATTGAAAATTTTTTTAGTTATGATAAAATTATATATGTAAAAATAAATAGTTTTTTTTGAATTCGTTGAATTCACTTAAAAGCTTGTTGACAAAATAAAAATTTTGTCACTGTCGTTATATAGCACAACAACCCCGAACTGCTTGGACATTTTTTAGGAGGGCAATTTTATGAAAAAGATCAAGAAAAGCGAAAAGAAAATTTTATCCGGCGTATTGAAGAGTTTCTCTTTTAACACACGAAGATTTCTTTCGGAATCGGGAATAAAATCGACGGCTATTGCGCTATCGCTCGTGATGATTGTTTCGTCGCTTCCTGTTATCACTCTCACCGCTTCTGCGGCCAACAACAATAATAGTCAGACAAAGTATTCCGACATAAATGAATATCAAAAAGCGAGAATTTCAGAAATTCAAAAAGAAATTTTTGATGTTCCGGAAGAGTACACGGATGATGGAGAGCTTGATATAATTCGCGAAAGATTGAGCGGCGGTAGTCAGATTCCGCTTGGTTATGATGACAAAGGTGATTATAACGATGATAATGATGAATTGAAAATGATTCAGTTGAAGGTCAAAGAAGATAACGACCTTTTCAAGTGGAAAGAGGATTTAGGCGTTGAAAAATGGGATGGTTTTCAAGGATATCAAATGAAAGATAGCACAGAAGAACAAGAAAGGATTGCCAAATTAAATTTTAAAACGTCGGATAACACTACAATTAAATTAATCGAGGATTTCCAAAAACTCCCAACTGTATATTTCAAGTACAAGGATTTAGAAACCGGTTCGGAGTCGGCTTACAAGAAATTTATAGAATTTAATGTAGAAAATGCAAATCAATTTCGTTTTGCCTTGGAATATACGATGCATAACAAAAAGGACAATATATTAATCAATATCGGCAAAGATATTGATTTAGCCGGATATCGTAATTATAATGATGGATATATTTCCACTGGAGATTATACCTCCGGTTCGGAATACTTACAAAAAAATCGCGACTGGAATTCAATAGACTATAACGGTAAAGTCAGAAATGTTGATTCAGTCGTTTATATTGAGGGAAACGGACACTCAATATATAATATGAAGACGTCGCAAAACGGATTATTCAACAATGTTTGCGCAAATTTGATAATGAAAAACCTTGGCATTTCCAATTCAATGATTATCAAAGGAAGAGGTAGTCAGTCTCCTGTCGGTCTTATATACGGAACTGTCGGTTACGGTAATATATCCGGTAGTGAAAAATATCAAGTCTATTTGTATAATGTTCACGGCTCCGATTCTTATATTCAGAATATTAATAAAGATTATGCCGGAGGTTTGACAGGGTGGAGTCAAAGACATAGTGGTCTTTTTGTTCAGAACACCTCTACAAGCAACTTGATTGTTGTAGGAAAGAGTCATGTTGGCGGCCTTGCGTCTAACACACAATCTAGAGCTAATCTTCCAGAGGGAGAGAAATTTGATTACAAGTTCTCATTATCGGAAAACGATCCGATGGATATAGTTTTTAATAATAATGAAATACCCGGCGTTTCCCAAAACGTTTATCCTGCTGTTTTTGAAAATTCTTATTCCGTCGATTGCGAGCTGTTTTCATTGGGCGACGACTCCGGCTCGTTTATTTCGTGCGGACTTGGAATAATAGCAAAAAACTGCTATACCAACAATAATATATATTCCGACCAGAATACCGCCGGATTCATCGGGAGAGTTATCTCCGCTGCGGCTATCAACGACATCACAGGTCAAGCAAACATTACGGCATATTTTGACAGCTGTTATTCCTCCGGCATAGTTGAGGGGAGAAACTTGATGGGCGGATTCGTCGGATTCGTTGTATCACTGAGAGATCTTCAAAAGCCATATGAGATGAATGAAAAACAATTTGCTGCGGACGAATTTAGTGATGGCAGCCTTAAAACCAATTTTGGATCGGCTGTCTTTTACAACTGCTATACAACGTCGGCGGTCGGAATGGACTACGCGGGACGGTACTGCGGAGGCTTTGTGGGGCTTGATGAGAACTACGCTCTCGACACAACGATTGAATATGAAGGGAAAGAAATTAATTTCAACGGCTCGGCATATATTAACTGTTACGCCGCCGGCGAGGTCGGAAATATACTCACCGTAACCGATAAGTCAGCCGCCAAAGAATATGAAGCTAACTTTTTACACGCCGAATCTTATGATGATGACGGAAACCCGCAAGGTGAGGGATACTCGAACAAGAACGCGGACACCTCTGAAATAACTATACTTGAATATTATCCGACAGGCGGATTTATAGGCGTTCTTTGTCCCGACAGATGGTGGGTAGCCGACGCGGAGGCATATAATTGGGAAAAACACGCGTATTTTACACCCGGCTCATATGCAGAAGAAAATTATAGCGGCTCAGATTTAGATGATTATAAGGCGTATAAATACGTTTACGGTTATTTTGACAACTGCTATTATGATATGCAGACGACCGCGATGCGTGAAATGGCAATAGGTATGGCGGGAGGAAACTATGAGCCGGATCCTGATTATTGGTATGATTATCTGCCGGATTATATGATAGGTGTATATGACGACGTCAATCTTGAATTCAGTACCTGCTCCGGCGATGATTATACCGACGCAGGAAAGAAGCCGGAAAGCAGCTTCACGCTCCAGGGGGTAACGGGGCTTTACACAACCACCGCTGAAGCCAAGCCGTTTTACGGACTCACCGATTTCCCGATTGAGGCTGATGATTTTAACAAAGATATTCAAACGAATAACTCCGGCTTCAAAATGAAGATGGACAATTGCAGCCTTACGTTTGAAAACAATTCGTGGCATTGCGATCATTGGCGTTACGAGGACGGATATTATCCCCAGCTTTGGCCTTTTATGGAGGTCCATGACGAAATCAAAGACGACAATTACGACGAATACGAATTCACCGAAGATCAGATTAAAAAGTCGCCTTTCTATATAAAAGAGGATAAGGATGAGTCGTATCAAGGGTCATTAGGTGGAGAAACAATTAATTACAAAAACGGAACAAGGGCAGTCGAGGGCGACGAGTTTAAAAATATTACGATGGCTTTGCGCGCCTACCGCTACTCCCAGGCCTCAACCGCCGCCGTTGTGCTCAACAACTATAACTACATTATGGACGCGTCCGGCTCTCTCATGAATGATAACGACTGGGCTGTTGCACAGCCGAGTAATAAGATGGAGTTCAATGAAGAAACCGGCTATTGGCAGGTTGGATATAAGGGCTTAAACGGCGGTACTTATGAGTTCAAGGTTCAGGCAAACGAATCAATGACATATAACTACGGTAAGAATAAGTTTGACGACGCGACGAACTGTAAGCTTGTGATTGACGAGGACGGCACGGACGTTGTCATACGATTTAAATACAGCGAGCTGTTCTCAAATGATTATCAAATTGTTGCGGATATATACGATTCCCACGGTTGGGAATATGAAAATCATCAATACCGCGGCAAAATCTCTGAGACCCGGGAATTAGGCGGCCGTAATTCCGAAATAAAGTATTCGATAATCGGCTCCTTTACCGATAATTGGACATCTGACTTGAATCTTGAACCTGTAGACAACACCCACAAGCTTCAGGAGGTTGTACGTTCTTTTTCGCCAGAAGAGGTTGTTAAAGATGGCGCTCCTATAAAGCATGAGTTCAAGGTGCGCGGAAACCACGACTGGAACGTTGCAAATTACGGCTACAACGGCGTTGACAACGGCACGAATATGTCCTTCATATTGGCTGAGCCCTGTAATGTTAAGTTCAGCTTTGACAGAGATACCCATAAATGCGAGCTGTATATAAAAAAAGACGGTCAGTGGCACAGAGCCGACGATACGGCGGTGGCTGATATTTGTACTGAAAGCTCCATCGCCGACTACACAAATTATACCTATGATTCCTTCGCCGTTATCAGCGATAAGAAGGAGATTACAGGACAAAGATGGAGCGATATTGAAGACGTAGGAGCAAAAAATACCGAAGCCAAGAAGCACATAATGGAATCGAATGAAAAAGAAAACGAATATACGTTCACAGCTGACGGTGTTCCGACCGGCAAAAACTATCAAATCAGAATTGTGCAGTTTGACTCAAAAAATAAGGCCGCGCTTGATAACACCAACAACAGATACTTCTACATTCCGCAAAGCGCAAGCGCTGCGCCTGGTGAAACCTGCACACTGACAATAACCTATAATTCCTCGACCGACAAGGTCACATACAAGGCTGTAGTAACAGACGGCGGCACGGAATTGACCGTTTCAAATAATGTCTCGGCAGAAAATTTTGTAGTCGCGGGCGATACAAATTTGACCGGATATCATTGGCTCGGCAGTGATATATCACAAATCCAGAAGGATCTGGGTGTAGACGACGTGCCGACTAAGGAGCAAATAGACGCCTATGTAGCGGAGGCAAAAGAAAAGGGAAAAATGACGCATGATGACACATCGGCGGCAAACAATATTTATTCTTGGACCAGCCCGAATGCTATTCCCGCCGGAGCCTACACCTTCAAGATATTTGCCGATGGCGACATCGACCTCGGATTCGGTGATAACGGCAGCGCGAGCAACATTAAATTCTCGCTTAAAGAGCCGTCAAAAGTCACAATTCGATTTAACGCGGACAATCACCTCACATCGATAAGCGCCGAGGTGCCGAATGCGCTTGAAATCACGCAGTATGTCGTAACCGGAACCGAGAACCTGATGGGCAACGGGTATGTTTGGAATCTTTATAATGGCATTATGACCAATAATATTGAATCCGGACTTTATGAATATACCATTTTGGGTAAGGACAATCAACCGATCGCAGCCGGTCAGAACTATGCTTTCAAGGTCGTTGAGTACGGAATCGACAGCGGCAACAATATTTCTTTCTATCTTGCGAAGCCGGCATATATTAAGGTGACCTATAACGCTGTGACCGGCGACGTTAATTATACGGCTTACAAAAATTCTCAATGTACTGAACCATATGACGATGGAGAAGCGATACGGGATGTTCAGATCAATAGCTATTCGGTAATCGGCGGACTCGGACTCGTCCATGATAAGTACGGAAATACCTATAACTGGCTCGGTTTGCAGCAAAACGGTCAGCCTCTTGATGATCCGGCAGAGAAAAAAAAGGCGGAAGCTGCCGCTTCCGAAGCCGGAAAGATGACTCTGGATCCAAATACAGGAACTTATCATGTTCAATTTGATAATGTCCCTGTCGGCGTTCACGGTGAATTTATATCCTATCCCTTTAAAATAGCCGCAAATGGCAACTGGGACAGCGGTATATCTTACGGTAATGGCAATGATAACTATATTATCGCACTTGGAAACCCCGACGATGGTAAAAATGATAAAGAGGGCGACGCTTACTATAATTATTGTACAATTAAAATTACCTTTAATCCGAAGGTGGATGATGATAAGAAAATAAGCGTTGAGGCTTTGCCTAAAGAAATTTGCGGTAGTTATATCTGGAATACGATTGATGATTCCCAATTCAATTGGTATGTAGTCGGCGATCAGGAGCTTGCCTCTTACTCCGACGCATTCCGCGGCGCGGTCACAACCTATGACACCGTGCGCGACATCACCCAGACCATCAGATTTACTAATGGTTCCGGCACAGTCGAAAAGGGAATAGCTTGGTCGCTCGATGAAGAAATGAATGAGGATGCGGGATATATTTCAAAGTTTGGCGGTTCCGAAAGCGGAAATCAAAACAGCGGCTTCACTCTCGATTATAATGTTGACAGTAAGAGCGTTCGAGTGCGCTTTGATGAAAACGTTATCGGCTTGGATACCATGGTAGACGACAGCGAGTCTGCTAATAAACTGCCGCAGGAGAATCCGTCAACAATTAGTGACGGCGACATTGACGCTCATCTTGACTCGTATCTTGATTTGGATACCCTGTATCAACAGTGGAATACAGACACGGAGGCGTATAGAAAATATATTGATATTCCAATAACCTACACCTCCGAGCACTTCATGCCCGGAAAACAGTTCCTTAATGTTTCTGCCTACGGTATGGGCACAAATAAAGACTTCAACAACTGGAAGCTGGTTCGTGTGCTTTACGACCAGTTTACCATCAGGAAAGAGGACGTTTATGATAAGCTGAAAACTCTCATGCTCCTCGTTGACTCGGCGGAGTTAGCAAAATATGAAAGTGATTCGAGTGGTAATAAACGTACAGCATACGAGCAGCTTGTTGAGTACATGAGAAATATGAAGAAAAATGATGAGGAACAGTATGCTCACTATATCGAGGGGTTTGACGTTGTCCATTATTACGACCAATTGATTAAGTTGCATGAAAAGTTGTTGGAATATAAGCAAAAACCCGACTTCTCGGCTCAATTTAAAACCGGCGGTGCCAATGGCGACTTCGGCAGCGCCTCCTACGGCAACGACATTATTCTGTATGACGCGCCGGTAGTCAGTGAAGAAAACGCTATCGTAACCGGCTCGCGTCTCATTCGCTTAATTCCAAAGGGCTACATTGAGGCCGGAAACGACGCGGTAGTTACCGTTATCGATGACAAGGAGAAAAAAGAGAAAAACAGGCAAAACGTAGTTTTGTATGATTCCGAAAACAGCTCTTCCGGCGTTACGGCCACTCTGATGGAAAACGGTGTACCCAGCGAGACAAAGTCGATTGGCGATGAAACCTTCTCCTATTATAACTTCGCTCTCATGGCGGGCTACGCCATAACCGATAAGATAGGCCTTGGCATTTACGATAACTACAGTAACCAGGGCACTCAGAGCGAAGATAATACAAGCGGTATTGTTAAGTTTGCTGAAGACCTTCGCAGAGACGAAGATGATAATGAAGCACGCTCTTATGATAGCTATTACGCGATGACCTCCGCCTTCCACGAAACACCGTCGTATAATGATAATGCGGTTGTAGATCGAGGCAATGTTGTGTGGAAAGAACCTAACCTCTCTGTCGGTACACTTGTAGATCAGGAGCTTATCGGAGATTCTTCTAGAACCTCCGCTGAAGGTGACGTTGATGACAATACAAATCAAAGAGCAGGTCAAACTATCGTAAAAATATATCAGGTTTTAAATAAGGGCAAGCGCAACGAGAGCGAAAGAATAGTTCTCACAAAGCAAAGCACCACCGAAGACAGTAACTCCGAATCAAACATGAACTATCAAAAGTGGACAGGAGTTAAGAAATTCGAGTCTTCCGATGAAGGCGATTACAGGGTCAAGATTTATTGGGCGATGAACGACGGCCGCTATTTCACCGACACCAAGGATGTTCAAGTCCTCGCTAATATATCCGGTATAGTTAAGTCGGTCGATAAGTCCGTTGACGACGCCAAATATGACCCCTCAACCAATGAGCTTACCTATACTCTTAAGTACACCAACTCCGTAAGCGCCCAACCTGTAACCTTTGCGATTCTTGATATTCTTCCGTATCAAGGAGATGAAAGGATCAATTCAAATATAATTGATCAAACCGGTAGTGAGCAGGAAATAAAAAATGATAAAACAAAGATGACGGGTGACAGAGACCCTGAGTTTACAGTAACGAAGCTCGAAATTACCCGCGAGGGTAATCAAAACACCAAAAAGGCTGAGATTAAGGGCGTATACCTATCGTCTGCGGAGAATGTCAGAGAATTACTGTATGACTTGGACGAAAACGGTAATACAACAACTGTCAGCAAGGAGGCCGCCGAAAAGCTCGGTATCAACATTGCTCCGGTCGACATTGATCAGTTTATGGACAGTGGTAACACGGCAAAGATAGATTATTTTAATAAGGTCGGTAAAATAAATGATACTGTAAAGACGACCTACGGTTGGAATGAGTTGAAAAGAGGTACCGTTACCGGCGGCGACACCGGTACAGACGGAGTTTATACGTTTGATGAAGGTGATAACGCACAATTCAGCAAAAAGGTAAAGGCTATTGCCGTTACCGGAATTCAGCTCGCTTCCGCCGACAGCGTTACGGTCAAAATTACTCTGCATTTCAACGGTAAGCCGAACGACGACCTGTTTAACAACGCTTATTTCTATTCCGCGTTTAATGCTAAGTGGAACGAAGCAACCGGCTCTATAGACAAAGGTGACGTAAGTGATTTGAACGGCTACTCGGATAATGTTCGCACCACGATAGTGGGCAGAGATTTGAACGGCACCGTATTCCTTGATAAGGACGTAAATGGAACATTGGACAGAAACGCTGAACCTGTTATAGAAAATGTTCTGGTTGAGCTTTACGAGATTCCCACAGAAGATGACGGAACGCAGGGTTCACCCAAACGGGTTGCTACACGGTACACTGATGCAAAGGGTAATTATAACTTTGACGATGTTGTCCTTGCCCAAGGGAATTATAAGGTCGTATTTAAGAAATCTGATAAGACTGATGGTAAAGTTACCTTGAATTATCTTATGGAAGACGGAAATATAGATTCAAGCAAAGAAACTGCGCCAATGAATTTCTCGGATCTTCGCATCTCCAGAACCATAGAATCCGTTAATAACGTCGATAACAACATCGCAAAAATCGATGGTGCTGATGCTGATGTTAGAGAGTATTATATTGACGAGGCGTTCCCCGGCGCCGGAGAGATTTTCTCCGACAGCTTTACCGGTGTTGTTAACGTTCACAAAAATAAGGATGAATTTGTCTACATCAAGGAAAAACAGGACCTCGCTCTGACCGACGCATACGGCTCTATCACAATTAAGAAGTATGGCGACAACAAGAAAGATGCCCCCTTAGAGGGAATCAAATTCAAAATAGAGTATTTTGACGGCGTTGACTGGAAACCGCTTAAATATAACTCGTTAGGCTTCATTGATCAGGAGAGTCCTCTGGAGGGCAGCAACGGCGAATACACTACCAACGGTCAAGGAACAATAACCGTCGAAAACCTCTACCCAACGACCTACCGCATAACGGAGATAAGCACTGATGATGACCACAATCCGTTGCTCAAGCCGATTGAAATCACAATTCCTTACAACTCCACCGATACAAAGAGCAATATTGTCACAAAGACCGACGGCGGAAATGAATATGAGGAGGGCGGCAAGATTTATTGGAGAGATATTACGATAACGCTTTCAAACACAACAAAGCTCAACGATTATCTCCCGCTCACCGGCTCGACCGAGGGCTTCAACTACTGGATTCCGATAGCAGGCTTGATTTTCGTAATAATAGGAGCAGGAGTAATACTCTACGCCGTCAAAAAAAGAAAGGCTAAAAAGAGCGGTTGTAAATGATTTTGTAAAAATACTCAAATCAGATACAATTGGAAATTTAGGAGGATTATTTATGAAAAAATTTACAGCGCTTTTGATAAGCTTTATCTTGACCGCTTCCGTCCTGTTTTCAGCTTACGCTTCGGCGGCGAGGATAACAGACATAAATCGGGACAGCGGAAGTCTCACCCTCATTAAATATCAGACGGACGTGACAAAGGGTGACAATAATCTGCCTGTTGATAATCCGGAAAAGCGCGTGTCTGGAGCGGAATTCAAGGCGTATCAAGTAATAAAGATAAGCAAAGAAACTTCCGGCGAGCACAAAGGCGAGCGCAAATATGAGGTGACGAAAAATTTCACCGCCGAAAATAGCGCAGAATATAAGACTCAGCTTGATGAACTTGCCAAACTTGTAAATCGTGACGCGGGCGCGTCCTTCACAAGCACACCCGAGCTTTTAAAGCTGATTCCCGCGCTCAGAAATGTTGCGGAAAATCTTGGCAACACTGCCGGCAGCCCAGAAACCGGAATGATTTACACCTCAACCGAAACGAAAGAGCCGGTCGAGTCTGAGTCGGGTTCCGGTGAAACCACAGAAAAGGGAACGGGCGAATACACATTCGGTGCGGGCGAAATCGCCCTGGGCGTGTATCTCGTAGTTGAAACCGTGGTGCCGCCGGGATACAGTCAGGTATCAATGCCCTTCCTTGTATCGGTTCCCCAATGGATAGAATCTACTGAGGACGAGTGGGAGTATGACGTAACCGCTTATCCTAAGGATGACCCGATAAGCGTCGATAAGAAAATAGTTGTTGACGGCAAAGAGTATAAAAGTGTTGATGCAAATATCGGCGACGAAATTAAGTACTCTATCACAACAAATATTCCTACTTATGTCCCGCACGACGACACTAAGAAACTGACGGATGAGCAAAAAGGAAGAATAACATATAAATTTACCGATAGTATGTCCAAGGGCTTGACCTTTCAAAATGATTTCAAAGTTACTGTGCCGGAAACCGGTGGTACTACAAAAACTCTTACCCCAAAACCGGAAAATTCGCAGTCGAGTGATAGCTGGGATTACGAGCTTAAAACAGAAACAAATGCTGAAACGTGCGTTACAACAATAACCGCCGACTTCAAGTGGGCTTCGCTTGATGCTCATCAGGGCGAGAAAATCTCAATATCATATACGGCGCAGCTCAACTCAAACGCTGTCATCGGCGGCGAGGGCAACCCGAACACAGCTCTTGTGTCGTACACAAACGACCCCACGCTTATAGGCTCGAAACCACAGAATACACCGGAATCGACAACGAAGGTGTTCGTCCGCACAATAGGAATGGAGCTTACAAAAACTCTTAATGGGGAAACTCCAACCGAGGACAGCGGAATTGCTGACGTTGTGTTCGGAATGACTAAGGTGCTTGAAGATGCTTCCGAATCGGACGTATGGTTCGTAAAATCAAAATCTGACGATAACTTGTCGTATTCTGTGTATAATGGTGATCTTGCAACAGGAACGCCGGAAGATAACGGCGACTATACGGTTCAGATTGACGGAGAGAGCCGTACCGTAACGAAGAAGCTCAGCCCAATCGCAAGCGGCGATTTGATAGGAAAAATTATAGTCGACGGCTTGGCGGAGGGAGAATATTATCTCAGCGAGGAAAAAACAGCCGCGGGATATAATCTCCTGAGCGAAAAGGTTAAGATAACCATTACCTTTGACAATTCAATTACCAT
>CANRNQ010000034.1 GCA_947632045.1 uncultured Clostridia bacterium
CACATAGTACAAATACTGACGATCGCATAAGAGTCGAAGTATAACGGCATAAAAGCACAACAGTCAGCCGCACCGCCTTTGATTCCCGCGACAGCTTGAAGCGTGTTACTATATCCGCCAGCGTCACGAGCATAGGCGAGGGACTCTTTGAAAAATGTAACGGTGTAGAAATTCACGGCAAAGCAGGTTTAGCCGCAGAAACATACGCGAAGGACAATAATATTAAATTCGTCGCGGAATAAAGAGAAATTTCAAACGGCTGCGCCTTTAGTCCACAGGGCTTGAGGCGCAGCCGTAAATTCACGACCAATCGAAACCAAAAATAAACGACAGGAGAAGTAATATGTTAAAATTCAAAATGAAAGAAGCAATTTTAGCGGCAGCCATCGCAGCGGTATTTTTACGCGCTTTATCAAAGCCCGGTGGACATAAGTATAGCCGTTGAGCGCCGTAAAAATAAAATAAAGTATAAAATAACGCAGCCTTATCGCGCAAGGCGGCAAAGCTGCGGCTTAAGTGTTTTTAGCTTTTCGTTCCTAATGATGAAAAAATTATGTATTATAATATATTACAGGAGGTATCATCATGGGAAATACGGTGCACACAATTACAAAAGAAGCTTTTGATAAATTTAAAGCATGGCTGATAAGCGAGGAGAGGGAAAGCGGAACCATACAAAAATATCTGCGCGATCTGCGGGCATTTTCCGTATGGCTGAACGGCGGAGAGCTTGTCAAAGAGGCTGTCTTGGGTTGGAAGGAGCATTTATTGAAAAAAGGGTATAAACCGGTCACGGTTAACTCTATGCTGGCGGCGATTAACACCTATTGCCGCTTCGCGGAGCTTTGCATAAAGGTGAAGTTTTTGCGCATACAGCGCAGGCTCTTTCAGAATGAGAGCCGGAACCTGAAAAAAGAGGAGTACGATCGGCTGATCGCCGCCGCTGAAAAATCGGGGAAGGAACGGCTTGCACTGCTCCTCGAGACCATAGGAGCCACGGGGATACGAGTATCCGAGGTGAAATATATCACCGTAGAGGCATTAAAAGCCGGTCGGGCGGACGTTTCTCTAAAGGGCAAGATACGCACCATAATTTTGCCGAACAAGCTATGCCGAAAGCTGCTTAAATACGCTAAAAAAAGAAAAATCGCTTCCGGTGAAGTTTTTATCACCAAAAGCGGTAAGGGAATATCAAGAAAACAGATATGGGCGGAAATGAAAGCCATATGCAAGGAAGCTGGCGTGGAAGCCTCTAAGGTGTTTCCGCACAATCTTCGCCATCTGTTTGCTCGGATTTATTACAAGGTTACGCGGGACGTAGCCAAGCTTGCCGATTTACTCGGCCACAGTTCAATCGAAACCACACGCATCTATCTGCTCTCAACGGGAGAGGAGCACGCAAGGCAGCTTGAAGGACTGGGGCTTGTGCGATAGACAAAATTTTTATTTTGTCTATTGTTTTTTGCGGATAACGCACAACCTAATTTGACACCATAGATAATATCATATATCTCGACAAAGCGCAAGTCCTTGCGCGCAAATTTTATTTTTACATAGGCATAACAAATCAAGACCGTAGTGTGTTTTTTTCAATACGATCTGCTTTGTCACGCTGTTTTGACGAGGCGCTCGCAAGCTTTAAAGCGTATTCATATGCCGCGAATCGACTCTTTACACCCTTGAAAGTAACAAAATAAAAATTTTGTTGCCGTAGTTTTGCCGGATAATTGCAAAATAAAATTTAAGGAGAGTTGACTATGAAAAAAACACTAAACCTACTACTCGCACTCGTTGTACTCATCTGCGCATTGACGGCAACGACGATTGCGGCCTCTGCCGCAGAGTCGGGAGCTCAGGGCGGACTTGAGGCCTCGCTTTTGACCGACAAGGACGAATACGCCGTCGGCGAGGACGTCAACATTACCGTTGCCGCTAAGAATACTAATTCTTACGACGTAAGCAACGCCGCGGTTGCCGTTGCGCTGCCGGACGGGCTCACTCTTAAATCCGGCGAGCTGTCCGTTTCCGGCATAGAGATAGCGGCGGGCGAGGAATACTCCGCCGAAATCGTCGCGATAAAGGAGGCTCCGACGCTTCCCGAGGAAACGACAGCGGCGACCGAGGCGGTTACTCAGGCTCCGACTAACGCTCAAAGCGAAAACCCGACCGACAATGTTGTAGTAGCTGCCCCCGTAGCCGAGGGCAAGAGTGCGGGAGGCTCCGGCGCTCCAAAGACCGGCGACAACACCGAGGTTTTGCTATGGCTTGGGATTTTAGCCGTATCGGCAGCGGCCGTATTTTTAGCTGTCAAGTTCAGAAAAAGAGCGGCAAAATTCCTCAGCCTTTTCCTTTGCGTTGCTCTGATTTGCGCAATCGCTCCTTTCGGCGCATTGGCGGCTGACGGCGACGCTGCGGCTGATAATACGGTAGACGCGTTCAGCATACCGCTTGATAAAAGTATCACCGTCGACGGCGAGGAGTATTGCATCAATGCTGTTGTCAGCTATCTCAACGGCGGAATTGCGGGTAAGATTTGCAAAGCGTCTGACAAGACGACCTCCGTTCCGAACGCAACAATAAATATATACAAGGACGACTCTTTATTCACAACTCTTACAGATGATGAAACAGGCAACTATTCAGCCGGACTTCCCGCCGGAGAATATTTTGTCGAGATAACTGCGGAGGGATATATTGATTTTTATTCCTATGCGACTGTAACCGAGGGCAATATCACCTTTATGGAAACCTTCCTTATGATAGAGGAATCAGACGTAGAAACGGGTATTGCCTCCGGCACGCTTATCGACCAGCTTACCGGCGAAAGCTGTGAGGGCGTTGATTTAAGCATACGCAGAAACTGGAACAACTCCGATGAATCCGCCGAAACGGTAGGAGCAACTGTGACCGATGAAAACGGCAGCTATACGATAGAGCTCCCGCTCGGAAATTACACGGTGGTCGCTTCAAAGGAGGGTTATTTGACCTCCGTGTTTAATATCATCGTTCAGCCCGGCACTACCGACAATCAAAACGGCGTAATTTCCCCCATTGTATTGGGCGACCAGTATCTCATAACCCTGACCTGGGGCGAGGATCCGGAGGACGTTGACTCGCATTTGGTAGGCGTTCTTTCAAACGGAGAGAGCTTCCATGTATATTGGGACGACAGGTCGGCTTATGATGACAACGGCGAAGAAATCTGCAATCTCGATTACGATGATATGGAAAGCTACGGTCCGGAGCACATCACCTTAACGGCCTCCGGCTCTGAGCCGTATTATTACTATGTTGAAAGATACAGCGGCGAGGGAACGCTCGCAAGCTCCCGCGCTAAGGTAACCGTGCATAAGGGCAACGTATTGATAGCAGAATACAATGTTCCGACCAACAAGGGCAGCGACGACTGCTGGAACGTATTCGCAATAAAGAACGGCGAAATCATAAACAAAAACACAATTACAGCGGAGGCGGACACAAGCTACGCCGACTAACTGTCGCTCCGCGCTCATTGACCGCAGTCAAGCTGCCGCGCAGCTTGACTGCCGCTTAATATTTTATACATTTGCAGGGAAAGTCGGCGCTTCCTCCTGCGTGTACAATTCGCTTCAATCGCCATCGGCGACGCCCCCGATCCCCTTTTTTGCTCGTTCACATATTTGTTTTTAGCGCCTCTCTTTGCGACTAAAATAATTTACGGACACAAAATCTTAATCAGGCAAGATTCCTCGAGCGAAAAGGGGCTGCAAGGGGCGAAGCCTTAAATAAACGACATATACAAGGACCGCTTTGCGGCACAGCCGTAATTACACGACGGATCGAAATCAAAATAAATAACAGGAGGAAGCATATGTTAAATTTCAACATGAAAAAAGCAATTTTAGCGGCAATCACAGCGGCGATACTCTGTGTGACCTCAGTCGCCGCAACAGGCTGTCAAAACAGTAACAGCAGCGGCAGCGGTTCCGATAACGCCGGAGCGAGCAGCGTTTCAAATGAGCAGGAGGACAACAGCTCGGATATGTTAGCTCCGCCTGCGGATTTTGTGAACGATTCGCCGCTTGAGTGTCACGAGGACGATATAAAAGACGCGATAAATTATTTTAACAAGCACGCATACACCTCGGAGCTTTCGTTTAACGAGGCTCAGCCGAATAAGCAAAGTTACTGGGTATATAAGGAGCCTGACGAGCTTCGGAAAATCACTCTCGAGGACAATATGAAAATCGACGGCGACTTTATCGTTACCCTCGGCGACGACATGAGCAAGATAGAGAGCACCGATTATTTATTCAATAATCAAGATAAGGAGAAGGTTGAAACGCGATTAAATAGAACCACGCCCGTCAATAACACCTGGCTTTTTAACGCTGTTGACGATGAGGGAAAAGATATATTTTATGTTGAGGTGCAAAATAATTCGGACAGCGAAATAGCCGCCGACAAATGCAAAATTATAAATATGACCGGCGCACAGCAGTGCGAATATATGGGACTGCGAACCGGCGACTCGTTCCGAAAGGTGCTTGAAACCTTTGGAAGCCCCAACAGGGAGCTGTTTGTTTCAGCGACACTAACGAACACCTACGAATACCGTATGACCTATATAGATGTGGAGAACGAGATTACGCTCATCGTGCGTGTGGAGCTGAATTATAAGGCCTCGGACATGGAAAAAAGCACAGCCACCGTAAGCAGCATCACCGTCGTCGAAGGAATTGACACAAAGAGCGCGCATTGATCAAATATCACGGTCAATAACAAAAGCGCTTTGCGGCGCGGCAGTAAATTCACGCCCAATCGAAACCAAAATAAATGACAGGAGAAATAATATGTTAAAATTCAAAATGAAAAAAGCAATTTTAGCGGCAGTCACAGCGGCGGTGCTCTGCATGACCTCCGTCGCCGTAACAGGCTGTCAGGGCGGCGATAGCGGCAACAGCGGCAACAGCAACAACAACGGCTCCGACAACGGCGGCGCGCCCGCGTCCTCGCAGGTCGCCGACATACCCGAAACGTCAGCCGATCAATTCAGCTATAACATTATGGAAAACGGCGAAGTTCATACCGTCATGTATAACGGCAATGATTCGCAGGTGCGCATACCCGAAAAAATAGAGGGCAAGCCTGTTACGGAAATCGGCGGTTATACCTTTATTGGGAAGGAAAATCTAACCGACTTAATTATCCCAGACAGCGTTACGAAAATTGGCTGTGACGCATTTCGGCAGTGTGAAAAACTAACTAACATTACCATACCCGACGCGGTTACAAATATTGACACGAACGCCTTCTATGATTGCTTAAGCCTGGCAAGCGTGACGCTCCCGAGCAAGCTCACGGAGATTAGCGAATGTCTCTTTTTATGCTGTGAGAGCTTAAAGAGTATAACAATACCCGAGGGCGTTACGTCTATCGGAAATCGCGCTTTCGATTCCTGCGAAAGCTTGGAGAGCGCAACTATTCCAAACAGCGTTACAAGTATAGGCGAAGATGCATTCTCCAACTGCCCCGCCTTAAAGGAAGTAACTATCCCCGACAGTGTAACGGAAATCGGCGAGGGCACCTTTTGGCGTTGCACGAGCTTGAAAAATGTGACTATCTCTAACAGCGTTACTGAAATTGGCGATTACGCCTTTGAAGAATGCACGAGCTTGGAGAGCTTGACTATTCCCGACAGCGTTAAAAGCATAGGCGAAAAGGTATTTTCTGAATGCACGAGCTTAAAAAGCGTTACTATACCCGCCAGCGTCACGAGCATAGGCGAGGGACTCTTTGAAAAATGTAACGATGTAGAAATTCACGGCAAAGCAGGTTCAGCCGCAGAAACATACGCGAAGGACAACAATATTAAATTCGTCGCGGAATAAAGAGAAATTTCAAACGGCTGCGCCTTTAGTCCACAGGGCTCGAGGCGCAGCCGTAAATTCGCGGCTAATCGAAATCAAAAATAAACGACAGGAGAAATAATATGTTAAAATTCAAATTTAAAAAAGCAATTTTAGCGGCGGTCACAGCGGCGGTGCTTTGCGTGAGTTCCGTCGCCGTAACAGGCTGTCAGGGCGGCGATAACGGCAACAGCGGCAACAACAACGGCTCCGACAACGGCGGCGCGACCGCGTCCTCCGACGTTACCGATATACCGGAAACGGCAGTCGGAAATTTTGAATATGAGATCGACGGAAAAACTCAAATTACCATCACAAAATACAAGGGCAATGACGAGCAGGTGCGCATACCCGAAAAAATAGAGAATATGCCCGTTACGGAAATTGACGATAGCGCCTTTGCAGGCTGCACAGGCTTGACCCGTGTAATTATCCCCGACAGCGTTACATATATAGGCTATGAAGCGTTTGACGGCTGCACAGCCTTAACCGACGCCGCCATACCTGACAAGGTCACATATATTGACGGCTATGCTTTTGCCGACTGCACAAGCCTGACAAGCGCGGCTATCCCGAACGGCGTAACGGATATAGAGGAGGGCGTTTTTAAAGGCTGCACGGGATTAACAAGCGTAACCATATCCGAGGGTGTTGCATCTATCGGCGATTATGTTTTCGATAATTGCACGAGCTTGGAGAGCGTGACCATTCCAAACAGCGTTACGAGCATAGGCGGCGATGTATTTAACGACTGCGCGGGCCTGAAAAATGTGACTATACCCGACAGCGTAACTGAAATTGGCGATTTCACCTTTAATAATTGCGCGAGCCTGGAGAGCGTAGTCATCCCTAACGGCGTTACGAGCTTAAACTACGCTTTATTCTCCGACTGCGTCTCCTTGAAGGATGTGACTATCCCCGACAGCGTTACGGAAATCGGCGATCTTGCGTTTGATAACTGCACGAGCTTAAAAAGCGTGACTATTCCCGATAGCGTTAAAAGCATGGGCAAGGGAGTCTTTAACGAATGTAACGATGTAGAAATTCACGGCAAAGCAGGTTCAACTGCGGAAACATACGCAAAGGACAATAATATTAAATTTGTCGCGGAATAAAGAGAAATTTTAAAAGACTGCGTCTTTAGTCCAGAGGGCCTGAGGCGCAGTCTTTTTGTTTTGTCATACGCTCTCGCCGCCGCTGCCGGCGAGAGGGTAAATAAACAAGGGGCGAGCCGAAGCTCACCCATTGCCCTTGAATTATATGTTAAGGCTCATAAATTGCTCAAAGCAAATTCCGTTTTCCGGCGGTATTTCAAGCTCGTCGGACAAGGCTCCGGCGCGCTCGATAAGTCTTGACGCGGCAACGACCGAATCCCTCAGGCTTTTCCCGCAGACGACGGAGGCGGCGACGACCGATGAAAACACATCTCCGGTGCCGGCGCGCTCAATGCCTTTTCGCAATGTGCTGACATAACAGCAGGAGTCAAACGAGCAAATCAAGTTCGATATAACGTCGCTGTCGGATATGCCGGTCACTACCACCCGACCCGCGCCTGTGCGGCAAAGCTCGAGAGCCATCTCCTTTATGTCGGCTCTCGGTATGCGCTCTTTGTACGGAGTATCGGTCAAAAAACAAAGCTCGGTGACGTTTGGAGTCGCTATATCGGCGGCGGCTACAAGCCTTTTCAGCTCACGCCTAAGCTCCTCGGTGCAGGTGGAGTACAACAAGCCGTTGTCGCCCATTACGGGGTCGACTATCAGCTTTGTATCTCCGGATTTAAATTCATCTATAAATTCCATGACGATGTCCGCCTGAGCCGCAGAGCCGAGAAAGCCGGTGTATATTCCGTCGAAGCCGAGCTCGAGCTTTTTCCAGTTTTCGCTGAAGCGGCGCATTTTGTCGGTGTAATCGTCGAAAAAGTAGCTCTCATAAGCGGTGTGATTTGAAAAGACGGCGGTCGGCAGACAGCAGCACTGTATGCCGAAGGAGGAGATTATCGGCAGGCTGACCGTAAGCGAGCACCTGCCGAAGCCCGAAAAATCGTTTATCACCGCAATCTTTTTCTGCTTTCCCTTATACATGCTGATGCGTTATCTCAAGGAACGCGCAGCCGAGCGCCGGAATGAGCAGCTTACCGTCGAGCACCTGAGTGCCCGCGAGCGGGGTGCCGTTTCTGTATCCCGGGGGAATGTCGATAGCCGCATCCTTGTCGTCGGTGTTAAACGCGCAGAAAAGCGCGGTTTTCGAGTCGTGGCGGATATAAGAGAGCTGCTTGCCCGCTGAAAAGGCGTTTATCATCTCGCCTCCTGCGAGCGCGGAGCAGTTCTTTCTTATATTTCCGAGGGTCTTGTACCAATTTAGCAGATCCTCGTCCTCCTTGCCCCACGGGAAGCAGCCTCTGTTGAACGGGTCCCTGTAGCCCTCCATTCCGACCTCGTCGCCGTAATATACGCAAGGGAAGCCGGGCAGGGTGTACTGTATCCCCACGGCTATCTTCAAGAGCTTTATGCCGAGCTCCCTCTGCTCCGACGAGAGCTTTGTGTTCGCCTGCCACTCTCTGCCGTTGCCGCCCATCGGCTCTCCGGCTATTACCGTGAGTATCCTCTCGGTGTCGTGAGTGCCGAGCAGATTCATCAAAACGTCGAGCACCGGCTTAGGGTAGTTTTCAACTATGGACATTATCCTGTCCATTATATGCTCCGCGTCGGCTCCCTTTACATAGTCGATTATTGCCTGACGGAAGGGGTAATTCATTACGCTGTCAAGCTGATTGCCCAGCAGGAATTTTCTCCTGCCGCCGTAGCTCTCTTTTGTGGACGCGTCCTCCCAGACCTCGCCTATCACAATGGCGTCCTTGTCCTCTGACTTGACCGCGTTTCTCAGGTTCTCTATAAAACCGTCGGGGAGCTCGTCGGCAACGTCAAGCCTCCAGCCGCTGTTGCCAGCCTTTATCCACTTGCGGACTATTCCCTCCTCGCCGTTTATATACTCGTTAAACTCGGCTCCAAGCTCGTTTACCTCCGGAAGGGTGTAAAAGCCCCACCATGAATGATAGATGTTCGGCCACTGTATAAAGTTGTACCAGCTGTAATAAGGGGAATCCGTCGAGTTGTACGCGCCGAGCGAGTCGTATCTGCCGGAGCGGTTGAAGTAAATGCTGTCGCTTCCGGTGTGGCTGAACACGCCGTCGTTTATAACTCTTATCCCCCTCTCCTTTGCTTTAGCGCAAAGCTCCTTAAAGTCCTCCTCGGTGCCGAGTATAGGGTCGATTTTGCTGTAATCGCCCGTGTCGTAGCGGTGGTTTGAATACGCCTCGAATATCGGGTTGAGATAAATGCAGGTGACTCCGAGCTCCTCAAGATACGGAAGCTTCTGCGTTATGCCCTTCAAATCGCCCATGAAGAAGTCCGAGTTTGTTATCTCTCCGTTTGAATTTGGCCGCCATTCCGGCGTCTCTCCCCATACCTCGCGGAGAGTCTTGTCCTTGTATATGTTCTCCTTTTTCTCGCCGGAGAAGCAAAATCTGTCGGGGAATATCTGATACATTATTCCGCCCTGCGGCCATTTTGGAGTTTCAAAGCCCTTTTTGTAGCAGGTTATCTGCCACGAGGTAGCCCCCGGCGAGCGGTCTATCTGCGACTTGTGCTTCGGCCCCGCAGGATTTACAAAGCGGTCGCCCAAATTGGTCTTTAATCTGAATATGTGCCAGTAAAGACCGATTTTATCCGGCTTGAAGTGACAGTCCCACATCTCGTAGTCGTCGCCGTACATTCCGCACCAGAACATACTGTGAAAGGAGAACTCCGGCTCGTTGTCGTGCTTTATCATAAGCTGCGCGCAGTAACACCCGAGATCTCTCGGCAATACAATGGTAAAGTGAATGTCTGTGTCCTCCTCAACCGCTCCCATTGGGTTTCTGTAAAAATTGTTTCTTGAATCGTAAATACTGTTGATGTTCATTGTCCGTCCCCCGAATTTATTTTTTGACTGCATTCTCAATTAATTGAATTATACTCCAAAGTAAGGTTCTTTTCAAGCTCGAATACGCCATGAAAATATTTGAAGCTTTTTCTTTGAAAAAAGGTTTGAATTTTGTAATATTCGTTGCTTTTAAGCCGAAAATCATATAAAATAATTTTAATAAATTCACTTAACGGAGGTATGAACTATGAATCAATTTTTTGGTCAGGACACTCAGCCGGCTTCAAGCACTACGCCGTCGGAGCATCTGATGGGCTTTTTGAAAAAGCCGGTGATTTTGCTTATCGGCATTTTCCTGCTGGCGGGGATTATCCTCTCCGCTGTAAACACGTTCTTTTTAGGCTCGGGTGTAAGCTATGACACGACGCTGAACACTGTCGAAGGAGACGCGGCTTACGGCGCGATATTATCGCTTGCGATAAATATTATATCGCTTATACTGCCGCTTATCATTTGCGCGTCGTTTATCGCCGCGTTTATCTACTCGCGCGGCTCCAAGCGCCCAATCGGCGCGGCGACCGCGGTACAGGCTGTTTCCATTGTCAACATTGTATTCTATTCTCTTTCTATACTTTTTCTTATCCTTGTCCTTTCCTTCTTCGTTGCCATGCCAAGCGCTATAACGGACTCAATGAAGGCGGATATCTATATGTACGCGATGTACGCGGCAGCGGCTATCGCTTTCGGGTATATCTCAGCCGATGTATTGTTTACGGTGATATGCGTAATGATTGTTCTAATAATAATTTTCGCGGTTGTCGCCCTCATCTACCACTGCAAGGTAGTAAGCCTCTGCGCGTCGTCAAAGCACATACTCCGCGACCGCACGACGGTGATAAAGGGAGCGGGCTACATAGGCGTATATAATATTCTCACCTGCATAGCCTGCATCCTCGGTATAATATCGTTGACCTCATCGCGCAGCTTCGTTGCGTACTCAAACGATACGGTGTTCTCCGGAATGGTGCAGAACCTCGGACCCGCCGTCGGCACTCCGCCTCTCAGCGCCTCCGAGATCGTCGCTATCATATCGCTCGCAATAAGCTTCTGCGCCGCTCTTGTAAAGGCCATTGCCGCGTTCGGCGTAAAAAGGCATATGAAGAGATTTGACGGAGCGATGCCGCAAAATCCGTATGCTTATGCCGGCACAAACGGCGGTTATGGCGCTCAGGGCGGCTACGGCGAGCCCGCAGGCAACGGCTACAACGGATATAATGGCTACAACGGCTATGATTCGACCTCCGCTCAAAACGGATACGGCTCGACGGATAATAATTACAGTAATCCCGTCGGCGCCTATCAGCAAAGCGACGAAAACACAAACAATCAGTGGTAAACATAGAATAAAATCGGGGGAGTTCACGCTCCCCCTTTGCTTTGCCGATGAACCTGATTTGGGCAGAAAAAATAAAGTTTTCGCCCGCCTTTTTCAAAATTAATCAAGGCAAAAATACTTTTTCGACAGACTGCGGGGGAGCGCCAGCTCCCCCGCAGTCTTATTAAAGATATTTGAGCCTTACGGCTTCGGTTTGCCACAGTTCTGGCAGAATTTGCCGGTGTTTTCCGCTCCACATTCGCAAGTCCACTTGCCGCCGTCCGGCTTCGGCTTGCCGCAGTTTTGGCAGAATTTACCGGTGTTCACCGCTCCGCACTCACACGTCCAGCCGCCCGGTGCGGGAGCCGCCTGCTGTTGAGGCTGTGGCTGCGGCGGTACTTGATTCTGAGCCTGTGCAGCCGCCTGCTGCTGATAGCCGCTCAGGATATTTGCGCCCTGATTCATCGCCATTCCAACCCCAAGGAAGCCCGCCATGCTGCCGCCCTCGTTACTTCCGGCGTTCATCATAGCCTGACCTGCCGCGGTAGCGAGATAAGCCGCCTGCTGTGCCGGATTTGCAACGGCAGAGGCCTGCATAGCGATCTCGTTTCTCTTGTCGATGAGCTTCTGAGACTGCTCGTCGTAGCTCGGCGCGGAAACAGCGACGGAGAACAGATCCATACCTCTGTTTTGCTGCCAGAGAGAGTCGAGAGCGGTCTGCATATATCTGCTGAGCTCGTCGCCCTTTGAGGTGATGAACCTTATGCTCTCGCCGGAGGCTGACAGTTGACCGATGGCGGTGCTAAGAGCGGTCAGGAACTCCCCGTTATACTGCGGAGCTATGTCGCTATAATCCACCTTTTGGTTGTTTGTCACGGCCTCCTTCGGAATGACGTTTTCATAAAACAGAAGCGGATTCGTTATGATTATTGAATACACGCCGTGAATCTTTAAGCGAAGCTCGGCGTTGTAGAAGCTGTCAAAATAGTTGAGCGGATTCGGCGTGCCGAATTTTATCCCTTTTATCTCCTGAAGGTTTATGTAGTACGCCCTTTGGGTCTGAGGGGTAGAGCCGCCGAATTTGATTCTTGTCCACACGTCCTTGAGGCTGTCCTTAAACTGCCCGTTGAACAGCGAGGGCGCGGAGGAGTTTTGCACCTGGAAATAGCCCGGCTCCGCGGTGTAGTCGACCACCCTGCCTCCGTCTACAAGTATCATCATCTGATTGTCGTAAACCTGAATTATAGAGCCGTTGCTGATTACGCCGCCGGTTCCGTATTGGTTGTTGTTCGAGTGAGGGGCAACCGCAGGCGCGAATACCGTGGTATCGCTCATAGGTGAGGGCTGGAACGCTTCAAGAGTCTGTTCCTTAATAGCTCCGCCTATCGCTCCGGTTACCATTTTAATTAATCCCATTTTGCTTCTCCTTTTTGCTTTAGATTTTTATTTTAAATTTTTATTTAGCTCACTTGGCCTGCTTGAGCATTGCCGCGCCGATTATTCCTGCGTCGTTTCCGAGAGTTGCCGCACAGATGACCGTCTGCTTGTCGTTGTGCTTTGTGTATCTCTCCTTCTCGACATAGGCTCTGAGCGGCGCGAGCAGGGTTTCGCCCTCGTGGCTTATACCGCCGCCGATGCTGAGCACGTCGGGCTGGAATATGTTTATTGCGTTTACTATGCCGCAGCCGAGGTATTTTATATATCTGTCAACGACCGCCGCTCCCGTTGCGTCGCCGTTGCGCATAGCGTCGAAGGCGGTTATGCCGTTTACCTTTGAGATATCGCCGTCGAGCATTTTCAGCATATAAGACGAGTCGGCTCTCTCGCTGAGGATAGCCTCTTTTGTCATATTGATAAGACCGGTGGCAGAGGCGTAGGTTTCCCAGCAGCCCTTCCTGCCGCAGTTGCACTCTCGACCGTCCACGACTATTACCATATGCCCCATTTCGGCTCCGGCATAGTTTGAGCCGCTGTATATCTCTCCGTCTATTATAATTCCCGCGCCGACTCCCGTTCCGAGAGTAATAGTTATGGAGTTATTCGCTCCCTTTGCCGAGCCCGCGAGAAATTCGCCGTAGGCGGCGGCGTTCGCGTCGTTTTCTATATGGATCTTCTTGCCTGTTTTTTCAGCCATCATATCGGCGAGCTCCCAGTTGTGGAAGAAGAGGTTGGTCGAGTACTCGACTATGCCCGTAACGGGGTTTATCGCGCCCGGTACGCCTATGCCGATTTCTTTGACGTCGTCCATTTTTATTCCGGCCTTTTTAACGACCTCCTTGCACAGCTCAGCCATTGAGTCGCAGATTTCCGTTTCGGGTCTGGGAACGGCTGTTTTACAGCTTGCCTTTGCGATGATTTCGTTTTTGTTGTTTACTATTCCGGCGACTATGTTTGTGCCGCCGAGGTCGATTCCGAGATGATACATATAAACATTCCTTTCTTGACGCTTGGTATTTTGATGCTTGGTATTTATTGTATGAAGCATACGAGGGTTTTAAATCGGCAGCGGCTTGAAAACTCGCGCCGATAGCATCCGCCGCTCAACGGCGGGCGGATTATATTCAAGCAAATTATAGCATATCCGCCATATATAATAAAGTGATAAAACAGAAAAATTAAAATATTGTTTAAAATTTACAATTTATCGCCTAATGATTTGTGTGCAACTGCCGATTTAATAGCTTATGTTTGTTTAATGTTGAAAATAGAGCGGTCGATTTTATATGATTATCACAAAATGCCAAAATAAATTCTAAAAAATGGTTGTTTTTTTGCATCTTTAGTGGTAAAATCAATCTGGGTACACATAAAATTGCAATATAATGCAAAGTGCAATTACAATGCGCTACAGCGCAAAATATTTTGATCTATAGGAGGGGATATAAAAAAGGATAAATAAACGGCGGTGATTCACAGCCGAATGGGCGCAGATCATATTTGCGTTCGGGCGAGTTCAAAAATCTGAAAAAAAGGAGGATCTTGGTAAAAGCGAAAAGCTGCCGGCGAAGCTGCGCCGGAGACTTTTCAAGTCAAATTGAAATTTTTAAATTAGGAGGAGTAAAAATGCGCAGAAAAATAATTAGCGTCATTCTCTCGATAATGATGTTGGTTCCTATGCTTTGCGTTGGCACAGTGACGTCAAATGCGGTCGAGGACGACGGTCTGATTCATTTTAACGCAACGAACCGAACTGAGGTTCACGCGGGGGACAGGGTCGTATATAACCTTTATATGACATACCCGCAGCCTATTACGGCCACACAATTAACCTTAAATTACAGCGATAATCTTAAGGTTATTGATGAAATTAATAGCAAAATTGATGAATATGGCAACGAGCTTGGTGCGATTATTGCGCCAAACCTTAAGGGCGAGACAATAGCGAATATCGCTGAGAACAAGATAAGCTTATCGAATACCTATTTCGTTGGATCGGGAAGTTCATTTAAAGAAGAAACGATTCTTCTCACCTGTACGTTTGACGTAATCGCCGACGGCCAAGCGAGCTTCACCGGTGTTATTGAAGAAATGTATGATAGTGATTATTCGATGGTCGATAAGTCAAAGGTTAATATTTCCAGCGACATTCTGATCTACAGGGGCTCGCAGCAGGTTGAACCTTCGACCGAGGAGGAAACCGAGGAGCAAACCGAGCAGACGACAAGCACCCCGCCCGACGGCAAGACCACGTTGATCAAAACCGCGAGCGGCGAAGTCAGAGCCAATGTTGGGGACAAGGTAACGGTAAATTACTGGTTCTATATCCCCGAAACACTGGGTACGCCTGATCCGGATATAGAGGACGACCCCGGTTCGCCGATGAAATCGAACGGATTCTCGGCCTATATGAGCTTTGACAAGGATTTCATTAAGCCGACCGCCGACGTATGGACAGAGCTTGGACTTGAAGAGGGCAGCTTCGATATAGACAATACCAAGCCCGGCTATGCTCCAGACAAGGTTTTCCCACTAAACTATCGGTATATTGATCCCGACGAAATATTTGAGGTCGGAAGTCCGATATATAATATAGCCTTAAATACGGAAACGGCCACCCAAAAGGGTAATTCTCAGATTGGCCTTGCAACTAGCTCAGCGAGCGGTTATGTTAATTTAAGCAAAGCCGGCGGAGTTCAGCTCATGAGCGTTGAGTTTGAGGTTTTGCAGTCCGGAGAAACCTCCGTTGACTGTTTACTGCCGGAAGGATACTTCTTTGATGAGAATGATGAGACAGGGCTTAATCCTTTTGACGATTATCCTCAGGGAGCTCTTGCAACGGTAACAACGGACGTTTTGATCAACGGCGCAGCGACCGACGTTACACACACTAACGGCAAGGGAATGTATAACCAATCGCGCCAGCTGTTTGGATACGGCGAGCAGCCGACGGACGCTCCGACCGAGCAGCCGACTGAGGCTATGACAGACCCGACCGAGGCTCCGACTGACAAGCCGACAGAGGCTCCGACAGAAAAGCCAACAGAGAATCCAACCGAAAAGCCGACGGAGAAGCCGACAGAGAAGCCAACTGAGCCTAAGACAGAGGCTCCGACAGACCAATTTGGTAATCCGAGCGAAACTTGGTATGTAGTCGGTACACCAAACCTCTGTAATGATCAAAACTGGGTAACAGGCGCAGCCGAAAACAAGATGACCTATAATCCCGAAACAGGACTTTATGAGATCACCTTCAAACAGGTAGGCGAGGGCGCAAGCGAAGAAAACCCGTCTGCATTCCAGTTCAAGGTATCAAGCTGCACAGACGGCAGCTGGGATAACGGAGATACATATCCCGACGCGAACATCAACGGTTATCTCAAGGCTCAGGACGACGTAAAGGTAACCTACAACCCCGAAACCCACGAGGTTCTTTGGTACAGTAGCTCCGCATTCACGCCGACAGGCCACACATATAGAGTAGCCGGTTCGACAGACCTTTGCGGTTCAAGCTGGGATCCGCAGGACGACGACAACATGATGAGCTACAACGAACTTACAAAGCGTTGGGAGAAGGTTTATGAGGATCTCCCGAAGAACGATATAAACGGCTATAAGTTTAAGATCACAATGGACGGAGCCAAATGGTATCCGGACGGAATGGCTAATGACCAAATCTTCTATACATTCGATGAAAAGACAACAGTAACGATTTGGTACGATGCTGTAACAGGTCTTTGGGGCGTAGACGGCGAGAACATCGACGTTATGCTCGGCAACCCGCCGACAGCTCCGGCAACCGAAAAGCCGACTGAGAAGCCGACCGAAAAGCCGACTGAGCCTGAAACCTTGATTCCGACCGAGCCGGAAACAGAAAAGCCGACCGAGGCTCCGACAGATAAACCGACAGACCCGTCAACGGGAAATACAATAGGAAAGTTTTACTTACAGCTCCCGCAGGAGTGGATGGACATTACCGCGGGTAAAAAATTCAACGTATTTGTCCATATTTGGGTAAACGGCGGCGAAGGCCTTGCAGAGTGGCAGTCCACAGGTTTGAGCGGCGGCGTCAGCGAGCTTATGACTCCCGTTAACGACGCCGGCCTTTATGAGTATGAGATACCGAAGCTGCCAGAACGTCTTGAGGACGGCACTCAGCCGCAGTGGGATATGATAATATTCTCAGTGCTCGGCAGAGGCTTCAGCGAAATGCAGACATTTGACTCGACGCTTTATCCCGAGTGCATAGGCAAAACGTTCACGATCGACGCTTCAACTAAACTCGAAAACCCGATAGACTCATCAAAGAAGGGCCCGGCTGCATATTGCGAGGGCACACCGGCCGGCCCGCACATCGTTCTTACATCGCTCGGCAATGTTGTTCCTGATCCGGATAGAGATGTTGACGCGAACGGAAATCCTGTAAGGGGATCTCTGCTTCCGAGCGAAACAGTAGATCAGGTTATCGAGAACTATGTATCTTCAAAGGTAGACGCATTTAAGAAGGCTAACCCGTCAGCGACCAAAGAGGATATAGCTGAAGCGGAAGCTGAGGCAAGACAGTATGTTGTAGATAACCACCTCCGCGAGAAGATCGAGGCGGCGCTGAATCCGAGGCCGATAGAGCCTCCGACCGAACCTCAGACAGAGCCGGAAACAGAAAAGCCGACAGAGAAGCCGACAGAAAAGCCGACAGAGAAGCCGACAGAAAAGCCGACAGAGAAGCCGACAGAGAAGCCAACAGAGAAGCCAACAGAGAAGCCAACAGAGCCGGAAACAGTTCCGGAAACAGAGCCCGAGACCGAAGCCTGGTATGTATTCGGTATGTC
>CANRNQ010000035.1 GCA_947632045.1 uncultured Clostridia bacterium
ATCTTGTTGTAGGAAAACTGAATCTTTCTTGCCCTGATCTTTTTGCGTAACTTTTCACGGTGTTAAGAAAAGAAACTGGCAAAATCAGGGGTTTACAAAATAATCCCGATGTGTTATAATTCCAAAGTAAACGCCCTTTGTTCGGATTTTGGCGTATGCCCCATGGGAATCACCATTGCCCTTACCTGAGCACAGAGGCGAAATTATATAAAAAGGTGGAGTAAAAATGCTCAAAGAAGAAAAACAGGCTATTATGGAGGAGTATGCAACTCATCCCGGCGACACAGGCTCACCCGAGGTTCAGATCGCCCTTTTGACAAAGAGGATCAACGACCTTACAGAGCACCTCAAGGTTCACAAAAAGGATCATCATTCAAGGCGCGGACTTCTCAAAATGGTTGGACAGAGAAGAAGCCTTCTCAACTATCTTACAAAGGTTGATATTGAAAGATACCGTTCGATCATTTCAAGGCTCGGCATCCGTAAATAATTGCCTTATTCAGGGCAGTCGGCTGTTGCCGTCTGCCCTGTTAGTCTTATTTAAAATTATTACAGGGACAGCCCGTTAAATAGTTTTGTTTTACGGACGCACCCGGTTAGCAGTTAAACAGACCCTTATATGGCCAAAATTCGGGTGAGGAGCTGTTTTATTGCTAAGCGGTGCTCCCTGTAAGAAATATAAAAACAAATTACAGGAGGAATTTTAAAATGTTTGAAAACTATAAGGTTTTTAAAACTGATTTTGCCGGCCGACCGCTTGTTGTGGAAACCGGTAAAATCGCTCAGCTTGCCAATGGCAGCTGTCTTGTTCGTTACGGTGATACAGTCGTTAACGTTGCCGTAACCGCATCTGAAAAGCCGCGCGACGGCATCGACTTTTTCCCGCTTTCGGTAGACTTTGAAGAAAAGCTTTACTCCGTCGGAAAAATACCGGGCTCCTTCCTCAAGAGAGAGGGCCGTCCATCTGAGAAGGCTATATTGGTATCGCGCGTAATTGACCGCCCTATCCGCCCGCTTTTCCCGAAGGATATGAGAAACGACTGCTCGGTAGTTTGTACCGTTATGTCTGTTGACCCCGACTGCTCACCGGAAATCACGGCGATGGTTGGAACGTCGATTGCTTTGAGCATATCCGATATTCCGTGGAACGGACCTATATCGGGCGTAAGCGTAGGTCTTGTCGACGGCGAATTTATAATTAACCCTACTGCCGAGCAAAAGGAGAGGTCAGAGATGGCCGTGACCGTTGCCTCGACAGACAGCCGCATAGCCATGATAGAGGCCGGCGCAAACGGTGTAAGCGACGAGGATATGTACGACGGCATAATGGCCGGACACGAGGCTAACCGCCAGATAATAGAATTTATCAAAGGTATTCAAGCCGAGATAGGCAAGGACAAGTTTACCTATCCGAGCAACGAGCCGGACCACGATATGTTCGAGGCCATAAAGGAATTTGCGATAGAGGACATAAAGCTTGCCCTTGACACCGACGACAAAAAGGTTCGCGACGCAAGGCTTGTTCCTATATACGAGGCGGTGCATGAAAAATTTGACGAGATATACCCCGACAGCGAGGCTAAAATAGACGAGTGCCTTTACAAGACCCAGAAACTTGTAGTTCGCCGCTGGCTGCTCGACGAGCAAAAGCGCGTTGACGGCAGAGGAATGAACGAGATCCGCCCGCTCGCCGCTGAGATCGCACTTCTTCCGAGAACTCACGGTTCGGGACTTTTCACAAGAGGACAGACTCAGGTTCTTTCTGTCGCTACTCTCGGCCCGATAAGCGACCAGCAGCTTCTTGACGGAATAGACGACGAGGAAACAAAGCGCTATATGCACCATTATAATTTCCCGTCATACTCGGTCGGCGAAACTCGCCCGAGCAGAGGCCCGGGCAGACGCGAAATAGGCCACGGCGCTCTCGCTGAAAGAGCCCTTCTGCCTGTTATCCCGTCGGTTGAAGAATTTCCTTATGCGATAAGAGTAGTATCCGAGGTCGTTTCTTCAAACGGATCGACTTCGCAGGGTTCTATCTGCGGCTCGACCCTTGCTCTTATGGACGCGGGCGTACCCATAAAGGCTCCGGTAGCCGGTATTTCCTGCGGACTTATAACCGAAGGCGAGCGCTGGATGACCATGGTCGATATACAGGGGCTCGAGGACTTCTTCGGAGATATGGACTTTAAGGTTGCCGGAACTCACGAGGGTATAACCGCCATTCAGATGGATCTTAAAATAGACGGATTAACGCCCGAAATGGTCAAGGAAGCCCTCGAAAAGACACACAAGGCGAGAATATATATACTTGACGAAATTATGCTCAAGACCATACCCGAGCCTAGGGAGGAGCTTTCAAAGTACGCTCCGAAGATGCTCACGACTCTTATCTCTGTTGACAAGATCAGCGAGGTCATAGGCAAGAGCGGCAAGGTTATAAAGGAGATACAAGCCGAGTGCGACGTAAAGGTCGACATTGAAGAGGACGGACACGTATTTATCAGCGGTTTAGACATTGACAACTGCCGCCGCGCTCTCGATATTATAGAAACAATAGCGAAGGATCCCGAGCCGGGTGCTATATTTAAGGGCAAGGTAACAAGGCTTATGGACTTTGGCGCTTTTGTCGAGATAGCTCCGGGCAAGGAAGGTCTTTGCCACATTTCACAGCTTGATGTGAAGAGAACGGAGAGGGTCACCGACGTTGTGAATGTCGGCGATGTTATCCTTGTTAAGGTTCTCGAGATAGACGACAAGGGCAGACTCAATCTCTCAAGACGCGAGGCTCTAATTGAGGTTGAGGGCTTAACTCCGGAAAACGATGTTGAGCCCAGGCACGGCGGCGACAAACGCGGCGGACGCAAGGGCGGCAGAAGAAACTGATTTTGACCCATAATAATGAGGCGCTGTTTTCACAACGCCTCAGCTTATAGACAAAGCTATTTTTTGATAAAGCTTTAACCAATCGCAGCTTTACCGTTAAAATTCGGTGAAGCTGCGATTTTTATGTTATGCTATATTCAAGTGTGAGCCGACATTTTTATTAAATTATTTTGGATTTAAATTATACTGCAAAAATAATCTTTAGATATAAAGCTCAACCGAAATTTGGGGTACAGAGAAATCAAGGCTATCCCCTCTATCTTATCGCGAAATACGCCTTATCCCCATCACCCTTGATTTGGCCGAAATACCTTCGCTTATTCTTCAAAAGCGCGCATTGAATAGCTGTTTGGTATGCTTCGCCCGTTATTGGCTAAATATGTACCTAAATTGCCGATTACTCCGCCCCAGGGATTCACAATAAGAAAATCCTCCGACTTTAGGCTTGAAGCATTTGCTCCGGTCTTAACTCCGATTATGGTCACCCAGTGATCGTCTCCATAGCTGCCGAGAGTATTGATTATAGTGGGGTTGCCCTTTTGCAGCTGATTGTAAGCCGTTTTAAGCTTAGATTGCAAGCTGCAATCGCTATAACGGTACTTTGCAAGAGCAAATGTCGCTCCCACGCCGTTTATCCAGCCTATCTGGGCGCTATCGGGCGTTATCGCCTTTCCAAAATACATCGACGCTCCTATCGCCTCGGAGGTAGCGCTGCAACCCACGTTGCTTCCGTTTTCTACAAATTTTTTATAATTTCTCTGGTCATAAAGATAGCTTTCGGAGTAATTGTCGCACAGCTTATACACCGCCCCCGCAAAGCTCATCGTTCCTGCGGGCTGCTGTGCATTGACGGTTACCGCGCACTTTGCGCTGTAGCCTCCGTCTACCGACGTTGCGGTCACGGTCGCGTTTCCGACCGCCTTGGCCGTTATGTTGCCGAGGGAGTCAACCTCTGCTACGTTTGGGTTCGAGCTTTTATATGCAAAGTATTGATTCGTAGCGTTTGAGGGTGAAACGCTCGCCCCGATTGAAAAGCTCTCGCCGATATTTATATTTTTGCTCTGCACTCTTACAGACGCACCCTTGACCCTTACGGCTTTTTTGTTTATTGATATTTTCATAATCTTCAGTGCGCCGTTCAGCGTAAGCTCCGCTTGCGCAATGCCCGCCGCTATACAGTTCTCCCTCGGTATATACTGCGCCCTTAAAGAGTGCTTCATTATTTTTATGGCATCAAGGGTTGAAACGTATCCGTCGTGGTCAACGTCGCCGTAAACTGTTTTTGCAAGTGAGGACGGAAGCTCGTTTGATTCTGCCGCAATTGCCGCCACCGATATTGACGCGGCAATTGAGATCGCGGTAATTGCCGCGATCAGCTTAATTTTTATGCTTTTTCGCATATTAAAAAACTCCCAATAATTATTAATTTTACAAAAAATTGCTGCCGTTGGCGGTTATATTTCATGTGACTCGTATATCACCTCCCTTGCCAAGGAACGGTTTCGGTAGCGCTTATCTTCCGTAACCTCTTTTATCACCTCGATAAATTCGGGAAGCTCTACGCTTTGACCTTCATATTTCAGCTCTACCTCGGCGGTCGCTCTGTCTGTCCAGAAATCATATATATCGATCTCCACGATTTGCCCCTTGTATTCAAAGCTGTGGCGGTGCTTGTGTATAGGCGCGTATGCTTTGTCGCGATACTCCGCCATTGCACCGTACTCCTTCTCGCTTATATCCTCTTCAATCTCTATTCTTTTGAGCGCTGTAATATCCCTTTTAAACGTCTTTTTACAGGTCGTTTTTCCGTTGCACACGCTCTTTCTTATTCTCATTCCCGCATATTTGCCCTTATCGCTCATATACATCTGAGTCATTTCCTCGTCTTTGTAATTTTTTTGCGAGCGCAATATTTTTATATCGGGCATTTTTATCAGATATTTTCTTTCTATCTCGTATGGTGTATTTTCCATGGGCATTTCCCTCTATTTTGTTATTTTGTTCAGACGCTCAATGTATGGGGCTGCCGTATTTGTTTCGGCCGCTTTGTGCGAGAGGGCGGAGTTCGGGCGGCGACCCGCCCCTTTCCGCCTCCGGTGGAAAGGGGGCAAAAACGCGGCGGAGCAGGGCTTTTTACCGTCAATCACGGGCTAATCCGCCGCGTTTTCAGGCGCGGCTTCGCCGCGCCGGTCGCCGCCCGAACCACACTCTCCCAAAGCACAGCGGAAAAACGAGTATCACGGCAGCCCGTCCCGCTCTGAGTGCTATATATATTATCTCCAAAATCACATAAATCACACAAAACCGACAACAAGCAGAAGGGGCGCCGAAGCGCCCCTGATATTACATAATTATTTCAAAAATCAGTTTTACCCCATCAAGAAACAGTTTTCGTTTCGCCGATATCATAGTTCACCTTGATCTTTATAACGTATTTTTGAATGTAAATAGCGTCGGCAATGTCAACCGTTTTGTTGCTGTCGATATCAGCTGCGAGGAAATCCTTTCCCGTAAGGGTTTTCTGCTTTATTGCGTGCTTCTGAGCGTATGCGGCGTCGATCATCGAAACCTCACCGTCGCCGTCCGCGTCGCCGAGAATATAGGTGTCCTTCGGCTCAGTCTTAGGTTCGGTCTGAGGTTCAGTCTTCGGCTCGGTTACCGGATCCGTCTTTGGCTCTGTTTTCGGCTCCGTCTTAGGATCGGTCTGAGGATCGGTCTTTGGCTCAGTCACCGGATTGGGTGAATATACGGTCCAGCTGTTATTTGCCGCAAAGAGCATCGTATTGCCGTTGAGCTCCAGTCCCGGCATTTTGTCTGCGGGGTATCTATTTGTCGTGTTTTCAGCGCCGTCGCTGAAGATAACAAGGCCGTTTTCCATTCCCTCGGGAACATCGGTTACATAATAGCCTGTAGAGTCGTCAAGGGTCATCTCAACTCCCGGCCACTCGGCATTCATTTTAACCGTTCCAACCGGAACGACAACCGGCTTATTTACGGAAACAGAGGCTGTTTCGTTAAAGCCGTGAGCAACATAATTTCCACTGCTGTCCTTTGTATCATCTATCCAGTAGCCGTCATAGCCGCCAAGCGTGATGTCCTCGGTCTGAGGACCTTCCTTGCCCTTTGTAAATATTACTTTCTCTGCGCCCTGCGGAATATCTATTTTATAGTTCTTGCTGCCCATTCCGTTATCCTTATCAAACGTCATCAGCGTTCCGGGCCATCCCGCACCCACCGGTGAGTTGCCCGCGAAGAAGTACGCGTAAACCGTACCCCAGTTGTGGTTATCGGTAAACTTGACAACCTTTCCGGTATTCGGATTTGTTGTTCCCGTCGGGTTGGTCGGGTCGTCTGCGCCGTCGTCATAGTAAATGTATGCGTAAACATTGTTCCAGCCGTAGGTCTTATTGTCAAAGTACACTCTTTGAGCCGCGTTCGGATCCGCCTTTTTATAGGTGTATGCCTTAGGCGGCGAGGTAGTCTTTCCGTCCGTCGCGCTTACCGTAAGCTTTATCTCAACGCCGTAATCAACGCCTTCGCCGAGCTTAACGGTTGTATCGCTTGTGAATTTTGTTTCCTGTCCGTCGTTGATTTGATATGTTCCCTCTGTCGCGTTTACGAGAGAAAGGTCAACGCTTATCGCAGAATCCTTTGAAACTCTGTATGTTCCGCTGGCTTTTGAAACCTCAACCGACGGCTCTATCTTAGCGTTGTAAACAACGGCTATTCCCGTTGAGCCTATCTGACCCTTGATTTGTCCGCCGGATACCGTGAAGTCCTTTCCGGAAATCTGGTCCTTATATGTGCCCGGCTGCATCTTGTGAGCGGTAACGCTTACGCTTGCCGCGCCGCCGCCGCAGTTTACAAGCACAACGCCGCTTGTTCCGCGCTCGTTGTATGCGATGCTGTTGCTCGACGAGAGATACTCGGATTTATCGTTTGAGAAGTAATTCTTAAACTGGTTGATAGCCTTTACTTCCGGACTTGCCCATGCTGTAACGGAGGCCTTGCCGATAAGGTCGGAGCTGTAATTCTGCGGGCGGGCGAGATACATTCCGCACGCTTCTCCTCTTGTTCCTACAAGTGCCCATGTCATGTTAATTTTTGAATCGCTTACTCCGCTTGAGCCGCCGTTCGGATTTTGATATGTATCGTGGGACTCGTTCCAGAGAACTGCCTTGCTCGGCGCGATAGAGCCGCCGTTGTCATAGCCGAAGTCGGATCTTATAGCTCCGCTCGCGCTTCCGCTGTTGACGCTCCCGCGAATGGCGTTTGAAACACTCGACGCTGTAAGGCTCATCAGAGAGGTGTATGAATTAAGAACCGTGCTTGCAACGCCCTTGTCGTTGTTACCTGTAGGTCCGTCAAGAATCTCGCCATAGTAATATGGCGTTATCTGTCTTTTGCTCTGGGCATAGCTTGTGGTTGCCTTTAAAACGTTCGGCCAGAAATCGCTTCCGCATCCGCTGTCAACCGGAGTTTCAATGTGCTTTGCGCCGTCAAAACGGAAGCCGTCCGCACCCGCGTCTATACATTCCTGAAGGAAGGTTTTTGCACATTCCTGAACTCTGCTGTACGAGGTGTTCAGGTCGGGAACTCCGTCCATGCAGTACTGGGTTATGTCATAGCGGGAATCGTACCAGCTATCTCTGGAAATATCGTGCCAGAAGCTGCTGTCGCTCCTGTATGTCTGAGGTATTGTCGGAGAGAGGTTGTTTCTTGTCTGGTTCGCCATGTGGTTCAGAACAGCGTCAACTATGACCTTTACTCCGTACTTGTGGGCCTCCGCACACATCGCCTCAAAGTCCGCCTTTGTGCCGAGGGCGTTCTGAGCGCTGCTGTCGATTTTGAAGTCGGACGGCTGATAGTATACCCACCAGCTTCCCCTCATCAGCTTGCTTTGGGTAGACTCCTTGATAACCTGTATCGGAGAAGTCTGAACAGCGGAGAAGCCCTGCTCCGCTATCGTCTTCATATTGTCCTTTATACCATTGTACGACCAGTTCCAGCACTGGAGAATCTGACCGCGCTGAAGGTCGTCAACGAGGCCGTAGCTTGACGCTTTGACCGGCTGCTCGTCTGTTGTTGCCGCATCAACGGCGGCGGGGAAAGAAAATATTGGCACAGTCATACACAAGGCGACAACGATACTCAATATTTTCTTTCCGAAAATTTGCTTTACCATTTTTATTCCTCCTAAATTTTTATTTGCGGGATTTTGCAATCCCTCCGCATTTATATCATACCACTAAAGCATTTATGTTAGCAATGCACGGAAACGACAAATCTTTTTTTTAAAATTGTTAAATATATACATTTTGCGGAAGCGGAAAATATATAAAAATAATTATTAAGGGGACAATATATTTTAAATGGAAATTATCTGCGCGCCGATTTTTTGCCTGCTGCTCGTTTTTTGTAGGCTTGTCGCTTTGCCCGCCCGTGATTACAACGGAGAGGGCAAAGTCGGGCGGCGACCGTTCCGCGCCTGCGGCGCGGAACCGAAAAACGCGGCGGGCGGGGCGTTTTTTGCGCTCTCACGGCACATTTTGCCCCGCCGCGTTTTTCCCGCGCGGCTGCGCCGCGCGGGTCGCCGCCCGAAAAGCAAGCCGCTTCCGCAAAGCGTAAACGAGCCGCCGCGACAGCCCCCAGAGCAGACCGGCACACCTATATAACAACATATAAATATAGATAAAACCGCAGCCGCGCCGCTGTAATGCGGCACGGCTGCTCGGTCTTTAAAAAAACTTTTTTCTATGCATTACTCAAGCTGTGACCAAGAATCCTCTATATATCAATTAGATACCAAGTACCTCCACTCCCCTATCGGAAGATTTACATCGAAATTAATTGCATATTTCTGTATATAGAGCGCGTCTGCAAGGGTCACGCCGTTTTCACCGTCAACGTCAGCCGCGGCAAACTGTACCTGCGACATATTGTAACCGTTTATCGAATATTTTTGAACGCAGGTCGCATCGATGAGAGTAACCTCTCCGTCGCCGTCTACATCTCCGAGCATAAACCGCACTTCGGGCTCTGTTTCGTGATACGGGTCGTAAATATCCCAACTGTAATTTTCAGAGAAAATCATAGAGCTTCCGTTCATGTCAAGCCCCGGCTGCTGATCTGCGGGATATCTCTTGTCCGCGTTGTCCTCGCCGTCGCTGAACATGGCGTATCCGTATTTTAACGCTTCAGGAACCTCGTAAGCGTAATATCCGGTCGCCGCGTCAAACGTCATTTTAACCCCGGGCCATCCGCTGTTCTCAATCACGCTGCCGTCGTTGCTGTAAATGTAAACGTAAACATTGTCCCAGCCGTAGCTCGAATTGTCGAAATATATCATTTGCACTGCGCTCGGATCGGACTTGACATATGTATATGTATGCGGATTAGAGGTCTTTTCTCCGTCCGTCGCGGTCACGGTCAGCTTTATCTCTACACCGTAATCAACACCCGCGCCGAGCTTTAGGGATGTAGGACCGTAGAATTTCACCTGCGCGCCGTCGTTTATGCTGTATGTTCCCTCAATAGCGTTTTCGGGAAGGAGAAGTACTTCTATCGCGTCATCCTTTGAAACCCTATATACGCCGCTGCCAGGCGTCACATTAACGATCGGTCTTGTGACAGCATCGTAAACCACCGCTATTCCCGTTGAGCCTATCTGACCCTTTATCTGTCCGTCTGCCACGGTAAATACGTTGCCGGAAACCTGATCTATATATGAGCCGTCAGCCATCTGATGCGCCGGAACGCTCACGCTTGAAGCGTCGCCGTCGCAGTTTACGAGTACAACTCCGCTTGCGCCGCGCTCGTTATATGCTATACTGCCGCTTGACGAGAGCTGCTCCGACTGACCGTTGAAGAAATTGTGGAAGGCGTTTACAGCGGAAACCTCCTTACTGAAGCATTGGTCTGAAACTATTTCGCCCATCATACCGTTGCGGTACCCGTCCGTTCTCGCGTAGAACAGGGCGGTCGCGTCCTTTCTCGACGCCACCAAGGCCCATGTCTTGTTTATATCTTCATCGCTCACGTCGGTAGACTGCCTGTCGGCATTTTGATATGTGTCGTGCGACTCCGCCCAGAGGACAGTCTTATCCGCGTCAGCGCCCTTTTTGTAGCGCGAGCTCGCCGCGCCTGAGGCGTTATGTCTGACAACATTGCTTCTTATGTCGTTGCCCGTCTGGTTGTCGGTAACGCTCATATACTGAGTGTATTCGGAAATAGGCGCTCCGCCCGTTCCGTCAAGTATCTCTCCATAGGCGTACAGACTGTCGTATGCTCCCTTTTCGGAATAGTACGTCCTAGCGTCGTTCAGTACGTTCGGCCAAAAGTCGCTGCCCTCGCTCGGAACGCCTATATGCTTTGCCGCATCAAAGCGGAAGCCGTCAGCGCCCGCGTCTATGCACTCTCTTAAAAAGCCTTTAACATAATTCTGTATTTTCGGGTTTTCGGTGTTCAAATCTGGAAGCCCCGATATGCTGCCGTGCGTTATACTGTAACGGCTGCTGTAATTGACGTCGCGGAAGCCCTCCGGGTGCCAACAGTCCTCGTCCTCTCTTATGTCCGGCGGAACGGCGTAGGATATATCATACCCGCCCTGATTTCCAAGGTGGTTTGCGACTACGTCTACAATAACGTGTATCCCGTACTCATGCGCCTCGGCGCACATAGCCTCAAAATCCGCCTTCGTTCCGAGAGCCGAGCTGCCCGTGTTGTCTATTTGAAAGCAGCACGGCTGGTAAAGTATCCACCACATCTCGTTCGATCTGCCTATTGTCGCTTCCTTTGCCTGCTGTATGGGCGAAACCTGAACCGAGGTAAAACCGGCATTGGCAATTTTTTCCATATTAGTCCTGATGTTGTTAAACGACCAGTCCCATGCGTGAAGGATCAAGCCCTCCTGCGCAGTGTCCATAAGGCCGTACTCCTCCGTCGACTGTGGCTGCGGCACCTCTGTTTTCGCCGCAGAGGCGGCAATAGGGAAAGAGAAGGTCGGCACGGCCATACACAGAGCGGTTATAAGCCCAAGCATTTTCCTTCCTAAAAAACGCTTTATCATTTTTGTTCCTCCTTTTTATATACATCTCGGTAAATTAACTCGCAAATATATCATAACACCAAAGCCTTTATGTTAGCAACGCACGGAAGCTACAAAACTACTTTCAAAAAATTGTTAAATATACATAAGGAGAATTTATTGCCTGATTTTATAAAAACAGCTTATTCCCGACAATTTTATCATGGACGGCAAAGTACTTTATTTTTTGCGTAAAGCAAGGTTTATTGAAGATCAAAGCCGCGTCGCATAAAACGCGGCGCGGCTTTGATCAATTTTATCAATTTATAAAATACCTATTAAATTTTCCGAGCGCCTTACTTTGCATAATTTACAGCTCGGCTTTCGCGGATTATATTTACCTTTATTTGGCCGGGATACTCAAGGTCGGATTCTATCTTTTTACAAATCTCCCTTGAGAGCGGTATCATGCTCTCATCGTTTATAATCTCCGGCTTGACGAGTATTCTTATCTCTCGTCCCGCCTGAATGGCATAGCTACTCTCAACGCCCTCAAACGATGACGCGACCTCCTCAAGCTTTTGCAAGCGCTTGATGTAATTTTCAAGATTTTCGCGCCGTGCCCCGGGCCTTGCCGCGGAAATAGCGTCGGCCGCCTGAACCAGGCAGGCCACTATGGTCTTCGCCTCAACATCGCCGTGGTGAGCCTGAATTGCATGAATAACAGACTCGCTCTCTTTATATTTGCGGCAGACCTCAACCCCGAGCTCAACGTGAGAGCCCTCCATCTCGTGGTCAAGCGCCTTGCCTATATCGTGCAGAAGTCCCGCGCGCTTTGCAATAGTCGGATCAAGCCCAAGCTCGCACGCCATCATTCCGGCTATATACGACACCTCGAGCGAATGATTGAGCACGTTTTGGCCGTAGCTCGTGCGGTAACGCAGTCTGCCGAGAAGCTTTACAAGCTCCGGATGTATTCCGTTTACGCCCGCCTCTATAACGGTGCGTTCGCCCTCCTGCTTGATGGTGTGCTCGACCTCACGCCTCGCCTTCTCTACCATCTCTTCGATTCTGGCGGGGTGTATTCTGCCATCGGTTATCAGCTTTTCAAGCGCTACTCGCGCTATCTCTCTTCTCACCGGCTCAAAGCACGAAAGAGTTATGGCCTCGGGTGTGTCGTCAATTATCAAATCAACTCCCGTAAGCGTTTCTATCGTGCGTATATTTCTTCCTTCTCGGCCTATTATGCGTCCCTTCATCTCGTCACTCGGAAGCGGAACTACGGACACGGTCGCCTCTGCGACCTGATCTGCGGCGCAGCGCTGAATAGCGAGCGAGATAACCTTTCTCGCCATTTTTTCGGATTCTTCCTTTAGCTGTTGCTCATAATCAAGTATCTTTGCCGCCTTTTCATGAGTAAGCTCTTCGTCAAGCTTGCTTAACAAATGAGCCTTTGCCTGCTCTGCTGTGAATCCCGAAATTTTTTCAAGAACCTCAAACTGGCTCTTTTTGACCTTTTCTGCCTCGGCAAAGCGCTCGTCGGCAGCCTTTAGTCTTTTTGCAACATTCTCTTCCTTCGCCTCAAGATTCTCCATTTTCTTGTCAAGAGCTTCCTCTTTGTTTTGTATCCTGCGCTCCTGACGCTGAACCTCGCGTCTTCTTTCGGCGATCTCTTTTTCAGATTCGTTTCTAAGACGATGAAGCTCGTCTTTTCCTTCTAATATGGTTTCCTTTTTCTTTGCCTCAGCCGATTTCATCGCCTCGCTGAGTATTCTTTTTGCCTCCTGTTCGGCCGAGCCTATCTCTTCTTCGGCAATTTTTTTTCTGTGCTTCACGCCCATATAAAAGCTTACAAAGCAACCTATCACCGCAACGATCACAGCGACTATGAACAGAATCAACCATATTTCCATCTGAATGACACCTCCTTCATTTGTCGATTTTTAAGTAATTAATTTCAGTAATGCGAACAACTCCGAAGATGCCGTTATTAATACGTATTCAGTTTTAAAAAATATTAAAAAATATACTAAATAAACTCAAACAGCTCATGAAATAATTGTGATCCGCCTGCGCGGTTTTTCAAAAACAAATCATTCGTTTATCTATATAATAACGGCGTCCATAAGAGCCGAACAAAAATGTTACGCCGCAACAAAGCGGCCTTGGATTTATCCGCTGTTTAACGCGCTCCAAAGAGGCGCGAAGTAAGCAAAATATATCCTTTTATATTTTACAGTCAAAGCGACAAAAAGTCAAGCTCGATTAGCGCTTGGAGGACATTTTTGTGCAATATTCAGATTTATTGCATAATAATTTGTATAAAAATCAAAATAAAAATTGCCATAAGAATTAAGGTTGTTTTTTATCCGCCTTTAGCGGCAGTGAGTATCAAGGTGTATACGCTCCGCAGGCGGGCGGCGACCTGCGCGGCGAAGCCGCGCGGAAAACGCGGCGCGGCACGGCTGTTCCCCGTGGCAAAAAACGCTGTCCGCCGCGTTTTTGCCCGCTTTCCGCTTTGCGGAAAGCGGGCGGTCGCCGCCCGTCTGCGGAGCCTCCCGCCCAAAGCTCTCCGCGATATACTCTATCCTCCGCCTTACAAGCCGCAAAAATAAAACGGCGCTTAAAAAATTTTTTGGAAAATTTTTGTTAATTTTTTGTCAAGTACTTGTATTCTTACACGAAATGCTATATCATATTATTGCTATGATTTATAAGATAGCAATTCTATTAAAAGTTTTGCAAAAACACAGGAGGTAAATCATTATGTCAGTTAAAGTTGCTATTAACGGTTTCGGCCGCATAGGCCGTCTTGCGTTCAGACAGATGTTTGGCGCTGAGGGTTACGAGGTTGTTGCCATCAACGACCTTACCGATCCTAAAATGCTTGCGGATCTTCTCAAGTATGATACCGCTCAGGGCGGCTATTGCGGCAAGATCGGCGAGAACCTTCACACTGTTGAAGCGGGCGAAAACTCAATCATTGTTGACGGCAAGGAGATCACAATCTATGCTAAGCCGAACGCGGCCGAGCTTCCTTGGGGAGAGCTTGGAGTAGACGTTGTTCTTGAGTGCACAGGCTTCTATTGCTCAAAGGCTAAGAGCCAGGCTCACATCGACGCGGGCGCGAAAAAGGTAGTTATTTCCGCTCCGGCAGGCAACGATCTTAAAACCATCGTATACAGCGTAAACGAGAAAACTCTTACGGCAGACGACGCTATCATCTCCGCCGCTTCATGCACAACAAACTGCCTCGCTCCTATGGCCGACACCCTCAACAAATATGCTGAGATCCAAAGCGGCATCATGAGCACTATCCACGCTTACACAGGCGACCAGATGATCCTTGACGGTCCTCACAGAAAGGGCGACCTCAGAAGAGCAAGAGCCGGCGCCGCCAACATCGTTCCTAACTCAACGGGCGCAGCAAAGGCTATCGGCCTTGTTATTCCTGAGCTTAACGGCAAGCTCATCGGCTCGGCACAGAGAGTTCCTGTTCCGACAGGCTCAACAACTATCCTTACAGCCGTTGTTAAGGGCAGCGACGTTACCGTTGATGGCATCAACGCCGCTATGAAGGCTGCCGCTTCCGAGTCGTTCGGATACAACGAGGATCCTATCGTTTCCTCCGACGTTATCGGCATGAGATACGGCTCACTCTTCGACGCAACCCAGACAATGGTAGCTAAGATCGCCGACGATCTTTACGAGGTTCAGGTAGTTTCCTGGTACGACAACGAGAACAGCTATACAAGCCAGATGGTTAGAACTATCAAATATTTTGCAGAGCTGTAATAATACGAATATGCTTTTGGGGGCTGTCGCATAGCGTGGCAGCCCTTTTATTTATCCTAAAATTATTTAACCTGAAATTTATTTGCAGCTTATAATAAATGCAGCCCACAGTCAAAATCCGCTTTGGACTTACAAATAAAAAAATCCTTCAAAAGCTGTTGACAAGCCGAAATGTTTTTCATATAATATTTATATCAATTAAATCTATCACTTAAAGACTGTGAAGGAAACAAGATGCGGGATAGCATTGCGCAGAGAGCCGCTGTTTGGTGTAAAGCGGCGAATGTGCCCGTATGTATAACTCACTCCGGAGTCGCCTGTCCGATAACAGGGCAGGACGCAGGACTGCGTTATCGGTCAGGGCTTTGTCTGAAGCCTTTAATGAGGAGCATTTTGCTTGAATCAGGGTGGTACCGCGGATTATATTCGTCCCTTTTGCGTTGTTGCGAAGGGGCGTTTTTTATTGCAGCATTGCAGCGCAAAAATGCGATTCATTAAAGTCTTGCAACGCCGGATTAATTGTGAATTAAAAGGAGGAATTACAATGTTAGACTCTTACAAAAAGTATGTGCCGTTTAAGCAAATCAAGCTGGAAAACAGGGAGTGGCCGGACAAAACGATAACAAAGGCGCCGATATGGTGCAGCGTTGATCTGCGCGACGGCAATCAGGCGCTTATCGACCCGATGAATTTGCAGGAGAAGCTGGAATTTTTCAAGCTCCTGTGCGATATAGGCTTCAAGGAGATCGAAATAGGCTTCCCGTCTGCATCCGAAACCGAGTATGAGATATGCCGCGAGCTCATCGAGGGCAACCACATACCGGACGACGTGACGATACAGGTGCTCGTTCAGGCGAGAGAGCACCTGATAAGAAAGACGTTTGAGGCAATAAAGGGAGCGAAGAACGTCATAGTACACTTTTACAACTCCACCTCAACGCTCCAGAGGAAGGTCGTTTTTCACACCAATATGGAGGGCATAACAAAGATAGCCGTCGACGGTGCAAAGCTGATAAAGGAGCTCACCGAGAGCTACGAGGGGGAAACCAACATACGCTTTGAATATTCGCCCGAAAGCTTTAGCGGCACCGAGGTGGACTTCTCCGTAAATATCTGCGCGGCGGTTATGGAGGCGCTCGGAAGCACAAAGGAAAACCCGATAATACTCAACCTGCCTAATACGGTCGAGATGTGCACTCCTAACACCTATGCCGATCAGATAGAATATTTTATAAAGCACCTGCCCAATAGAGAGGCCGCAATAATCAGCCTTCACCCGCACAACGACAGAGGCACGGGAGTGGCGGCAACTGAGCTTGCACTGCTCGCAGGAGCCGACAGAGTCGAGGGTACTCTCTTTGGCAACGGAGAGAGAACGGGTAACCTCGATATAGTGACGGTCGGACTCAATATGTTTACTCAGGGAGTCGACCCAAAGCTCGATCTCTACAATATACCAAGGCTCAAGGAGGTCTACGAGCGCTGCACCAAGATGAAGATACACGAAAGGACTCCGTATGCCGGCGAGCTCGTGTTCACGGCCTTTTCCGGCTCGCATCAGGACGCTATAAACAAGGGCACTCAGTATATGTCAGACAACCATTCCGATTACTGGGAGGTCCCCTATCTGCCGATAGACCCCGCCGACGTTGGCCGCGAATACGAGCCGATAATAAGGATAAACTCACAGTCCGGCAAGGGCGGAGCGGCGTTTGTTATGGCGCACACCTTTGGATATCATCTTCCGAAAAAAATGCACCCTGAATTTGGAGCCCTCGTCCAGGCCGAGTGCGACAAGATAGGCAGAGAGCTGCTGCCTAAGGAGCTGCTGCACGTATTTGAGAGGGAGTACCTTTACATCCCTAAAAAATATGATTTAAAAAAGCACCATATAACGCAGAGCGGCTCTGACGAGGATGATCAGGTGACATTCAGCGGCACAATTTCCGTCAATATAGACGGGGACATAAGCGAAAAGCCCATAGAGGGCAGGGGCAACGGACCGATAGACGCGTTCTTCAACGCGATGAAGTCCATAGGAGTAGACTGCTATAAATTCCTCTCGTACAGCGAGCACGCCATCAGCGAGGGCAGCGACTCAAAGGCTATCGCTTACATCGAGCTGCTGCGCAAAAACGGCAAGGGAATATTTGGCGTAGGCATAGGCAGCAATATCAACATGGCTTCGATATACGGTCTTTTAAACGCCATAAACAGAGCAAACTATCTTTTAAAGCAAGGCAAATAATCGGGTAGGAGGGGGTGTGTATAGTGCAGTAACATAGTTTACATAAAGTGCAAGGACATGGTTTACAAATTTGCG
>CANRNQ010000036.1 GCA_947632045.1 uncultured Clostridia bacterium
AAACGCCGTATGCCGAAAACGGCACGTACGGTGTTGTGGGAGGACGGGGGTTAGTCACCCCCTCCTACCCGATTAATGCTTGCTTTAAATAAGAAAAAAAGAAGGTAACTATTTATGAAAAATCTAATTACGCTAAATGATATATCTTGCGGTGAGCTTTTTGATATTTTTAATCGGGCTGATTATTTTAAAGAGAATCCCTTTGTAGAAAAATTCAAACATAAGACTTTTATTTTGTTTTTCCCTGAGTCGAGCATACGCACAAGAGTAACATTTGAAAAAGGAATTTCTGATTTGGGAGGAAAGAGCATACTTTTTCCTTCTGATTCACTCGAAAAAAAGAGGCGCATTCTGATGTTGTGGGATATTTAAACAACTGGGCGGATTGTATTATTGTACGTTATTATGATTTAAACGTAATAAAAAAATTATCTGAATATAGTAATTGTGCGGTTATTAACGGATTGTCAAATTTTAATCATCCATGTGAGATTATTGCTGATCTTTATTCAATATTCAAGATGGATAAAGATTTTATGAGTAAGAGGTACCTTTATATAGGTCCTAATAAAAATATTGGTTATGCGTGGAAAGAAGCGGCAGATGCTTTTGGATTAAACGTCACGCAGTGTAGCCCTGATAAATATGCTATAGATGGTATTGATTTTGAAAATGATATTCATAAGGCGATAAAGAATGCGGATGTAGTAATCACCGATTCCCTATCAAATGAGTTGGTTGATGATTTTAGAGATTATAAAATAACCGGTGAACTCTTATCTTCGTCAGGAAGAGATATAATTTTTAATCCATGTCCTCCTTTCTATAGAGGCGAAGAGGTTTCTGCGGACGCGATTGACAGCAAATACTTTGTAGGTTATAAATTCAAAAAATCGTTGATCAATGTTCAGCAGGCAATTATTGATTATTGTTTAGAATAATATTATAGGATTTAATTTTTACATATAAGCCGTTGATTAGATTTTTAATTTAATCAACGGCTTTTTGTCGTTTCAGGGGCGATTGATATTTAGAAACGGAGTGATGAATATCAAAACCCCTGTAAGCTGGATGGGTAACAAAACATCCGTCCTTCATGTACTTTACGCCCTGTTCCCTCTGAATTACGAAAGATATATTGAACCGTTCGGAGGTTCGAGAGCGGTGCTGTTAGGCAAGAAAAAGCCGGACAAATTTCAGGTTTACAACGATTACAATTATAAAGGTAACTTCATCTGATTAAATAGAAAATCAGTTCAGTAACGGAACTCTAATGAAATAAATGCTATAATGACAGAAATCGACAAACAGAGAAAAAAACTCTAAATTTGCTAACAATATCTTGACTTTTTATAATATGAAGTCTATAATATAATTAAAAGGAGTGTTAACTAATGTTGATAAAAGTTATGGTAGATAATTTTTTATCTTTTAATAAAGAAACCGAACTGACAATGATTCCTTCAAATAAAACTCGAAAAAAGCCTGAGCATAAAATTAGTATCAAAAGCACACCTATGTTAAAATATGCAGTCATATATGGAGCGAATGCAGCAGGAAAATCTAATCTTATAGAGGTTTTTCAATTTATCAAGTATTGCGTGGAAAAAGCAATTCCCATCAATTATGTCGATAAATTTTGCAAAACTAATAAATCTAATTCATATAGACAAAGTATTTTCGAACTTCAATTTACAATTGGTAACAAATTTTATGCATATGGATTTTCTTTGATGTTGAGTACAAGGACAATAGAATCCGAATGGCTATATGAATTGTTTCAAAATGGGACACAAAAGACGTTGTTTGAAAGAGAAAAAGGGAAAAAACCGGTTATTGGCGAAGATGTTAGGTTGACAAAATCAGATAAATCGAAGTTGGCAACTTATTTGGAAGATTATGACGAGAATTCAAACTCTTTATTTTTGACTGTGATGAATCGTGGGAAAAAATATACAGAAAATTCTAAAATAATCTTTTTTAAAGATGTTTATCAATGGATTAGCGAGAGTCTTATCATCGTAACTCCACATACTTCACTTAGAAGTTTTGAGTATTATTATGATAATGCTTCTTTAAGTTTGATTAATAATTTAATAAAAACATTTGATACAGGCATAACAGAAGTTAATATTGTTGAGATTTCTATGGAAGAGCTGAGTAAAGAACTGCCTCCTCCAATTTTTAAAGATATAGTTAAAAATATTAAAGAAAAATCCGAGGATGAGAAAAATATAGGGTTTAAAATATCTATGCGTTCCGATTTTAGTTTCTTCAATGTCGAAGTCAATAAGGGAAAAGAACCCAAAGTCACTACAATTTCATTGAAACATGGCAAGTCTTTTTATAATTTTAAATATGAAGAAGAATCTGACGGAACGAGGAGATTGTTCGATTTGTTAGATATGCTTTTAAATAAGTCTAACGATACTGTATATATTGTAGATGAAATGGAAAGAAGTCTTCATCCAAAACTCACATCAAGGTTTATTGAGCTTTTTGATCAGATTCATTCGTCACAGAATATGCAATTAATTTTTACAACGCATGAAGCGTCAATAATGGATCAAGAATTGTTCAGAAGAGACGAGATTTGGTTTGTAGAAAGGAATAATGAAAACATTAGTAACATATATTCATTAGATAAATTTAAGGAAAGATACGACAAAAAATTAAGTAAGGCATATTTAGAAGGTCGATATGGTGCTATTCCTGTGTTTACAAAGTTTAAGTTTAAGGAGGAATAAAAATGGCACCCATTCGTTCCTATAATAATTGGAATACTCGTTCATCTAATAAAGAAAAACAAATTGAGCCATATAAACATTACTATTTTATTTGTGAAGGGCAAAACACCGAAAAATGGTACTTCGAAAAATTCATAGATATGAAGAAAGAGTTTTCTATCTCAGCGTTGATTAGTGTCGAATATCTCGAAAAAACGAATGAACACGAAAGATGGTCAGATCCTAAAAAACTATACGAATTAGCTGAAACTTGCCGACAAAATGGAGACATTTCATTTGATCCTAAACATGATACAATGATTATAGTATTTGATGCAGATATATTTGAAGGACGACAACCATCAGTATACAATGATTTTATCGTGAAAGCATCTAAAACAAATACTATTTGTGTAACAAATCCGAGTTTTGAATTGTTTTTATTACTGCATTTTACAAATTCATATGAAGAAATCATATTGCCTAATAGTGTTAGAATAATTGAAAATAAATGGATTAAATTAGAATCAGAAAAAATACGTTATGTGGAACATTTGTTTAGAGAGAAATCTGGTATACAGCCTAAAAAAGATCCCGCAATAGCTGATTTAGTTAAAAATGTTTTTATAGCTATAGAACAAGAAAAGAAATTAAATAATGATATTTGGTCTTGTAGAGGAAAATTAACATCCAATATAGGAACCGTAATCCAAAGAATACTTGAAGACGAAGGGAAATAGAGTTAATCTATAAAGATTGTATATGTGCTAACCATTTTTCAAAAAGTCACACACGGTTTGTTCAGCAGTAAATATTAATGTAATTATTAACTATATCTAACTAATTTTTTGTAGGTTCAAGTCCAAATTTATTTTTTACACAGTCATTTTTTCCGTATTATGTAGGCATAAGAGGGTAACAAAAAATGTCATCCACGAAAGGCCCGATTCTATCGTTTTTTTTGCGTTTTGTGGGGCTTATTTAGAATAGGCAAAAAATAGATGTCAAGGCGGATTATTAGTTGAATTTCAGAATTTGAACCGCCGTAAAGCATTTTATTCTACAACACAATTTAATACAGCTTTATACGAGCCGATTAAAACATTAGAATTGACTCTTTTTTATTGGCAATAGTTTAATTTTTAAATTAGAATGGTTGCCTTTTTTATTTTACAAAAAATTGAAAGAACGATGGATATATATTTTACTGACACGCCGGAGCTTCGGATGTTTGAGCGTGAAATGAAGCAAAAGCCTAACTTTGACCGGCACAGAGACGAAAAAAATAAGGATCCACAATCCTACAGCGAAAGAAAGTTTGATGTAAACAGAAATAAAGACAACGGAGGTTAATTAAATGAAAACAAAAATCAGAAGCCTGACAAAATGAACAATGTAAGAAAATAAAAATTTAGGAGTTGGTAAAATTGAACGAATATGAAGGGCAGTGCAGACGTGCTGAAAGCGTTAAACAGAGGTATTCGCCTGGTACAAGAATTGAACTTATATTTATGAACGACCCTTTTGCACCCGTTCCGTCAGAAACGAGAGGAACCGTTAGAACTGTGGATGATATGGGAACAATATTTCCCGAATTAAGACCACTATGTACTTGTAGCACAAGTAGGACTATAATAAACTCATATTAGGGTTCATACGCGACAAGTTACAAAAAAGCGAATCAAACATTTATCTAGGTGTATTGATGCAAATTTACTGCGTAAGTTTGATTATGCGGCAAAATGCAGTGATTGGTCAATGAATTGGTATATGGTTGCACTTATAAAGAAAGTAGCACGATTTAAAGAAAAGCACGGAAAAATTCAGATAAAGAGGTTATAATGAAATCCTCAGACGAATTAAGCTGCGTAAAATTATATGTTTACAGTGAGCTGTTTCCTGAAATGCAGTGTGAAATAATTTATGTTAATTATGAGTTGGGAAGCTGGAAGTATCTTAATAAAAAAATCTTTAAACCTGTCGTTAATTAATAGAAATGATATGATTATCAGAAAAACAATTTTACAACCAGTATACTTAAATTCAACTATACTATGAAAGAATCCGGTAGTGCTCACGGTGATAAATAAAAAAACGCAAAAACATTTAGAAAAGCCGAGAGAAATCAAGGAAACATTTGATAAGAATGGTGAACGAAGGTTAATGAAAATTGGTGACGATGTAATTGCAATTAAGTAAAGATATTTCATTTCTCATATAAACACACAAATCCGCATGATCGTAGAATAAGATTGGGAACTTAATCGCGGCAATCAATTGCCACAAAAACCTATAAATTACATTTATGAAGTTTCGGAATTTAAATATTATGAGCAAGTAAATACACAAATGAAGGGTAATAATATTGTAAAAATAAAGAAGATCAATTTGAAACTGTCAGCAAGTTCAAATGGCGTGCTGACCGTGGCGGCGAAGTGGAATTAAATTGGAAAGGCAAGCATATTCTATAACGCATCTGGAGGGAAAAATTAACATCGGCGAGGGTATTATATTAAAGATGGTAAAAATTATAATACTCTCAGCAATGAACTATGCATCAACATAGATGGGTATGTGGGGAAATACTGCGGATAACATGTTGGAATACAATGTCAGCTGAGACAGGCTTCGTAATGTAATAACCCAAATCGAGGTCGTTGTAAGAACAATTTAAAAATTCGATAATAACAGCGCTCTTACTTGTAACGGCGGTAATATTATGAACAATATGTGCCTGTAAGCGCGGCAAGCAGCGATAAGGCGACAATTTCATTCGATTGCTGCTGTGACGGCGACGGAGGCATAATCAAATTTTAGCAGACAACCGTCAGCGACAGCTGCACTGTCGGGACACCCGGCGAGGAATTGAGCAAAATTTTCGCCAATGGAAAGGAGGCGTACTGCATTGAAACGGGTTATTTTCCTTTATTAGGAGACGCTTTGACCGAAAGCGGCTCAACTGTTTTCCGACTGCAACCAAAAGTACAAGGTCTCCCCACGAAAACAGAGTAGCTACTTAATAAGCTCTTACAGCTGTGCATCAAATTTTATTTTGATTATGAAGAAAACACTTCTGTCCAATCAATCTTTGATTCAGGCAGAAGTGTTTTGTATTATCAGTATTATTCGAATTCAGCCAAAATAACGCTGTGCTTTCCCTATTTTATCTCCTGCGATACCTCTGCAACATCATCCAAATTCAACTTTGCAGTGAGGAAAAGCAGAAAACCAAGAGGGTGGATAAAAAGCGGTGGAAGAAGATTTAGGGTGGTAAGCGTGATTATTTGTGATATTTTTAATTATAAATAAACGGTTTCATGTTTATCTTTGTATCCCCAAGCGTTATTGCATTATCAACATTATCTTTGTATTCTAAAATTGAAAGTAGGAGTGTATTTTCTTTGATATTATGATGGGAAAATTTTAGTATTAAATGAAAATATTTTGAAGATTTTTTCGCAATCTTCTTCTGATTTTTTTGATCTTCTATGATCCTTACTTCAAAGTTAGAACTGTTATTTACAAGTCTTTCAATTTCCTTAGACATATAATTATCACTTAATATGTAACGACCAAATAAATCTAAAGAACCTGATGTAAATAATATGGAATACGGAATGTTGAACTTATTTGTATGTATATATGAATAGTGCCTCGAATTTATATAAGTTGTAATTATTTTCTTAAGATAATCCTTACTAAAATTAATTCCAGTTATTTCACGGATATCTCTCATGATTTTATAGAGGTTATTCTTTATTAATGAGAGCAAATTTGAATTGTAAATTTCATCTTTTCTAATTTTTCTACAAGAAAAAGAATTATTTTTATGCAAAGGACAGGATAAGTATTTTAATTGATTATACTGGGGTAATCCCTGAATATCTTTCGCGGTGTGTCTTGCGTGTGTGTTGCGCTTTTTTGTTATTTGTTCCTCGTATTCTTGACCAAATAAATTTATGATTTGAACCGGATTCCCACACTCCGGGCATATAGCATAGTGTTTTCCTTTTCCTTTGGAATCTACTTGAAAATACGGCTTTTCTTTATGAGTTGCATCAATAAAGTTATCTATTGTAATTTCAAAAGGACCCTTTGTAAGCGTACTAAAAACATTCATAAAAGTTCGCCTCTAATATTTGAATTCATTATTATCATATTATTTTATCGTCGTAAAATCAATAGATAATAATATAAATTTTGCCAAGGAATAAGTGTACCTAAATCGAAGAAGTTGCCACCTGTTAAGTTGCCACAAAAAAATATACACAACGGCGAGTGCTGACCATCTGTAAATACAATAGAAGCCTAATCCGTGAGATATTTTATTATTCTTATATATATAACATTTGATCACTAACCTTGCTATATAATTAACACATATGGTTCTGATTGTGAGATTGACAAATTTATACTTGCTTAACATTGCTTTTATAGTGTTTTTAATACAGCGCCCAAAATTTTTTATACTATTTTGACATCTCGCCCAATTTTTTTATTGATTTTTATTGCAATAAGTGATATACTAGCATTGTGATTAGCATGTTTTCAGCGTAGCTTTTCAGCCAGATACAGCATAAAATAAATGTAGTCACTTATTTTGAGGTGTTTGTCTAATGGATTATAAGGTCTGCAAAGTAATTAAGGATGCTAAGAATTTCTCTGAATTTAGTAAACAAGGATATAATCGCTCATCATTTTGCGAGGTAGTTAGAGACTTGTTGTATAATAAAATACAAACAAAACCAGATAATTCTAATTGTATAGACGCTATACTTAAAGCGTTTTATGAATTCTTTGATACAAATAAAACTAGCAGTAATAATCATTCATTTAATTGGCGCATTGGAAGGACATATGCAAATAAATGTCTATTATTAGAAAATCAGGATATTTCTAAGCTTGATATATCTGGTGATGATAATAGCGAGGGTGAAACTCTCAACATAGATGATGAGTTTAATCCGCTCAGAGAAACTTTGCTTCAACTTTGTAAAAAAGAGCAATATGATGACAAACTTGTTGAAAATTATCTGAATGCATTTTTGAATATATCAAGAAAAATTGTTTTTAATCCGAATAATAACAATCTGAATAGTTTGCCTTTCAGAAAATCAAAAACAGTAGAAAATTTGAATTGCCTTGGCAGGATCCCTTTTGATGGGGTGAAGCTGGACGAAAATGATTGCTCTTATTTCAGTATTTACAGCCCTTATGTTTGTGATTCGGTTATGCGGGTCATTCATGACATTTTGAATAATAAAGACAGGCTATATGTTGAGTCAGAGTTGGATATGATCAGGCAGTTGCGTTTCGAAATATATATTAAACAAGCTGAGCGTGCTTTTACAAGATTCACATCTTATAATCAAGGTACTGGATACAGAGTTACTTTAAATCGTCATAACGGTGAGGTTATTTCTTCTCCGTATAACGGTCTTTCTAGTATAGAAGATATTAAACCGCTCCGTCTTTTTGAAAAAATTGCTGCATATATCAGGCGTGAAGTCGAAAAATTAAATAATAAATGTTGTGATTTTAAAATATCGGAAAACCAAATACTTCATATTAATATTCTTATTATTGGTCACACTGAAATGTCTATAAATCATTCAAAAAGCAAAGATGATCAGGAATATAAAGATGAAAGGGAATTGTGCGATTTATTAAATGCATTAATTAATTGGTATAATAGAAGCTTTAATGAAAAATATCCTAAAATTGATTTATGTATCAAAAATATTGTCAGTGATAATGATGCTCCGGAAGCACAGGATGTTGTTACTCAAAAAAGATACAATTTAGTACGCAATGTAAATGGCAACCACGGAAAGGTCGAAGTTAAGAGCTGCAATTTCATTAAAGGGTTTTATTATACGAGTTCTGAATTGGAAGACATTTGTAAAAAAAATGATGTTGTATTTATTTTAGACTGCCCGTGGCTTTCGGTTGAAAGCTATGAAATAAAAAATAACGGCTCTCTAAAATATTTTTGTAAAAAATTTCAGGACGATAAACAGCTTAGAAATACTGAAAATGACACCCTTGATAAACAACGGAAAACTGTAATGCAGAAATTGGATACTCAATATAACCGCATAACCTCGTCTGATACAAACAAGGCAGGTGATATTGCAAGAATATTTTTTGACGGACTTCTGCGTAAAATTCAGCAATTTGCCTATAGAGAAAATACTGATAGAGAAAAAGAAATTTTTATTTTTACTTCCGAAAAAGACGGTGTAAATTATTCATTTCTTGCAACTTACCCATTAACAAGGGTAGAACTTTATGGAGGAAAGCACTTTACAATTGCAAGATTTACAAACAAAAAATCAGATGTTCTTTCTTATGACGATGCTTCAATTGAAATTAATATAAAGCTTTGGTCTTTATTAAAATATATCTCTATATCTTACGCTATTGAGAATATAAAAAATGTAATTAACAAATTTTTTATAAAATATATTAAGGAACCGGAAAATTATATTGAAATCTTACAAGATATTGTTATACACATTTGTATTAATAAATCAGATTTCAGTGTTGTGGAAATTTCTGTAATTTTTTCCGACAGGCTTGGTATGCTTGCAGAGGAAATAGGGATTCCTTCTGATGAATTTGAGGAAATTCTGCCTGAGCTACATCGGATAATTCTCGATTTTGTTATGTCACTTTATAATGGGATAGTTTTTGCTGATAATGATAATTTCGGAGATTCGATTGTAAAAACGGCTTTTGAGATGAATGTTTATAGCAGTGCTAATAATGTAAATGCTATGCATTTTCTTCATTATTACAAGCAGGCCCGTAAAAAGTGTGAAATCAGCAAAAGCTTCGAACTTTACTGGAATGAAGATTACAGCAATAAACTGATAAAATCCGTTACCACACAAAATCATGAATATTTTATGGATAAAAAATTATATAGCACTCTATTTGAAATATTAGAAACAACAGGAGAACTTAGCATTGGTACAAAATCTATGTTGTTTTCTTCTGATGAATTATATGAAACAAACGATTATATGGCAGAAAGGATATTGTCAAATATTATTGCGTCGTGTGAAAAATATGGTTGCAACGGCAGCGAATTGTATAACAATGCACTGTATGCGCAAAAGGAACTGCCATAAAAATATTAAAATTAATAATGTTATTCGTTATCGTATTATCATATTTTGCATAAAACTATCGCACAAACGATTAAATGATAATAATATATTTAATTCTGCATAGTTTGTTGGAATATACGGCACATTTTTTGTTGTCTATTAGGTGAAAACTATTTGCTATAATGTGATGATTTACATTGCGGTTCAAAAATTAAATACATTATAAAAAGGGGCGTGTTAATATGTTTACAATTCATGTTGTAAATTCGGTAAAAGGCGGATGTGGAAAAAGTACATTTTGTTTGTTTTTAGAAAATTATCTTCTTGAGTCTCAGAAAAATAATTTAATAGAAACAGATGAAAACAAAGAAAAGGATTTAGTTAATCGCAATCCGATAATAATTGATTTAGATCTATCGGGAAGCTCATGGTACAGAAATAATAAAAATTTTCTAGAAAGAAGAGATGTAAAATTTATAGATGATTTGATTGAAGATTTTAATCGAAATATAAGACGGGAATATATTTTCCGTATAAAAGAAAATATTACAAATAGAGAAGCTTCGGACTCAGAACGCGAAGAAAGATATTTAGAGATTGTAATGGCAGATCCTGATAGGGCGGGAAACATTAAAGGTGAAGAACTTGACTTATTTGAAAATTCAATTTACAGGCTGATTAAGGAACTTGTAGCGAAGGGAAAAACCGATATTATTTTAGATATGCCTCCGGGCTATGAGAGTTATACTGAAAGAATAGTAAAGCACTTGCTTTTTGATTTGAGTTCCTCTTTATATAAAGAATATGTTATTCCCGATAATAACAAGACAAAATATAAAGTAAAATTATATATGTTATCAGGCATTGATTTTGCTATGGAAGGCAATGTAAAATATATCAACGACTTTTATATAAAAGCAAACTATTCTGCGGTTACTGAAAACCTAAAAGCTGATAATATTTATTTTATATTTAATGATTTCCAAAATTCGTACAAAAACTTCGAAAGAAGCGACCCTGATTATGGAACGCTAATAACAACCGCTTATAACAACTTAATTCATATATATATATTTAAAAAATTTAAAAAACTTAATTTGTTCGTGATTAAATATTTGGATTCTGGTTCCTTTGATAACATAATTAAAGCTATAATAAATCCCTCTTCGGGGGAAAACGAACTGAACATAATGAAGCCGGATTGTGAAAAATTCTATGAGGTTTTTGATAAAATTTTTAAAAAAGGATAAAATACGAATACAGATAGAGGGTGAGTTACAACTATGAACGACGAAAAAAATGTTTTTTTTACATCTCATTTACCGCATGATGATGAGGGTGCATTAAATAACAAAAGTATGCTCGCATATTTAGAAAGCTTTGACCCGATTGAACTAAAATATTCCATTTTACCTGACAGAATATTTTACAAAAAATCTGCTCCTTCCAAAGCTACAATTCCAAGCGAAGATAGAGATAAGATAATAAAATATGAAGATTCTTTTCAGTTTGGTTCAATCACAAAGCAGCCATACAGCTCGATAAAAGATAATCTTATGCTAGTTTATGGAGATGCGCATTTAGTAAAAGACGATATAAAAATATTTCACTATACCGAAAAAAAGATTATTCATCAGTATATTGCGATACCTCAACTTGATAAAATGTTTGATGAGGATTATTTTAATTTTGAATGGGACATGCATATCGGTCAAAATTTTGCCGAGCACAGAAACGATTATCAAAGAGATCATTTTATTCATCAAATAAGAGATATGTACTCAATGCTTTTGTTGTTAGGACGGCATAACTTTTATGAAGCAGCCTTTAATATTATGGGCGATGCCAAAAGCAGTAAAATCTCTCAATACACCTGCAAAAAGATGAATGAATTTTTAGAAAATAAAGGTAGCTCATATAAATTTTTGCAAAATCTTAATGCTGAGAGTATTGCAGAAAAATCTAGTGATTCTATTTTCTGGGAAAAATGCGGTAATATTCTTTTGGACGATGACGGCAATAGTCTGAATGAAAAAAATAGAAAAATTTCAAAGGACTCCTATGCTAAGAGCTATTTTTTAAAATATGCTATTTACGGTTCGACAATATTGTCTGCACTTTTTCATGATATGTGCTATCCGATTTGTCATTTTCTTAGTATGAGAAACAGGACATCTGCCTATAATCCGACAATGTATATGTTTACGCATAACGCAACTGAAAGTTTTGATCATATATCGTCGCTTTTGAGCAGTAGTCTGCTGTTTACCATTGTTTTACCAGAAGATATAAAAAAGTCTTTGGAGCCAGATGGTAATAAGTATAATCACGGAGCCTATTCAGCAATAGCCTTTTTACTACAATTCTATAACAGTGGTATAATATTTTCCTTGCCTATTGAAAAGCAATGCGCAATTGAACTTGCTGCCGTTGCAATTTATAACCATACGCTCCATTATAATGTTGATAAATATGAAAAAAACAATAATTTTTATCAGCCAATATTTAGACAGAATCCTATAGCATTTTTGCTAAGACTGTGCGATGATTTACAGGAATGGGACAGACGCTATTTTGAAATTTCTGGAGAAAGTGATATTCCCATATGCTCTAAATGTCTCACCCCGAGCATACATGCTAAGATGGACAATAAAATTAAATACAACTGCTTTTGTTCAGTTGTTGGAAATGATGCGGATAATAAATACAATTCATTTAGATATGAAAATTTTAAAAACAGAAAGCTATATTTAGTTACAACAGCAAATTTCATGACATCTGAAATAATAAATATCAATTTCAAAAACAAAAATGCCTTATGTTTTAGCATTAATTATGACTATTATAAACTTTTAAACATAGCCCGAATTAATCCGACATATGCAAAATACCGTTTAAAAGAATTAAATAAGCTGAAAATGCTGATAAAATATCAGGATTTTAAGAAGCAGAGCAATAAAGATTTGGAGTTTGATTATATTTATTTTGATTATTTTATGACTGCAAATCCAATCACAATAAAAATAAAAATATTAGAAAAATTTCTACAATCATCCGAATTGATGGCAAATTTTCTAGAAAGTGAAGATGATAAAAATATTTTGGAAAATATTATTGATAAACTGGAAGATAAAAAATTTAGATCTTATCCGTTATATAACATATTAAATCATTTAGTATTTGCGTTCTACTGCGAGCTTCTGAAGGTTGCCATTAATATAAGAAATAATGTAAATAATGTAGAAAAACGATTAAATAAAGACGAAACTATCGAAAGCGTAATTAACGAACAAACGGCAAATATAGTAGGTGAATATATTTTACGAGATAAAACATCACAATATTATCGCTCAATTATGTCAATTCTTATCAGCGACTGTCTAATACAATATTCAAGGGATTTTACAGGAAATATCAAAAACGATGGTATAAAACCGTTTATGGATGCAGAGCCATATTATAGACAATATTCTCCTGATAATGACGATTATTTCTATAACTGTGTGGCGGCGTATTGTAATACTGAAAACGATTTTAATCATTATAGTAATTTTAATACTGATTACGAAAATCCTTATATAGGATATTTTGCGGACTTGTATTTTTTTGAATTGATGAATCGAGAGGTGCAAAATACTATCATCGAATATTATAAAAATTCAAAAATATAATGATGAAGAAAATAAATCGCATGATATTACTACATAGATTAATGTTTAGTTAAGGTTAATTTATTTATCCGTTTTTAGTTGGTTCGAAACTATAATAAAAATTTGCAATCGAAACTATCACAAAATTTGTGTAAAGCTCCGAAATGGTATAGAATAGAAGCACCCATATTGGATATTTTACTATGAGCAGCAGAAAGAAACGTAGTCCGGAGGAACAGGCCCGGAGAGAGAAGATCCGAGAGTTGCTTCAAAGCAGTGGTGTTAGCAGCATGGAGGATATCCAGAATCTTTTCAAGGAAACCATCGCAGAATTTATGGAGAATGGCCTGGATGCGGAGCCTGACGAAGAACTCGGCTACAGTAAGTATGACTAAAAGAATAAGGATACGGATAACAGCTGAAACGGGCACAGCAGCAAGACACTGCGCACAGACTTCGGTGATGTGAAGGTGTGTCAGTTCATCGGAATCGAAAGGGCGAATTTGAACCACAGATTCTGAAGAAGAACCGGACTAGCATCGGTCAGGATATCGAAGAAAAAATCTTTTCCGTGTATGCCAAAGGCATGACCACCTCAGACATATAGGCTCATATCAGGGAAATCTACGGGATTGATGTCTCAGATACCACTGTAAGCCGAATGACCGACAAGATTCTGCCTATCGTAAAAAAATGGCAGCAACGGCCTCTGGAGGTCATCTATGCAGTGGTGTTTCTGGACGCCATTCACGGTCATGTGCGCAGCGAAGGCCAAATCATTAAGAAAGCGGTCTAAATTGCCATAGGCATCGATCTGGACGGCAAAAAGGATGTGCCGCCGGGTATGTGGGTTGGAGAGAACGAAAGTGTCAAGTCCTGGGCAACCGTTCTCAACGGTCTGAAAAAACGGGGTGTAGAGGATATTTTCATCGTCTGCACAGACAACCTGACCGGATTCTCCTCTGCCATTGAGGGGTATTTCCCCAAACCGATATTCAGAACTGCATCATTCATCAGTTGCGCAATTCCAGCAAGTTATGTTTTCTACAAGGATTTAAAGACCCTTATGGCCAATCTAAAGGCTGTATACGCCGCTGTGGATGAACCTGTGGCATTGGATGCTTTAGATACCTTCTCGGAGCGCTGGGACAAGAAATATCCCAGGATCTCGCAATCCTGGCGGGACAACTGGGCTAATCTGAGCACCTATTTCAAGTATCCTCAGGAGGTACGCCGGCTAATCTATACTACCAACACCATTGAAGGCTTTAACTGACAGCTCCGAAAGGTGACCAAATCCAAGTCTGTATTTCTTACGGATGACAGCCTGCTGAAGATGCTCTATCTGGCTATGATAGACATTACGAAAAAGTGGACTGGCAGACACCGGGACTGGAGTGTGATCTACGTCCGGATTGCGATCTTCTTTGGGGACCGGGTCCCCGAATAGCAGAAAACGGCCTGCATATCAAGGGTAAAGTATACGGCGGCTGATGCCGCCGCCTTTGACATACATTTCGCTTTCAACTTATACTGTGGACAAGTGAGGCCGGACAAGCTGCCCTTTCTGACCATATATTTTCGCTCTATTTTACGCCATAGTTCCGACTTTACACAGAATTCGAGATACAACCACTCAAAAACGCATAGTTGTCCGCAAAATTTTAAATTTCGCCTATTTTTCAACAAAAAATTAACGGGACTCAGTAAATCGTGATTCCCGGTTTGTTATTTCCTGTTTTTTTTACAGCACTTTTTATGTTAGCACGAAAGGAGGTGAGATGTGTCCTTCTATTAAGTAAATCCTGATAGCAAAATTTATTCTCACTATATATTTCCGATATTTTATCTTCTAATATATAATGCGCTTCCGACAAATTAATATCATTACTTTTTAATTTATCGTAAATGTTATCTTTTCCTTTTTGATTTAGTTTTGTGATTTTGTCTTTTTTGAATTCTTTGAACATACCGAGCACCTCAATTATTTTATTTGACATTATAATATCATTATTAAAGAAACTCAATTGTAGAAAAAGGTGATAAAAATAAAAGCTCAAAACTTTGGAATAGAAATTGAGATGACCGGCATCACACGCAATACTGCGGCGAAAGTGGTTGCCGGTTATTTTCATACAGAGGCGATTCACATAGGCGGCTGCTACGACGCATATTCTGTCCGTGATTCGGACGACA
>CANRNQ010000037.1 GCA_947632045.1 uncultured Clostridia bacterium
ACTTATGTACGTTTATCCCCTCTATTTGCTCGGTGTAAATATTGCCCGCTATGTGCGGACGTTTGTCGAGCACAAGGACGGATTTCCCCGCGCTGTGTGCAAGATTTGCAAAGACGGCGCCGTAAAGCCCCGCGCCGACGATTAGGTAGTCGTACATATATCATTATCCTTTCGTTTGTGAATTTATTTATAATAATATATTAATTTAATACTGCGTTCTTCGCAGAACTGATTGATTTTCTTTTTAGGGCATTCACAATTTTTCCATCCTGATATCTTGATACCAAGAAGCAATTTTATGGATTTTAAAGGAGAAAATAAGAATGGGAAATTTGCTTTAATTATCATCATCTTCAAATTAAGTCTGTTTATTGTTATTTTATGAAAAAGCGGTATATCAAAAATTGAAAAACGCTCCACGTTTATATATTTATCTTTTATAACAAATACTACTGTTCCGTACTTTTCATCAAGTATGCTATATGTATGACGCAGTATTTCATATGCCGACATAAGATTTCTATCAGGAGCGGAGAGTTGAACATAGGTCTTGCCGCTTGGTATAAGTTGATTGGGATCACACATATCTCCTATAATCAAGTAATCGACGTTACGAATAGCGGAACGAGGATTAAACGGTGTTTTTTGTGAATTTACCTTTCTTATCGTCATCAAATTAAGCAGAAAAAATATAAGGATAAGAAATGTAACTGCACAAGCTATAATACATGCTATAATATTATATATATATATATATATACCTATTAACGCAGCTAAAATAAAAAGCAGCGCACAAAACAATGATTTCTTTTTATGGTTCTTTATTAAACTTATAATCCCGGACATGCAAACGACTCCAAATACATTTTATAATTTATGTTTAAATCAGAAATAGACGCTATTTCTTGAGCAGTAAGTGTGAAATCAAATATTTCCGAATATTCCTTTATTCTGCTCGGCTTTCTTGATGTGAATATCGGTGTAACGCCTGTATCAATATGCCACCTCAATATAATCTGTCCTATACTTTTATGGTTGCTTTCAGATATATCTTTAAGAACTTCACTTTCACTTAAACGCCTATCCATTTTGCAAAGCGGAGAATACGCCTGCACTGCGATACCGTGCTCTTTGCAGAAATTAATTTCATCCAAACAGGTTCTTAAGGGATTGCGTTCTATCTGAACGATCTGCGGCGGAAAATCATAATTAATTAACTTTTTAAGCTGACGCATTCTCACATTGCATACACCGATTTTTTTGACAATACCGTCTTCGTATAATTTTACAAAGCTTTTCCAAGTGTTATCAAAATATTCCGGAATCGGCCAGTGAATAAGTAATGAATCAAGATATTCGCTCCCTATTTCGTCAATAACTGTATCGACATATTTTCTTATGTTTCCATTACTTTCCTGCATTTGCCAAGCATCAATTTTTGTTTGAATCCAAATAGCATCTCGCGCAAGCTCTTGCTCCTGACATACGGTTTTCAATGCCTGCCCCAAAAACTTTTCCGTTTTATAGCTCGGAGCAGTATCAAAGCAATATATCCCGTTTTGCACGGCGGCTCTGACGGTTGACAATATTCCGTTAAAATCTTTATTAGCCGAAGCACCCGTTCCGAATATCATATCTTTCATCATTACATTACACTCCTACTTACAAAGCATTATCCTCTCTTTTTAGCTCCTCTTACAGACAAAACCTGCTTTACTGTACCCATTATCCATTTGCGACAGACAATAAGCAGAATAAGGAACGCAGCTATCACCGCATATCTTATCCAAGTGTTCAAATATGTAAGCTGAAGCGCAAATCCGATCGCCATAAAGCCCGCTGTGATAGCGATTAATTTTTTTACGCTGTACACCTTTTTGTTATTTAGCTGTTTTTTACATATTCTCCGCATCGCAAGATAATGGCACATAGCGTAAACGATATAGCATACAAGCGTTGTATAGCCGGCGGCAAAATAGCCGAACGGTTTGATAAATATATAGTTTAGTACGATATTTAAAACTGCTCCCGCGATTGTAGAGGCGGCTATGTAAATCGTTTTTTCAAAGTAAAATTCAAAATTAGCGAAAAAACCATAGGTGAAAATAAAGAATACGCTCATGGCTATCGGGGGAATTATCCAAATTGCCTCATGATATTCCTGAGGCGCAAAGATAGTTACGACCTCCGGCGCAAAAGCTATCAATGCAAGATTTAATACCGCGACAAGAATCAATGTCGGATAAGCAAGCGAAGCTATATCCTCCTGTTTACCCTCTTTTTGCTTTGAATATCGCCAAGGCTCCAGTGTTTGTTGAAGTCCCGTTGTAAAAAGCGTCATAAGCTGAGATATGGAATAAGCAAGACTGTAAATTCCGGCGGCCTCCGCGCTCACCATTTTTTCTATCATTATCCTGTCAGCGCTGTTTAGTATTGTCGTTGAAAGATAGTGCGGGATAAGGGGCAAATTAAATAAAATGGCGTGTTTCCAAAACTCGGGAACGCAGAGCCTTTTGCCTTTAATCATTTGCGATATTGCAAAGCCGCTGTATCCGATAAGCTCCACGGCGGCAAGACCTAAAATGCGCGCGGTGACCTTGTCCTCGGAATGTAGTACGAGAAAAATCCCGAGAGCCGGCTTTGCTATCGACACTAAAGCCGTTATCAAAACAAGCTTGCGGTATCTGAAATTGACTCTTTCCGATGAAGACCAAAAGCCGAACGCGGCGGTCGCCCAAATCATAAGAAGCATTGCAAGCATCTGAACGGTGGTCAAATCAAAAAGGCTGTTCCAAAAATCGTGGAAGAGTAAATATATGACAGTCCAAATCACAACAAGCAGCATAGTCAGCCCGTGCATTGAGGACGCGTATTCATAACGCCTGTCCTCATATTTAACGAGTCCCTGCATATATACTCCCGAAGCAAGCTGCAAGGATACAAAGACAGTTATAATGCCGAGCCATGAATTAAAAACATTGTATTGACCGTATTCCTCTGTGGTTAAAATTCGCGTAAAAATCGGAGTGGTAATGCTCGAAATTCCTTTTTGCATAAATGAGCACACCATGAACCAAAACGCGGCAAGCACCGGCGCAGGCAAAGAGTTGTATTTCCTCATTGCCTGCTTAATTTTATTTACCACGGCCGGAAACCACCTTTTTGAGCGCGTCTACGCCCTTTTGACCCAGCAGCTTCTTCGCCGCTTGTTTGGCAACCCCTTCGGCTGAAATATCAATTTTTTTCATAAGATCATATGCCATTCGCTCATCAGATGAATTTGTAAAAATTTCAAAAAGCATAGGCTTGTCCGTTATTTCAGGCGTAATAAATCTTTTATATGCAGTGTCAAATTCAGCCTTGCTTGAAGCCGTTAGATATTCAAAGCCCAAGCTTTCCGCGTAGCCTTTAACCAGCGTGCGAGATTTATTGCCGAAATGACCCGCCGCAGCGATATAGGGATTAGTATCTTTTTCACCTATATATATATAATGATCTGTTCCGCTAAGCTTAAACAAACCGCCGCCTCCATCATTTATCAGCAGTATTCTTATATTATTCCCTATATCTCTATTGCCAAGAGAATTTAGATCGTAGAAAAACGACAAATCACCTATGACCAGAAAACACAGTCTGTTTTTTGCAGCAAATGACGCCCCTAAAAAAGTAGACATTACGCCGTCAATTCCTCTTGTTCCTGTGTTGCTGTTACTGTCAACACTATCGGGAAAATTAAACATACTCCAAATTCGTATAGTATTGCTGAGTCCGAGGTGAATGATTGAATTATTCGGTAAATTTGGAGCGATACACGACGCAGCGTAGACATTAGAAAAGGGTAATTTTTCTACGGGAGGATGCAAGCTATTAACAACCTCAAGGCATTCATTTAAATAGCTTTCATTATTTTTATGACCTTTATCAATATAATGCTCAAAAAATGTTTCCTCGTTCATCTCAAAGACATTCGTCAACTTTTTAAATGTATCCCTTATTTCTCCGTCAGGGCTAACTCTCCAAACCTCTTTTGCTCCTCTTAAACGAAGAAATGTTGCTTCATCGGCGGTATGTTCACCGATATGAATCAAAATATCAATATTTTTGAATACATCATATCCTTTGCTCTGGTTTGCCGCAAGGCATGAAAGCACCCTGTATTTACCCTTGTAACCACTCGTGTGACCGCAAAACGCCACGGCATTATGTGCGGCGCAAAACGCATCGAGAACCTTAGTCTGAGTATCTGTAAATTTTGCGTGTGTTCCCACAAAGACGGCGATTTTCCCTTCGGGAAAATTTGGAAGAACATCGTTATATGTATAACGCTTTATTACGCGGGCATCATATAGATTTTTTGCTGAAAAATCAAGGATAACTCCAGAGGTTTTAGGCAAATCAATATGCACAGGCCCCCTGCCGTGACGTTTAAGCTCAAGAAGCGCCTTATTAATAAGTATATTGCTTTCCCAAATATCGGCTTCATCTTTTATCACCGGCAAGTGTACCTTCAAATTAAACGTATCTGCCGGAGATTTACCTCTGTCTATCACCTGAGACTGAAGATGACCTATGCCTTCGTATTCATGTACTCCGGTGATTGCAAGAATGGGTAACTTTCTGTAATGAGCCTCGGTTATAGCCGGATAATAGTTCCTTGACGCGACAGATTCTGTGCAAACTATCGCAACCGGCTCGCCAGTTTCTTCTGCCATTCCGCACGCCATGTACGCGGCTCCGCGCTCATCGACGGTTGAATACATTTTAAAATTACCGTTATACTGAAATCCGGCAACGATCTCATTATGAGTTCCACCAGGCGAAACGATAACACGCTTTATCCCATGCTCAAGCATCAAGGAAATGAGCATTTGAACATTAAGATTTTTTGCGTAACCGTTTATTTTTTCCATAGAAATATAAACCTCCTGTTTTTATATGAAAACAAATTTTTAATTAATTTTTTATTTTGCGAGATAATTATTTTTTAATTTTAGTTAATTTTGTTTTCTTATGACCGCTCCGTTATCCGAGGAACAGGTTTAAACTTAAATCGCAATTTTTAACTTTTATCCCTCAATAGCTGTTTTTAGATAATTTAAGCTGTGCAAGCGCATAGAATCAATTTTTTTATAAATCGCCATGTAATCTATCTCCGGCCACTCTAATTCGGGGACTTTTTTGATATTGTCCACTGTTCTGTTAAGTAATCCGAGTCGAGCAAGAATATCTGTCTTTCTGTTGTCGGGAACATCAGATCTGCAAATGGAGTAAAACGCCTTGCCAAAATTTACAGAGAGAACAGTGCCGTGGTAAGAATCAGTTACTACTACTTCCGCATTATGCAGTGCGTTAAGAAACTCCAAGGGTCCAAATTCGGGGTGATATTCTATTCTTTTATTGAAATAAGGAACATATGCGAATGGACTCACGAGCTTTACCTTGCAGTTGAGTTTTTGTGCAAGTTTTGATAAATTAGGAAGAATTTCAATAAGCTGATTTAGTCCGCAAAGAAAATATGCAAGAATAAATTTTTCATCATTCTTTTTTTCCAGCTTCAAGCTTTCTATCCATTCATTTTTTTTAAGCAGAAAGGTAGGATCCAAAACAGTTTCAACGTGACGGTTAATTAGGGACTCAATTTTATTTGAAGAATCAGACTCGCGAAATGCCAACGCGTCAAAATTGCATAATTCAGGGAGAATATTGCGCAGCTCGCTGTCGGTCATATTTCTAATAGATGAAGCGTAGGATATTTTCTTTCCTTTAAAGCCTTTCAACAAATATGGCTCCATATAACGCCAATCGTTATTTTCAAGCTCACATGAGTGCTTATTCCATATTTGATCGCTGCCGCTTATAACTGTGTCATAGTTGCTCATTTGTACGAGCGCATCCTCAGGCTCACTGATTTCCGGAGTAAGCATAAAATAATCGGAAAAAAATTTTTCGAATCGCTCTCGGCGTTCAATTCTCTTTGTCCGACAAGGCAGTTGAATACTATCTTTGACCCAAGTTTTTATGCCGTATTTTGTACGATACAGCGGGTAATAAAAATTTTTTTGTTCTATCATTCGATAATTGATCAATTCTGCTGAATAGCCCAGATCGGCAAGCGCTTGTTGCGTAGCGTAGGCTTGCAATACAGAGCCAAAATTATAGGCGGAATGATATGTAATAATAGATAATTTTTTTGTTGATTTATTCGTTTTCATTATATCTTCTCCTGAGAAATTTTTATACTATGTATTCTGCTTCTATATTCTATATTAATATCTACGTTTTACACGCACCTTGTATAAAAAGACACTTAAAATCAGCCATGTTATCCATGCTTCAATATAAGTTAAGCTAAATACCTGCTCATAGAATTTATTGGAAAAAAAGGAGAACAATACTGCAAAATAAATATAAGAATAATTTACAATGCTCAAATTCAGACAATGAACATTGTTATTTCTTTCAACCTTTATAAAAAGAATTTGACAGATAATTGCCATAAGAACGATATATATTATGAGCGCCACAAAACCGCCATCGTACAAATACGCATAAAAGGTTGTGCTGACATTTCCAAGAAAATATCCGTTTATGCTTCGGAACGGATTGTCCAAGCGACCCGTTAATTGAGGCTCGTTAAAAATCGCACCGACCTTTTGCAAAAGCGGGCGCAATGTTTGCCAATGTGCAAAATCTGTGCCAAAATTACCTTGTCTTATAAAAGTATCAAGATTTTTTAGAGGAGCCGCTAAATAAACCGCAATAGTATATGATAGCTGTTCGTCTTCGCGCCCCATCATAACACCAATACTTTGAAAAGATAAAATTATTATCAAAATAACAATTACAACCGCCAAAAGTTTTTTAAACGGTATTCTCAATCTTCCATGTGTATTTCGATATATAAAATAGGCTTGTACTATTAATCCTATGATAATTTGAATAGCTTCTCCTCTGGCGCCAAAAAGCATACCGTTTACTAAACCTAATATAAGACATATTATTAACAATTTGCGCTGCGCTCTGTGCTTTAATATAAGACTATGAAGCAATAAGTATCCGGTTATATAGCAGCTATAAATTGAAAATGTTCTCATACATCGCAACAATATAGGTAAATTAATTTCCTCATCGGTATGGGACATTGTAAGACGATAGTAACCGATTTTTTCCGATAACGATGCACCCGGCAGCCCGTTAAATTCCCACAATATCCAAAACATAACGATAAGATGAAATATTATAAGAAGATTCAATTTCCATGTCTCAACATCAATTTTTTCAATTGCTTTTCTGGAAACAGGATTACGTTTTCCTGCAATCTCATGTACTATTATTGAGATAACTACAAAAATTGTTACTCCGCCTATTATTGCCGCCAAAGTTCCGTTGGAAAGAGATATCTGCCAAACATCAACATAAAACATAGCATAGATAACCGCCGGAATAAAACAAGCTACAAATCCAATTTGCGGGGTTAAAAGTTTACCGTTTGATGTTACACATGAAAAACATAATAAAATGACAAGGCAAATAAGTAATAAAATTAGACTATACATAACATCTGTACCTTTAATTAATAAAAATACATTAATAATAAATGATTACTGTATTTAAAATTAAATAATCAATTCTTTTCCTTTCTATACGCTCGTTTTTCTCATTTAGGTAAATACTTTTCATTTTTACCTAACCGCAAGTTAATTGCATCTTTAATAGCCTCGCGACACATTTTTCGATGTCCTTTGTTTCTCCCGCGAAATATTATCGCTAAAAATGAGCATTTTTTTAAATATTTTTCGAACACGGCAAAATAGAAAAAACGCTTTGGGAGATGCGCATGAACCATATCGATCCAATTTCTTGTTCCATAATAATCCTTCCAAGACGTCGTGTTATTATATACGACATCATGATGCATAACACTTGATGGTATACAATAAATTGCTCCCTCTTTCAAAAGTCTGAGAGAATACTCCGCATCGTCCCACCATATAAAATATTCCTTCTTCGGCAATCCCACTACGCTTGCCGCCTCTTTTTTTATTGCCGCACCTACAAACGTAAGCGTGTCCACCTGAAAGTAATTTTTTTGATAATTTTGAGGGGCTATATTTTTCAATCTAAACATAAATAAATCTTTTTTTGCTAAACAACGATGGCCTATTTCGTATCGGTCACGATTTAATATCGCGGTGCATATTGCTGAAATCTTTTTTTCCGGCAATGAAAGATAGCCCTTTTCCAAATTTTCCAGCATATCAGGTTCAGCATATGCATCATCATCTGCCAAAAAAAGAAAATCACAATCTAATTTTAATCCTTTCTCTACCCCTAAAGAAAAGCCGCCTGAACCTCCTGTATTCTTTTCGCAATGTATAACAATCTTTTTATACTTTTCTGTTTTATCTTGCATCCAATGATCAAGATATTCCTTTGTTCCGTCATTGCTTGCATTATCGATCACCAAAATATATGCAGGAGGTTTAGTTTGATTATCATACTTCTTCAAGGCGATTTTCAAGCATTCCAGTCTGTTATAAGTTACCAAAACAATCGCAAATCTAATATCGTTCATTTTTCTCACCCTTTATATGATTCTTTCTCTCGAATAAATATGCCACTTGATAGCGGAGCGTTTATTTCGATTTAAGATTTTTTACGGCATTCAAATATCCGTATCCATATTGCTCTGTCGGCTCAAGAATAGCGCCTTCTCCCCATTCGTTCCATGCATTTAACAACAATATGCCGCTTAAATCCTCACGCTGTATTTTATTCATTTTTTCTAAGTAATTTGCAAACTTTTCCGGTGTAGCCCCTTTTATAATGCGTGAATTTTTTCCTTTCCGGGGAGAATTATCCCAACATGGAAATCCTCCCATTACAATTTTTTTACCGTTATATGTTGCGTGATTTTTTAATATCAGGTTCCATAATTTGTCATAATCCTGATAATCCGTAATTTTAAGCTTTTTACATATCAGCCGTTTTGCTTTATTTAAAGCGGAAATGCTAAATCTACACGTGAAATTGGGCTCATCTTCATAAACCGCCTGCGAATATTCCAGTGAAGCCGACGGATTAAATGAACTTATATATTCAATAATATACAAGCCGTCTATTCCCTCTTCGTTAAGCCTTTTATTCCAGTATTTTATACGATCATCTGCATTTGCAAGGGATTTCGCTTTATAAATAAATAGAACCGGTTTGTTTTCAATACGAATATACCTTTTATCCTTAAAAAAAGGTAGTAAGTATTGCAAATGAGCTTCCCATTCATTTTTATCACCATATGTCTGCTTCATTAATATTTGCTTATCTTTTCCGTCCCACGCCCGCGTCCACGAATGGTTAGCCCAACAAAAGCAATAATTCATATCTATTTCCGGTGAATTTAAAAGAATTTCACACGGTTTTTCCAATAAATGTTCTCCGCTGTACCAATAATGGTAGTAAACAAAACCTTCTATGCCGTATTTTTTTGCAATATCGCATTGCCATTTTATATTCGTTTTTTTAGATAAATCATAATAATTGTTATTTAATGGAATAAGAGGTTGGATATGTCCTCTATATAGCGGCACGGCGCTTCTTACATTTGTCCATTCTGTAAATCCTTTACCCCACCATTCATTGTTTTGTGGAGTTTCATAAAATTGCGGCAAATTGAGTGCCCATATTTTCATATTTATTTCCCCCATTTTAAATACTTAGTTTTATAGGATAATTTATATTTGCATCACATATCTTTTCAATCCGCACTTCCAGTTAGGCAAGCATTTAAAATAGCTACCCCTTAATTTGGATTTATCAAGTCTGCTGTTCTTCGGCCTTTGGGCTTTTGAAGCTCCATATTCCTCGGTAGTCACCGGCACGACCTTTGTGTCTTTTCCGGCAATTTGAAAAATTACCTTGGCAAATTCCGCCCAGCTTATATATCCACCCTCGTTTGTTGCGTGGTAAACTCCATATTTATCCGTTTCGCACATATCAACGAGCAGTCTTGCGAGGTCAGGGGTATAGGTTGGTGTGCCAATTTGGTCATTTACGATTTTTAATTCTTTATGCGTTTCAGCCAATCTCAGCATCGTTTTTACAAAATTATTTCCATGGTTGCCAAATACCCAGCTTGTGCGCACTATATAATACTTATCAAGAGCCTTTTTAACCGAAGTCTCTCCTTCGAGCTTTGTTTGGCCATAGTAATTTAGCGGCGCAAAGTCCTTGCAATCCGCATCCCACGGCTCCGTGCCCTGACCGTTAAAGACGTAATCGGTAGAAATATAGACCATCTTGCAGTCGATTTTTTTGCAAGCCTCGGCAATGTGCTTCGTACCGCAGACATTTATAGCGTGAACCTTCGGTCGGTTCTCCTCGTCCTCCGCAGCGTCTACCGCTGTCCATGCGGCACAATGGACAACTGCGTCGGGATGAATTTCAGCGATGGTATCCAAAACCGCTTGTTCATCGGTTATATCCAGCTTTATGTACTCGCAATCTTGTTCATAGCTCTCCGAAATATCGGTCGCTATCGGCACATAGCGGCGCTTTTTCAGTTCGAGTATCACATCCCAGCCGAGCTGTCCGTTTGCACCCGTTACTAAAACCTTCATTTTCAAACCTCTGCCTTTATTTCAAAAATCAAATATCATCTGTTCTTATACATTTTTTCGTAATAGCTTTGGTATTCTCCGCTTATGATGTTTTCCCACCACTCGCGGTTGTCGAGGTACCACCTTATCGTCTTTTTTATGCCGTCTTCAAACCTTGTTTCCGGCAGCCAGCCGAGCTCGTTATGTATCTTCGTCGGGTCGATAGCATAGCGCATATCGTGACCCTTTCTGTCGGCAACATATGTAATAAGGCTTTCGGGCTTGCCTAATTCCTTACAGATGAGCTTAACAATGTCTATGTTTCTCATCTCGTTGTGGCCGCCGATATTGTAGACCTCGCCGACCTTACCGTTGTGGATTATCAAATCTATTGCCTTGCAATGATCCTCAACATAGAGCCAGTCACGGACGTTTTCACCCTTGCCGTAAACGGGCAGAGGCTTGTCGTTTAATGCGTTCGCTATCATCAGCGGTATCAGCTTTTCGGGGAAATGGTACGGCCCGTAGTTATTTGAACAGCGGCTTATCGTTACAGGTAAGCCGTAGGTTCTGTAATACGCTAATACAAGAAGATCGGCTCCCGCCTTTGAGCTGCTGTACGGCGAGCTTGTATGAATCGGAGTGTCCTCCGTGAAGAATAAGTCGGGCCTGTCGAGCGGAAGATCGCCGTACACTTCATCAGTAGAAACCTGATGATAGCGCTTTATACCATATTTCCTGCACGCATCCATCAGGGTTGCTGTGCCTATGATATTCGTTTGAAGAAAGATCTCGGGATCATCTATCGAGCGGTCAACATGCGACTCCGCCGCAAAGTTGACGACTAGATTAGGCTTTTCCTCCTCAAACAGCTCATACACTGCCTTTCTGTCGCATATATCCGCTCTTACAAATCGAAAATTCGGATTATTCATAACCGATTCAAGAGTCGACAAATTGCCCGCGTAGGTCAGCTTGTCGAGGCAAATTATGCGATAGCTCGGATATTTATTTAACATATGGAAAATGAAGTTGGAGCCGATAAAGCCAGCCCCGCCTGTCACGATTATCGTCATATTTACACCTCGAAAACTATTTTTGAATCTTTAAGAAGCGAATGCTTTTTGTCTTTCTCGCTGAGAATTATTTCTCCTACAGCCGGCCATTTTACGCATATTTCTGGGTCATTCCACATAATGCCGCCTTCATCCTCCGGATGATAAAATTCGTCGCATTTGTAGGCAAATTCCGCAGTATCCGAAACGACAACAAAGCCATGTGCGAATCCCCTTGGAATCATAAACTGTCGCTTGTTTTCTTCTGAAAGAAACACGCCCACCCACTTGCCATAGGTCTCACTGTTCTTTCGTAAATCTACTGCGACGTCATAAACCTCACCTTTCAAAGCTCTAACTAACTTCGCCTGAGGATATTTTTTTTGAAAATGCAGACCTCTGAGAACACCTCTGCGGCTACTCGACTGGTTGTCCTGAACAAAGGTATAATCGAGTCCCGCTTTTTTAAACTCACATTCGTTATATGTTTCCATAAAATAGCCTCGCTCATCTCCGTAAGCTGTCGGCTCAATTATGTAAACGCCGTTAATTTCCGTTTTGATAAAATTAAACTTTTCCATATTTACCTCAATAAACTGACTTTCTACTTAATAAATTCATTCCATATATTTACCGTCTAATATATCTTTGAGATACTGTCCATACTGGTTCTTTTTCAAATCTTCATAAACCTTGAGCACATCTTCTTTTGATATCCACCCGTTTATATAAGCAATTTCCTCAAGGCAGCCGATTTTTCTGTGCTGGTGTTGTTCCACCGTTCTCACAAAGTTAGTGGCGTCTGCCAAGCTTTCATGCGTTCCCGTATCGAGCCATGTAAAGCCCTGTCCGAGCACCTCGACATTCAGAGCGTTTTTTTCAAGATACACTCGATTTAGGTCGGTTATTTCAAACTCACCGCGAGCGGAAGGCTTTAGGCCTTTAGCGTACTCGACAACTCGGTTGTCGTAGAAATAAAGTCCTGTCACACAATAATTGCTTTTTGGATTTTCCGGCTTTTCTTCAAGCGACACTGCTCTGCCGTCCCTATCAAACTCCACTATTCCGAAGCGCTCCGGGTCGTCCACATAATAGCCGAATATAGTTGCTCCGTTTCCGTCTTCCGCGTTATTCACCGCTTTTATCAAGCGCTTTTTCAGCCCGTGACCCGCAAATATGTTGTCGCCCAAAATCATTGCGACGGAATCATCCCCTATGAAATCCGCGCCTATTACGAATGCCTGCGCGAGTCCGTCGGGCGTCGGCTGAACCGCATAGGAAAGATTTACTCCGAACTGGCTACCGTCGCCGAGCAGCGCTTCAAATCGCGGTGTATCCGTCGGTGTTGATATTATCAATATGTCTCTGATGCCCGCGCTCATTAAAACGGACATCGGGTAATATATCATCGGCTTGTCATATATCGGCAGAAGCTGCTTTGAGGTTACCTTTGTCAGCGGATACAGCCTCGTGCCGGAGCCGCCTGCGAGTATAATGCCTTTCATAAACGTATCTCCCGTAAACTTATGAGTGTAATATTCTTAAGTTATGCTATTGCTCTATAACATTTTTAAAGCCATATACATAAGGCTTAAATTTTTATTATTTTAAAAGGTATATTGCTGCTTGTAAGGGCATTAGCGACCGCAGCAACAGCGTCGGCGCTAATATATTTTCTGTCGGGTAACGGCAATCTCAGGGATTTATATTTCTTTTCCGATAAATTGTGTATCTTAAAAATCTCAATATTTTTTATTCCAAGCTGCTTTATGGTTTTTATCATAAAATCAAGATTTTCCGGTGTAAAAGAACCGTTATCATCAAACCGATATTTTTTAGCGAACGGAATGATATAATTCACTTTCCATAGCCTGTTTTTTATTGTTGATTTAATATCCAAATCAATCACCAACTCACACTGTATTTCTTATGGAAAACCTTTGCCTTTAAAAATCCGGTTCCCTTTTTCCACCAATTTATCGGCTCCATGTGCATA
>CANRNQ010000038.1 GCA_947632045.1 uncultured Clostridia bacterium
AATATTGCTGTTAGCTTCGTCCTCTGCGACGTGACTAATTTACGGGAATAAAAGCCTAATTTTAGCAGAAGCCTTTGCGCGAGAGGAGGGGGTGTAGGGGGAGCATCGGCTACCCCTACGAATAAAAAATAAATATAAATTAGCAGCCGTGGCGGCGCAAGTCGGCGCGGCTGCGGTAGGCGAGGGTCGGCGCAGGTCGGCGCTGCGTTCGACGAGAAAACGGGCCTTGGGGCCAAACCCCAAGAAATTTTTATCTCTGCGGCTTGATTTTTTTGTCGGGCTATGATATAATATCAAGGCATTACGCACGCTGTTGCTTCCGAAATGGTGCCGCTATGCGGTTTCTCGGAAAATCAAAGGCGCAGCGGAGGTTTAAAACCTAAGGAGGAATTTATAATGGCAGTAGTATCAATGAAACAGCTTTTGGAGGCGGGAGTTCACTTCGGTCACCAGACAAGAAGATGGAATCCTAAGATGGCGGAGTATATCTTCACCGAGAGAAACGGAATTTACATCATCGACCTTCAAAAGACGGTTAAAAAGCTCGAGGAGGCTTACGCCTTTGTTCGCGAGATCTCAACCGAGGGCAAGAACGTTTTGTTTGTAGGCACAAAGAAGCAGGCTCAGGACTCCGTTAAGGAGGAGGCGGAGAGAGCGGGAGCATATTATGTAAACGCCCGCTGGCTCGGCGGTATGCTCACAAACTTTGCGACAATCAAGAGAAGAATCGAGAGATTAAAGCAGCTCCGCGCTATGGAGGCGGACGGCACATTTGAGCTTCTCCCGAAGAAAGAGGTAATAAAGCTCAACCTTGAGATCGAAAAGCTCGAAAAATTCATGGGCGGCATAAAGGATATGAAGGAAGCCCCGGGCGCTCTGTTCATAGTTGACCCGAGAAAGGAAAGAATAGCCGTATCAGAGGCTCACAAGCTCGGTATTCCTATCGTTGCGATCGTTGACACAAACTGCGACCCGGACGAGATAGACTACGTTATCCCGGGCAACGACGACGCTATCCGCGCCGTAAAGCTGATAGCTGCAACCATGGCAAACGCGATAATCGAAGGCCACGAGGGACAAATGGGCGCGGCAGCGGCTGACGCCGAGGATTCAGCCGAAAGCGAAAAGGACTCGGCCGAACTTGAAGGCGCTGAAGCGGAGAGCGCAGCAGACGGCGAATAATAAATTGTATATTAATAAATCATATATAATATATAGCAAATAACAACAATAAAGACGGCGGCAACCGACAATTTCGGAAACCGCCGTATACCTAATATCTAATAAATAAATAATATTAACGAGAGGAAGAATGAAAATGGCAGCATTTACGGCACAGGACGTTAAGGCGCTTAGAGAGAAAACAGGCTGCGGTATGATGGATTGTAAAAAGGCTCTTACCGAGGCCGACGGAGATATGGACGCGGCTATTGACTTTTTGAGAGAGCAGGGCCTTGCAAAGGCGGCCAAAAAAAGCGGCAGAATAGCCGCCGAGGGCGTGGCATACGCCGCTACTAACGAGGACGGCACGGTGGGCGTTGTTATCGAGGTAAACGCGGAAACGGATTTCGTTGCCAAAAACGACGAGTTTAAGGCCTTTGTAAAGACCTGCGCGGACGCCGTTATGGAGCAAAATCCCGCCGACGTTGACGCACTGCTGGCTTGCAGCGCGAACGGCTCGACCATTGCCGAGCTTTTGCAGGAGAAGATTCAGACCATCGGCGAAAATATTAAGATCCGCCGTTTCGTACGCTACGAGGGCAGCGTTATAACATATGTTCACGCGGCCGGCAGAATAGGCGTTATGGTTAAATTTGACACCGATCTCTCAGCTAAGGACGAGTTTAAGGTATACGCCAAGGATATCGCTATGCAGGTTGCAGCGGCTAACCCGCTTTACCTCGACGAGAAGAGCGTTCCCGCCGATGTTATAGAGCATGAGAAGAAGATACTTACAGAGCAGGTCATCAACGAGGGCAAGCCGGCTCAGATAGCCGAGAAGATCGTTATGGGTAAGATCGGCAAATACTACAAGGAGAACTGCCTTGTGGATCAGCTTTTCGTCAAGGACGGCGACTATACGGTTAAGTCATACACGGCAAAGGTTGCCAAGGATCTCGGCGGCAGCATTGAGATAGTTGATTTTGCCCGCTTTGAAAAGGGCGAGGGTCTTGAGAAGCGTCAGGACAACTTTGCCGAGGAAGTAGCAAGCATGGTAAAATAATGCTCCCTTGCAGCAATTCAAGAGCATAAGAGAGCATAGGTGTGATAAGGGCGCTGCGCGAAGCTTCGCGCAGCGCCCTGCTTTTTTATCCTTTTTTATCCTTCATCGAAATAGAGGGGAGTATTTTATCTGCCTTTTTAGCTTTTGAGGAGTAGCAGTGCAGGCTATTTCATCTCGCTTATAATATCTCGCAAAAGGCTTATCTGCCTGTCGCTCAGACTGCTCACATCAAGCGTTTTTTCGTTTTTAATACCCAATAAATAATCTGTGGATACGCCGAATAGCTTGGAAAGCTTTATCAGAACCTCATATGACGGAGTTCTTGATGACAGTTCATAGCTTGAAATCATAGCCTTGCTCACCCAAATTCTGTCGGCAACCTGTTTTTGAGTTAAGCCGTGCGCCTTCCTCAAATCTTTTAATCGCTTACCTAAATCAACCATTAGCATACACCTCTTTTTTACTTTATGATATATGTGTGTGCATATGGCATATTAATTATTAACTAATGGTTGACTTTTAAAAATAGATGTGGTAAATTTATTTTAGAAAATATTGATATTAAATTCTCATATTTTACTCAAAAAATATAAATAGTGTTATTGTAAACAAAGGCTAATTTTTCTTTTTTATGTCAAGTGAGCGCCATTTTTTCATACTTAAAGCCCCATGGATTTCAAAAGCAGTATTGCCAGCAAAACCGGGGCGACGAATTTTATCATAACAATATACAGCCGCTTGCGTCCCATTTTGCAGCCGGTCTTTTCCACCTCGTCTATTATCAATTTTGGCTTCAATATCCAGCCGACGAGAATACAGGTGCCTATCGCGACTATCGGCATTAGCAGATTGTTGCTCGCGTAGTCGAGAATATCGAGTATCTGAGCGTTCGTCCCGTTTGGAAGCTGATAATTAAAGTAAAAAATGTTGTAGCCAAAGCAAACTATAAGACCTACCGCGAGCGCCGTCAGCGTTTCAACCGCTGTCGCCTTGGTGCGGCTCAGCTTGAACTTATCCATAAAGCTCGAAACTATCGCCTCGAGTATTGATACGGCGCTCGTCAATGCGGCGAAGAGCACCATGGCGAAAAACAGAGCGCCCATAACTCCGCCGATCGCGCCCATCTTGTCAAATACCTTCGGGAGGGTGACGAACATAAGCTCCGGACCCGAAGCCGCCATACCCTCGGCTCCGCCAAAGGTGTAGACAGCCGGAATTATCATAACTCCCGCGAGAAAGGCGACCACGGTGTCGAATATCTCGATTTGATTTATAGAGGATTTCAAATTCGCGTCGTCCTTCAAATACGAGCCGTAGGCTATCATGATTCCCATAGCTACGCTCAGACTGAAAAAAAGCTGCCCCATTGCGTCGACTAAGACGGATATAAAGCCCTGCACTGTCATGCCGTCAAAATTTGGTATCACATAGACCCCGAAGCCCTCTAAGCCGCTGCGGGTAACTCCGCCTTCATCGGTGTGGCTTATAGTTAGAGAGAATATCGAGATGATAACGACAAAGACGAGCAGCAGCGGCATTAGCACCTTTGACGAGGCCTCGATACCCTTGTTTACTCCGCGAAATACCACAAACGCCACTGCGGCGAGGAAAATTATCATAGTCAGCACGGGCTCAAATTGTCCCGTGATAAAACCCGTGAAGTAACCGTCTTGAGCGGCCGCCGAGCCTCCGCCCGTCAGGAATACCCAAAAATACTTTACAACCCAGCCGCCGATGGCGCAGTAATACGGAAGTATAAGCACCGGCACAAGGCAGGCCAGAGTGCCAAGCCAGCTCCAGCGCCGGCGCAGCCTGCCGTAGGCCGTAAGCGGACTCTGCTTTGTCCTTCTGCCGATGGCGACCTCGGTGATGAGCAGGGTGAATCCGAAGGTGAGCGCAAGAATTATGTAGACAAGAAGAAACATTCCGCCGCCGTCCTTGGCGGCGAGGTAAGGGAAACGCCAGATGTTGCCGAGCCCAACGGCGCTTCCCGCAGCGGCGAGAACAAAGCCGATTGAGCCGGAAAAGGAGTTGCGCTTTGTTTTGTTGTCCATTTGATAATACCCTCCAGTCAAATATGACGTGACGGCAGCCTGCCGCCCCTTGAAATTGCCGCATAAAAAGAAGGGCGCGGCTGCTTTAATAAAAATTATACCTGTGATTATAGGTAAAATCAACATATATTTTGAGTGAACAAATATAATTTGTGTAAAAAAACACGACGAGGAATTTGCATATCTCTAAAAAAAGTAAAAAAGCGCATCGCCAAGGATTTTATTAAAAAGCAAAACGAGCCAATATAGACCTATGTCTGTATCGACTCGTTATTTTTTATTTTTCCATTTTTCTAAAATAAGAAGAATGGTTGATATGTCGTTTAGCTCGTCTTGAGATAGCGTGTTTAAAAACAGATTTAAAGCGTTCTCGTTTTTCAGCTCAACGTTATCTAAATTAAAAAATTCCTGTATAGTCACACCAAGGGCATTGATAATCTTTTCAAGAGTATCAATAGTCGGACTTTGAACTCCGCGTTCAATATGTCCGATCTGCGCGGGGTGCATATTTGCCTCAAAGGCAAGCTGCTCCTGAGTTAATCCGTGCTTTTTTCTAAGATTTCTGATTTGTGTTCCAACCTTGAGTGTAAGCTCGTTCATATAAAACCTCTCCCATAAAAAGAATAAACCTTAATGCTCTCCTTCTCCAATACTTATTTGTATTATTATGTTAAAAATAATACGAATTAATATTGACATTCCAAAAAATGTTTACTATAATAAAGAAAAAACGATATAAACAAGCGCTTGAGGATTTTGAAAATAAGCCGCCATGCTCCTCGCCCTTCGAGCTTCACGCGATTGTCGGCGCGCTTTTATTGTTTGCCGAAAATTTATTTTAATAAAACTAAAATAAAAGCTTTAAGCTTTTTATAAACGCAGCTTGCAGAGAGAGTATATTTTTCGCTTAATTGCGCGGCGTAAGCGGCGGCTTCAAAAGATCAAATACAAAATATTACATCGTCCTTGCAAAATATTACATTTATATAGATAAAAGGGAAATGATGTAATATCATATAAATAATTCACGGGGTGAAACAAAAATTTATTATGAATGGAGAGGATCAATTTGATGAAAATGAAATTTAGAGGAGGTATAGGGAAAAAAGCCTTAGCTTTTGCTTTGTCGCTGGTGATAATACTAACGGCAACGGCAGTGCCGGTTTTTGCTTTGACCGATGAAAACTCCTCGCTGAAATACGAGGAGGATTATAACGGCGAAATAATTATAACCGGATATAATGGCTACAAAAACGATTTGACCGAAATTGTAATACCTTCGGAAATTGACGGCAAAAAAGTTGTCAGCGTTGATGAAAGTGCTTTTTCAGGCTTTTCAAATCTTGAAAGCGTAACCTTGCCGGAGGGGATAGAGGATATATATCCCGAAGCCTTTTTCGATTGCACAAGTCTTAAAGAGATAAGCGTACCCAAAAGTGTAGATTATATAGGCGAAAATGCCTTTGGCTTTTACTGGGATGATGAATTTGACGCCTATGTAGCGATAGATAATTTCACAATAAACGGCTACGAATATTCCGCAGCCTATAATTACGCTGATGAATTTGGCTTTAAATTTAACAGCCTTGGCGAAGGCTCGCCGTGGAGAACCGATGATTTCGACAATGGAACGTTGTGCATAGAAGACTATATCGGCGATAAGGATAATTTGACCGAGGTGACCATACCCGCGGAGCTCGACGGAAAAAAGGTAGCCGCGATAATGGGCGGCGTATTTCAAAATTGTCCGAACCTTGAAAATGTGACGATCCCAGATACCATTACATATATAGATTGGAATGCCTTTGAAAGCTGCCCTAATCTTAAAAATGTAAGCATACCGGCGAGCGTTTACTTCATTAGACCCAGAGCCTTTGGATATTACTTCGAAGGCTATGACGATGATTATCATAGCATTTATGGTAAGGTCGAGGGCTTTAAAATATCCGGCTATACAAATTCCGGAGCGGACAGATACGCCAGAGAAAACGATATTGAATTTGAAAGTCTTGGCGAAATTTCACCGTTTAACTGTGTGGAAAAAAATGACGGAACGCTCGAAATAGCGCGCTATAACGGTGAGGATACTGATGTTGATATCGTGTCGGAATTAGACGGCAAGACAGTAACGGATATAGCTTACGCAGCCTTTGCCGACTGCACACAGCTAAAAAGCGTTTCAATACCGAAAAGCGTAAGCAGCATAGGAAATCTCGCCTTTGAAAATTGCGAAAGCCTTGAAAGCGTAGAGATGGAAGAAGGCGTAGGCATAATAGGCGATAGGGCCTTTTATGACTGCAAGAAGCTTAATGATGTGACGGTGCCCGAAAGCGTTACATCAATCGGAGTATACGCGCTCGGCTATTACGCGGAAGAGCTTTTAGACGATGCCGGTTATATTTATATGGAAAACAGAAAAATAGACGGATTTGTTATAAACGGCTTTACCGGAACAGCCGCTCAAAGCTATGCCAAAGAGAACGGATTTGAATTTAACGCTTTGGCCGAGGGCCGTTACTTTACGACCGAAGAGCTTGACGACGGAACGGTTGAGATAACAGGCTACACGGGTATCGTCGATAATCTTTCAATTCCGAGCTTAATTAACGGCAAAAAGGTAAGCTCAATAGGCGCGTATGCGTTTATGAACGACACAGAGCTCAAAGACGTGACCATAGCCGAGGGAATAAGCTCGATAGGAGCTTTAGCGTTTTCCGGCTGTTTAAGCCTTGAAAAAATAACTCTTCCGGACGGGCTTACATATTTGGCTGAGGACGCTTTGTTTGATTGTCCAATGCTCAAAAGCGTAACCATACCGGGCAATCCTAAGGCGGAGTATAAGGGCAGCGGAGTGCTTGGATATGAGACTGACGGCGATGACATAAAAAAGGTAGAAGGTTTTACAATATACGCAAACAAATTCTCTTACTATCATCAATTAGCCATTGAAGGCGAGCTGAATTTTGTCAGCATAGGCGAGGTATCGCCGTGGTGCTATACCGAGCTCGATGACGGCACATTGGAGATAAACGAGATGTCGCGCACAGGCGATGAGCAGTCAATAGATATTCCGTCTGAAATCGACGGAAAAACCGTAACAAAAATTTCCGGATTGAATTGCGAATACCTGCGAAGCGTATATATTCCAAAAACCGTTACTTCTATCGATTTTCAAGCCGTGGGATATATACACTCCGGCGGCATACATGAAATGATAAAAGGATTTATAATTCGCGGAGAGATGGGCTCGGAAGCGGCATTTTATGCTTTTGAAAACCGTATTCCGTTTTTCGAAAAGGACGAGCCTATAATCAACGGCGATATTAACGGGGATGGAAGCATAGATATGAAAGACGTCGGTCGCTTGCTTCAGTATGTATGTGAAATGGATGTGAATTTCGTAGGGAGCACCGATGTGAATGTCGACGGATCCACCGACATGAAGGATGTAGGAAGATTGCTACAGTATGTATGCGAAATGGATGTTACGATATACTGAGTTGTTAAATATCGAGGCAATGATCACAAGGGATATTTATACGGCTTGATATATAAAATATTTTATAATTAAAAGGAGAGAATAAAATGTTCAAAAAAACCTGTAAGAAATTTTTGTCGATCTTGTTGTGCGTTGCTGTTTTAGCAACCTGTACCGTGCTTCAGGCGCTGGCGTTTTCGCCCACTTATGACCCCTCCGCCGACACAAATCCACCGACCTTTGCTCTTTCAAAAGCGCAGGGTGCTCCCGGGGACACTGTAAAGCTTGAGCTGAGCCTGTTAAATAACCCCGGCATAGGCGGCTGGAAGGTTAAATTGAATTATGACGAAAGTGCGTTGGAATTAATTAATATCGATGCGAACGGCGCTTTCAGCGGAGCTTTTCCGAATGTAGAGAAGGCCGTTGTCGGTTGGCCAAGCGCCGTGAATGATAATACTAACGGAACTATGGCGATATTTGAATTTAAAATCAAGGATTCCGCAAAGGGCGACTACAATATTGAAGTAGTTTATGATTCAAAGGACGTATATTCTTATAGCCCCGTTGATATAGACGGCACAAGAGAGGTTTATTTTGAAACAGTGAACGGTACTATTACCGTGATTGAAAAGCATACACATTCGCTGAAGCTTGTAGAGGAAAAGGCTCCCGATTGTGTTTCTGACGGAAACAAGGCTTATTATGTCTGCGAAATCTGCGGCAAGTGGTTCGAGGACGAGAACGCCGAAACCGAGATAAGCGACCAAAGCAGCGTTGTAGTTCCCGCGAAGGGCCACAGCTATGTATGGAAATACGACGAGAAGGTTCACTGGCAGGAGTGCGAGGTTTGCGGAGACAAAACAAAAACAGAAGACCATGTAAAATCCGAAACAATAGTTGACACGACTCCTACCGCAGACAAGGAGGGCAAGGGCCACATAGATTGCACGGTATGCGGAGCGCATTTGTCAGATGTTGTTATTCCAAAGACGGAAGAGCCGAGCGGCGAGCCGACGACCAAGCCTGAGCCCGAAACTAACCCGAGCTCGAGCTCGAGCTCTACACCCGGCGGCAATTCGTCATCTCTCGTTACGAATAACCCGGATGGCAAGGGCGTGGTTGAAACCGGCGCTTCGGAAGCTGTATTTATAATTTTTGCAGTCGTTGTTTTGGCAGCGGCGGGAGTAATAACTGCGGTGACCGTAAAAAAGAAAAGAGCAAATAGATAATAGGCGATATAACGCTGAGGTGATAAAGCCTTATTTTATGAAATAGCTTATATCTTTAATACGAAATTCCCAATAAAACGATAGGGGCCGAGCTTCTCGGTCCCTATTGTTTTAGCATTGTGTGCTCGGCGCGCCGCCCCGATAAATTATAGGGATCCGTTGCACTTTGACAGATTATGTGGTACACTCTATTTATAAGATGGAAAGGAAATAATGTTATGGACAGGGATAAGGATAAAATTTTGAACATCTCCGAATATTTAAATGACGGCGATAAACACAGCGAGGAGGAAATAAAAGCTTTGATTGATAGTCTTATGGATTATCACGGCTCGCAATTTGACGACGGTTACGACGATTACGACGATTACGATGATTACGAATTGACCGAGGAAACGGCAAGCTCTGCCCATGATTTTATGGAGCTGGCACTAAGGGCAAAAAGCGATAAGCGTGCGTTAAAATACGCAAAAACAGCCCTCCGGCTCGACCCCGAAAACATACAGGCCGAGGTTTTGATAGCCGAAATATCCTCAAAAACCCACAGCGCCTTAATTGAAAAGCTCCAAAAAATTTGCGATAAAGAGTCCGAAAGACTGCGTGCCGACGGCTTTTTCGATGAGGAAAATATAGGCGACTTTTGGACAATAATAGAAACGCGCCCATATATGATGCTGAATTACAAATGTATAGATGAGCTTATAAATTCCGGTAAAATGCGCCTCGCCGCAGAAAAATGCGAGGAAATGCTCCGGCTGAGCAGAAACGACAATCTCGGACTCAGATATAAGCTAATTCAGATTTACGCCTTTCTCGAGGACGAAAATTCTGCGCTCGGAGTTTTAAAAAGATATAACGAGAGCAAAAATCCTCATATGCTGCTGCCGCTGTCGATATTATATTTTAAGCTCGGCGATTTAAAGGAGTCAACAAAATATCTGCGACAGTTGAAAAATTCAAACCCCTTTACGCGAGAGCTTTTTGAAATAGTGCAAAACGGCGAGATGTTCGACTGTATCGACAACTATGAAGAGGAGCCTGAATATGCCGTAAATACGCTTGAAGAATTGATAGATATTATATCCTTGAATAAGCCGCTGCTTTTAATGTCGCAGGAATATTATGTATGGGCTATGCTGAAGCTGAAAAAAATGAAGTGATTTTAAATTAAAATAATATCCCGCCCCGCACGCCTTTCGGAGTGCCCGGCGGGATTTTTGTCTTCGCTCTTAAGCTCTTAATCGCTAAGCTCGTTCATAACAAGTCCTGTTATGAGCTTGGGGTAAAAATAGGTTGACTTTTGCGGCATTTTTTCGCCCACAGCCGCAACGTCCTTTATTTGGGTTACGCGCGTCGGGTTCATTATAAAGGCGCACTGGCAGCGCCCCTTTTGCACGCTTTCAATTGCCTCCTCGGTCTTTTTTGTGTAAACAAGGTTTATTTGCTTTGCCATGTTTTCCTTGTTTATTCCGAATATTTTTTCAAGGATTATCCTGTGAAGTATCGTTACGTCAAGAGAGCGAAGGGCGGGGGTGACGTCGGGCAGCACAAAGTCCATAATGCCCCTGTCCTTTAGCCTTAACAAATACGAACCGCTCTGCGCGCAGTAAAAAACAAAGGCGACATGGCCCTTTTTGTATTCGTCGCTAAGGGTGAGATCTATTTTATCAAGCTCGTTTATCTTAACAATGTCAAAGTATTTGCGGCAGGAGTTAAGCACCGTATCGGGGTTGAATACCGGCAGGTTGCGCACAAGCCTGTGGGTGGGCAAGACCAAAAGCCCGGGGTGCTCCATGTCTACAAGCATCATCATCTGATAATCGACCGCGGCTCCGACTGAGGAAATCCCGTTTTTTCGACAGTAATCGCGATAATTCAGCGCGGTTTCATATCTGTGGTGCCCGTCGGCAATGTATAGCTTTCTGTCCTTAAAATCCCCGCATATTGAAAGTATCTGCTCCTCGTCGGTCACTATCCACATTCTGTGCGTAACGCCCTCGTCGTCCGTCAATTCAATGTCCGGCGCTTCGAGCGAGAGGCGGTCGAGCTTTGCCGTTGTGATGTGCTCGCTGTCCATATAGAGGGAGTAGATTTGGCTGAAGTTGCAGTTTGTCGCCTTCATCAGCTCCATTCTGTCCTCCTTGGCCTTTGACAGGGTAAATTCATGCGGAAGTATGACTCCCTTTTCAAACTCCTCGATTTTAACTCGGCATATAACTCCCTTGACCGAATATTTTTTGCCGAGAGCCTCAAACTCCTCCTCATAGATATACAGCGCGGGCTTATCCTCGCGAATGAGTATCCCGCTTTCGCGCATTATCCTGTAAAGCCTTGCCGCAGAGCTGTACGGATTATTACCCTTTGGAAGCTCGAGCCTGATTATGTTGTTCTCGTTTTGATTTATATAAGCGCCGCGCTGCTCGTCGCTTATTATGTCATAAGGCGGACAGACAAGCTGCTCGATTTTTCCCGCCTTTTTCGTGTCAAACCTAATGCCTCTGAACGCTTTGATCTCTGCCATAATAAATTCTCCCCTCATATCAATTCAATAATATTTTAACTCCGCGCGCACTTCACGTCAAGAATAGGCATAGCGCGCGGCGCAATTAAATGCGGCCCCGAAAAATAGGGCCAAGCCTTCAAAAAATAAAAGCGGCTGTAAAAAAGCATATTTTTCCTTGCTTACAGCTCAAAATCCTTCGGGTCGTATTTTGGCATAACGGGGGCCGCCTTTGGTATTCTAAGCAAGGGGTCGTATTTGAACGCGCGGCATTTGCCGTCTGTTATCGCCTTTCTTTTTGAACAGATCAAAACCCCGTTTCCGCCGTCGATGCTGTTTACGCAGTATTCGCACGCCGGCGCAATATTGTTTCCGAAAAGCTTTTTGAACATAAAACCAGTCCTTAACCGTCAATATCTTCTTGTATTATACCATTTCTCGATTTATAATGTAAAGTACTAAGTGATGAAAAGAGAAAACGGAGTGGTGACATTGGACAAGGCGATAAAATTCAACAGCGCGGTTATGAAGCTCAATAATATAGAGGGCACGCCGTATTTAACATATAACGCTCTTTCGGCGATCCCGTTTATAAATCATGCCTTTTCGACTCGGCTTGGCGGGGTCAGCGGCGGAGAGTTTTCCAGTATGAACCTCAGCTTTGGGCGCGGCGACAGCGATAAAAACGTGATTGAAAATTATCACAGAATATGCTCGAGCGCCGGATTTGAATACGACAGTCTGACCGCTTCTGCGCAGGATCATCACACCGTGGTGCGCTGCGTGGGTCGCGAGAACAGAGGGGTAGGCATACGCAAGCCGAGGGATATGCAAAGCGTTGACGCTCTGGTGACAAACGAAGCCGGAGTCACGCTTGTTACATATTACGCCGACTGCACTCCCTTGTTTTTTGTCGATATTGAAAAAAGGGTCATAGCGCTTGCTCACGCCGGGTGGCGAGGCACAGCCGCGAAGATCGGCTCAAGGGTGATAAAGACGATGCGCGAAAATTACTTTTGCGACCCGAAAGATATTATCTGCGCGATAGGGCCGGCAATATCAAGGTGCTGCTATGAGGTGGACGAGGATTGCTGCCGGCATTTCAAGGCTCTTGCCGAGCTTGACCGCGACAAATTTATATTTCCAAAGGGCGACGGAAAATATATGCTCGACCTGCTCGAGGCCAACAGGCAAATACTTATGAGCTCCGGAGTTCCGTCAAATAACATAAGCTTAAGCGATATTTGCACCTGCTGCAACAGCGAGCTTTTGTGGTCGCACAGGGCGACCGGTGGCAAAAGAGGCGGCATGGCTGCGTTCATGAGCCTTGTGTTATGATTTATAAGGGGCTTGCAGCCCCGTTTTCCGCAGCATTACCGACTTGCGCCGGTAATGCTGCTACTTTAATCTTAAGTTTTATTTAAGGGGGAGCTGGCGCTCCCCCTTAAACCCCCGCCTCTCGCTAAAAGTCTTTGCTTCAAATCAAGCCTTTGTGCCTGCGGCGCGGCAATAATATTCAAATTAAATAATGCTGTTAGCTCCGTCCTTTGCAACATGGCTAATTTACGGGAATAAAAACTCGACTCAAGAAAAAATCTTTAAGATAGAAGCGGGGGTGCAGGGGGAACGCCAGTTCCCCCTGCAAATAAAAAAATAAATATAAAGTAGCAGCCATG
>CANRNQ010000039.1 GCA_947632045.1 uncultured Clostridia bacterium
ATAAAAATCAACAAGCCGACAGAGTCAAACTGACTGTCGGCTTGTTATTTAACTAAATTAATTTTGAATTGGATTTTGTATAAATTTTTAATTGAGGCTAAGACTTATAGCTTATGCTGCTTTATTACTCGTTTTTCAAAAGGGCAAAGGTAAGCTTCAAAATATTATTACCGTCCTCTCGGGCATAGGATATTTCATCGGATATTTGCCTGATGAGCGCAAGTCCCATTCCGCCTTCGTCAAGCTCTTCAAAATCCTTTTGCCTTAGCTGCGCGGTGGGGTCAAACGGGGTTCCGTCGTCTGTAAAAGCGACCTTAAATACATCGTTATGCTTTTCAAGCCGGACTGAAACTCGCGACGCGCCGGAATAAGAGGCGATATTTATAAAAGCCTCGTCGCAGGCAAGATATATTTTTTTGCCCGTCGGGGTATTTCCCATGATATTCAATATTGCGCCGCGAAGCTCCGGCAGAGAAGCTTCATTAGGCGAGAGGTTCAGAGTCCTTTTAAGGCCGTCGGAATAAAACACCGCCAGCGTTGTGTAATCGTCGAATTGCTCTGCTCCAGACACAAAATCCGAAACGGCTTTTTCGAGCCGCTTGATCGTGCTTTCGGCTCCGTCCGCATTTTGCACGGCCTCAATTATTCGCTTATCTCCGAAAAAGCTCTTCTCATGATTTATAGCGTCGGTTACGCCGTCCGTATAAAGTAAAATTCCCTCGCCGTCTTTAAGAATCATATAATTATCCTCTATACTCGCGTCCTCAAAAAGTCCTATCGCTATTCCGGAATCGACCTTGAGGAAGCTCGTATTCTCTCCGATTATGACAGGGGGAGTATGTCCGGCGTTCGCATAGCAAAGCTCGCCCGTCTTAGGGTCAAGAACCGCCGCAAAGACGGTAACGAACATTCCCTCGGGATTGGACGCGCACAGCGATTCGTTTACATAATTCAGCACCTCGGCGGGATCGCAGTCACTGTTCAATCGGTCGTGAAGCATTGTTTTAGTCATTGCCATAAACATGGCGGCAGCTATACCCTTGCCGGAAACGTCGCCCATCACCGCACAAATTTTCCCTTCGGAGGTTTTAAAGCAATCATAAAAATCGCCGCCCACCTCTCTTGCGGGTCTTGCGCAGGCGAAAACGTCATAGCCGTCGCCTGAAATTGCGCTTTCAACGGGGACAATGCCGCTTTGTATGCGCCTTGCAACGTCGAGCTCTACCTTCGCGCGTTCGCGCTCGGCGGTGAGGGATTCTATATTTGACAGATAATTTTTAATATCGTCGCTCATTTGTCTAAACGAGCTTGCCATTTCTCCTATCTCGTTGTCGGAGTCTATATTCAGTGATTTTAAATCCGCGCCTCCGTCCGTCATAAAGCTGTTCATACACGCGGAAAGCCTTTTGATGGGAATAAAAATCTTCTTCCGCATTGAGAGCAGGGCGAAGAAAAAGGCAAGTATCAGTATCACTATCATTGGTATTATAGTTATGAGCTCGGCACGTATGGTTTCGCCTTCCAAATCATTCACTCTGTAATCGCTACCGACCAGAGCCTTTACCTCGCCGTCCGCAATGAGCGGATACACCCATGAGTAGACCTCGCCAAACCTGTTTTTTTCATGGTACGGAGTATCGTACGCGTTGCCTTTGATGGCGTTTTTTTCCTGTTCGGTCAATGTGTGCTTGACTATTTTGCCGAACCCTCTTTCCCTGATTACAAGTTCATTCTTTTCATCGTCCGACGAAACGCAGGTAATATAGCGTATGCTGTCCGACTCGGGTATGATCTCGTACACATAAAGATACTCCAGCATGAATGCGTCGCATATGCTTTTCAATTCGCTGCGGATATCTGCATACAGCTCGGTTTTATCCGATTTGGAAAATTCATCATAATCCATGTTGCTCATCACACTTATCGCAGTGGCGGCGCCGGTCAGAGCATAGTATTTGGCGCGGTTGGCGGTATTTCCGGAATTGTATAAATAGCCGCCCACTGCGGCGGCTGCTGCCGCCACCACAATAACGACGCAAAACACGGCTATTGTATGCTTAAAAATAGAATGTTTCATCGTTTAAACTATGTTCAGCTTTTTGCTGAAGCCCGCCATATTGAATACGTCCATGATCTCCGGCGATAAATTCTTCAGCGTAAGCGAGCCGGACATTTTTTTATGTGCGGCGACTATCTGACGAAGGCCGGCGGACGAAATGTATTCGAGCTTGCTCATATCAATAGTAAGCTCCTTGATTGAGCCGTCGAGCGAATCGAGAGTCTCTTCAAGCTCGGGCGCGGTCTGGGTATCGAGCCAGCCGTCTATCTCGAGCACGGCGGCTCCTCCGTTTATTGTTTTATTTATATTCATCGCTTCATTCTCCTTTTATCAGTTAAAATATTCAAACCCCTGCAAATTGCGCAGGAAGCGTTTCATATATTCATATGAGGTGACCGGCCACCTGAAGCCCATTCTGTAAAGCGCCTGCATTGTCAGCTCGTTGCTTTTGCCGACGGAGTAAGATTTTCTGCCGTGCGACATATTTTCATACGCTATCATACTTGAAAGCACCTGAGCCTTTTCGGGGTCGTTTTGGGCGGCCTTTAGCGCTGCCTCGTATTTAGTATCCTCGGCGGGCTCGGCGCTGAGTCCGAGTATATCCATTTCCGCGTACAAATCGTTCATGAGCAGGGTGTGGTTGTTATACGGGTGGAACACAACGCATTCCCTCGGCGAGTGCGAGAGCAGAAGTATCGCCTTGGCGACATAGTCTATCGGAGATAGCTCAAAAGGCATATCCATAGACTTATACGGATAGCAGCCTATGAGATAGGTGGATTTAAGTCTGCCCATGAAGCTGTTGGTAGTGAAGTTTATCTGATATTCGCCGTCGCTCTCTCTCGGTGCGAGTGTGCCGACTCTCATTATTTTTGCGTTAAAGCCGTTTGCGACATTTTCAAGTATCTCGCGCTCCGCGAGAAATTTTGCGCTTGTGTATTTCGACGTTTGCACCTGACCGTAATACAGCATATTCTCCTTAAGGTTTGCAACGCTTCCGGGACGATCGAGGAACATACCGCCCACACTCATTGTAGATACATGGACAAGGCGCGTATTAGTGCGCTTGCAGTATGAAATTATATTGCGGACTCCGTAATAGTTTACATCCTCTATATCGGTACCCTTTGAGAAGTGCTTTACGTTCGCGGCGCAGTTTATCAGTGTGTCCGCCTTAACTCCGTCTAACTTGTCAAAGTCGGCGGGATTGGTGATGTCGCCGTCTATTACGGTTATTCTGTCGCCGTAGAGCTCGAGGATATTTTCTTCAAAGTAATAGAAGAATAGTTGTCTTAGCCTTGTCTGCGCCGGAGTATTGGCTTTTCCGCGCATCAGGCAGCACACTCTGGCATTTTCGTTCTTTAGCAGCTCATAGAGAATATGCGCTCCCAAAAAGCCCGTGGCTCCAGTGAGGATAACGTCCCCAAGCTCCTGCTTTTCGCCGTTTATAAAGCTCTCGAGCGTGTTTTTCTCAAGAATTGCGTTGATAGCGCTGTAATCGTAATCGTCAAAGCGCTCTATTCCATCGTCGTTTTGCGCCGCTTCGACAAGCCTTGCGAGTGCTCTCGGCGTGGGATTGTCAAAAATATCGCCGTAGCTTACGCTGTAATTCAGCTTTTTCGCCGCTATAACGACGCGCGTTACGGTTAAAGACGTTCCTCCCAAATCAAAGAAGCTGTCCGTCGCGGAAACGTCGTCGGTATTGAGTATATTCGAGAATATGTCGCAGAAGTCCTTTTCGGCTGCGGTAACGGGTTTATCGCCGCCTGATTTCTCAGGCCTTTCCGCAATTGCAGGCTCGCCCAGAGCTTTTATATCGACCTTGCCGTTTGGAGTGACCGGAAGCGCGTCAAGCTGGTTAAAGGACGAGGGTATCATATAATCGGTGAGTTTTTTCTTCATCTCGGATTTAAGATACGCCGCGTCCATTTTTCTTGCCGCTGTGTAATAAACGCATATGCCGTCCTCACGGCCGACCTTTTTGATGACCGCTACCGCAGAGCGTATGCCCTCTATATCGGTCAGGCATTTCTCGATTTCTCCAAGCTCAATGCGCAGTCCGCGCAGCTTGACCTGATTATCCTTTCTGCCGAGTATCACAACGTCGCCGTCGGGAGTCCAGCGGGCGTAATCGCCCGAACGGTAAAATCTTTCTCCCTCATATTTGATAAACGCCTTTTTTGTCTGCTCGGGAAGATTATTGTAGCCGAGGGCAACGCCCGGCCCGCCTATCAAAAGCTCTCCGACAACGCCCGCCGGCAGCTTATTGTCGTCAATATCAACTATGTATTCGCGATAGTTGAGCAATGGTCTGCCGACTGATATTTCTTTTGCGCCGTTTAACTCCTTTGCGTTTGACGACACGGTTATCTCGGTGGGGCCGTAGGTGTTGATAATATGCGCGTTCGTGTTTTCGCGCAGTACGTTGAGTAGCTTATCGGAATATTTTTCTCCGCCGGACAGGATGACCTTGCAGTTTTTCATAGCCTGCACAAACTCTGGCAGCTCCATATATACGAGCAGTCTTGACGGAGTGGCGTTAAACGCGTCAACATTATTTTCAATAAAGAACTGCGACAGCGCCATCGGGTCCTTTGTTTGCTCGTCGCTTGCAAAGGCGAGCGTAAGCCCGTTGCACAGCGAACCCGCCGTTTCCTTGAGCGACATATCGAATGATATTGTCGTAACAGAGCCGTAGCATTTGCAGTTTTCCACAACTCGGCGTATCTGAATGTTGTGCTCGTTATCGGTGAGATAGCTTGCTATGCCGATATGCCGCAGCATTACTCCCTTTGGCTTTCCCGTTGAGCCCGAGGTATATATTATATAAGCAAGCTCCTCTGGAGAAATATCAACCTCGGGCTTTGAATAGTTATCTCCGCTTTCAAGCTTAGAAATATCTATCGTTTTATTATAGCGCTCAACAAGCTCGCCGGAGGTTATAACGAGGTCCGCCGCGCTGTCCTCGATTATGCTTTCAATACGCTCCCTCGGATATTCGGGACAGGTGGGAATAAACGCCGCCCCCGCCTTGAGGATTCCGAACATTGCGGCGAAAAACGCCGAGGTACGTTCAAGCAGGATAACAACGCGGCTGCCCTTTTTAACGCCGCGTGCAATAAGGCTGTTTGCTATAACATTCGCGCGCGTATCAAGCTGAGAATATGTATATTTTCCGTCGCAGGCTATGAGCGCCGTTTTATTGGGGCACAGAGCCGCCTGCTTTTCAAAAAGCCCGTGCAGGAGCTTTATGGGCGCCTCTTCAAAGCCCGAGGAGGAGAAGGACTCTATCCTCTCAGCCTCCGCTTTATCAAGCATTGATATTTTCCTCGCCCTGCATTCCGCATGGCTTGTAATTTTATCCGCGACGGCGGCAATGGCCTTTGCAAACGTCGTCATCAGCCCTTCGCTGTAAACCGCGTTGTTGAAAAGCACATTTATACGTTCTCTGCCGTTTGTCTTTTCAATATATACCCCCGTATCGAATTTAACGTGCCGCTCGCCGATGATCTCGTTCTCGACAGTATGGCCGTCTATTGAAAAATTATCGGCAACTCCGAGCTGATATGCGTACAGTATGTGCGGCGCGTAGTTGAATTTGCGGCAAACGTCCGCATAGGGATACGCCTCGTTCGCGACTGCGTTTTGCATAAGCTCCTTCGCCTTTTTAACAAGCTCCGTCGCCGTTACGTCGCCTATTTCAAGGCCTATCGGCAGAGTCTTTACGAACATTCCAAAGCAGTTTGCAAGCTTAATATTAGACCGCCCGTTGCTGATAGTATTTATATAAGCCGAGCGGCTGTTTGTAAATCGCGCGACAACATAGAGAGTTGAGGCGAGAAACAGATGCGCCGGAGTGACTCCTGTTTTTTTGCAAAATTCCGAAACGCGCTCCATATCGAAGGGAACGCTCGCTATCGCGGGGCCGCCGTTGTCGGGCAAGCCTGCGAGGTCGGGCGTAAGCTTTGACGCACCCTCGCAGTCAGAGAGCATATCGGAAATATATTTTTCAGACTTTGTAAAGTCGCCGCCGTCCCTGAACGCGGCTTCGTCGCGAACATAATCAAAGTAATCGTACTGCTCGGGCTCTGTTTTGCCGCCCTCGTACACGGACTTTACCGACTGCAAAAACAGGTCGAAGGATGCGCCGTCAAAAATAATGTGGTGGAACTCGGCGAGAAGATATACAGCCGCCTCGGTTTTTATGACCTCGATTTTAAAAAGTCTTGAATTTAAAAGCTCATAGGGCTTTACAAATTCCTCGCGATAGCTTTTAAATTCGCTCTCGCTCATTTCCTTTACGGACGTTTCATATCCGTCAGGACCTTTACGCTGTTGAACTATGTCGCCGTCCTTTATCGTAAGTCGGGTGAACATATACGGATGAGCCTTCAGCACTGTATTTATCGCGCCGGCAAGCCTTTGTGCGTCAAAATCCTGCGGGAATATGTATTGGAAAGGAATATTGTAAAACGTATCCTTCGGGCGCTTCATACACTCGGAATATACGCCGTACTGAGAGTATGACAGCGGCGCGTATTCCGCCTTTTCGCCGGTATTTTCCACGGTGTTTTTCTTGTCGTCCCGCGCTGTTTTTGACGAAAGCAGGTACTGCACTATCTCGTCCTCTATTGAAATGACTGAGCAGCCCTTTATCAGGGCTTTGACATCAGGCTCGTACCCAAACGCCTTATTTAGCTCTACCGCGAGCCTTATTACCGACAGCGAGGTCATGCCACAGCGGGTTATATCCGACTCTATATCGAACTCGTCGGTTCCGATTATTCCTTTTATGATGGCGACTATATCGTTTTCGAGAGAGGTAAGCCTGCGCTGTGTGTGCTGCTCCGTCTGAGGCGAAGCGGCAAGATCTATCTCAGGCAGCTTTTTCTTATCCACCTTGCCGTTTACCGTGAGCGGTATCGAATCAAGGCACATTATCGCCTCGGGCACCATATACGGCGGCTTGCGCTCGGCTATGAAGCTCTCAAGGGCGGGTATGTCGAGCTCGCCGTCCGCAACAATATAGGCGGCGATATACTTACCTCCCGACGGCTTATCCTTTGCCACTACCGTTGCGTCCTTTACCCCGTCAAAGTCGCGTATTACAGACTCGACCTCGGTAAGCTCTATTCTAAATCCGCGAATCTTTACCATGCCGTCGCGCCTGCCTACATACGAGAGATTGCCGTCATTTAAAAATCTGACAATATCGCCGGTGTGATACAACACGTCGCAGTATTTGCCGCTGTCAAACGGATTTTTAACATATGTCTTTTCAGTCTGCTCAGGTCGGTTCAGGTAGCCCTTTGACACGAGCGGACCCGCGATACATAACTCGCCGACCGCACCGTACGGCAGCAGACGGAGCTGTTTATCAACGATATACATTCGCGAGTTGGCGACTGGTACGCCTATTGGGATAGGATTGTAATATTTATCTATTTCAAACGCTGTCGACAGTATCGTACACTCGGTGGGGCCGTAGCCGTTAAAGAGCCTTGCGTTCCCCTTCGGGGTAAAGGGAACAAGCTTTTCTCCGCCGGTAACTATTATCCTTGGGGCAGGATCGTCGATAGAGGTCATAAACGCCCTGCCGACCTGAGTTGTCATAAATAAATTTGTGACATTATTTTCTCTGCAATATTCGTTTATCCACACGAGGTCGAGTCGTTTTTCCTCCGGTATTATATGCTCGGTTGCCCCTGCCGAAAGGAAGGGGTAAATATCTATCATATGAGCGTCAAAGCCGTAGCTGGCATATGCGGCGGAGGCGCTGTTTTCGGTTATATCCATAATCCTTTGAAACCAGAGTATGAAGTTGGTCAGATTATGATGCACAAGCATACAGCCCTTTGGCGTTCCCGTTGAGCCGGAGGTGTATAAAAGCACAAAGAGATCGTCGGGTCCCGGCGACGGCAGCTGAGAGCCGTCGTCGCCGAGGCTCGGTATATCCTCGGTGGTCAATACCTCGCCGTCATAATCCGGCACGAGGCTCAAAAGCTTCTCATCGGAAATGAGCATTTTTGCAGACGAATCCTTTATCATAAACTGCAAGCGCTCCGGCGGATACGTCGGGTCGAGCGGCTGATATCCCGCACCCGATTTAAGTATGCCTATCGAGCAGATGGTCATATATTCTCCGCGCTCGACAAGAGCGGACACAACGTCGCCCCCGCCTATATTCTTTGAGCGTATATAGCGGGCGATTTTGTCCGTTATTTCGTCAAGCTCCTTATATGTATAACGGTTGTCCTTGAACACGAGCGCCGTCTTGTCAGGCGTTTTCTTCGCCTGCTCGCGGAACATATCGACAAAGCCAAAGCTGAAATCAACATCTTGCTTTACTGCGTCGCTTATGGCGTTTATTCTGTTTACGCTGCGCTCGTCGGCAAGGACAATATCCGACATATCGGTCTTTTTTAACATTTCGCGGATAATGAGCGTTATCGTGTCCGCAAAGGAGGATATTGTTTCGGCTTCATAAAGGTCCGTTCTGTAATCAAAATTAAATTTATACTCATTGCCGCTCTTGAAAATCACAATAGACAACGGCGCAAGCGCGCTGTCGACCGGAATCTCCTCCATTTCAACCACAGTATCGCCGAGCGATAAGGTGTTGAAGCGATTCGATTGGTAGGCAAACATAATATCCGTTTGCAGATCGTATTCGCCCGAGAGCTTTACAAAGGGATAACGTCCGAGCTTGATAGCGTCGTGCTGGGCCTTTTGCACATTTTTCAAATATTCCGACACCGTTTCAGCCGATTTGATATAAATGGGGAGCGTGCGCACGAACATACCGACGGCGTTTTTCATTCTCTCATCGTGTCTGCCGTGGTTTGCCGTGCATATGATAGACTCCTCCTGCCCCGTGAATTTTGCCGCCGCATACGCCACAGCGCCGAGAAAAATCGTGTTTTCCGTGACTTTTTTCTCCTTTATAAAGGCGTTTACGGTATCGACGGACAAATCCCCCGGGAGCACTCTGACAATTCTGCCGCAGGGCTTGTCCTGCGCCGCTTCGTCCTCGCCTTTGTCGGGCACAAGCCGCGATTTGACTTCATTGTCGGAAAAAATATTTTCGTAATAGGCCTTCGCGCTTTCGTACTCCTGCGTATTTTCAAATTTCTTTTCGTATACGGACATTCCAAACTGCCCGACAATTTCCTTTTCTATCGTTTTGCCGGAATATAACGCGGATATTTCATTGCTTATTGCCGATAATGACGTTCCGTCGCAGGCTATATGATGGAAGTCTGCGAGAAGGCAGAGCTTTGTTTCGGTTTTGATAATTTCAAAGCGGAAAAGCGGACCCTTTTGCAGATCGAACGGCTTTACAAAGTCCGACTTTGCCGTTTCAAGCTCGCTGTCGGGAATATTGATTACGGGAATATCCGCCTCATAATTGTGCGGGCGCATTACCGGCGTGCCGGAGGACGCGTCAACGCAAAAGCGCATTCCCTCGTGATTTTTAACGGCCGTCTTTATCGCCTTCACGAGCGCGTCTATGTTGATATTGGCGCTTTTATCAAAAGTATAACATACCGGTATATTATACATAGTGCCGTTCGGGTCGTTTATACACGCGAGATAAATGCCCATCTGACTTGGCGTAAGGGGGTATTCGTTCATTTTTTCGGCTTCGCTTATAGCAGCCGCGAGCATATCCTCAGGAAGTTGCTCTTTGTGATCCATTGTTATCCGCACCTTTCATTGTTATATAATTTTTTTGATTTGATTCATTCCGAGAACGCGGGCGTATTCAAGCTCGCCGCAGCCCGATTTGAGGCTTTTCTCGTCCAATTCGGAACCGTTATTTCTGAAACGAACGGTATAATGACCGTCCTCAAGCTTTATTCTTATATCGTTAAGCGAGCCTTTGCCGCCCTCGTTTACAGCGTCAAGCAGCTTGCACACCGCATCCGCCACCGCACCATTAAGCCTTGTTTCAAGCGCCGATTTTACCTCCGCAGTATCTGCGCCCGAGTCAACGGAAAACGATAGAAGGTCATCCGGCTCGTCGAGCAAAAAAATATTTTTATACCTTCCCTTTGATTTTATAATCATCGCGCCTATCATTATCGCTATGACAATGCAGGTGCCGTACTGCGCCGCGTCGAACGTCATCCATATTCCCGTTATGCCGAAAATTCGGCTGAATATATAGGCAAACGGTATCGTTAAAACTATTCCGTTGACTATTGAAATCGTGAGCGACATCGCCTTGCGCTGAGTTGCCGTGAAATAATACATAAACAGGAAGGACATAGCCATTCCCAAAAACGACAGCGCGCTTATTCTCAACGCCGGTATAATGACCTTCATTTCCTCGGGAGTTTTATCTCCGAAGAGCTTTGCGACTCCCTCCGGCGTTATCTCTATTATCAAAATTATAATCAAGCTCGCCGCCAAAAGAAGCTTTATAGCGCAACGCATAGCGTATTTTATTCCCTCGTGGTCGTCCTCGCCCAAAAGCGTGCTGACTATCGGTATCATCGTCTGAGAGGCTCCGGTTATAAACGCAGATATGAATATCTGGCAGTTTGAGATAACCGACATTGAGACCATGCCCTCCTGTCCTCCGGCGCTCTGAATTACGGTGTTCATATAAAACGAGGTCACCGTTATAAGCATAGTGCCGAGCGCACCGGAAATTCCCGTGGTGAAGAGGGAAGCACATTCGCGCAAAAAGCGCTTCATATTCAATAAAATTCCGAAATCAAAGTGGAGCGTGTTGTGCTTACCGAAGAAATGTACGAGCATTATGCAGAACGAAACAACATTTCCGATCACAGTGGCTATTGCGGAACCGGCTATTCCCATTTTCAGCGGGCCCATAAGCACGACGTCCATAATCAGATTTATCGCGTTCGATATTATTATCAGATTAGAGGCGAACTTTGGTCTGCCGTCGCTGCGTATGCAGTGAACCGCGCTCGGCAAAAGCAGTGAAAACGGCGTACCGATGATATACGGCAGATAATATTTTAACAGCTCACTCTTCAGTGAGTCTATCGGCGTGAGTAATGAGGCTATCCCGTTTGTGAAAATGAACTGAACAGCCATAAAGACAACGCTCAGGAGTACGAGCAAAGTCGTGCCGACGGTAAACGTCGCGTCCGCCGAGGCCTTGTCGTTTTTACCCTTTGCATAGGAAATCAGCGTTGACGAGCCGAGCCCGAACAGTATGGTGGTGGAAAAATAAAGCTGGGTTATGGGCGAGAGCACGTTTATCGCCGCCATAGGAACGCTGCCAAGCATATTGCCGACGATTATTGAGTCGACCATAATCGCGATATTGTTTGCCAGAGCTATTAATATAGTCGGGAGAAAATATTCAAAATATTTTTTATTTATGATCCTTCCGTTTCGTTTTAAAGCGTTTTTTGTCATTATATCTCTCCTCACCGTGGCTTTAAAAGTGCATAACGCAACATAAACTCAAGACAAATATACCATATTTTCCGAATTTATGTCAAGGAAATTGGAATAAAAGCTCATGCTTTGAGAGTGAAATTTGTTTATAATTGTTGACAATGTTAAAACGATATGATATTGACATCTACTTTGAATGTGCTGTGCTTTTGATTTCGTTTTGTTATCTTTTTTCATTGATTAACCTCCATGTTTTTCGGTAATGCGGTTGCCAAAACATTACCATCTTACTCTGAGGTTTTATCTTTTTCAACACCTTGGGCTTGCTTACAGCTCGCCCCTCTTTTTACTAAAGCGCTTTTTCGCTTCCAGGCAGAATGGGGGGTATTTCAACTACAATTAAAATCGGAGCAACGATCCGCCTTGCTTGTAAGGCAGCGTTGCTCCGATTAAAAATTATGACGGTATCGTCAGCACCCAGCCGACCTGAATGAAGTTAGCGGTCATGTTGGGATATTTACTTTTATTTGCCTCTACTATTGCGGCGACTGTCGTACCGAATTTACTCGCTATTGCTGTCAGGTTGTCACCGGACACAACGGTATATGTTCTTGTCGAGGTTGATCCGCTTCCATAAAGAAGCTCGTTGACCTTCTTTTGTACCTCGTCGGGATCATAGCCCGCCGCCTTAAGTCGCTGTATTCGGTCGTCACCGTTGCCCCACTGTCCGGCGAGTACCTCCTTCGCCAGCTCGTCAACCGTCTTTGTAGGCGTTGACGGAGTCGTCGTACCGCTCTTCGGGGAATTGTTGAATCCCTTGCTCTTTATTATTCCCGAATAGTCAATATATGACCAGTCCATATCTACATCGCCGTATATTCCGTTTACACGGCCTGAACCGCTGTATTGCCACATTCCGTAGCTTCCGCCATAGTTGCATCTTGAGCTGTATTCGGCGACCCAAAGCGCGTAATTATCTTTTACGCTCGAGGATATATGAGTCGTGAGCGGAGAGCGCGACATATAAAGTCCTGTGAAGTATCCGTTATTTTCAAGCTCCGAGCAGAAGGTCTGAACGAGGCTGTTGCAGAATGAGCTGCCATTTGCAAACTGGCTTGCTTCCTCAAGATCGAAGTAGATCGGGAATTCAAACTGCTTTTCCTTGAGAACCTCTACACAGGCCTTCGCCTCTGCCAAAACATCTGCTAAGGTTGTCGCATATGAATACCAATATGCTCCAACCTTTAGTCCTGCCGCCTTAGCCTTTGCGTAGTATTTCTCAAACATAATGTCCTTCTGAGAGGCGGATTTTCCAAGGCCCGCGCGCAGAATGACAAATTTAACTCCTGCCGCCTTTACCTTGTCAAAGTCAATCGAACCCTGCCATTTTGAAACGTCAATACCCTTCATCGGCGTTGCGTCCGTCGGATATGTTGCAGCCTCAGTAGGCGCCTGAGTCTCCGGCTCAACAATTTCGGCTCCGAATTCGCCGATATTCGGCTTAAACCAGATTGTAGCTTTAGTGTTGGCGGTGTTTAATATTTGTACGGGGTTGAAATCCATGCAGTAATAAAATAATGTGATTAAATTATGAAAGCATGAAATCTGAAGCATAAACGCAGGCTTGATTTACCCGCAAGGGAGCAAGCCGAGCCTGC
>CANRNQ010000040.1 GCA_947632045.1 uncultured Clostridia bacterium
ATTGCTCATTCTAAATGAAGAGCAACGGCGGCGATACCCTAAAATGCATCGCAAAAGTAGAAACTTATCCTACATTTTTATTTTACAACTGCTATTAAGATATGTCAAGAGAAAATACGAATTTTTTTTACCGTACAAGCCAGTAAATACAGCTGTCCAAAGCAGAAAGCGGAGATCTGTTCGGCTTGTTCATTTTTTGGGGCTGTTTCTATTCATGGTTTTACACCCCAAGACATTAAGATTACTCTGCTATACTCTCTCAAATTTCAATACCACCCAATCGCAGTGATTCAGATGATACTCGTTTGAGCAGTTAGGACAGTGCCTGAGCCTTGACGCGTCAAAGCTCGCGCCGCAGCTTGGGCAGGATACCGCGTGAACGGTAAAGCCGTAATCGCTTTCGGCACGGACGCTCTTGCACAGCAGCATATGGAACTTTTCTTTCTTGCTAAAGATATTTTTGTCCCTGCAAAGAATATCGTCCATATACATCGTGACGTCCAGGTAGACAAAGCCGTCCTTGACATAATACTGATTTAAGTCAAACAGTCCGCGCCAGCGCAAGTCGATGATATCCGTGAAGGTGTTTTGCATCGGCTCGCCGCCGTATACGGTAAGATCGTCGTAATGGTCGGAATACACCATCGTGCTTGTCAGATTCATCAGCTTGCCGACGAAGTGGTCGAGGGAGAAATTCGGCTCAAAGCTGCGCATAAAGCCCGGTAAAACTCTTTTGACCTTATTGTATCTGACAAGCGACGGTACGCCGGTGATTGCTTTCCAAAGCATCAAGCCCACGGTCGACGCGCCGAACAGGATATAACCCAAAACCGCTCCTGCTGCCGCGCTGAAAATCAGCGGGAATACGAGTCCTAAGGCTAAGCTGGAATCTCCCGTTTGGAAGTCGTTCATGATTGCGCCGTAATTGATAAGAAAAGAAATGAGCGGAGCTAATATCGCGCACGCGGCTATAAACGGAACGACGTTGCGAATATAGGTAAAGCTCTTGAGCGTATAGAAATTCGTAATCTTTGGGAATAATTCATGCAGCAAAAACCGTGTTCCGCAGTATTCGCAGCCGTCAGTAAGCTTGCTGACGCGCGTAGCCGCGCCGCAGTTGGGGCAAACATAGTTCGCGTCGTTCTGCCCGTTGAGCCATATCGAATATGCGTAAAGGTTTTGCTTTTCGTCGATTTTCTTTTTCAGCTTACCGTCAACGGAATAGCAGATCTTTGCGTTGACGGCGTGGAACGGTATCCTCGTCACATAACGCGTATCGGCGTCCATCTTCCACGCAATCCCATTGACCATTTTATTGTAGTCTTTACTGTAATCAACAGACACAGTCACGCCTTTTTGGCGCAGTCTCTCTCTTTGCAGAGCGCGCGTGTATTTCAAGTCAACCGACGCTTCATCAGGGTCGGCTTTTTTATTCGGCGTGTTCAGCTGAGAAATAAACCTGTCGAGCATCAGCTTCGCTTTTTCGTCGTATGGGTAAGGCATTGTTTCACGTCCTTTTATGCGTTATTGTATCAAATGCGCCATCAGCGCGGCAAAGCACGCGGCGGAAATTCGATTGATTTGAAGTATCATATTAACCTCACAATCTCGAATGCTGTATGTTTTAAAATTTCGATTAACGATTTCATTATACCATTTAACGGCGCCTTTGGCAACGAAAAAGCTGGGAGATATTCTTCTTGTCGTATAGGATTACAATAGATGTGTTACATTAACAGAAAAAAGAAGTGACGAATCCAAATACTGTTTTCGTCACTTTTACATATAATCTTTGTTTGTTACTGTGTTGCCGCAGAAAAAGGGACTGCCAATATAAGACAGTCCCCTTTTTGCATTGCAAGTATTTACTTTGGTTTTTCCAAAAGGCTAAAACAGGTTGCTATACGTTCCCATCCTTGTCAAGTAGAGAATGAGTTCATTTTCGGCAATTTCATAGATCAATATCCAATCGGGCGTTATATAGCACTCTCGACATTCTTGGTAGTTTACTATCAATTTATGATCTCCGTATTTTTTGTCTAACGGCACGCCCATGGAAATCTTATCAACGACCTCAGCAAGAAGTCGCAAATCATAACCGCTTTTTTTAGCTGCCTTTAAATCCTTTTTGAACATTGAGGTTATAACAATACCGTATCTTGAGTTGTTTGACTTTATATGCGGTCTTTTTGCCGTTCATTTGTAAAACTTTACTATTTGTATCGCTTGCGTGGTCGTTTCTATTCTGTCAACGCTTCCGGCAACCGCTATCGTCTTTCAGGCAATATTAATATTTCGAAAAGGTTTGTGATTTATAATATTCCCTCTTTCGTTTGTTTGAGTTGCAATTATTTCTACATTGCTTTCACCCTTAAATAGATATTGCAATTCTTTACGAAGCTCTCCTACATACAAGGAATTACATATTTAACATTCATATGCTTCTGTATGTACTAAGTCGCCGGGCTTGAAAACATTCGTGCCGTAATTTTCAAAAGCTCCTTTGTGAACCGTTTGTTAATTATACAAAAGTGTATTGACATTGTGTCAGAATGGTGCTATACTTATTATATTGACACAATGTCAAGCCAATAATTAAAACATGCCTTCCTCATAAACACATTAATTTAGCTTTGAAAGAAAGCGAGGGATTCGCCTGTGCCAAAAGGATCGCCGGAGCTAACGGAGGCTCGCAGAGAGGAAATCATCAACGCCTGCGAAAAGCTCTATCAGACTAAGAGCTTCAAGGAAATCACATTAAAGGACATCGGCAGCGCCACCAGCTTCACACGTACCTCGATTTACAACTACTTTCAGGCTAAGGAGGAAATCTTCCTTGCTCTGCTCAAGCGAGAATACGAGCTATGGGTCGCCGATCTGAACCGTATCATTGAGGAAAACGCAACTCTTACTAAAGACGGATTTGCGGACAAATTGGCACATTCCCTTGAAAAGCGCGCGCAGCTTCTAAAAATCATGTCCATGAACCATTACGATTTAGAGAGCAGCAGCCGCCCCGAACGGCTCGTCGAATTTAAGCTCGCCTACGGCAGCTCCTTAAAAACAGTCATGCACTGTTTAGAGAAGTATTTCCCGGAGATGCCGATTGCCGAAAAGCAACGCTTTCTCTACACCTTTTTCCCCTTTATGTTCGGGATTTATCCGTACACCTTCGTGACCGAAAAACAGCGGACGGCGATGGAGGAAGCCGGCGTCAACTATGTGTTTATGTCGATTTACGAGATCACCTTTAACTGTGCGAGGATGTTGCTCGGAGAATAAAATGTGCTTGATTGCACAGCTTCAGCTTTTTAAAAATACAAAATATAAAATATATTAAAAAACAAATAATTTTTCAAGGAGGAATTTACCATGGAAAAGATTAAGCAAACTGCAGGCAGAAATCAGCTTGGCGACTTTGCGCCGGATTTCGCCCACTTCAACGACGACGTTCTCTTTGGAGAGAACTGGAACAATCAAGACATTGACCTCAAAACCCGGTGCATCATTACTGTTGTTGCGCTGATGAGTTCGGGCATCACCGATTCGTCGCTGACTTATCACCTGGAAAACGCAAAGGCTCACGGTGTAACCCGTGCGGAGATTGCCGCCATCGTGACCCATGTGGGCTTTTATGTCGGCTGGCCCAAGGCGTGGGCGGTTTTCCGTTTGGCGAAGGACGTTTGGAACGAGGCGGAACCGGAGCTGACGGAGAAAGACAAATATCAAAACACGATCCTCTTCCCCATCGGTGCGCCAAACGACGGCTATGCGCAATATTTTATCGGTCAGAGCTACCTCGCGCCGGTATCGAGCGAGCAGGTGGGCATTTTCAACGTGACCTTCGAGCCGGGCTGCCGGAACAACTGGCACGTTCACAACGCCGACAAGGGCGGCGGACAAATTCTTATCTGCGTCGGCGGTCGCGGGTACTATCAGGAGTGGGGCAAGGAAGCCGTGGAGATGAAGCCCGGCGACTGCATCAACATTCCCGCTGGCGTGAAGCACTGGCACGGAGCCGCGCCTGACAGTTGGTTTTCTCATCTTGCTATTGAGGTTCCGGGAGAAAACGGCGAAAACGTTTGGCTGGAGCCGGTTGATGATGAGCAATACGGTGGCTTAAAATGAAAATGCAATATGAATAAAATAAAAAGCAGATAGTGTGTTATGCGTATTCTATGTCAATCATATAACGACTCTTGCATTAAAAAAATGGTTTTCAATAATCAAAGTGCGGCATTAAATGCAAATTATAAAGAGATATAAAAGCGGGATTATCGGAGGTTAATTGATTATGAATAAGGAATGGTCAGAGCTTAACAAAACGATGCAAGCTCAAATCAAAAAGAGGGACACCTATAAGGCAGGTATTATCACGCTGTTTGATTTACGAAACCGATTAATGGAAAGCTTGACATCATTTACCGAGGAATTGAGCAGAAAAGATTTTGACGCAATTCCTTTTATAAATGCAAACGGTTACCATAGTAAGACGATTGCGTATTCAATTTGGCATATATTCCGCATTGAGGATATTGTTGCGCACACACTGATAAGTGAAAGCGAGCAGATTTTTTTCTCCGGCAATTATCAAGAACGCATAAATTCGCCTATAACTACAACCGGAAATGAACTTGTAAAGGAGCAGATTTCAGAATTTTCAAAACAGCTTAATTTAGATGAACTCTATTCATATATATCGGAAGTAAAGGAAAGTACAGAAAAGATAATAAATGATCTTTCCTACGATATGCTTAAAATGAAAATATCGGGAGAAAAAAAGGAAAACTTAAAGTCATTGAGCGTTGTAAGCAGCGACGAAAATGCAGTATGGCTTATAGATTACTGGTGCGGGAAAGACATTCGCGGGTTGATCCAAATGCCGTTTTCAAGACATTGGATCATGCACATAGAGGCGAGTCTGCGTATCAAAAATAAAATACATACCGATATGAACCGCTTTTCATCACCCTGACTGTTTTTAAATTGCTTGACAGTCAATTTTGCAGCAAAACGAGTGTTTGTAATCAACTGTGAGTTGATATAAACACTCGTTTTTTATGCCCGTTTGCCGCTTGAGCAGATATTTTTTGGTAGAAATACTTGACGAACTTTCAAAGGTTCGGATCTAAACGAAAGCGGTACGGCAGGATAAGATTTTACACCGATAGAATGGAAACCCCGTGCAAAAATTATCTTTCCGTACCGCAAATGTATTAATATTACATATGAAAATAACTTGTCAGCCGTAGCCAACCTCAAGGGAAATTACACCATAACGCCTCGAGAGAGTTCCGCATACGCAGTATGTCTATTTGTACGTCCTCCAGTTCATTACCATTCAAAATATCCAAGTCCTTTAAGATTTACAAGAAACCTTCTCATATACTCAAATGAGGTTACGGGCCATTCAAATCCCATGCGGTAGAGAACCTGCATTGTCATCTCGTTGCTCTTGCCGACCTCGTATGATTTTCTACCGTGCGACATATTCTCATACGCAATCATGCTTGAAAGCACCTGCGCCTTTTCAGAATCGCTTTCAGCCTTACTTAACGCCGCTTCATACTCGCTGCTTTCGACGGGCTTTATGTCAAGGCCCTGCCTGCTCATCTCTCTGTATAAATCGTTCATGAGCAGCGCGTGATTGTTGTACGGGTGGAATACCACGCACTCTTTAGGCGACTGCGCCAGCAGCAGTATCGCCCTTGCCACGCAGTCTATCGGCGAAAGCTCAAACGGCATATCCATGCTTTCATAGGGATAACAGCCGATTAGATATGTGGATTTAAGCCTGCCCATAAAGCTGTTGGTAGTGAAATTGATTTGATATTCGCCGTCGCTCTCGCGCGCCGACAGATTTCCTACTCGCATGATTTTCGCGTTAAGACCCTTCGCCGCGCTCTCCAAAACCGCGCGCTCTGCCATGAATTTCGCGCCGGTATATTTGGAGCTTTGCACCTGGCCGTAGTATAACATATTTTCCTTAAGATTTTTAACCTCTCCCTGGCGGTCGAGGAAGGCCCCGCCGACGCTCATCGTCGAAACATGTATGAGCCTCGTCCCCGTTTCCTCGCAGAAGGCGATGATATTTTGCACTCCGTGATAGTTTACGTCCTCTATATCGCTTCCCTTTGAGAAATGCTTTACATTCGCCGCACAGTTTATAAACGCGTCGGCCTTTATGCCCTTGAGCCTTTCAAAGTCGTCTTTGTTTGTTATGTCGCCGTCTATCACGGTTATTCTTTCGCCGTATTGCTCCGTTATATCCTCCTCAAAGTAATAGAAGAACAGAGCTTTTAAGCGCATATCCGCTGTCATTTTGCCCTTGCCGCGCATCAAACAGCATACGCTGCCGCCGAAATTTGTTAGCAGTTCACGGAGTATATGCGCTCCCAAAAAGCCTGTCGCGCCAGTTAAAATCACGTCGCCGATTTCCTGCCTTTCGCCGTTTATAAACGCGCCGACAGTGTTCTTTTCAAGTAAGCGGTTGATATTTTCGTAATTGTAATCGTCAAAGCGTATGATGCCCTCGTCGGAATTGTCCGCGCCGCCCGCAAGCTTTGCAAGCGCGCGCGGCGTGGAATTAGCAAATACGTCGCCGTATGCTATATTGTAGCCGAGCTTGCCAGCGGCGATAACAACGCGCGTTACGGTAAGCGACGTTCCTCCCAAGTCGAAAAAGCTGTCGGCTGCGGATACCTTGTCAAGGCTCAAAACGTTTGCGAATATCTCGCAGAAATCTTTTTCCGCCGCCGTTTCGGGCTTTGCCGCTCCGCCTGTTTCGCTCCTGTCGGGAGTTACAGGCTCGCCCAGCGCTTTGATGTTAACCTTGCCGTTGGGAGTCGTCGGCAGCTCGTCAAGCCTGTTAAACGACGCAGGAATCATATAATCCGTAAGCGACTTTTTCATTTCCGCTTTCAGATACTCAACGTCGGGATTACCCTCGGCGGTGTAGTACGCGCATATGCCGTCCTCGCGACCGATTTTTTTAATCACAGCGACGGCCGAGCGTATTCCGTCTATGCTCGTCAGGCACTTTTCAATTTCGCCAAGCTCTATTCTCAGCCCGCGCAGCTTGACCTGACTATCCTTTCTGCCCAAGATCACAACGTCTCCGCTGTCGGTCCAGCGCGCATAATCGCCCGAACGGTAGAAGCGCTCGCCCTCGTATTCGATAAACGCCTTTTCCGTCTGCTCCGGGAGCTTGTTATAACCCGCGGCAACTCCCACGCCGCCTATTAAAAGCTCGCCGACAACGCCTGCGGGCAGCTTGTTGTCGTCCATATCGACTATGTATTCGCGATAATTCAGAAGCGGCCTTCCGATGGATATTTCATCCTCTTTTGTAAGATCCTTCGCGTTTGACGCCACTGTAATTTCGGTGGGGCCGTAGGCGTTTATAATTCGAGCGTTTGTCTTTTCGCGCAGGACGCTCAGAAGCTTATCCGAAAATTTTTCGCCGCCCGATAAAATCATCTTGCAGTTTTTCATCGCGTCCGCAAATTCGTCAAGCTCCATATATACGAGAAGTCTTGACGGAGTGACGTCAAATGCGTCCACATTGTTTTCCTTAAAGAACCGCGCAAGCGAAAGCGGATTCGTCGTCTGTTCGTCGCTCGCGAAAGCAAGAGTAAGACCATTGCAGAGCGCAACGGCCGTTTCCTGCAGCGACATATCAAACGATACCGTCGTAACCGAGCCGTAGCATTTGCAGCCCTCGGTTACGCAGCGAACCTGAAGATTGCGCTCGTCGTCGGTAACATAGTTCGCGATACCGATGTGCCTGAGCATTACGCCCTTGGGCTTTCCGGTCGAGCCGGATGTGTAAATAAGATACGCCAAATCCTCCGGTGAAATCGTTACATTCGGCTTTTTATCATCGCCGCCCGCTTCAAGCTCCGCTATATCAACCGCATTTTTGTATGTTTTAAGCAACTCGCCGAAGGTTATTACAAGCTCCGCGCCGCTGTCATCTATAATGCTTTCTATTCTCTCCCTCGGATATTCGGGGCTAGTCGGTATAAACGCGCCGCCCGCCTTTAATATGCCGAACATCGCCGCGAAGAATTTTGATGTTCTGTTTAGCAGTATAACCACGCGGCTGCCGTTTTTAACTCCGCGCTTTAATAACGCGTTCGCTACAATATTCGCGCGCCTGTCCATTTCGGCGTAGGTGAATTTACCGTCGCAGGCGATAATCGCCGCGCGGTCGGGGTGAAGCTTTGCCTGATACTCAAATTTTTCATGCAGCAGCTTTATTTCCGGCTCCGCAAATCCGGTATATGAGAAGTCGGCGATTTGCTTTTCGCCGGCAGTATCAAGCATTGACAGCTTGCGCACCTTGCCGCCCGGATTTTCGACTATCCTTTCCGCGACTGTTTTAATCGCGTTCGCTAATTTGCTCATCAGCTCATGACTGTAAACAGCGTCGTTATAGTGAACATTTACGCATTCCCTTCCGTCTGTTTTTTCAATGTGCACGCCCGTGTCGAATTTTATACGCTGCTCGCCGACAATCTCCCATTCGATTGATTTGCCGCCTATACGAAGCTCGTCCACAACTCCGAGCTGATACGCGTACATAATATGCGGCGCGTAGTTGAATTTGCGGCACACATCGGCATACGGATAAGCCTCGTTCGCGACCGCGTTTATAAACAGCTCCTTCGCGCGCTGCACAAGCTCCGCCGCCGTTATATCGTCAATTTCAAGACCTATCGGCAGAGTTTTTACAAACATACCGAAGGAGTTTGTGAGCTTCATATCCGAGCGCCCGTTGCTTATCGTGTTTATATACGCGCCTCGGCTGTTCGTAAATCTCGATACGACGTAAATCGTCGCCGCGAGGAAGAGATGCGCGGGCGTTGCGCCTATATTGCTGCAAAACTCAGAGATACGCTCCATATCAAACGGCGCGGAGGCTATCGTCGGCGAGCCGTTTTCGGCAGGCCCGCCCTTATCCGGCGTGATCTCGGCCGCGCCCTCGCAGTTTACGAGCATATCTGATATATATTTTTCCGAATTTTTGAACTCCTCGCTGTTTTTGAAGGCTCTGTCGTCCTTTACATAGTCAAAGTAATCATATGTTTCACTCTCTATCACGCCGCCCTCAAAGACCGTCTTTACCGCCTTTATGAACAGGTCGAACGACGCGCCGTCAAATATGATATGGTGGAACTCGGTGAACAGATAAACCGCCGCCTCGGTTTGGATTATCTCAATTCTGAACAGACGCGTATTCATGAGCTTGAACGGCTTTACAAATTCCGCGCGGTACTTTTTTAACTCGCTTTCGCTCATGCGCTTTACGGGAACGGTATAGCCGTCCGCGCCCATGCGTCGCTGAACAATATCGTCGTCCTTGATTGTCAGCCGCGTGAAAACATACGGATGCGCCGCAAGCACGGTATCTATCGCGTCAGCGAGCTTTTGCGCGCCGAAATCGGCGGGAAAGCGGCACATGAACGGGATATTGTAGAACGTGTCCTCGGGGCGCTTCATGCACTCCGAATAAACTCCGTACTGCGTGTACGAAAGCGGCGCAAACTCCGCTCTTTCCGTTTCCGTCCGAGCCGGGGTGGGCGCGTTTTTCGCGGCAAGCAGACAGCTTACAATATCGTTCTCTATCGACATTACCGAACAGCCCTTCATAAGCGCCTTTATATCCGCGCCATAGCCGAACTCCTTGTTAAGCTCTACCGCGAGCTTTATAACTGAGAGCGAGGTCATGCCGCAGTGCATAATGTCGGCTGAAACGTTGATTTCGTCCGTGCCGATTATTCCCTTTATTATTTCAAGTATTTTAATTTCGAGCGCCGTGAGAGAGCGTTCGGTTTTTTGCATGGGCTCATCGGGGGCAAAATCAATTTCAGGCAAACGTCTTTTGTCGACCTTGCCGTTTACCGTGAGCGGTATCGCCTCGAGCTGTACGATCGCTTCCGGCACCATATAAGGAGGCTTTCTCTCCGCGATAAATTCCTTAAGAGCCGCTATGTCGACCTCGCTGTCCGACACGATGAAGGCCGCGATATATTTTCCGCCCGTCGCCTTATCCTTAACCGCGACAGTAGCGTCCTTTATTCCCTTAAAATCGTGTATAAGGGATTCTATCTCCGTAAGCTCAATGCGGTAGCCGCGTATTTTAACCATGCCGTCGCGGCGGCCAACATAAGAAAGATTGCCGTCGTTCATGAATTTTACTATATCGCCCGTATGATAAAGCACGTCGCGGTATTTGCCGCTTTCAAACGGGTTTTTAACGTACACCTTTTCCGTCTGCTCGGGGCGGTTCAAATATCCCTTTGACACGAGCGGTCCCGCCACGCACAGCTCGCCGACCGCGCCGAAGGGCAGCATACGCAGCTGCTTGTCAACAATATATAGCCGCGCGTTGTCACAGCCTGTGCCGACGGGAACAGGGTCGTAATATTTATCCATCAGAAACGCCGTTATCAATATAGTGCACTCCGTCGGTCCGTAGCTATTGAACTGTTTAACGCCCTCCCTCGGCTCAAAGGGCACGAGCTTTTCGCCGCCTATGTCCACAACCTTTAAAGAGATATCGTCAATCGAGGTCAAAAACGCTCTGGCGACCTGAGTTGTCAGGGAAATATGGGTAATATCATTTTGTGCGCAGTATTCGTTGATCCACATCAAATCAAGCCTGCGCTCCTCGGGGATTATATACTCCGCCGCGCCGGCGCTCAGATACGGATAAATGTCCAACATATGCACGTCAAAGCTGTAGCTCGCGTGCGCCGCCGTCGCGCTTTTGTCCGTAATATCGTAGATTCTCCGGAACCAATGAATAAAGTTTGTAAGGTTATGATGCATGAGCATACAGCCCTTAGGCGTGCCGGTTGAACCGGAGGTGTAAAGCAGCACGAATAAATCGTCCGGTCCGGGCGAAGGGAGGTTGATACTGATACCGACTTTGAGAGCCGGAATATCCTCCGTTTTTAATATATCCCCCTCAAAATCGGGTATGAGCGAAAGCAGCTTGCCGTCCGCGATAAGCATTTTTGCCTCGGCGTCCTTCGTCATAAACTGCAGACGCTCCGGCGGATGCGTCGGGTCGAGCGGCTCATACGCCGCGCCCGATTTCAATATGCCGATAGAGCAGATTGTCATATACTCGCTGCGCTCGACCATTGACGCTATAACGTCGCCCTTGCCCAAGCCCTTTGATTGTATATACACCGCGATTTTGTCCGTTATTTTGTCAAGCTCCTTATATGTATAGCGGTTTTCCTTAAACACGAGAGCCGTCTTATCCGGCGTTTTCCTTGCCTGCGCACGGAACATATCAATAAATCCTACGCTTAAATCGACGTCGGTTATCAGCGCGTCGTTTAAGGCGAGTATTTTATTTGCGCTGCGCTCGTCTGAAAGGCGCAGATTTGAAAGCACCGGCTTTTTGAGCATTTCCGAAATTATAAGAATAACCGTATCCGCAAACGTGCGTATTGTTTCGTACTCGTACAGGTCGCTGCGGTATTCAAAATCCATTTCAAATGCGCCGTCGTACTTGAATACCATAATAGCTATGGGCGCTTGCGCGATGTGAGTCGGAATACGCTCCATTTCAACCGTGCTTTCGCCGAGCGTAAAGGTGTTGAAGGAATCCGACTGGTAGGCGAATAATATGCCCGCGTCTATCCCGTATTCACCCGCGAGCTTGACAAACGGATAATTGCCGTTTTTTATCACGCCACGTTGCGCAGAACGTACGTCCGAAAGATAATCGCTTACCTTTGCCGTTTCGTCGATTTTTATGTAAACCGGCAGGGTGCGAACTATCATGCCGACGGTGTTTCTCATGCGCGAATCGTGCCTGCCGTGGTTGAGGGTGAATATTACCGCCTCCTCCTGAGCGGTAAACTTCGCCGCTGCATATGCGACGGCACCGAGGAAAAGCGTGTTTTCGGTTACTCCGTTTTCCTTTATAAATTCGTCCACCCTTTCGACCGATATATCGTTCGGCAGGATTCGCCTGAATCCCCGACAGGGCTTATCCTCAACGCTTTCGTCCTCGTTCATGTCGGCGACGAGCCTTGAATTTGTTTCAAGCTCTGAGAATATGTTTTCATAGTATTTATGAGCCGCCTCATACTCCGGAGTATTCGCGAACTTTTCCTCGTATACCGATAAGCCAAACTGGCCTATTTCCTCCGGCTCAATCCTGCCGTCCGAATAAAGGTTTGAGATTTCGCCGCACATAACGGAAAACGACGTGCCGTCAACCGCGATATGGTGGTAGTCCGTCAAGAAACACGTTTTCGTTTCGGTTTCTATAATTTCAAAGCGGAACAAATAATCGCGCTCCAAGTCAAACGGCTTCACAAAGTCGTTTTTTAAGTCTTCAAGCTCTTCGTTTGACGCGCTTATCACGGGAATTTCAACCGTAATCTCGCGCGGCTTCATGACCGGCTCACCTGATGAGGCGTCTACACAAAAGCGCAGTCCTTCGTGGTTTTTAACAGCGGCTTCAACAGCCGATTTCAGCTTGTCAATATCGACGGCTCCTTTATCAAAGGTATAGCAAAGCGGCGAGTTATATATCGTACTGTTAGGGTTATGCATACAAGCCAAATATATGCCCATTTGACTCGACGTAAGCGGGTATTCCTTCATGCTCCGCGCTTCCGCAGCCGACTCGGCTATTAAATCTCTTTCGTTTTTCATGCTTTCACCTCATTATATTATTCCTTTAATTTGATTCATACCTAACGAAACGGGGCGTTATGACATAAGCGCCGTCGTCAAAAAAGTATTCGAGGTATTTTTTGTTTATAATATTTCCGTTTTTCTTTAAATCGATAATTGTTGATTTTTTTATAAGAACCTGCTGTAAAGCTGTGTTTTTAAATATATTTCCGATTATATTTTAGCACAAATTATATACAAATGACAACCGAATTTTACGCAAAAACCTTGCGAGCATACAAAAAAATTGAGGGCGGTATGAAACCGTCCTCAATTTGGTGCGGGTGTTCATAAGGGATTTCATCAAATCACAACCGGAACCGGCGCACGGATTCGATTCGCACATTCGATTT
>CANRNQ010000041.1 GCA_947632045.1 uncultured Clostridia bacterium
TTGTAAAGAGTTGGTTACGGTAAACGGCTTTAGTAATGCAACGGTAATGCAACGGGAATGGATTTTGCTTAAATATAGATTTACCGTAAGATACCTCAAGGGCATTGTTGCGTCAAAATTTGGCTTATTTAGTGGTTTTTCGGTAAATATGAGTTAAATACAGAAAAAAGGCACAGAGCAAAATCTGTGCCTTTTTTGGTCGAGGTGACAGGACTTGAACCTGCGGCTTCTTCGTCCCGAACGAAGCACTCTACCAAACTGAGCTACACCTCGACATATAAAGCCCCGAATATCGGGGCTTATTGGCTGCGGAACTAGGATTCGAACCCAGACAAACAGAGTCAGAGTCTGTCGTGCTACCCTTACACAATTCCGCACCGCTAAACAGCAATATCTATTATATCCTATTTTTTTAAAAAGTCAAGCCTTTTGGCGGATTTTTTTAATTATGCCGGAGCCGGAGCGCCGCACAGGCCCTTAAGGCGTTATAGCTGCACATTAACCAAGGCTTGAACGGGAGCTGGACAGGGACTGCCGCAGCGAGGCTATAAGACATTTGGCGTGCAGCAGGGTTCGGGCGGCGACCGCAGCCTCGCCCCATGGGCGAGGCTGCCGAAAAGCGCGGCGGGACGGCGCTGTGCTGAGAGGGAAGCTTAATCCTTCCCCGCCGCGCTTTTCCGTGCGACTTCGTCGCACGGGTCGCCGCCCGTAACGCCCTTTATCGGCACAAATCAAAAACGAGTCGGCGGCAGCCCCCTCGAGCCCGCCTTATCCCGCCTGCGATCCTTAAAATATAGCGCTTCGCGTAATTACTTAGTTCTGCCTATATCTCTGCGGTAGTGCGCTCCCTCAAAGCTTATTTTTTCTACTGCGCCGTAAGCCTTGTCAAGAGCCTCGTCAAGAGTCTTGCCTGTTGCGGTAACGCCGAGCACTCTGCCTCCGTTTGTATAAAACCTTCCGTTTTCATACCGCGTTCCCGCGTGATAAACGGTAGCGCCGTCAAGCTGTCCGTTGTCGTCCAGCCCGAACATCTCTATTCCCTTTTTGTACGATTCGGGATAGCCGCCGCTCGCCATTACTACACAGGCCGAGCATTCGTCGCTCCACTCTATCTCTATCTCGTCGAGCCTCTCGTCTATTACTGCGTCGATTATATCAAGTATATCCGTCTTAAGCCTTGGCAGCACAACCTGCGCCTCGGGGTCGCCAAAGCGCGCGTTGTACTCTATTACCTTGGGGCCGTTCGGGGTCATCATCAAGCCGAAGTACAGGCAGCCCTTGAACGCTCTGCCCTCCTTTGCCATTGCGGCTACTGTCGGTTTAAATATCTTCTCCATGCACTCTGCGGCAAGCACGTCGGTATAATAGGGGTTCGGGCTTATAGTGCCCATTCCGCCGGTGTTAAGCCCCTTGTCGCCGTCGTAGGCTCTCTTATGGTCCTTTGAGGATACCATGGGCTTTACGGTCTTTCCGTCGGTAAACGACAAAACGGAAACCTCCGGTCCGGTCAAAAACTCCTCTATAACCACCCTGTTGCCGGAGTCGCCGAATTTTTTCTCCTCCATTATCGAGCGCACAGCCTTCTCGGCTTCATCTATGCTCTGCGCGATTATAACGCCCTTGCCGAGAGCAAGGCCATCCGCCTTGACTACGACCGGCGACATATTTCCGCTTTTTATGTACTCTATTGCCGCGTCGGCACTGTCGAAGACCTCGTATTTTGCGGTGGGTATACCGTATTTTTTCATCAGGTTCTTTGAAAAGACCTTGCTCGCTTCGATAATCGCGGCTGCGGCGTTAGGCCCGAAGGCGCGTATTCCGGCTGCCTCAAACGCGTCGACCATGCCTGCGGCGAGAGGATCGTCCGGAGCGACAAAGGCGAGGTCTATATCGTTCTCCCGAGCGAAGGCGACCATTTTCTCCTTGTCCATAACGGGGATATCGACGCATTGGGCGTCCCGTGAGATACCGCCGTTGCCCGGTGCGCAGTAGAGCTTTTCGAGTCTTGGGCTTTTCTTTATCGCCTTTATCAGCGCGTGTTCGCGTCCGCCTGAGCCTATCATCAATACATTCATTCGTTTTCCTCCTATCAATGGTGGAACAGCCTTATGCCGGTAAAGCACATTGCGATGCCGTACTTATTGCAGGTGTCTATGACATTATCATCTCTTATAGAGCCGCCCGGCTGAGCGATAAACTCAACGCCGCTGCGCTTTGCTCTTTCTATATTGTCGCCGAAGGGGAAGAACGCGTCGCTGCCGAGTGAAACGCCGCTGAATGTTTTCAGCCATTCTTTTTTCTCCTCGGCGCTAAGGATCTCGGGCTTTACCTTGAAGAACTGCTGCCATACTCCTTCCGCCAAAACGTCGTCATGATCCTCGGAAATATATACGTCTATGGTGTTGTCGCGGTCGGGTCTGCGTATATTATCCACGAACTGAAGTCCGAGTACCTTCGGATGCTGGCGCAGATACCAGATATCCGCCTTGTTTCCGGCGAGGCGGGTACAGTGTATTCTCGACTGCTGACCTGCGCCCACTCCGATGGCCTGTCCGTTTTTAGCGTAGCATACCGAGTTTGACTGGGTATATTTCAGCGTGATTAGAGCTATCTTCAAATCGCGCTTTGCCTCGTCGGTGAGGCTTTTGTTTTCCGTAACCATATTTGAGAGCATCTCGTCGTCTATTTTAAGCTCGTTTCTGCCCTGCTCGAAGGTTATGCCGAACACGTCCTTATACTCCTTTTCGGCGGGAACGTAGTCGGGGTCTATCTGAACTATCGGATAATTGCCCTTTTTCTTGCTTTTCAAAATTTCAAGCGCCTCGTCGGTATAGCCGGGGGCGATTATTCCGTCGGAAACCTCTCTCTTTAAAAGCGTCGCCGTTTCAGCGTCGCAAATATCCGACAGCGCCGCCCAGTCGCCGTAGGAGCTCATTCTGTCCGCGCCCCTCGCCTTGGCATAGGCGCTTGCAAGCGGCGACAGCTTTAAATCATCGACAAAGTATATTTTTTTCAGCGTATCGGATAGTTCGGTCGCAACCGCCGCGCCCGCCGGACTCACATGCTTAAATGACGCCGCCGCGGGAAGTCCCGTCGCGGCTTTAAGCTCCTTTACAAGCTGCCAGCTGTTGAACGCGTCGAGAAAGTTGATATATCCCGGCTTGCCGTTTAAAACCTTTATCGGCAGCTCGCCGTTGTCCTTCATAAATATTTTAGACGGCTTCTGATTCGGGTTACAGCCGTATTTAAGCTCAAGCTCGTTCATATTTATCCTCCTGTCAATTATTCTTATTTATTATTCTGCTCGTCGTCTTTAAGCTGTCGAGGTCTATGTATCTTACAAAGAGCGACACCTTGTTGTCCTCGTTCAGCGCGTCCCAGAGCTTTTTTGCAAACTCGTCTATGCTGTCGTCGCCTATTTCTACGAGCTTTGGCTCGCCCTCAAAGCTCGGCAGGGGATCTCCGTCGGACTTATATGTGTGGATAAACCTGCCCTCGCCGTTTAAGGGATTGTTGTATGAGAAGGTGTAGCGCTGGCATGACGAGGGGTCGCCGTTCGCGCTCTTGAGAATTGATATGGCAAAATTAAAGCCGTTGTCGCCCGTTTTCACTATGCTGCTTATCCTCGGAGTGTAATTCGGCGCGTCGGGCTCGAACTCCCTTGTTCTGAGCGCCTGCTCAAAGGTGAGCTGGTTATTCATAAGCTCATATATGGTGTCCGTCTGGTCGCCGTTTGTAACTATCGTCTTGTTACCGAGCACACGCACCGGCGCATAAATTATCAGCGAAGGGTCGACGAGCTTGCTCTCGTCAAAGGCCTGAGTGCGTATACCGTCGCCGTCCTCGACAAAAACACGGTTGCGGCTGTTTTCGCTTCTCCCCATTATGAAATAGGCTATTACTGCGTTTTTTCCGTCGGCGCTTCTTCCTACGATTATTCCTCTGCCGGGGTAGGCGTTGCTTTGAAGCTCTTTTTCGATTGAAATTTTTTCCATGCTTATCCTCCTTAAAAGCTTTTTATCTTTTTTATTTATTCGGATATTATTACCGTTCCGTTTTGAACGCTTAATTTATTCTGACAGAAGAGCGACACGGCCTTTGGAAGTATCTTCCACTCCGCCTGCTCCATTACCCTTTTTTGCAATATTTCGGGCGTGTCGCCTATCTTTGTTTCCACGGCCTTTTGCAGTATTATAGGCCCGCCGTCGCACACCTCGTTTACGAAGTGCGCCGTAGCCCCCGTGAGCTTGACTCCTCTTGCGAGCGCGTGCTCGTGTACGCGGAGCCCGTAAAAGCCCTTGCCGCAAAACGCCGGTATCAGAGAGGGGTGGATATTTATTATCCTGTTTTCAAACTCCCTTATGACCGTTTCTCCGAATATGGTCATAAAGCCGGCGAGAACCACGAGGTCCGCATTTTCCTCAAGCAGAATATCCGCAAGCGCGCGGTCATAGTCCTCTTGCGAGTCATAGTCGCCGCGCTTTATAATTCTTGAGGCTATGCCGTTTGCCCTTGCCCTTTCGAGGGCGTACGCCTTTTCGTTGCTCGAAACGACGCAGCTTATATTGCCGTTTACTATCTCGCCGCGCTTTTGCGCGTCGATGAGCGCCTGTAAATTCGTGCCGCCGCCCGACACGAGCACAACTATATTCTTCATGCGCTCCTCCTTAAGAAATTACTATTCCCTCGTCGCCCTCGGCAATCTCGCCGAGGACAACCGCGTTTTCGCCGGCGGCTTTAAGTATTTCAAGCGCCCTATCCGCGTTCTGCTTTGAAACCGTCGCGACCATTCCTATTCCCATATTGAAGGTGTTGAACATATCCCTTTCGGAAATTTTTCCTACGCGCTGTATCAATTCAAATATGGGCAGGACGGGCACCGCCGCCTTTTCTATCTTCGCCGTCATTCCGCTTTTTAACATTCGCGGTATATTCTCATAGAAGCCGCCGCCGGTAATGTGGGAAACGGCCTTTACCTCTAACTCGCTCATAAGTCTAAGCATTGGCTTTACATAAATCCTCGTCGGAGTTATGAGAGTTTCACCGAGCGGCTTTTGGAGCTCCTCGTATGAGTCGAGTATTGTCTTTGAGTTTATGCCGAACACCTTTCTGACAAGGGAAAAGCCGTTTGAGTGGACTCCACTCGAGGGCAGACCTATGATAACGTCGCCCGCTTTGAGCTTGCTTCCGTCCACAATTTTTTCCTTATCGACTATGCCGACGGAAAAGCCTGCGAGGTCGTATTCGTTTTCGGGGTAAAAGCCCGGCATTTCCGCCGTTTCACCGCCTATGAGCGCGCTGCCGGACTGCACGCAGCCCTCGGCCACGCCCGATACTATTTTGGCCACCTTTTCCGGATAATTCTTTCCCACCGCGAGATAGTCGAGAAAGAAAAGCGGCGTTGCGCCGCAGCAGACCACGTCGTTTACGCACATTGCCACGCAGTCTATGCCTATGGTGTCGTGCTTATCCAAAAGGAAGGCGAGCTTTAGCTTTGTGCCCACTCCGTCCGTTCCCGAAACGAGGACGGGCTCCTTCATTCCCTTAAGGTTCGGCGCGAACAGTCCGCCGAAGCCGCCTATGCCCGAAACCACGCCGTCCGTCTTTGTTCTGGCGACGTGCTCCTTCATAAGCTCGACCGCTTTGTAGCCTGCGGTCACGTCAACGCCCGCCGCCTTGTAGCTTTCACTGAAACTTTTCATAACTTTCTCCTTTATGTATCGTTTATTTTTATCCGGTTTAATTTTGTGCCGCGCTCATTTATCCGGCGGCATTCCCTCAGAATGAGGATTATCGGGGAGATTCACCGCTTATCAGAGCCGGGGCGGCGACTGTTCCCCCTTGCTGCCTGCGGCAAGGGGGAACCCCTGCGTGCCCGCACGGGCACGCAGGCGTAAGCTGCCGCAGGCAGCTTACGGGTCGCCGCCCGAAGCAAGCAGCCTTACCCCTACCTCTTTTCGAGCTTTCTCGCGAACCTGTCCTCGAATATCTCCGTAGGCACAGCCGCCGGATAATCCCCCGAGAAGCAGGCGTCGCAAAGCCCGACCTTCGCTTCCTTTGCTATGCTGCGCAGACCCTCTATGCTCAGATAACCGAGCGAATCCGCGCCTATGCTCGCGCGAAGCTCCTCAGTGCTCATCTTGTTTGACACGAGGGCGCTTCTGTCGCTTATATCTATGCCGTAATAGCAGGGATTTAAAAACGGCGGCGACGAAATCCTTAAATGAACCTCCTTGGCCCCTGCCGCGCGCAGCAGCCGCACTATATAAGAGCAGGTCGCGCCGTGTATTATCGAATCGTCTATAATTATTATCCTCTTGCCCTCTACTCCGGCTCTCAGAACATTGAGCTTTACCTTCAATATCTCCTCTCTGTCGGATATGCGCTTTTGCGCGAAGGTCCTGCCTATGTATTTATTCTTTATAAGCGCCGTACCGTACGGTATGCCCGACTCTATCGAGTAGCCGAGCGCCGCCGAGAGTCCGCTGTCCGGCACACCGCAGACCATGTCGGCCTCGACCGGGTGCTCGCGGGCGAGAAGTCTGCCCGCCTCCTGCCGCGCCATATGAACCGAAACGCCGTCTATAACGCTGTCAGGCCGAGCGACGTACACATATTCAAACAGGCACATCGAGGTTTTACCCGTGCAGTTGTCCTTAAAGCTGCGTATGCCGTTTTGGTCGACGACAACGACCTCGCCCGGCTCTACGTCGCGAATAAACTCTGCGCCGACAGCGTCGAGGGCGCAGGACTCGGAGGCTATCATATAGCTGTTTTTCTTTTTTCCTATGCACAGCGGGCGAAAGCCGTTGGGGTCGCGCGCGCCTATGAGCATACTCGGCGAGGTCAGAACTATCGAATACGCTCCCTCAAGCTCCTTCATGGCGTTCACGACGGTCTCCTCTATCGTCCCGTAGCTGAGGCGCAGACTTGCTATAACATAGGCTATCAGCTCGGCGTTTGTGTTCGCCTGAAACATCGCTCCGCCCTGCTCAAGACTTTTGTGCAGCTGCGCCCTGTTGGTCAGAGCGCCGTTTTGCGCGAGGGCGAGCGAGCCTTTTATATATCTCATTATCAGTGGCTGAGCCGCCATGGGCGTAAGCCTGTGCTCCGGACTGTAACACACATGACCGACGGCTATTTTACCCTTTGGCAGATCCTCAAGATTTTCCGCCGTGAACACGTCGGACACCGAGCCGAGATTTTTCACGCACTTTATATCTCCGCCGTCGTTTACGGCTATTCCCGCGCTCTCCTGCCCCCTGTGCTGGAGGGCGTACAGCGCGGTGTAGGTTTCCTTTATCACGTCGATTTCTCCGTCGGCGGCATATATTCCGAAAACTCCGCACTCGTCCTGAGGCGAATCGAAATCAAAGTTGCTTTCCCCTATCACAGCTCTTCCACCTTGCTCTGTATAGCCAGATCCTTTTTCAGAACTCCCTCGACCATATCCGCCTTTTTAGCCTCGAGCTTTTTTGCAAGGTCGTCGTTTGAAAGCGCGAGCATCTGTATGGCAAGCAACGCGGCGTTTGCCGCGCCGCCTACGGCGACCGTCGCAACGGGGATACCGCTCGGCATCTGCACAGTCGCAAGCAGGGCGTCAAGACCGTCGAAGGTTGATTTAATCGGGATCCCTATGACCGGAAGCGTTGTGTGCGCCGCCAATACCCCGGCGAGGTGAGCCGCCATTCCCGCCGCGGCTATTATAACGCCAAAGCCGTTATCCTTCGCGCTTTTAGCAAAATCTGCGGCAAGCTCCGGCGTTCTGTGCGCCGACATTACGTGCACCTCAAACGGCACGCCGAAATCCTTCAGCGTTTTGATTCCGGCGGACACAACGGGGAAATCGCTGTCGCTCCCCATTATAACTGCAACCTTTTTTTCGTCTGCCATTTTTTTCATCCTTTCACTCAATACCAAAACGCAAAAAAGACTGCGGTTGTACGCAGTCTTAATTTTGCAAAAGGTATTCTGATTTTAAATCTTTGCGCAATGTGCCCGCAGACTTGAAGCCGCATATAAAATAACGACAGCCTAAAAACGCCACGGCGCACACCCCCAAAGAAAACTCTTATTATATTGTATTTGATTTTGGGAGTAAATTCAATACCCTGCAAGAATTTTCAGGGATTTTTTAATATAAAATCAGCTCTCGTCACTGCTTTGGAGCGTCGTTCTGCATTATCTCCTTTACAGAAGTTGCAAGTCCGGCGAGCGACTGTATCTCCGACGGAATGATTATCTTTGTAGCCTTGCCGTCGGCCGCCTTCTGAAATGCCTCAAGGCTCTTCAGCGCGATAACCGGCTCACTCGGGCTCGCCTCGTTGAGCATTTTAAGCGAATCGGCATAGGCCTTTTGAACCGAAAGTATAGCCTCGGCCTCGCCCTGCGCCTCGCGTATCTTTGACTCCTTTATCGCGTCCGCCTTTAAGATTGCGCTTTCCTTTTGACCCTCGGCAATTAATATAGCGCTCTTCTTTTCGCCCTCGGCGTCAAGTATCTTCGCGCGCCTTTCACGCTCCGCCTTCATCTGCTTCTCCATTGCCTCTTGTATCTCTCTCGGCGGAAGAATATTTTTAAGCTCCACTCTCTTTACCTTTATTCCCCATGCGTCGGTCGCTTCGTCGAGTATGAACCTTATCCTCTCGTTGATGTCGTCGCGCGAGGTCAGCGTGTGGTCGAGCTCAAGGTCGCCTATGATGTTTCTAAGCGTTGTAGCCGTAAGGTTCTCTATTGCGAATATCGGGTCGACTACTCCGTAGGCGTAGAGCTTTGGGTCGGTTATCTGAAAATAGACCACCGTGTCTATCTGCATGGTTACGTTGTCCTTTGTTATGACCGGCTGAGGCGGAAAATCGACCACCTGCTCCTTGAGCGAAACCTTTTTCGCTATTCTGTCGATGAGCGGTATCTTGACGTGGAGGCCCTGTCCCCATGTTGACGAATAAGCGCCGAGCCGCTCGATGACATAGGCGTTCGACTGCGACACGACCTTGATGTTTGCTATTATAACGAGCAAAACTATTATCACGATTATCGCGATTATTATAAAAGCTCCAAGACCCATTCCCAAATTCATAAATATTACCTGCCTTTCAAAATATAAATACGCTTTGTAAAATGATAATTTTCGGGCTGTGCGCCCGCTGTGCTTATTTGCCGCCGCTTTGCGCCGCGAGCTCTTCCGTTCGTCGAGTATCGCCCTCGTTTAGCTCCTCAACGATAAGCCTTGTGCTGTTTATCGCGAGCACCCTGACCTTTGTTCCGCTTTTTATCTCGCGTCCTCCGACGCTTGCGGCGAGCCAGTAATCGCCGAGCACCTTGAGCTCGCCGTCGTGCTCCTTGGTTATATCCTTTGTCAGTATTGCCTCGCGGCCTATCGCTCTGTCAAGGTTGGTCTTGACGGGCCTGCTTTTTCGCCTTGACCTCATAACAAGCGGTCTTGTCAGCGCAAGAGAAGAGGCTGTTACGACGATAAAGACCGAAAGCTGGATAATGATATTGTCGGTAAATATACAGCTTATCGCCGCGCCGAGTGCGCCGAGTGAGAACCATATTGAGATGAGCTGGGCCGTGAACGCCTCGGCCGCCAGTGCAAAGGCCGCAAGCCCTATCCATATGAACGGCATATATTTCTCCATTTATTATACCCTCCCTTCGATTAATTCATATCATACAATATGCTCGGAGCTTTTTCAATAATTTCAAACAAACTGATACAATTTTTACACTTTAGTAATCAATATTCCGACATTTGCCTTTTTAGATATCGAGCCGCACAAGTCAAATTATCTTGCCGTAGGGTGCGGGTATGTGATATAATAAATTTAAACTCTTCCGCGCCTTAGACGCGGAAAATAATTTAAAGACTTTGGTGGTGTTATTTTGCAAAACGACGCTCTTGACGCAGGCATTCGCCCGGGCGGGCTGAGAAGCAAGCAGGACATTAAAATTCTGATATGCTACGTTATCTCAAAGGCGCGCGTCGGGCTTTCGCCCGATACCGTTGAGCAGGCTCTTGTTAAGGCCGAGCTCGTAAATTACTTTGAGTCCTCCGACTGCATGAGCGACCTGATAAAAAACGGCAATGTGAAGATCTGCGACGGGATATGCGAGCTCAGCGCCTCCGGAGCCGAAGCCGCCGCCATGCTTGAGATGAATCTTCCTTCCTCGGTGCGCGACAGAGCCGTGCAGGTCGCCCTCGAGCTCTTTGAGCAGGAGCGGCGCGAGCGCGAAAACACCGTAAGCGTCAAAAAGTGCGACAACGGGTACAGAGTAGAGTGCAGGGTGCTGGGCGGCGCCGCGGGGGATTTGCTCTCGATTTCGATAAACGTCGCCGACGGCAGCCAAGCCGCTCTTGTCAAAAAAAGCTTTCTCAAAAGTCCCGAGCTCATATACAAATCGACCATTGCTCTGCTTACCGGAAACGAGGATCTCGTCAAGGAGGCCTTGCTCTCATTAAACGGGCAATGACCGCGTTTGATTTAGGCTTTGGGGGCTTTCAAATGAAGGATTGATATTGACACAAGCGCCGAAATAAGATAAAATATCTTACATAACATAAAAAGTTGAAAGAGGTGAGTCAAGCATGAAGAGGATTCAGACAATTCAAACAAGGGATCTCGCAAAGTCAGCCGAAAAGGGCGGCTGCGGAGAGTGCCAGACATCATGCCAGTCAGCCTGCAAAACATCATGCGGCATTGCTAACCAGCAGTGTGAAAAGAGCAAGAAATGATTGCCCTTGCATTTTGCTAATTTGACGTAATGATCGCTGTATAGCGGAAGCTGTGCGGCGATTTTTTATTGGTCCTACGCGCTTGACGGCAAATTGAGTCAGGGCGGCTCGAGCCGCTGTTTCACGCCGGAGCGCGGCGGGCTTTATATAATAAATTAATTTTAAAGAGGGTTCAAATATGATACATCAATACAAGCTCAACGGCTACAACATTGTCCTTGACGTAAACAGCGGGAGCGTACATATAGTTGACGAGGTTGCCTACGACCTTATAGCCCTATACGGCAAAAGGACCGCAGATGAAATTTCAAACGAGATCACCAAGAAATATCCCGAGGTGACTCGCGGCGAGGTTTTTGAGCTGCTCGACGACATAAAGGCTCTTAAGGAGGAGGGCAAGCTCTTCAGCGAGGACAGGTACCTGCCGATAGCGTCTAAGCTTCGCTCGCGGCCGACCGTGCTCAAGGCACTGTGCCTTCATATTGCCCACGACTGCAACCTTGCCTGCAAATACTGCTTCGCCGGAGAGGGCGAATACAGCGGCGACCGCTCCCTTATGAGCTTTGAAGTAGGGCGCGCCGCTCTTGATTATTTAATAGAGCACTCGGGCACAAGGAGAAATCTTGAGGTAGACTTTTTCGGCGGCGAGCCCCTTATGAATTTTGAGGTTGTAAAAAGGCTTGTTGAGTACGCCCGCAGCCGCGAAAAGGATTGCGGAAAAAATTTCCGCTTCACCTTGACCACCAATGGCTTGCTTCTTGACGACGAGGTGATGGACTTTGCGAACCGCGAGATGCACAACGTTGTTTTGAGCATAGACGGCAGGCGCGAAACAAACGACAGAATGCGCGTAAGCCGCAACGGCAAGGGCAGCTATGATCTTATACTTCCGAAATTTCTCGAGATGGCAAAGCGGCGCTCGCAGAAGGATTACTACATTCGCGGAACCTACACCCACTACAACACCGACTTTTCCGAGGATATACTTCACCTTGCCGACCTTGGCTTTAAGCAGCTCGCGATGGAGCCCGTGGTCGCTTCGCCGGACTCGGACTACGCTTTGCGCAAGGAGGATCTTCCGACTCTTTTTGAGCAGTACGAGAAGCTTGCCGTTGAAATGCTCCGCCGCCACAAAAACGGAAACGGCTTTAACTTTTTTCACTATATGATAGACCTCACCGGCGGCCCCTGCATTTACAAGAGGGTTGCCGGGTGTGGGGTTGGCACCGAGTATATGGCCGTCACCCCTTGGGGCGATTTTTACCCTTGTCACCAGTTCGTCGGCGACCCCAAATACCTTATGGGCAACGTATATGACGGTGTGACAAACATCTCTGTTCTCGACGAGTTCAAAGGCTGCAATATATACGCGAGAAAAGAATGCGACAGCTGCTTTGCAAGGCTTTTTTGCAGCGGCGGCTGCGCCGCAAACGCCTATCATTCGACCGGCAGCGTTACCGGAATTTATGAGCTCGGCTGCGAGCTTCATCGCAAAAGAATAGAGTGCGCAATTATGCTCAATGCCGCCATAAGCCTAATGTGACGAGGAGAGTGTCGGCTCTCCCCGTAAACCCCCTCTCTCGTTTTCCGCAGCTTTACCGACTTGCGCCGGTAAAGCTGCTACTTTTTTATATTTTTTTATTCGCAGGGGCTTCGCCCCTTGCAACCCCTTATTCTCTCAGAGATTTATTTTTAGCTCCCACTCTCTGCGGGCTTATTTTTTGCTTCTTGGGCTTTTGCGGCCGACAGCCATGACTGCACAACTGCTGTTTTTTGCCTTTTTTATTTGCAGGGGCTTCGCCCCTTGCAACCCCTTATTCTCTCAGAGATTTATTTTTAATTCCCGCTC
>CANRNQ010000042.1 GCA_947632045.1 uncultured Clostridia bacterium
CGCCGCAAGGCCGAAGATGTAGAACATTGCTACGCCCGATCCGCCCGCAAGCGGGAGGTGCGTGCTCGGGTTGTTGGTGATTTGGAAGAGGTAGGTGCCGTCTTCTGTGGCAATGTTATCTATATTCTTCCAGTCAGAGTCGCCGGGGGCTCTATAGGACAGTGTAATTGCGCCGTTGCCGCCTATCTCTATTTTGAAGGTGTTCGGGCTTAATTCGTGACCGGGAGCAGCCTTTGTTTCCCTCATATAGAAGGCAGCTTTGCCGGTGCCCGGCACATAGGAGATGTAATCATATGTTACGAGGCCGGTGTCTTTGGCGGATGCATGAGCTACATTTGGATCGTAAGTGCACTTGGTAGCTCTGTCCGGTACGCTCGGGTCGCAATAAGTGTCTTTTGGAAGCGGTGTTGTGCAAGCATCGTCGCTGTAAAGCATAAACTCTGCGCCCTCGAGCGGGGTCTTGCCGTCCGCGTCAACCTTTTTGAATTGGAAGGTTGTGGTTGAGGTCGAGATCAAGGTTGTGTTCTTGAAGGTGAACGGGAGATTCTCCCCGACTATCTTGTCCGTGTCATTTAAATTTAGCGTATTTCCTATAGGAGTCTGATTCACTGAAACCGCAGAGTAATAGTCAACACTGTAATATGTCTCCGTATTTGAGTTAATCTTCACAACGGCATAAACCGTGCTATTATCCTTTGTGTATTGTGAAGCGTATGCAGGTTGGAGGTTGTCTTCGGTTATTGTATAAACAAAGGTATAGTCGTTGTATTTATTTGCGTCGATTGAAGCTCCTTCCTGGGCGGCGAATTTGACATTTGTGCGACCGTTTTCATTGCTCATTGTACCTGTGAGAGTATACAAGCTAGAACCCTCAGCAAAATCCGCAGGAGTCGGAGTCACCATTTTATTAGTAGAATCAAATACCATAATGCCGCCATTTTGATGATCATGAAGGGTCGCGGTGAAGGTGAACGCTGACGCGTCAACCAAGTTTTGGGATACCTGCTCATCGTCGAGCGTTTTCGCGACTTCAAAGGCTATGTTTGCATTTTTGGCGGTGTAGGTGTTGGTGAAGTGCTGAAGTGCGGTGCTGCCGTCGCCGCTCAAGGTTCCTTCTGTCGCATTGTAAGCCGAGGCATCGTAGTACTTGACCTCGCCAAGCATGTTTTTGTTGCCTGTGGGATCGTACGAGATAGTAACCTTTGCGTAACGGTTTGTTTTATCGGTGCTCCAGCCCGGGATTTTAGCTCCTTCATCTTGCCAACCGTCCTCGCTGAGCTCGTAGATTATTTCAATCTGCGTATTGAAGTCAAAGGCGTTCAGGTCGTTTATATCTTTTTTCGCAAAATTGATACTGCCGTCATTACCGTTTGTTGGTGTATCGGTGATATTCAAAGCATCGTAAATGGCGCTGACAGCGCTTGTATCAAAACCTGATGTTACCTTCGTTTCGTCCTTTGTGATAGATACGATTTTTGCGCTGAATTGGAACGCATTGAGCAAATCCTTGAGCTGTTCGTTGCTAGTTACTGCACCATTATCAAGCTTTTGGGCTGCGTTGGTGCCGATTTGATAATACTTCTCAGCCTTGAGTTCGACGGAACCCTGTGAAGCTGTGTAGACGTTGACGAAATGGTTGTTATTTTCGCCTGAAGCAGTGCCGTTTTCGCTGTATGAATATGTGACATTAAAGCCGGTAACCCCGGTATCGTCTGTTTTAGGCGTTACAATAACGTAAACTGTGTCTTGCTCGACCGTCCAGCCGCGTTGGGTGGGTTTGGTTTCGGCGAGCTTATAGACGAGCTTATCAAAGCTAAGGCTGTTCATATCAAGCTCAACTACATAGGTTTGATCAGTAGCGTTGAAGCTTATCTTGCCGTCGTCACCGTTCTGCACTGTTTTTGAGTTGCCTTCACCGAGTTTAGCGGCATTGTAAATGTCTGAAACTGCCGGATCGGTCAGCTGGTTATCGCCAACACTACCCTTGTATTCAATTCCGTCCTTGGTTATGGAGTACAGCCCTGCGGTGAAGTTGAACTGTCCGACCATATCCTTTTTGTCGCTTGTGTTTGTGAGAAGTGTTTCATCGCCGTCCGTGCCGAGCTTGTAATACTTTTCGGCATTAAATGTTACGGGTTGAGGATTTGACCGGTAGATGTTGGTGAATACCACATTGTTGGTGTCAACAGGCTTAGCATTGTCTACGTTTCCGTTGCCGTCAACATCTGAATAATACGCTACGGTAAAATTACCACTAGTATCTGACTCAGCCGGAACGGTAACAAGGGCGTAGTAAGCGAGGGTTTCGTTCTGCTCTTCAAACGGCGCACCGGAGTCTATTGAGGATTCCTCAATCTTGTAAACGAACGACTTGACATCCGTGTGCGCGTGAACGTCATAGGATTTCTCTTCAAAGCTTATTGTTCTTGTGAGAGTATCCGTGTTAAACGCACCGTTTTTCGCATCAGCAATATTTGGAATATTGTAATCCTCAAATCCCGTATCGCCGCTCTTGATTGTATTGCCGTTGTTGAGCTGAATCGAATACGGTGTTGCGGTAAATGTGAATTTACCGTTTGCGTTTGTTACAACATTTGACGGTATGTTCGTGCCATTACTTGAATCCTTAAGCTGTTTTACCGCATTGAGTGTGAAGTTAAGAGTTTTCTCCGCATAGGTGTTTGTGAAGAGTACGGTATCATTCGCTGGTGTTGTCGGGTCGCCCGATCCAGGAGATGTAACGTATGTTACCTTATCTTTTGTCAAGGTCGTACCGTCTAACTTATAGGACACGGTGTAAACCTTTGTGTCACGGTTGTAAACAGTGTCCGTATAATTATCTTTCGGCTCTTCGACTGTGTACTCAAGTGAAGTGAGGGTCAAACCGCCCAAATTCATCTGATTGGTCGAGCCGTGAAGCATATTAAAGGTGATTACGCCATTTGCTCCGTTTTTCACGGTCTGAGTATCTGAGCCCGTGGCGCCGCCGCTCGTGGTGCCGTCGCCCGCGAATTGGAAGAGTTTTTGAATATCGTCGGGAACTGTCTTCTCCGTGGGGTCAGCAGTCCAATTTTCACCATCAAATCTGTAAGTGCAGCCATTTACCAAATCCTCGAGCTCTACCTTTGAAAGCTTAGCGGTAAAGGAATATTCATTCTCAGGAGGATAAGATGTCTTTCCGGCTCCATCATCAAGCTGTTTTTTGGCATCAAGAGCAATGCTTGTTTTAACGTCCTTATACGTATTTACAAATGCCGCCGAACCATTTATAGTCGCGATTGGCATTATACCCGCATCGTAAGCCGCGAGAGCAAGCGGTTTCGCAAGAAGCGACGCGGCTTCTGCCGCAAGAGCTACTCCGGAAGTCGAATCCTTGGTGTAAGTGATATCAAATCCTTCTCCGTCGGCGCTCGGCTTAACCGTTACGGTGTAGGTCGTACTCGGCACTTCAAAGAGGTTTGCATCATCGCCATTGAGCGACTCTTCCTTTATTGTGTAGGTCAACTCAACGTCTGTGTAGCGGTTGGTATCGTATTTGACTCTATCAAAGGTGATTGAGCCGTCATTTTTTGTTTGTCTTTGTACTTGAAATTAAGCGTGTTCCGTCGCCCTGCAAGAAGCCGAACATCTTATATGATGTGCTAAAGTTACTGTTGTCAACATCTGCGTTAACCGTTTGGTTTTCTTCTTTATCCGTGTAAGAAACATGGGTCAGGGTAGCGGTGAACGAGAATTGATCAGCCTCAGGCGTGCCGTTGCTATAATCGGACTTGATAGTCTTGCTGGCTGTAAGTTCAAAGCCCTTGTCGGCAGACTTGTATGTGTTGAGGAATTTCACGCCGACTATATCGTCTTCGTCGCCACCTGGTAATGGATCGTAGTAATTGTAAGTTGGGTCTTCTCCCTGTTCATCCACAATAGGTTTAGGCTCTTCTTTCGTAGCATTCAGTACAGAGAAGCCTGTATCGCTACTGTATGAAACGACTACAGTGTAGACCGTCGAATCCGTTTTGTATACTGTGTCAGTGTCCGGTGATGTTTCCTGCACCGTATATACGAGGATTGCGGAGGCGATTTCGGTCATATCAATACCACTTTGGGTGAAGCTAAAGCGGGATTTACCCGAATCATTAGAAGCACTTATGCTAGAGTCAAACTTACTGATATACTTATTATTTTCCGCAGATACACCTTTGTATGTTTCTCCGTAAATATCGGTTATATCCGCGTCTGTAAGCGTGGCTTTAAAATCGAACGACTTCGGCGGAACAACCTGTTCGCCCTTGCTGTTTGTTACCATCTTTGTGCCGAGGATTGTGAGATTGGCCTCTTTCTTATTCAGGGTGTTTACGATTGTGTTATTGTCATCGCCATCTCCGGTAGGGGTAGTTGAATACTTAACGGTGAACGGATTTGTTTCATTAGCCGTATCCAGCTTTACAATCGCGTAGAGCACACCCGGCTCCGGTGTATATCCTTTCACCGGCTTCTCGGTTATTTTATAAACGAGCGTATTAACGGTTATATCGTTTATATCGATATTTTCAATTGGGAATGAAGCTGTATAGTTCGTTTCGGTTGTCTTGAAGTTCGAGTTATCAGGCTCAAAGAGCTTAGCTAAGTTGGCGTCCCCTGTCGGCTCTCCTCCATCTGTTACCGTTGCCGTTGTTTTAGTGCCGCTTCCCACTCCATTTGCGCTTGTCGCTTCAAGAGTCCACAGCTCGGCGTTAAATTCAAAGGTGGGCTTGTCGGGGTTAAGTTTATCAAGAATATTCTCCTTCCCGCCTTCAAGCTGAACCTCTTTCTTGACCGAAACGGTGAAGCTTGCCGGTTTTTCGGTGTAGGGGTTGATGACGGTTTGGCGGTTGGGTTCGTCCGCATCTACGCCGATAACGGTAGACGGAGTGCCCCAATCTGCGCCGTCTCCCGTGCCCTTATATTCAAGCTTTGAGTTGCCGCTACTATCAATGAGCAAGCGGAAGGTGCCGTCGAGCTTTGTGAATCCCGTCGGGGCTTTAGTTTCCTTGAGGTAATATACGGTGTAGGCGCGCGAGGGGTTATTGTAATTGCTGATGTAGTAATTCGCGCCGCCTTCGACGCTGCCTGTTATATTAGGAACTTCTTTCGTGGGGCTATATGCGCCGACGGTTCCGATAACCGCGCCATCATCGCCTTTCGGTGTATTTAAGTTCAACACGGAGTAAGCGCTTGTATCATCGCTGGCTTGTTTTGCTCTAAATTCAAAGCTCGCTATGACAAGTCTGCTACCTTCCGGAATTTCCTCGTCTTTTATTGCGTTATTGCCGCCGAGGGTTATTGAATATTTGACCGTACCACCGGTTGTGTTTTCTTTATTGGTGATAGCCAGTTGAGCATCTTTGCCATTCAGCGCCGTGCCAATTTTGCTGTTTTCCTCACCGGTAAATTCGAGGTATGTTGGATTAAATTGCAGTGTGCCGTTGATGGAGGCTACCCCTGCCTCGTTTTGGATATCCGAGAGGTAAACATCAAAGGTCACCTTGTCGTCTACTTCAAGGCTTGTTGCGGAATGTGGCGAGTAGTTTAAGCCTTTAAAGGTCACCAAGCCGTCTTCGCCGGACTTTGCGGGGTTTTCAAAGTCTTCGCTTGAGCTGACAACGTTGCTGCCATCACTCTCGGTGGCGGAATCGCCCGATTTAACGCCCCGGGTGTTGCAATTCGCGTCAGTGTAGAGCGTGAACTCCGCATCCTTAAGCGGGGTTATTACGCCGTTGCGCTTCTCGACCTTCTTAAAGGTCACATTTGTGCTCTTGGTCGGCTCGTTGTTGTTGAAGATGGGGGGATTGGGCTTGCTAACGCCGTCGGCGCTGGTGGTTCGCTCCGTGCCGCAGCAATTCCATTTCAATGCGCCGCCGTCCCAAGTAACCGCAGAATAATCAGGGTCGCTCGCTGCGGAGTTATAATATTTTACCTCTGTACCTTCTGCTGTTATATGAATTACGGCATAATATACGCTCTTATCCCAAACGTAATTGTTATACTCCGGGGCACGTTCATCAGGAATAATCTCAGAAATCTTATAGAGGTAATAGTCGCCGCTATTATCGCTGCCAAATGTCGCGTCATAGAAGTTTACCGCGCCGTTCGAGTCGGCTGCCGCATCGCCAAATACCGCGTAATTATACGTTGTATCTATCTCAGAATGTGCCTGACGAGTATAAGGACTATCACTCCCTTGATTAAAGGCACTCTCCCAAACAGCCTCAAGCTCGGCTTTGAAGCGGAATTGTTCCGGATTTACGTCCTCCGGTATGGGCAAGTTGTTCACGGTCTTTCTGGCTTGCAGTGAGCCCGGAACAGGGTTGTAGTAGTTGAGGATCTGTATGGAGTTCGCCTTTTTCATCTGACTCAGCTTTGCCGCGCCGGTAGATGAGCCGTCGGCGGCTTCGAGAGCCTCCTCGGGGTCCTTTGCCTCGCCCTCGGGCGATTCAACGCCGGTTGAAGCGTTAAGTACAAATGCACCGTCGGCATACTTGCAGAGGTAGTCACTCGTGGTAGGGTCTACTTCATTAGCTGTAGAATAATTAAAAGCTTCATTTCCCTTGCTATAGGTTGTAAGCTGCTTTGTGTCGGCGTTATCTTGACCTACAAATTCCTTTAGATATTTCTTAATATTAGCGTCAAGATCGCTGCCGCTCTCCTTAATAGTTGCTATATCGTTATTTACTATATAACCGAGCGCGCCAAACTGGGTGTCACGTGTTTCGGTTATTCTGTAGGGCAGGTTCGTCGGCAGTCCGTGGATAATGATCTTGTCGTATTTTGAAAGCGAGAACGTGCCGTCCTTGGTCAGCTTTGTTTCATAGCTTGCGTCTTCATTGCTTTCGGTTTTGACATGGTCGCCATTCGTGTCATAGAGGAAAATTTCAGCCTCGAAGGGATAAGCCGACCACTTGCCGTCGTAAACCTCGAGCTTATAGGTGAAGCGTCGTCTGTTTTTGTTTATGATCGAGTAATCCTTCGAGTCGACTATCTCGGTCGAAACAACAAGGTCTGTCGTGTCGATACGGTTCAGATAGTCAAGGCTTCGCGTTACCATATGCGCCGGGTCCTCGTTTTTGTCGTCGATTGGGAACGAAACCGAGCGGTGATAAACAGTGTCGTTGCTGTTGAATTTGTAATAACCGCCCTTTGCGGCGAGGTCCGTTTCGAGCGCGTTTTTGTTGGTGGGCGCACTGGCGGTAACCTCAGTCGCTCCGCCGCCGGTTGGGCTGGTAGTCGATCCTCCGGCGTTGTCTTTGTCGCCCGCCTGCGTTATGCCGCTGTTTATTTTTTGTATTGTTCCTCCGGCATCATAAAGACGGAAGTATGTCGAGTAATTAAAGTAGTTGCCGTTGGCTTCATCAGATCCTATAAGATTATCCTCGCCGTCGCCGCGTTCGCCGACCGTCAGAGAATCGCCGACGTTAAAGGTGTTTGTAAACCTTGCCGTCTGCCCGTCGTGCAGGAGCATGATGTTGTCGTTCCGATTTGTATTTTCATCGTGAGCTGCGTTGCGGTTGGCAAAGTAATATCCTACATGCGCGTTAGGGTTATTTTCCGTGTCGTCAATTTCGTCATAACGGCTATATCTTGTACCGTTTAAATCAAAATCGCTGCTGAGATTTGCCGCGCTGTTATTGTCGGTTATTCTAAACGCAAGGCGGTCGCGGCGGTTTATCGCATCGTCGGGCTTTGTCACCTCAGTTTCCAAAAATCCGTCGTTTATGTTGCCCGTGTCGATTTTTTTGGAAATATCAACCTCGGTGTTTGCCGGCATGGTGGAGAAGTCGATTGACATATTTGAATCCATCAAGCCGCGCTCCATGTAGTAAATCGTCATGGTGTGAACCTTGGTTGTATCAGATGTGTCAATACTCAGCACTTTGTCTTGAGCGGCTCCGTCAGAATGATAAGTATCTGTGTTGCCGTTGATTGTAAGCGCTACGGCATTAGCGTGACCGGTGATAGTCTTTCCGTCTGTTGAGCCAAAGTCTATTGTACCGGTAGCCTTTGAGTGAGCGCCGCCCATGTCAAGAGCAAGCTGGCCGTCGATGAATACCCAGAGGTCGTCGTCACCGGTGAATGTGAACTTTGCGTGGTTGTCGTTTTGAGTTGAACCCGAAGCCGAAACGGTGAATGAATTGCTACTTTTAATTCCCCATCCCGGAAATCCTGTGCTTACGCCGTCGCCCCATGTATTCAGATATATATCTGCACTTTTCGTTTCGTCGCGTATATATATGGTATAATTATTTCCGTCCGAGGTTGCTTTGTACTGTGAGGGTGTGTCTGAGTAATACCAACTATTACTAGCCCTTCCTATGTATTGTGAATCATTGACTAAAGATTGTAAATCATATTCGCTTGACTCACTACCCCCGTTTAATGAAAGTTTTGCTTTTTTAAACACCGTTGGTATTTGGAGCTTGTAAATTGTCCCGTAACTATTATCATTAGTTGTCGATATTTTTTTAATTTCATACCCGGTTGGTGTGCTGCTCCCTCCGGTAGAATATACGCCGTTCTTCGGCAGCTTGAAGTTCATTTCCATCTTCACGCCGAAACCGAAGTCCTTTGCTGTATCATCGTCTGACTGATTGTTGCTGCCGGTTAGATCCGAGGCGTCGAACGGGAAGAAACCCTTTGTTCCACCGTTATATGCGTTTCTGACAGTCTGATTATCAGCGTGATAATATGTCAGCTTTGTGGGGTCGCTGCCTCTGGTGTTTCCGCTATCGTCAGCAAATCTTATAACATCGTTATCCTCAACATCAAATTTATAGTGGGTGATTCCGTTCTCTTCAACCTGTCTGAACGGGAATACAGAGTCGATAACAAATGCGCGGCGAGTCGAGCTTGACGATGCTTTTTCCAAATTATTGCCGTTGAAATTATAAATGCTTCCCCATTCGATATCATAGTCTACGGATTGACCATCATAGTTACTGCTATTCGGTCTTACCAAAAATTTTGTGTAGCTTGATAAGGTGTTATTTGATGAGTTCCTTAAAGTTTTCTTAGCTACCCAATATTTTTTACCATTTTTTGTTTGCAAATTTGTACTTGTGAGCGTAAAATCGGCCGTGTCGCTACCAGTCCACGCATGTATATAATATGTATAGGTCGATGATGTTTTCTGCTCAATCCATATTTCGTCGTTAGCAGGTGTTTCTTGACCATCGCTTGTACCTCTCAGCCAATTCGAGTCAAAGTATGGTGATTTTAGACTGCTTGTTCCCACTGTCATATCATAACTAAAATCGCCTGCGGTGTATCCGCTAAGAGGAGATGAAAAATAATTTTTTGTCAGGCTGCCATTTACCAATCCCTGAATTACACGGTCTGCTCCGCCCATATAACTTGAGTTATTTGCGCGGTAAAAGTTTTTTAAGTAAACGGAATCGTCGCCATCATCTATGCTGACTCCATAGTTTTGATTACCGCTATTGCTTGCGTTGGCACGATCAGTTACCCAGCCAGCATGACCTTCGCTGGCGACAAAGTTACCAAAATAAAGGGGATAACGCCAAACATTGTTCGCGTGGGCATCTGCCACAGCCTCTATATCATCATTAAACATTGAAAATTGATTTCCGTAAGCCTCAGAGTTACCGTAATTACTGTAGCTGGGAACGCTTGTTCTCCATGTTCCGGAGCGCTCCTGATTTGACAGGTAATCGTAATATGTTGCTTTTACGGAATATAGGTTAATTCTCGACGCGCTGCTGTCCTTTGTAACCTCGGGTATGCTGATGTCCGCAGCCTCTTCCGTGCTGCTCTTTTTTACCCACTGGTCTTCATAGGTGCTTGACATATAATATGCCGTGTCGGAAACGTGGTCAGCAGACTCTTCATAAGGGCCGCCGGAGGTTTGCTTGAAAAATCCCTCGTCAAAATATGGGGTGTAGCCCGCTTCTTTTGCCGCATCTTTGCCCGCCTGGTTTGACGTGTCAATTAGGTTGCCTCTTTTATCCTTTAAAGGTACGGATACAATATCACTCGCGGCGAGGTCAGGGTCATTCTTGTTTACGTGGAATTTATATCTTGCGCCGATAACAAGGCCGTTTGTTATGCGTTTGCCCGGATAACCTTGTTCGGTGTAATCATGCTCTATATCCTGAGTAACAAACCAGCCGGAGTTCGCCGGTTCTTCTATTAGCGTCTGTGTGCCCTCGAGCGGGTCGCCGAGGTCGCCTGTGGCGTATATTTTTCCCTTACCTTTCCAGTTTTCGTTGTAAACCCAAACCTTTCTTCTGCGTGAATCAGAAAAACGATAGGGGTAAGCGTATTTCGAAACGTCTATTCCTTGTTGGTCGTTAAAAACGAAGTAGTTTTGATATGTAACCTGAGCGAACCACAAATCCGCCTCTTTTGAAAGAGCCGTGTTTTCAATTTTATAGATATGCGGGTCGCGCGGGATAGCGCCGTCATAGAAAACGTAGCCGTTATAATCTACGATCGCAAGAGGCTGAGTTGAAACGGTCTTGCTTACTGTTTTGCTGCCGAGCTTATAGCTGTCGCAGGAGAAAACAAAGGAGGATATGATTGCAGCGCCGGTGTCGGGGTCGGTGATTGAGCTGGTGGGAATATCAATATACCACCAGATACCTTGACCTTCTTCTGTGCCATCTTCGACGTGGTATTGTGTTAAAGCGGTGCCGGCTGCGGAGATACCTTCGATTGCCACCGGGTTACCGGTCGTGGCGCTTATCGCCTGGATCTTCGGCTTAAGGAAGCTGACCGCATCTAATTCCTCAAGGCAGTCTACGCTATTGCTCTTGAACAAAATTCTTGTGTCGCCCGCTTTAGGGGAGGCTGTATTCTTTGCGGCGGGAGTAACGCTCAAATCTCTTATGATCATTCGGGTTGCGCGGCCGGATACGGAGGAAGTGGGTTTTGGCAGAAGATAGAGATTCTCTTTGAAACCGGATACATCAGCTTCGCCCGGGGAAAGCTCAGGGTCGGGAACGCCGTCCTTTGTAAAATCCGAAACCCAAAGAACCTTTCCGGTGTCGTCTACAAAACGCACGCCGATTTTGTTCTCGCTGTTAATTGAAGCTTCAACAGCCTTTTTGAAATCCTCCGGCGCTTTGGAGATGTTAAAGTAATAATCTCTTTTGGGATCAAAGTAGACTCCGTAGTCAGCCGCCGCGTCCGCGCTTGTCGTGCCGACGTACAGCGGCGTTATTACGGACACCACCATAAGAAGCGCAAGCAAGAGCGCCTGTGCTCTGTCAAATTTGTCCCGCAGATTGCTTCTTTTCGTTGTCATTTTGCGCATCCTCCCTAAGTAAAGCTAAGCATAAAACGAGTGTAACCTAAGCATTTTTGAGCCGTGCGCCGTGTGGGCGACGTTCTCAATCCATATATTTTTTTAAGCGATTTTCGCGGCTATTGCGATATAATTTAACAGATAAATATATACAAAAATGAAAAGCACGCCCAAAATCCATTTTTGAGCGTGCAAAAAAGAGAGTATACCGATGTGCAAAATCGGGGGCTTCTCCCCCGCGCCGCGAGCAAAAAATCGTCGCATAGGGAAACTCAGAGCCCGAGCTTTATTTTTCCGCTTGTGCGCACCGGAACCGTTATCTCGTTCTTTAAGGGGCGGTTCGCAAAAAAGTCCTGCAAATTGCTGACGGTGACCTCGGCGATGTTTTTTAACGCCTCGCGCGTCAGGAAAGCCTGGTGCGACGTGACTATTAC
>CANRNQ010000043.1 GCA_947632045.1 uncultured Clostridia bacterium
CTGCTTGAAATGAAAGCCGACGGCAAATTTGACGAGATCGCCAAAAAGTGGAGCCTTGAAACGAGCGTTTGTCTGAGTGCCGACGACAAGCCCGCCGACGAGGGTCAGTCGGACACAAGCTCACAACCGCAGGAGGAAACCTCCTCAAACAAGCTCGGCTTCTGGGATATTCTCGTACAGCTTCTTGACGGTATGCAGGCGACCCTGCTCATATTCGCCCTAACTCTCATATTCTCGCTCCCGCTCGGACTTCTTCTCACCTTTGCGAGAATGTCAAGGTTCAGAGTAGTAAAGTGGCTCGCTCAGATATACATATCCATAATGCGCGGCACTCCGCTGATGCTCCAGCTTTTGGTTGTCTGCTACGGCCCCTATTATTTGTTTAACATCAGTCTTGACCAGAGCTACCGCACCTACGCCGTGATCATAGGCTTTTCGATCAACTATGCGGCTTATTTTGCCGAGATATTCCGCGCCGGCATTCAGTCTGTTCCTCTGGGGCAGCGAGAGGCCGCGTCTATACTCGGTTATTCGAGAGGTCAGACCTTCCGCAAAATCATATTCCCGCAGATGGCAAAGCACATTCTGCCCCCTGTCACGAACGAGGTCATCACTCTTGTAAAGGACACTTCACTCGCCTTTGCCCTCGCCTACACCGAGATATTCACCCTTGCAAAGCAGATAGCCGCTGCTCAGGCGAGCATTATGCCGCTGTTTGTCGCCGGTCTGTTCTACTATGTATTCAACTTTGTTGTGGCCTTCGTCATGCAGCAAATCGAAAAGCGCATGGATTATTACCATTAATTGTGAGGTGAGAATAATGAAATTGCTTGAGATAAATAATCTTCAAAAAAAATTTGACGACAAAACCGTTCTTGAGGATATAAGCTTCAGCGTCGAGCAGGGCGAGGTCGTGTCTATCCTCGGCCCGTCCGGCTCGGGAAAATCCACCTTGCTCAGGTGCGCGACCTTTCTTGAAACCATGGACGGCGGCGATTTGAGCTACTGCGGAAAATTGATTGTAAAAAACGAAGGCGGCAAATCGGTCTATCCCTCAAAGTCCGACATAAGAAGCGTTCACTCTAAGTTCGGGCTTGTTTTCCAGAGCTTCAACCTTTTCCCGCACTATAATGTTCTCAAAAACGTGTCCGACGCTCCAATCAGCGTTATGAAGCGCGACAAGGCGAGCGTTATCGCCGAGAGCCGACGCGTTCTTAAAAGGCTCGGCCTTGAGGACAAGGAAAAGGCATATCCCTGCGAGCTGTCCGGCGGTCAGCAGCAGAGAGTTGCGATAGCGAGGGCGCTCGTTATGAATCCGGATATACTGTTTTTTGACGAGCCGACCTCAGCTCTCGACCCCGAGATAACCGCGGGCATACTCAGGATAATGAAGGATCTTGCCGAGGAAAAAATGACTATGGTAATAGTCACTCACGAGATCGACTTCGCTCGCGCCGTATCCGACCGCGTTGTATTCATGGACGGCGGCGTTATCGTTGAGCAGGGCAGTCCTCGGGAAGTTATAGACAACCCGAAAAACGAAAGGACGAGGGCGTTTTTGCAGAAGCTCTCCGTATAACCCCTATGAGGTTTTTGGGGCTGCGCCCCAAACTGGCGCGCTCTTTGCGGCAAAATGAATTTATTTTGGTTATATTCCCGTCTACCGCAGCATTACCGACTTTCGCCGGTAATGCTGCTGCTTTTTATGTAGAATAGTTCTCAATGGGGCTTGCAGCCCCTTTGAAACCCTGCTCTATTCGCTCAAAAATTTTTTCTTAAATCAAGCCTTTGTGCCCGTAAATTAGCTACGTTGCAGAGAGCCGAGCTAAAAATAATTTTGGAGCGAGAAGGTGGAGGTGCAGGAGGAGCTTGCCTGCTAAAAACTATATTCTGATTTAAAGCCCCTCCGCAGGCATAAAAACTCAAATTTAAGCAGAACCTTTGTGCGAAAATGGGGTTGCAAGGGGCTTCGCCCCTTGCAAATAAATAAAAATATAAAGTAGCAGCCGTGTCGGCGCAAGTCGGCGCGGCTGCGACCGGCGGGGACTTTGTCCTCTGCGACTTAGCTAATTTACGGGAATAAAAACTCGACTCAGAAAAAATCTTTAAGATAAAGGTGGAGGTGCAGGAGGAGCTTCGCTCCTCCTGCAAATAAAAAAAGATATAAAATAGCAGCCGTGCCGGCGCAAGTCGGCGCGGCTGCGGTTCTGCGCCGCAGCCGCAAAGAATTGGGCGCAAGCCCAAAAAAGAGCCGAGCCCGGCAGGGCGTTGTGCCTTGACGGGCTCGAGCATATTATGAAGCTCATTCAATAAAGCTTATTCAATTGTAAGTATTCCTACAATGTGCTTTTGGATCATTATTGCGTCGGCTATGTTCAACTCGCCGTTTTTGTCTGCATCGGCGGCGGCAAAGTCCTCGCCCTCAAGGGTGATAATCCCGACTATATGCTTCTGCACCAATATAGCGTCGGCTATTGAAATGTTGCCGTCGTTGTTTACGTCGCCAAGATGGTCGCTGACTATCGGGAGCTTAGGTATCGCTTCGCCCTTTTTGACTATCTCTCCGCAGCCGAGGCACCTTTCATCGCCGGTGTAGCCCTCTTTTTCGGTAGTAGGCTCTATGCGACCCTCTGTAACCGTTCCGCCAACGTGGTTCTCGGTATTTTTTTCGCCGTATTCGCTTCCGCAGGTTTCGCAGACCGGTCTGCTCTTGCAGGTGGCTTCGCCGCCCGTATGTACGCCGTTATCTCGGGTTTCCTCGCAGTCGGTGCACTCCTGCCAGTGGTTTTCATCGTCGTGCCGCCACTCAAACGTGTGCTCGTGCTTTGGCATCTCAAAGCCGCAGACCGAACACTGTCCGTCTACAAACTCGTGGTCCTGACTTACGACCTTTTCACATTCAAGGCAGGTATGCCAATGGTGGGTGTTATCCATATCGTAATCGCCAAAGCTGTGCTCGGTATAATCATCCCTTTCGCCGCAGGCGCACTGTTTCCAGTGGTGGGTATCGTCGGCGAGCTTCTCGTCAAATACGTGCTCATGCTCGGGCGGCAGCTTTTCAAGAATAACTCCGCTTTGAAGTATGGCTTCGCAATCTACGCAGACGAGGTTGCCTGTAAAGCCCTCTTCCTCCGTTGTCGGCTCAATATAGCCCCTGACCTCTGTGTTGCCCGTGTGCTTAGCAGGGTTCTTTTCGCCGTAGGAAGCCCCGCAAACTACGCACACGGCGGCGTCCTTACAGTTCGCCTCGCCGCCGGAGTGGGCTGTTTCGGAGCTAAGCTCGTTACAGCCGGCGTTTTGGCATTTTTGATGATGGCCGGTGTCTGTCGTTATATAATCGCCGGAGAAATCGTGCTCCTCCGCTCCGGCTTCGATTTCGTAAGAGCAAACCGAGCAGACAACGGGAGTTGTGCAGTTGCCGTCGTCCTCTACCCTCTGATGCTCCTCGCGGTTTATCTGTAGGCAGTCGATATTCTCACAGCGCTTGAAGTGTCCCTCTGCGTCCGACTCCCATACGGACGGCCATTTGTGCTCAGGCTCGGCTTCAACAAGAGTGTGCTTGCACTCGGAGCAGTAAACGGCGGTCATGCAGTCTCCGTCGTCAACAGGGTCATGCTCCTTGATCTCTCCCCTCTGCTCGCAGCCGGGGTTAGTGCAGACGCGCCAATGCTCGCTTTGGTCAAACAGGAGGTCGTCGCCCCAAACGTGAGCGGGGTACGCCTCTGTTACAACATATCCGCAGACCTTGCAGTCTATTTCGGTCGTGCAGTCGTTGTCTATATCGTTTTCGTCTATGTCGTGGGGTATTACTTCGCTTTGATGCTTGCAGTTTTTACACTGCTGCCAGTGCCCTTCGGGGCCGCTCTTCATCTCAAGCTCATGCTCCTTTTGGTTCTGGATCTCTCCGCAAAGCTCGCACTGCTGCCAGCATCTGGTATCGTCTACCATATCTTTCCAATTATGCTGACATTCCTCGGGCAATTTCGGAATCACCTCTCCCGGCGTTATAACCGTCTGACAGCCCTTGCACACGAGATCTCCCGTATAGCCTTCCTCGGTTTGAGTCGCAGGCTTTTCTTTTATTACCTCGGTTTCAACGTGATTTTGAGGATTGAGCGGGCCGTAATGCAGGTGGCACTCGTCGCAAATCGCCTGAGTAACGCAGGTAGCCGTGCCGCCGCTGTGCTCTCCCGCTCTCTCCGTGACATTGCAGTTTCCGTTTTGGCACTGCTTATAGTGTCCGTCGTCGTCGCCGTAAATCGGAGATTCGAGATAATTATGGTACCTTTCGCCCGAGATGGCAACATATCCGCAGATTATGCAGGATACGCGCGTGGTACAGTTGTAATCGTCGGCAAAGTTGTGATAATCAAGCTCCGTTCTTGAGTTACAGCCCTCATTCGTACATTCGCGCCAATGCTGGCCGACCGTGTATGTATATTTCTCGCTGTAGGCGTGCTCCATCTCCGGCTTTAAAACCTTTTGGCAGTCGAGGCACACAAGCGCGGTTTCACAGTTGTGGTCGTCCTTTACGTTGTGCTCCTTCTTCGGAGTGGTCACGGAGCAGCCCTCATGCGTGCAGGACTGCCAATGGAAGTTTTCGTCGGACTCATACTTCCACTCGTGAGACGTGTATTCCGGTCCCGCCTTTGCGCTGCATATCGTACAGATGGATGTGTTTGTGCAGTCGCTCACGGTATCGGGGCGAACGTGGTTCTCGCGCTCCGTTTTGAAGTTACAGCCTTTGTTTGTACATTCTCTCCAGTGCGCCTCGCCGTCGGACTTGTAGTCGCCCAAATTGTGGTTCGCTTGGCCCTGAAGGACAACGCCGCAGCGCTGACATTGCGTTTCCGTCATACAGTTGCCGTCGTCGGAATAATCATGTCCGAGAGCGGGTATTTTCCAGCGGTATTTCTCGGGCTGATTTTCAATTCCACAGTTCAGGCACTTAAAGCCGGAATATCCCTCTGTTTCACAGGTCGGCTCAACGACGGTCATGCGCTCCGACCATCTGTGAGCGCCGGCTATATATGTTGTTTCGCTTACTCCGCAGCCGTTTTCACAGCTGCGCTCCATAACGCCCGGCGTTCCGTTTTCGCAGTCTGCGGGCTTTGTGATTTGCCATTGACCGAAGTGGTGAGAGGTCGCCTTGAGAACGGTCACGTTCCTGACCGCTCCGCACTCGCTGCATTCCTCCCAGCTTGCGCCCCCGACGTAACAGCTTGGCGACTGAGTTTTTTCTTCCCATTTGTGCTCGCCGCCCTCCTGGTAATCCTCGCTGTACTCAAGCTCCATGTAGCCGCAGCTCTTACAGGTCTTTATCGTTATGCTGCCCTGTCCGCCGCATTTTGTCACGTCGGCGGTCTTGACCTCCTGCGCAAAGTCGTGTCCCTTTGCGGGTTGGTTTTTATCGGCAGTGTCATATTGATAATACGGCTCGCCGCAGATCTTACAGGTATACACCATGGTCCTCCTGCCCGGCTGTGTGCAGTTCGGAGCATAGTCCCGGCTCTGGCGGCCTCCGAGCAAATGGCCTATGAATATCCTCTTTATCTCCGTATTCCCCTCGGTGTCCTTAGCCGTCAGGGTTACGGAGCCTTCAACGTCGCTGAGGTCAAGCTCATAACTGCCGGAGCTTATCTCAATGGTCTTTTCATCGGAATATGTTTTAATCGTCACGCTTGCAAGGTTTTCCCCCTCGTCGGTTATCGTGACACGAGGCGGCTCGCAATAGTACAGATCCATATCGACATGGTCGTTTACCGGCGTGACGGTGATGACAGGCCTCGTCATATCGGCCGCCTCTCTCTGCGCCTCCTCCGAGCCGGATTCCGCATATGTGTGAACATGGGTGTGCTGCGTCGCTTCATTCTCCGGCGCGCTTTCCGCCGAGGCGTTCAACAGCGCAAAATTGGAGATAAGCAGCGCGGTGCTGAGTAGTAGGGAGAGAATTTTTCCTGCTCTTCGCTTACTCTTCATAGGGTTCAATCCTTTCATAATTTATTCTGCCCTAAATTTAAGTGCGCGGCTCAAGCCTGTACCCCTATTTCAATATAGCAAGCGCCGTCACTTATAGGAATTCCACAATATCATTTTAACATGCCCGATGTTTTTCGTCAATTAATTGCGCTGAATTGAAATAGAAAAACAGCAGGATTTTATAGTAAATTTCACCAAAATCCGGCATATAACACGTCGCAAAAAAGCCGCCGCCCCGAGCGCATAAAGCGGACGGAGCGACAGCCTGTATTTAAATAATTTATATTTAATATTTAATTTTGGCTCTTACGCGTCGCGTAGGCTCTTTAATACCGTTCCTACGCTCGGCCTGTTTCCGTAGAGAAGCACGCCAACGCGGTAGATCTTTGCGGACAGCACGCCTACGCCTATTACAGAGGCTATGAGTATCGCGATAGAAATTATAATTTCGTACCACGGCACAGCGGACATTGATATTCTTGCGAACATAGCAAGCGGCGAGGTGAACGGTATATACGACAAGGCTACCATAAGAGGGCTGTCGACCGCCGTCTGAATGCTTGTATCGATAATGAAGAACACAATGATTATGAGATAGGATATCGGCATGGTAATCGTGTTGATTTGCTCGGCCTTTGACGCCATGGAGCCGAAGGCTCCGAACAGGCAGGCGTAAAGCAGGAAGCCCAGCAGGAAGAAAATTAGGATATACGCTATCAGAGAGGGCGGGATATCGAAGAACATATTGAATGCGAGAAAGTTCCCGGTATAATACGGCTTGTTGATATTAAAGCACAGCAGCGCCGTCGCGATGATCGCCGACATCTGAATCAGTCCGGTGAGGTAACACGCGGCTACCTTTCCGAAGAGCATATTTACGGGCTTGGCGCTCGTAATAAGCATCTCCATCGCCCTCGAGCTTTTCTCTGTGGCGACGCTAGTCGCGACCTTTTGGCCGTACAGAGTAATCACGAAGAACAGCAGTAAAAGCAGGACGTTGGTCGGGATAATGCTCTTTGTGGTATCGTTTTTAAGTCCCTCGGCTGTTCCGCTCATTGTTGTGTTCATTATTTTCTCCGCGTCTGCCTCGGAAATACCGCCCTCCATAAGGGCGTTTGTGCGGTAGAGTTCGAGCATTGTTTCGTCGGCGCGCTGTAAGTTGTTGTCCGACATAGTCAGCTCCTTTACATAGTAGGTGTACTCCGTTTCGCCCGTTATGACAACTGCGCCGCCCACCTTATCGGAGTTTATCTCATTTTTTATGGTGTCTACGTCGTCGTCCGTCATCTCGACCTTATAATCATAAAACGTCTTTGCAAAGCTCTTTTCCACCATGGACTTCTCTGCCGCAGCGTCCGTCTTTATCAGCAATATCGGCGGATTTTCCATATCGGCGGCGGAGTTTTCGTCTGTTTCAGCCGCGCCGCCAAAAAAGCGCGGGATAAACAAAATCACCGCTATAATTATCATGATAATCACCGTTATAGCTATCGAGAACTTGTTCATATTGTTTTTCAGCTCAAATCCGAGCGTTTTCCTAAACTGGCTCATTTTTTACCCTCCTTGTCGTTACCGCCTGTATATTCGACAAAAATACTGTTCAGCGACGGCTCGAATACGCTTACCTCGTCGATATCGTAGCTCTGCACCAGCTTCTGCATAGCTTCTCGCTTTTTATCCGCCGAATCGAGCTTGATTATGAGCGCGCCGTCCTCGGCTACGGAGCAGCGCTCGCCAAAATCGGCTTTTATCCTTTCGGGGCTTTCGGTGCGCACGATGAGCTTGTCGCGCACATAGCTGCGCTTTATATCGCGCAAATCCCCGTGCAGAGCCATCTTGCCGGAATTGAGTATACCTATCCTGTCGCAGAACTCCTCTATGTAGTTCATCTGATGGCTTGAAAACAGCACTATCTTGCCCTTTGCTATTTCCTCCTTGACAACGTCCTTTAAAAGCATGGCGTTTACCGGGTCAAGTCCCGAGAACGGTTCGTCGAGTATTATAATATCCGGGTTGTGCGCAAGCGCTGTTATAAGCTGTATCTTCTGCTGGTTTCCCTTTGAAAGAGTGTTCAGCTTGCTGTCGCGGTATTCGTACATATCGAGCCTTTTGAGCCAGCGATCGACGGACTTTACCGCCTCCTTGTGGCTCATGCCCTTAAGGCTTGCAAAATACGCGAGCTGGTCTATTATCACGTATTTTTGGTACATTCCCCTTTCCTCGGGCAAATAGCCGATTTTGACCTTATCGTAGTCGATGGGCTTGCCGTCGATAAGCACCTCGCCGCTGTCGGCTGAAAAAACGTTCATCAGAACGCGGATAGAGGTTGTCTTACCCGCTCCGTTCCTTCCGAGAAGGCCGAAGGCCTTACCGCTTTCGGTCTTGAGTGAAACGCCTCTGAGAACCTTTTTATCGGCAAAGGATTTCTCAATGTTTCTCAGTTCAAGTTCCATTTATTTTACCTCCAAATAAATTTAAAAAGCGCTGTATATAGCTAACGCCTAAGCAGAATAAAGACGCAATTTTATATACTGTACCATAGTTTTTGAGGTTAAACAAGGCTGCACAAAGGATATTTTCGCGATTTAAACGGGATTTTTGAAAAATCTAATATTTTTAGGCGCTTTGGCAGAGCCCGTGGTTGACGGCAGCCCGTCTTGGGTCTGCTTCGCAGAGAAGCAAGTTATTGCCGCCGCGAAAGCAGGCGTGAGAATAGTCGTTATAGTGGCGGCAGGTTTAAGTTTAAGCTTTTAGTTTTTCTAATCAGTTTAGTCCTTCAATTTTATATTTAATAAAGCGGCAGCAGGCTTGCCGCCGCACATTTTTAATATTAAGCGCCCAACGCTCGGCATTGTCGCCGATGCATTGGGCGCTTTTTGCTTTTATTTACCGCTCCTTGAGCGAGTAAGAATTAATCGCTTCATTAACCGCTTTGTTAATCGCTTTTTCTATTTTTTGCCGCAGCTCTTATCGTCCAGACATTTACCCTCGACCGCTGCTTCCGGCTTCTTATTCGTCGGCCTCGTTCCCTTGCCCGCGCATTTGCCGCACTTGTCAAACTCGGGATTAAAGGCATAAAAATTCTTGCTGTCAAGATTGTCTGTCGCAATGCGCAAGCCCTCGCCGAACCGGGAAGATTGAAGTAGATTTACCTCAAAAAAGATTGCGGCTAAAATCCGCATTAGATTTTCCATGTGATTTCAATATTCCCGTTTGCGATCTTGATAACTTTGATTAAAGCGTCCACAACCGCCTGTTTATCCTCAAAGGAAACGCTGTCCCACTTCATCACATGATCAGTAATCTGCCCTATTTTACTTTCAGTTTTAGAACAGGTGAGAGAAACGATTTCCTCCTGCAATGTCTGGCGTTCTGCGTCCAACTCGGAAACCTTGTCGTTGATGTACTTCATCAAAATGCTGTTTGCATTTCCCACTTTGGAAAGCAGGTCGTTGATTTCCTCGTCTATCTGCGTCAAACGGATTTTGTTTTTTGAGACTAAAGGTACAGTCTCATTTTCTTTTTCGTCGGATAGCTTCTTAAATTCAGATAGCTTATCACGAATGGCATTGAGCATATAATCTTCCAGAACATCAGCATAGACCGTACAGCCCGTGCCTTTGCAGGAATTGTCATGCCCGGCGCAGCTACAAACAAAGTAGCGTCCCCATTTCGTTTTTGCTTTCCTAACTACTAAAGCATACCCGCAGTTGCCGCACTTCACTTTCCCGGTCAACCATGAATTTTTAGGTTTGCAGGTCTGTGTTGATTGGCGGTTGTTCAGACAGCGTATCCGGCAGGCTAACCATGTTTGGGCTGGTATAAATCCCCGGTGAGGTGCTAATACAATCTCTTTGTCAGTAAGGTCGCATTGTTTCCGAGTCATTGACACAGTTCCTTTGTAGAGATAGCAGGCGTTATAACCTGTGAAGTCACTCGCCGGATTATAGATATTTGCGCCTTGACTTTTGAAGAAATTATACACGTCAATATCAGCTTGCACATACACGGGATTTCTTAACAGATCACTTAACCTTGCAGAGTTCCAAGTTCCCCCGCGTAGTTGCTTGATACCGTTTTTGTGCAGATACCGTATAATATCGCCCAGTGAATTTGACGGGTCAGCATACAAGGAATAGATTAGCTTTAGTTGTTCGCTTTCTTCCGGGACTTCCTCATACATGGAAGTACGGATATTGTCAATGACGGTTTCCTTTAAGCGATACCCATAAGGAATACGCCCACCCATGTAAAAGCCCCGTTTACACCTTGCATAATAAGCGTCGGTTACTCGTTTTTGAATGGTCTCCCGTTCAAGCTGCGCGAACACAATGCAGATATTCAACATGGCTCTGCCGATCGGCGTTGAAGTATCAAACTTCTCTGTTGAGGAAACAAACTCAACATTATACTGTTGAAAAGTCTCCATCATATTGGCAAAATCCAGTATTGAACGGCTGATACGGTCTAACTTATAAACGATCACCCGCTTTATCTTTCCCGCCCGAATATCGTTCATCATCTTTTCAAAATCTGGACGATTGGTATTTTTTCCGCTAAACCCTCTGTCTGCATACTCAATATAAGGGTCTCCGTGGGTTTCATACCTGCAATATTCAAGCTGGCTTTCGACGGATATACTGTCTTGTTTTTCGATTGATTGGCGTCCATATAATGCGTCATACATCATGTCCTTGTCCTCCTTACAAGGACGTATGACATAGAGCCGCCCACATTTACATTATACCACCGAACACACATTCTTTCAATGCGCTTGCTCATATTTTCTGAATATCTGAAAGAGTTGTCTCTCGATTTCCCTCTTTACAGTGTCCTGTGGTCTATGTAAATACTGCGGACGGCGGTTGATTACGATTAAGTGCATTTTTTGTTGATTGATTTCTGATTTGTCAATCGTATATGTTACCTTATCCTCCATAAGACACACCCCCATTTCGTCCGTACATCTTATGAAAGACAGCAAGTACACTATTACAGGCTAAAAAGGGCTTTGATCGGACGGCTATTAGCGGAAGCCTCACGGGACTTTCACCTCTCCGGCGGTCTGCCGAAGCCCTACCCATTGCCTGCGACGCTTTTAACGCTCGGACTGTGGCTGTAAGGGAGTATCATTGTGTATTTTGCGCGTCGTCGCTGATAGGCCGCTACACCTAT
>CANRNQ010000044.1 GCA_947632045.1 uncultured Clostridia bacterium
ATCTTGTTGTAGGAAAACTGAATCTTTCTTGCCCTGATCTTTTTGCGTAACTTTTCACGGTGTTAAGAAAAGAAACGAATACAACCACATATTGACTAAATATAAAAGGAACCCTATAATATTTATAATAATCAGATAATATTCAAATCCCCCATCTATTTCCCTCCTTATATCAATAACAATCTTTATATGAATAATTTTGAATAGTAGCCTTTTTATTGTGCTTAATAATCATTTATCAGCACTTATTGTACTGAATTGTTTCTTTTTCAAGCGTCTATCGTCCGTTTGTTAAAATATGTCCGACCTCGTGTATGTATTATTTATGGCTTACCTATCTTTTAACAATAGTATATAAACAAATTCTCAAAATCAAAGTATTTTGATTCTTGTGTGTATTCACCCACGACGTCAGCACCACCGTTTCAAAGCAGCTTGGGACAATAGCGTGAATAAAAAGGCCATATCTATGCTGTTGCCACTACCCTCATCGTCAAGAATATGTCGTCGATTAGTTGAGCTGTGACATTCGGATATACGGGGTTACTGCGCTTCGCACAACGTGTATTTCTTGTTCAACGCCTCGATTGCCGTGTCGATGATTTCTATGCCAAAATCCTTTTTGGATACGCCCAGGAACTTCAACATTTTCTTATTCTTTCTGAGGGACTCCCATAGGAGCTTTTTATCTTTTTCGGTCAACTCAATTTTATAAAGAAAGTTCGCTAAAGATACAATCAGGAGTTTGAATTTAGAATACCACTTTGTCTTATTTTCATCCGTTTCCTGTGAGACAAAATTTTCAAAGTCTGCCTCAGTGTATTTGGGCAGCAGTCCAAGAATCGGATTGACTAACAGTTGCGTTGAGGATGACATAAGGTTTACGTATGATCCGAGTGTATATTGCTGCGCCTCCGACATCATATTATAGTTGAGTCCAAACGAACGGATATCATTGTTCGCATCGTGCAATTTGCCGCTTTCATCGTCAATGCGGGCAATACGCTCATTTAGTTCTACGATGGCTAAATCGTATGATGCGATATCGCGTTTGCTTATAAGTGTGAAAACATTTTCGATATACTTTTTATTATTCCAGCTCTTCCACATAAGAATCCCGCTTGTTAAAATCGCCACTCCGGCAATAGCCCAACCAATTGGACCGGCCAGTGCCAAGAACACCTCTCCTGCGGCCATCCCGCCTCCGCCGGCAGCGAGAGCTCCACCGCCAAGCCAGGCCAAAGCTGCATTAGTCGCGGCAGCACCACTTAATGTTGAAATTGCCGTACCCGTTGAAGCAACACCGAAGGTTGTGGCAACTCCCATTGCTACCGTTGGTCCCATAGTTGCGACAGCTACACCTACTCCCGCACCGGCTACCCCAGCCCCGGCATTCTTAACGGCAGCGCCTTTATAATCTTTTTCGATTTTCTCGACCTGTTGCTTCCAATCTAGGCGGATCTGTTTCTGTTTTTCATACTGAAGTTTTTTCTCACTTGGCACATTGCGGATTGCGTCAAATGCTTCTTGGATATTGGTCAATTCAGAATAGAGGGTTGCGGTTAGACTGCCGAGTTCCTCTATTTTTTCATTTGTTTTATTGACCGCAGCCTGGGCCTCTTCCTGGACTACTTTCAATTTCGATTTCTTTTTAGCCATTTTCGGTTCCTCTGTGAAAATAATTATCTATATCGGATTTTGTTCTCAGTATATCCTTTTTAGGTACATTTCGTTTTTCCGCAAGCAAAGCAGACTTTTCAAAAGCCTGTATATAAGTATCACTGCTCTTGAGGTCATCTATGAATGTAAGCAAGCGTCTGTCATCGTATACTTCCGACAAACAACGAAGCCCTTCGATATAGTTTTCAATAATCAGCTTCTCCCGTTTTAAAAGATATACATTTTCTTTCGCGTCAGATTTCTTGACATAACGTTTGGCCTCCCCGTATAGGGAAATGATAAACCGCCCAATACCGGTAATGTTAAGGTGCATAAAAAATTCTAAAGCATTGAAATAAACGCCACCGGACGCAAAACCGCGAATCGTTGCATCGCCTATATCTGCCAAACAGAAGGTTCCGTGCGCTACTGTCAGCATTCTTTTTACGGTAGCGTTGGAGAAAGGTTCACACGCTTTCCACATTGCTTTGAAAGAGCCGTCGTCTTTAGGCGTTACAGTAAAATACCGAACTGCCCTTCTTACACAATAGAACACCCTTACAATCATCTCGTTTATGAAAACAGGGATTGCCTGAGCGGTCTGAAATCTGGCATCGTAGCCTTCCTTGAAAATTTGCAGCGCCAATTTGTTAGTTGTTTTGTCAAACTCAGACGCAGGAATACCAATTTTCCTTTTTATTGCAATAACATCGTTTGTCCAGCTCCATATTGGAGAAGGAATGCCCATACCGCGTCCCTTGCTGCTGGATGCCCCTGACACATCAGAAATCAAATGCCCTAACCAGTTAACAAAACCACAAAACAGTTTGCTTGGAATGTTATGTCCCTCAAGCTCGAATTTTCCTTCTGCATTATTTAGGGTGATCAATTCGCCTTCAGATACAAAATTAGACGTGTTCGTAAACTGATTGAGAATGGAAAAGAACAGGCCGAGTATCGTTGGATTATGACCTAACGATTTAAAATGATGATTGTCGGGAGTCAGGTTTATTAACTCATGAAAAATACTGCCTCCGACACTCTGATCGTAAGGTATTTTGAATTTCTTCTCCAAGTGTTTTATAGCAGACTTTAAGGAATCATCGCCGTTACTATCCCATTTGCATAATTTTGCAAATGACTTTGTCCTTTCAGCAAACCACTTGTCTGTCAAATCCCCTATGGGTGACTCACCCGGTTTTTCCACAAGAAATATATCCATGATGCCACAAAGCGCACCGCTTGATGCGGATAAAATATAATCCGTTTTGTCGCATTCGAGGGTTAGAGCCTTCACGGTTTCTTCCGTTTCGGTAATTATGTCTTCGAAGTTTAACAGCTCGGCTTCGGCACTTAATAACGCTGTTGATATGCTTTGTGCAAATTCAAAGCCGTTGTCTGCTGCTGTCAGTTCAAGAACAACGATGCCCGTTTTATCATTGATTGGTTGAATTGTATTATTCATTCCTTGTCATGCCTTTATTCGCGAATTGCCGCGCAAAAAGTCAGCTATCGCCGAACTTAACTGTTTTGCATAACTGGACGGGATTTGAGAATCAGAGTTTTCTACGTGTCTCATCCAATAATTACCGGTCAAGGTGCCGTAATCATTAAAATCAATAGTAAAGTCCCATGTATTAATGCCGCTGGAAGTACGAACCGTTCCTCTAACAAACTGATTCTCTACTGATACATGCAGGCGCTTAATAGATTTTGCAACACTAATAGCTAAATTTCTAAAATCAGATTCTGACATATTATCGGGAAATACAAACGGTGTATTTTTTCTTGCCACTTCCTCATTGCTATCAATGATTCCCAGTGTCGCGATATGTAATATCGATCTTAATAAACCCATTTTCTCACCTTAAAAGCCTTTCTTCACATATGTTATTTGAATATCACAGCACAACTTTTTGAGCATTCATGAGAAAGCCTTGTTCACAATGCCGTCCTTCTCATTTATAAGTCTACTAAATTTATGACGGTGACGCACCTGCCATCTCTGCAAGCTGCGCCTGGACCATGCGCTCTTTTAGTTATAATTTCTCTGCTTTACGTTCTTGACCTGCTCAAGAAGCGCCCTGCAAAGCAAAGGAGAACTTCTCATGAACATTTTAGCACAGGAAGCACGGAAAAGGCAAGCAATAGTAGAGCTTGCAAGACGAAAAGGGAAAAGCTTCGCCGCCCGAATCTACGGGAGTCAGTCTATAAGGTGTCAAGCGGTGGAATAAAAGGTATAATTGCAAGGAACGGAGATCATTGATGGAACCGGTCACACCGGCCCAAAAGCCATCCGAGGCAACATACAGAAAATGAGGAAATGTGCATCTTAACACCTGCCAAATGATTGATTTTTTAACAATAATGAATTAGAATTAGCTTGCAAGCTTATTTGAAAAATTTCCATCTCAGGAGGAATTAAAGAATGAAAAAAGAAAAAACAACAGCGCAAATCCATGCGCATAAAAAACTCTCGGGGAAAATTATTTCTCTGCTTCTATCGCTTACGTTAGTTTTAACAATGGCGGTTCAAGCCACGGCGACGAATAACGATCTTTTTATTATTGGAAGTTTAATCGGAAATTATGAGTATTATATTTTAAAAGATGGGACCGTATCAATAATTGATTATGCCGGAAATGAATCCAATCTTGTTATACCAGATGAAATTGACGGTAAAAAAGTGACAGAAATAAATCAGGAAGCCTTTTATAATTGCATCTCGCTTAAAAGCGTGACAATTCCACCGGGTGTGACATCAATTGGGCTACAAGCTTTTGCCTGGTGCCCAAATCTTACAAAGGTAGTTCTTCCTAATGACTTGTTATATATCGGCGCAGCGGCTTTTGCATATTGTAAAAATCTGAAGGATTTGACTATTCCGGATAGCGTATCAGAAATTGGAAATTCCGCATTTATTGGTTGTGCAAGCCTTGAAGAAATGACAATTCCAAGTGGCGTGACAGAAATGGCAGTCACAACTTTTCATTGTTGCACATCTCTAAAGAGAGTAACAATTCTGGACGGTGTGACCTCAATAAATTCCCTCGCTTTTTCAGGCTGTAGTAATCTTGAACGTGTGATTTTACCTGAAAGTTTAACACACATTGGAGAACAGGCTTTTTACGGGTGCATAAACCTCAAGGAAATAACTGTTCCTAAAAGTGTTGATTCAATAGAACTTTATGCCTTGGGATATTGTCTTGATGATAATACGGGCGAGATTGTTAAAATCGATGACTTTACAATTAAAGGTTATAGCGACACTGAGGCGGAAAAATATGCTAAAAATAACAATTTTAAATTTATAAATCTTGAAATTACTAATGGATTGAGAATATATTCTGACCATACAAATTTAAGTATCAAAAAAAATGATGTTATTACTATCGGAGCGGGTGTTTTTGTTGATGATAGAAAAGTGAGTGATATATCTAAGCTTACCTTTTCGCTATACGATAAATCTATTATTGATGTTGATGATGTTTCTGTTCATGATAATTGCCGATTCGTTAAACTTAAGGGCATTAATGCTGGTACAACATATATAACATTTAGTGATTCGAATACCGGATATGTAACAAGAGTACCTATAACTGTATGCGATACTGAATTAACAGCATATACTTTGGGCAATGTTCCCAAAGAAAATATAGAAAAATACGAAACTAATTTCTATAATGCTAATGGATTATATATAGACAGCTTTAAATATATGGTAAACTACGACAAAACTGTTTCCGTATCTTTTGATGTTTATAACACTAATCACTCTTATGGATTGATTGAAATTTATAATAAAGATGGTTCAATGTATAACGCAGTGATTATCGATAAGATGACGAACAACGCTAGTAGCATAAAAGAATCAGTATGGGATAACCTTTGCTTTGTGATAAGAGATTTAAGAGATGGAGATTTTTTTACATATAGACAAGAATCTGGCTATTCAAAAAAAACATCGATAGAACAAATAACAATTCCCGAGGGAGGATATTTTAAGATAACAACCGATATATCTGAATCTTTTTTATTAGGATTTATTAATGGCGTGGACATAATGTTGGGATTAAAATCGATAGAGGGGGATATAAAAGAATTTGATATAAAAAGCAGAGAACTTGCTGATAAGATAACAAAAAAGCTTTTAAAGGATGAAATTTATGCTCAGATACTTAAAAATCAAGGTGAACTTGAGAAAAAGTTATTAAAAAACATAGTGAAAGACGATATTGTTTTTAGTACAAAAGCGGTTGGTGATTTTTCTGAAAATTTTTTAAATAATATAAATGAATTGCATTTAGATAAAATTCTTATTGAAGCAGCTGCTGAAATTGGATGGAATATTGGCGAAGATATTTTTGAATATTTTTCCGGAGCGATAGGACAAGCGTTAAAAGGAGTGTTCACGATAGGTGACTTGGCAGATTTAATTATCGAGCGCAATAACATATATAGCGGCATGAGATATGGAAGTATTGTTATACAAAATCAAAGCGGAGGAGTACGTGCGGCATCTCAAGTTACTGTAAAATCCGATACTAATTTTGATAACGACACTGCCCTTAAGGTTTTTCGGGTACAACCCGATGATATTAAACTTAATGCATTGAAAGAATCAAATCCTGAATTTTACGAAAAAGTTATTTCCGAAACTTCGATTACTTATAACATTTCAATGATAAAAAATGGTATAGAAGAACAGATTAAAAATGAGGTAGAGGTTAGTATACCTATACCTGAAAGATTTTATCTTTTTGCTGCGATGGGATTGTTGAAAGTTTACAGGGTAGAGGAAAATGGTAGCGTTACGGAAATGAATTCAAAATTCAGAGATGGATGCTTGGTATTTAAAACAAATCACTTTAGCATTTATAGTATAATTAATGATAATAAAATGTTGCTCGGCGACGCGAACAACGACGGAACGGTAGACGCTAAGGACAGAATGTTTATCACTCGCCATATAGCAAAGTGGCAAGGCTATGAAAGCATAAACGAGGCTGCGGCAGACGTAAACGCCGATGGACTTGTTGACGCTAAGGATAGAATGGTGCTGACGCGTCATATTGCAAAGTGGGTCGGATACGAAAAGCTGCCCTACAATAAAATGAACTAAAAAAGAACGCAGGCAAAGAAGAAAGCTTCAATCGCTCAATGAAAAAGGAACTGTTAAAATACAATACCTTTGCCGATAAGTCGGACGCACAAAGGAAATTTAATGAATATCGGGAATTCTACAACAATATGCGCCCGCATCATGCGCTTAATTTAGATACGCCGGCGCAGCATTATTACAAAAGCAGCAGAAAATATCCGGATAAAATTTCTGAGTGGGAATACCCCAAAGGCTATCATCTCAAGCATGTTAATAAAGACGGATATATCAAATGGAACGAAAAGTATTATTACCTGAGCGAAGGCTTTAGAAAGAAAAACATAGCTATAAGAGAGTCACATATAGAAAATTGTGTAAGCTTATTTTTCAGGGAATTCCGCATAGGCCGAATAGATGTAAAGAAAGAAGAGTTTATATTTAAGCGTGCATACCTGATAGAGAATGATCCTCGCGAAGAAAGCAGAAGTAAATACAGAGACATAGATTTTAAATAAAAATCCAGCGAGGCGAAAGCCCCGGTTGTGCTTTCGCCTAAGACCCATTATATTTTTGATTCGTTGTCAAGGTGGTTCCTGCAAAGCAGTCTAAAATAGAATTACAAACAAATCCACAGGAGGCTTTATCATGGAATACATTACACTCAATAACGGAATCAAAATGCCCATGGAGGGCTTCGGCATCTTTCAGGTGCGCGACACGAAAGCGTGTGAGCAGGCAGTTTTGGACGCCGTCAGCGTGGGCTATCGGCTGATCGACACTGCGGCATCCTACGGAAACGAGGAAGCGGTAGGGCGCTCACCTTGCCCGCGAGAATGAAATCGACTTCATTTTACTTGAATTTATATATCATTATATTTTTCTATTTATGAAACATTTGTATCGTACATCTGTTTGTTCACAAGTTAACAACCCAAATTTATGCTGAATACTTCTTCTACCGGAAATGTAATTCTGACTAATCCTATTTCTACGAACTGACCGGCAATTTTTTCAAACTCATGCAGCAGTAAATTACTTGCCTGATAAAATGCTTCTTCACCATCATCAGCAGTAAGTGCTAACGTGCAGTGCGGTACCCATCTGTCGGGATAGTACCATTCATGGCCTTTTGTATCAAAATCCTTTAAATTATCAAATAATTCTCTTTGAAAATTGAACATAAAGTTGTTCATTACCGGCGATACAAATATCGTTTTTGTGTCTGTGAACATTCCCATTGAACCGATATTGGCAGACATTATTTGATGATCTCCTGCAAATTCTTTCAGCTTTTCAATACAGATTTCTTCATCAACATTATTAAAGCAGGCTAAAGTAATATGAGGTCTGGTTTTATATTCCAAAAACCTTGTACTGATTTTCTTGTCTGCAACTTTTTGCGCCATATCTAAAAGGCGTTTTTCAGTTTTTTTATCAAAGTATAATTCTATTGCATATTTCATATTTATATCCTCCGTAAATCCTGATTTATCGATAAAATATTCAACAGTACGATCACATCATAAAAATAAATTATTCTTATGTCTGTTTCGTCAGCAACGTAAGAAAAAATCCTTCCTGCTTATATGTCTAAAACGTCAAAAATCTTAAAAAGCTTGGAAAGTACCGTTCTTGCCGCTTTGTCGTCGTGTGTGCAGCGATGAATAAGGTAATAAATATCGTCGACCGATTTCGCCGTTATGCACCCGATGAACTGATTCTTCGCGGCAGCAAGGAAAATCGTCGAAATAAATGATAAATCCGAACCCTTCGCCAAATAGGTTTAGGGCTCGGATTTGTACTGCCTGGTGCGGGTGTTCATAAGGGATTTCATCAAATCACAACCGGCACCGGCGCACGGATTCAATTCGCACATTCGCTTTTTGCCGAAAACAAGCCTATTATGATAATACCAAATCGAAAGGAGTTTTTCAAGATGAAACAGAGTTTATTTGAGCAAATGGGCGGAAAATACGAGCAGCAGGGCGATTATCTGCTCCCTTGCCTGACTTTACCCGCCGAGAAAGAACAGCCTGTTGGGATATGGGACAGCGGCGCAGACAATATTTGAAAGAGCACCACCATATCTTATACTACAACCTTCTCACTGCCTGCAAGCTGAATGACCACCTTGCCGACATCGACCAACAGGCACAGGAACTGTTCTTTCGGCTGGTAAAGCAGATGGCGGAGCGTGAGGGTGTTACAGAAGCGCTCAAAGCGCTAGATTCGATGGCTTGGGTTGGGTTGGGTTGGAAAGATGAACAATATTCGCAATCGGACAACGGAGATTGTCAATAATGAACTGATCTACAATTAATGCAGAGCGACGGCAGGGAGAAATCTCTGCCGCCGCTTTATAGAAGGATGATGTTTTTTACCTGCGATACAATCATATTAAATTATTTGCCATAGATAATACAAACTCAATTATGACATTTTCGTAAAATCTCCGAATAAATCCGCATTAAACCTTGATTTTTGACAATAGTGATGGTATAATATATCATGTAGTATTGTATTCTGCAAAGACAGGGGGATTTGTGATGAACAACAACCTTGAACGCTGGTATTCCATGAAAGAGATAACAACGTATTTGGGCGTCAGCCGTGACACAGTACTGGCTTGGATCGAAAAAAGAAATATGCCCGCAGCCAAAATCGGACGCCTTTGGAAATTCAAGATCAGTGAAGTGGATGCTTGGATGAAATCTGGCGTCGCCGCCGAAAAGTAATTTGAATTTGGAGGTCATCATGGCACTGGAAAATAAATTAGGACTGACAAACTCCGCCGATCTTGCCCGTGAAGAAGAACGGATCAGCAAGAAAAAAGCGTTGGAGCTTTTTGAAAGCGGGGAGCTTGACAATCTGAAAGCCGGAACGTTCTCTTCGCTGAGAGCAATTCATAAGTACCTTTTTGACGAAATCTACGACTTTGCGGGAAAGTTGCGGACGGTAAATCTGGCAAAAGGGAATTTTCGCTTTGCCCCTTTAATTTATCTTGAGGCAGCTATCGAAAACATTGACAAGATGCCGCAGTCCACGTTCGATGAAATCGTTGAGAAATACGTTGAAATGAATATCGCCCACCCGTTCCGGGAAGGAAATGGGCGGAGCACCCGTATTTGGTTGGACTGCATTTTCAAAAAGGAACTGGGTAAGGTGGTCGATTGGAGCAAGGTTGATAAAGAGGACTATCTGCTTGCTATGGAGCGCAGTCCTGTGAAAGACATCGAAATTAAGCATCTACTGAAAAACGCCTTGACCGATGAGACCGACAGCCGTGAAGTTTTTATGAAAGGCATCGACCACAGCTACTACTATGAGGGATATACAACCTTTAAGACGGAAGAATTGTAAAAGAGAAATTCCCATGAATTTAAAAACCGTCAAACACCTGTATGGAGAATAAACACGACAAATAAACAGTTGAAAAACTTAAAAGATACATTGTGGACGACCGCCGATCAACTGCGTGCTAATTCCGGATTAAAGTATACTGAATATGCTGAGCCTATTCTCGCCTGATTTTCTTGCGATTTGCAGATGTAAAGTATAGCAAGTTTGAACCTGCAATCAAGGCAGAGTTTGATTCTATCAAGGAAACCCGTGTGGAGCGCCCGATCTACGAAATTGCCATTGAAAAATGCGGTTTTTATTTGCCTGAAGAAGCCCGATACGATTGGCTGCTGAATCTGCCCGAAAGCGAAGACCTTGCCAAAAAGATTAAGGAAGCTATGGAAGCGATTGAGAAATATACTGCCGAGCTGGAAGATACGCTTCCAAAAGATATTTATTACAGCGTTAACAGTGGGAATGACCCTCTCGTTCTGGCAAAGCTCCTAAAGAATTTTAAGGATATTCCTGCTGATGTGAAATTAGATATCTTTGGAGAGATTTACGAATATTTTCTTGGCAAATTCGCATTGGCGGAAGGTCAGGGCGGTGGCGAGTTCTTCACACCGTCCACGGTCGTGCGGTATATGGTAGAAGTACTTGCTCCTACTGAGGGTAAAATACTTGACAAAACCACGCCGAGATTGATACAATTCCATACCCTCAAAAATGCCGCAAATCCGCCGTTTCTGGGCGGTTTT
>CANRNQ010000045.1 GCA_947632045.1 uncultured Clostridia bacterium
ATAAAAATCAACAAGCCGACAGAGTCAAACTGACTGTCGGCTTGTTATTTAACTAAATTAATTTTGAATTGGATTTTATATAAATTTTTAATTGAGGCTAAGGCTTATAGCTTATGCTGCTTTATTACTTTTAATGTATGCCGAAAAATATTACAAAACGCGAACAGATATTTTTAATTTCGTTAAAAATGAGCCGGTGCGATATGTATATTTCACGATAATAAAATTACAATAGCAATGGAGGGATAGTATGACAACAATAAACTGTATTTATGACTGTAAATTTCAGAAGGACGGCGTTTGCAATCTCAGCTCGGAAAGCAGGATAGTAAACAGCAACAGCAGCATAGGCTGTCCTTACTTTGTCGAGCGCGAAAAGCGGGAAAATATTATTTCAAAAGACGCGAAACCGCCTCTCTCACATTTTTTACTCCGATAATCTCAATATCGGGGTAATTATTTTTATTTATATATTTCAGGCTGTAATATGGAATGATACACCTCTCGAAGCCGAGTCTTTGAGCCTCGCTTATTCTTAAATCGCAGTGGGATACGGAGCGAATCTCACCGGCGAGTCCAAGCTCTCCGAATGCGAGGGTTCTCTCGTCGATTGAAAAATCCTTTAGGCTGCTTACAAGCGACATCGCAACAGCTAAATCTACCGCAGGCTCGTCCAGCTTCAAGCCGCCAACGACGTTGACGTATGCGTCAAAGCTTGAAAAGTGAAATCCCGCTCTTTTTTCAAGCACGGCGAGCAGCAGCGACATTCTGTTATAGTCGAACCCCGTTGACATTCTTCTCGGATTACCATAGCCGGCGGCGCTGACAAGCCCCTGCACCTCGGCGAGTATCGGCCTTGTGCCCTCCATGGCACAAGCAACGCAGGTGCCGCTTACATTCTTCGGCCTGCCCGAAAGGAGCATGAGCGAGGGATTTTCAACGTCGAATAAGCCCTTGTCGCTCATCTCAAGAACTCCTATTTCGTTTGTGGAGCCGTATCTGTTTTTTACGGCGCGCAAAATTCGGTAGGTCATCTGCTTGTCGCCCTCAAAATACAGCACGGTATCGACTATATGCTCAAGAACCTTCGGCCCTGCGATAGCCCCGTCCTTGTTGACGTGACCTACGACGATTATAGGAACCTCGAGGCTCTTGGCGCAGCGCATAAGCATATTTGTACACTCGCGCACCTGCGTTACGCTGCCCGGAGATGAGTTGAGCTCCGCTATGCTCATCGTCTGAATTGAGTCGACGACCGCCAATTCGGGCATTTCCTCTTTTATCAGCTCGCAAATCGTTTGACAGTCGGTCTGCGTATACAAATATATATTTTCGCCCTCGACTCCGAGTCTTGTCGCTCTGAGCTTGATCTGGCGCTTGGACTCCTCGCCGGATACATACAAAACCTTTTTTCCCTCTCTGCCGAGATGATTACTGACCTGCATGAGAATTGTGGATTTTCCTATCCCCGGGTCGCCGCCTATGAGCACGAGCGAGCCTTTGACTAAGCCGCCGCCGAGCACTCGGTCAAGCTCTTTTGAGCCGGTCGAGGCGCGTCTTTCGTCGTCAACATCTATTTCCTTTATGAGCTGCGGCGAAGAAAAAACGGACGTCCTTGAGCTTTGCTGTACCGTAGGCTTTACCGTTTCCTTTATTTCCTCGTTCATAGAGTTCCATTCTCCGCAGCCGGGGCATTTGCCGCACCATTTTGCGGACTCGTATCCACATTCTGAGCATATATATACGCTTTTGAGCTTTGCCATTTATTTCACATCCTGTATGTTGTTGATATTATTATAGTATTTCATAAAGCCGTCGAGTACCGCGACGGCTATCTTGCTTTGATATGTATCTTCCTTTAACAGAGCCAGCTCGGAATCGTTTGAGATGAAGCCGCACTCGACTATAACGGCGGGAATTTGCGCGTTGTAGAGAAGATAAATATTTTTATCTGCGGGCTTGCACTCTCTTTCGTTATCCGGCTGAATATTAGACACGACCGAGTTTCTTATGCTTTCGGCAAGGCGAGCGCTTTCGGGCTTGTTTGTCGAATAAAATATCTGAGTCCCGCTGTATTTCTTTTGCTCAAATTTATTTTGATGTATGCTTATCACTATGTTTTTGGGATCGCCGTTAAAAATAGCAAGGCGGTTTTTCATATCCGACGATTTTTTCTCCTTTAAAGAAGTGCAGCTTTCGTCGTATATCGCTATATCCTCTTCCCTCGTCATAACGACATTTACCCCGTTTTGCAGTAAAAGAGATTTGAGCTTCAGCGCTATTGAAAGGTTAATGTCCTTTTCCACCGTATCGTCCGCCGCTACCGCTCCGCCGTCCTCTCCCCCGTGGCCGGGATCTATTACTACCGTGACGAGCTTATCGTTCTCGTTTGCCTTTGCGATAGTTGTAAGACTGCTGTACGCGGAGCAGGTGGATATCGCGAAGGCAAGGGCGCAAACTATTAAAATAAAAATACAGAAAAGCTTTTTAAGACTGATAACCAATTTATCACCGCCGAAACTATGTGTGTGATAAATTTTATGTCATTGATATATAAAATATGTTATCGCCTGTCTTTATCCCCAAGTATCAGCCGCCTCATCGCGCCTATCGCGGCGTTCACGGCGTTTTTCATATCATGCGATTCAATATCGCCGCAGCCCGAGCTTTCCCTCTCCTGATTCCATATTGTATTCAGCACGGCTCCCGCCCTTATCCCTCTGAGCGCGGATACGACGAACAGAGTGGAGCATTCCATTTCGGACGACAGCACCCCGCACATTTTCCACGCCTTCCATTTTTCGGCAAGCTCCGACGAAACGGCGCTCGATTGAGGCGAGTGCTGACCGTAAAATGAATCCTTTGACTGCACCGTGCCGACCTTGTATCTGTAATTGCCCTCCTCGCATTCCTGTGCGAGAGCCTGCGTCACTAAAAAGTCGGCGGCGGCAGGAAATTCGATTGGGGCGTATTCCTTTGTTGTGCCCTCCATTCTGACGGCAGATTGAGCGATTACCAAATCTCCGGGAAGAACATCTAAGCTTATTCCTCCGCAGGTTCCTACGCGAATAATGGTATCGACTCCGATATTATGCAGCTCTTCGACTGCAATAGCCGCAGAGGGACCGCCTATGCCGGTTGAGCTTATCAGCACCTTTTCTCCGCACAAAGAGCCCGAGTAGGTTTGAAACTCGCGGTTATATGCGGCGGGCGCACTATTGTCAAGAAAAGCCGCAATTATCGGCACTCTGGCCGGATCGCCGCATATCACGGCGTAACGAGCAGAATCCTTAGACGAAAGCTGTATGTGATATTGAAGTTCATCATTCATGATATCGCTTCTTTCCTAATTTATATTTTATATATTAACATTATTATTTTGACAAAATTTTGCGTAAGAGAATTATTCGCTAAAAGGCAAAATAAATGTCAAATTATCAAAAGGCAATCGTTATAAAGGCGGATATAAACATTCGCTGCCTAAAGCTGCCAAAATCCGAAAAAGCAATAAAGAAAGCCGGCGTTTTAAGCGCCGGCCGGTATCAAGGGCTTATCGCCCTTGTGAAAACTTTTATTTGACGGGTGTTGCGATTATATCTGCGTTTAAGTTCGTTTTTAAACCAAGCAACTGGAAGAATGAAGCCGTTAAAACCAGACCTTCATTTTGAAATTCTCCTTGCACCTTGGGCAGCATACCGTATGCTTGCCTTTTTTTCTGGGCAGCCTGAGCTTTGCCTTACAGTGCGGACACTTGTGAAAGCAATAGTTTTTACTTTGCAAAAGCTTTTGTTTGAAATATGAGATAAAGTATAAAAATCTATTTAAAAAGCCCTCAAATATCTGAGCCTCTCTTTGCCTGCGGCTAATATCTCTTGATAATACCCTAAATAGGGCAAAGGCGGCTATTATAAGAGCAATAATGGTTATTATAAGCGACTGCACAAATAAATTTAATGCGCCAAGAAACAAGTAAAGTACTATAAGAAAGTAGCAAAGCTTATCTAAGCCGTATCTGCCGTGGAAAAACTCAGCCACCCTATAAACAAAATTCATGCTATCACATCACTTTCTTGACTCTAATTATATATTATCGAGGTTAAAAAGAAAGTGGTTTTTTGAAAATTTAAAAATAAATTTAAAAATAAATTCTACAGCTTCAGGCGGCAAAGGTGAGGATAAGCCTTGAAATGCTTGAAATTAAGAAGCAGGCGGTTAAGCCCAAAATTGTTGGGAGTACAAAAGCGAGCAGAGTCCATTTTATACTTTTTGTTTCCTTGTAAATTGTGATGCAGGTAGTGGAGCAAGGAAAATGAAACAGGAAAAATACAAGTACGCAGAGTGCCGTAACTATCGTCCAGCCGTTTGCGGTAAATAACGAGTGAAGCTGCATTAGATTGTCGTACTCCATTAAAGATGAATTGCTCGTATATGCCATTATCATTATAGGCATAACTATTTCATTGGCGGGAAAGCCGAGAATAAACGCCGCGAGTATAACGCCGTCCAAGCCAAAGATCCTTGCAAAGCCGTCAATTGAGGCAGTGAAATAATTTAGCAGGGACGAATCGCCTATATATATATTTGCCAGCAGCCAGATTATAAGACCTGCCGGCATGGCAACCGCGACGGCGCGCCACAATACAAAAATGATCCTGTCCTTAACGGAATGAACTATTACCCTGCCAATTTGCGGAGCTCTGTACGGCGGCAGCTCGAGCGTAAATGAGGAGCGTTCGCTTTTAAGCAAGGTGGAGGAAAGCAGCTTAGACAGGGCGAGAGTTGCAAAAACGGAAAGCACTATGACCGCAAGCAGAAGCAAAGCGGAGAATACGGAATTAAATGGAAACACAAGCGAAGCGGAGAAAAAAATGCTTATCAAGGTTATCAGCGACGGGAAACGACCGTTGCACGGCACCAACGCGTTAGTGATGATTGCAATCAAGCGCTCCTTTGGCGAGTCGATTATTCTGCATCCCGTAACACCGCAGGCATTGCATCCAAAGCCCATACACATAGTGAGCGCTTGCTTTCCGTGGGTGCCGGAGCGCTTAAAATATTTGTCAAGATTAAAGGCTATCCTCGGCAGATAGCCGAAATCCTCGAGTATGGTAAAAAGCGGGAAAAAGATGGCCATGGGCGGCAGCATAACCGACACCACCCAAAAGGTAGTTTTTAATACGCCGTCGCATATAACGGACACTATTATATTATCTGTCCCAATATTCGTTAGGGTGCTTTGTATGAATTGATTGATATTTTCAAAAAGTGACGAAAGCCATTGCGACGGATAATTTGCGCCCACTATCGTTATCCAAAATATGACTCCGAACAAGAGCAGCATTATCGGTATACCGGTAGATTTCGAGGTCAATATCCTGTCTATTTTCCTATCCCTTTTATTGTACTCTTTATTATTAAATTTGACCGACGACAAAAATATGCGCTCGGCGGTTATAATGATTTTTTCAGCTATCATATCCTTGTATTCCTTTTTATGTACCTCTGCTTCAACGCTTATTCCTATGCTTTCTTTAAGGCCCTTGTTAAACTCTTCGTCGTTTTCGAGAAGCCTCAGCGACAAAAAGCGCGCTATCCTGTCGTCTTTGCATTTTTGCCTAATTTTCTTAAATATTTTTTCCGCTTCCCTTTCAATTTCCGGAGCGTAGGTTATCTTATCCACATACGTTTTTCTTTCGTTTACCGTCATATTATATATCATTTCCTTAAGCTCACTCATACCTCTGCCGCTGCGAGCGCTGCTCCCCACTACCGGTACCCCAAGCCGCCTTGATAATTCATCTAAATCAACAAAAATTGATTTCTTTTGCGCTTCATCAAGAAGATTTACGCACACTATTACTCTGCTCGTTATTTCAAGTATCTGCAATACCAAATTCAGGTTTCTTTCAATACAGGTTGCGTCAATTACCACCACTACCATATCGGGGTTTTGAAAGCAGAGGTAATCTCTCGCAACCGCCTCCTCCTTCGAGCCTGAAAGGAGAGAATACGTTCCCGGAAGATCGACGAGCGTGTAGCTTACATTTTTATAGCTCATACAACCGAAGGCATTGCTCACCGTCTTTCCGCTCCAGTTACCGGTGTGCTGATTCAGACCGGTCAGATTATTAAAAACGGTGCTTTTTCCAACATTGGGATTTCCGGCGAAGGCCACCGTAAATTCATATCTCCCCAAGTCGACACCTCCATATACTGATATTATGTCTGCTAATAAAATATTCACTTAAAATTTCTTTGTTACAAAAAGCTCACGGCGCATCATTCTGCGAGCCGTGAGCTTGATTAATTTTGTATGCAATTTTATAGTTACAGCGCGGAAACCTGCACCTTTGCCGCGTCCTCCGACCTGAGAGCTATCAACGCGCCTCTGATATAATATGCGACAGGATCACCGGACGGACTTTTGAGCGCCGCCTCGACCGTTGTGTTTTGAATCAATCCCAAATCAAGCATTCTGCGCCTTTCCTTGCCCTCTGACGTCAAGCCCCGTACAACACATTTTTCGCCGATATTAAGCGAGTTTAAAAGACTTAACTCTTTGTCCAAGTACATCATCTCTTTTTCATATTATCTAATATCCATTATATGCGCATATGCTGTCCTTGACATTTTATTTATCCGTCGCAGATTTTTTCATTGCCGCGTCATAATAATTTTCTATCTCCTCGCGGGAGTTAAAGGTCACTCCGCTTTCTATTATCTGCTCCTGAAACAGAGGCGGGAGAGAATAGAAATACTCCCTTGCCGCGCTGTCCAGCTTTTCTATATTCGTCAATTTTATCACCTCGAAAATATTATTGCCTACAAAAGCGATAGTATGACGAGTAATTCAAAATTGTGTTATATATCTCCCGCATATTGCGGCGCTTACACCGCTTTTTGATATTGGAATTTCTTTTAATGCCATTATTTTGTTATCTCTTTTATTATACTGTCCGTCAAATTATATTGCGCCGTATCGTCGAGCTTATATGACGTTCTGATGACCATTGTGCCAACAACCGCATACGAGCCGGTTGTCAATACAGTACCGTCAAATGATGACAAATATTCGCATCTTTCTTCTGCCTTTTCTTTGTTGTCATATATCTCAACAGCACCGCCCGCATCGACTCCTTTATCAATTACGCTGTCGCCTGATATTTCCTCCTTGCTCAAAGAATCGACAGAAAAATACAAGCAGCTGTAATATCCGCCTTGCTTGCCAAGCAAACCGTCAGGATTTTTATCCTTCGTAACAGCCTCTATTTCTTTTATTGCTTCAACCTTTTTCAGGCGATCGTATACGAAATCCTGTTTTGGAGCTATTATCTTTTTTGCGACAGCAATAGCATTTTTATTATCATTAATCATATTTTTGATCGTGCTTTCATCTTTTTCGATCTTATCCTTGTTGTTAGAGCTAAACATAACGCCGAGAGCAGAGAAGAAATCAGAATTTTGAATATCTAATGCTTCCATTTTTTCAGGCATATTTTCAATATTTGCCAATACTCCCTTTTTTGAAAGCTCATTGTATGATTTTACGGTTTCGTTGTATTTTTTAACTTGAGAATTATAGCTGTCCGTTGCGTTAATTATACCTATAATATTTACTGTTGAAGCAACAAAAGCAACGACAATGATCAAAGCGATTGCCATTATAACAAATGGCTTTTTACTCCTTCTTTGTTTTCTGGTATCAAGCAATTCATTTTCTATTTTGTTAAATGCTTTTTCTACGGTATGCTGTTCAATAAGTCCTTCTTTACTGTACCCGCTGAGATAAAGAATGCCTCCGGATAATTTAAAGGCAACAACGGCTGTATTGCCCATTTTGCTTGGACGAATTTCCGCAATATATATCTGATTTGATTTATCTTCATATATGATTTTCCCGAGAATAAAAAGCTTGTCCCTAAGCTTTGTAAATGTTAGTTTATTAACGGCTATTTTTTTATTTTCAACTTTTTCGTTTTCGGAATATCCAATTTCCTTTAAAGCATTTAAAAGCTCTTCCATCTATGTATCCTCCGTTTAATGAATATAAACAACGTCGCTAAGTGTTTCCTTTAATTGCGCTCTCGATTCTTCATCGCTTGGTATGGTGATATTTCTTTGCGCTATTTCTTCTTCAAATAATTTTCTTATCATTTTATTTGCAAAAGCATTTCTGTCTTTAGATTCATACATATCCTTTATCGTTTCTCCGTCAAGCATTGCATGAAGTTTATCGGTAATTTTATCGCCCTCATCTTTGGATATAATATATTCTTCCGATAATTTTTTAAACTCATCTTGGATAATCGAATACATTTTTTCAGCGTCTGATTCCGTAAAATTATCTATCAAAAGCTCTGCTCCGATAGAGGCTCCGGTGAAGCCCAATAACCCGCCGACTATTCCGCCTACTACAGAGCCTGCCCCCGGAGCTATGGCGGAGCCGATCGCCGCTCCCCCTGCAGCTCCGGCGGCGCCTCCGGCCATCCCGGACGCCCCGACAGTCAAATTTATAATAAGCTGCTCAGGGGATATTCTTCCTCTGAATAAATCTATAATATCCGGCATTGTTAAAACTATTAACATAATGACTTGCGAATGAATCGCTTTGGAGAGGAATTTTGATGTTACGTTTATTATGTTTTTTCCCGTATACGGTATTTTTTGGATTTCCAAAATACTGCGTGATAAATTTTCGCCGAGTACATTTGTCAAGGCTTTACCGGCAGGAGCATACAGATTATTCAGTTTTGTTTTAGTTAGCTGTTTGACAAGTATATTAGTCAGAAATACAACGCCGCCTGTTTTTAAACTGTCCTTTAGTGAATTTAGAAAAGCGTTGCTCAAATCTTCTCCGTTTATTGAAGCAATCGCAAAGTTTATAGCAAATGAAATACCGGTTACATATGCAGATGATATTATACCGGTAGCGGCATCATATTTCAGGGAATCAATGTTGCCCGCCTTTGTAAGATTTACGGCTTGTTTATAAGATAATTTTCCCTTTCTTATTATGTTACCGGCTTCGTTTGGGTCTGTAATATTTTTTACCTTTCCGGCTTTGATTTTTTCTTTCATTTTGATTACAGCGTCATCATATTGATCTGACGGTACTTCTAACTGCATCGGAGCTCCGTCACCGTCAAAATACCTGTACATTCCATCTTTGCCAAACGCGCTATTTACGCTTTCTGCCGCAGTTTGGTAATACTTATCCTGAACAAGGGTATTTTTACCGTTTCTGTTAAAAACAATTCGGTCGGGACCATCTTTTACATTGTTATCACCGACAACCTTATTTTTTATGCCCTCTAATCTTTCATAAAAGCTGTTTGCGCGCTCAGCCGCAAAACCGTGACCGCCGTTCGGAGAGGAAAATTTTCTTTCTTCATATAAATTTTTGGCAATTTTAAGGTTGCCGGATAAATATCCTCCCGCCTCTCCGAGAGAAAAGCTTTTATTTTCCTCCGCGCTGATTTCGGTATTGCCTTCAGTTGCAAAAGCGCTTACAGAAAATGAGCAGAAAAATATGTTTATTGCTAAAATAAAAGATATGGCTTTAATGAGTTTTTTATTCATAAATTTCTACCGCCCTTTAATAAAGAATTTAAAATTATTTCACACAACATTATACAACAATTTAATTGATTTTTCTACCAATTTATATATTTTTTGAATATTTTTATATGTAAAAGCAATACGGCGGCACAAGAGTGTAAAATCGTTGTACCTTTTCCGTTGAAGAATTTTTTATATCAGTTTTCTGCTGCTAAAATTTGCTCCGATTGCGGCAGGTGCAAATAAAAATAGCTAACAGACGGCAACAAGGGTCTGTTAGCTATTTTTTATGTGCGCCCAGCATGGGCGATAACTTGGTGGTGAAAGTCCACTACGGACTCGGAAGCAGGAACCGTTAGCCGA
>CANRNQ010000046.1 GCA_947632045.1 uncultured Clostridia bacterium
AGGAAAATGTTTGAAAGCGGAAAGCTGACAGCGGAAGCTGTTGAAGCGATTATGTCGGAAGAAAAACCGAATCAGCGTGAGCGTATTGTACTGCATGGTGACAGAGTGCGAAGCCTTATTCCCAAAAGCGTAAAGCTAAAGGACACGGAGGACTATGTTTGCAAGGCTTTGGAACACTACCGCAGATACCTGCGAAGCCGAGCAGAGCGTGACGTTAGGTAGGACAAGTTTTTTACTTTCCCCCTTTCTCACACTCTATCCCCTTATACTACCTGAACTACCCGAAAAGAAAGATATATACTATCTCATAAATTAACTTTATCTCATAAATATATCTTTCTCTAAAGGCAAACAAACGCATATTTTATTTCAACGGACAGAATTTAACTGTCCGATTTTTATTATGGAGGTAAACCAATGACAAAAGTTATTAACAAGAGAAACGCAAAGAGAATTACTGCGGTTGTGCTCGCACTTATCTCTATAGTTTCAACAATTTTTATTCTTCCTGCAAATGCCGCCGCAAAAGAAGTAACGGTCACATTTGACTATGCTTACGACACAGGCGGAAACATCATAAAATTTGTAAAGTACACAGAACACGACGGATATGTAGTAGGAACAGTCGGAGAAGAATTGTGCAGGATTTATGCAGACGGAAAAGACGCATACTGCATTGAACCCGGTCATTCTCTCTTTTCGGGCAATACGCTGACAACCGATGCTTCGGCGGCTTGGAACGCTCTTTCAAAGGCACAGAAAAAGGCGGTAAATCTTTCACTTCTTTTCGGAAAGTCAGGAAGCGCTTCAAACCTTGTCGGCACAGACGGTCAGAAGTGGATTGCTACACAGCTTGTTGTGTGGGAGTTCTGCACAGGTTGTCGTGACGCATCAACATTTAAACTGAAAAATTCAAAGTTTATTGACGGCATCACATCGGGCGGTGCAAACCCGAATGTAAAAACCAACTACAATAAAATCATCGCAAAACTCGAAGATTACAACACTATTCCCAGCTTTGCTTATGAAACTTCTGCAAAGGCAAGGAGCAATGTCAATGAGTTAAAGTACAGTGACGGTAAGTATTCACTTACACTTACGGATAGCAACAATATTTTGTCAGACTATGACTTTAAAACGACTGACGGCGTTTCCGTTTCTGTTTCGGGTAACAAGATTACGCTGACTTCCACAAAGGCTATTCCTGACGCTGTTGTGTTCAGCGCAACAAAGAAAATGCCGAAGGTTACTACAACGCTAATTGCCTGCGGCAGCTCATCAAAGCAGGATGTTGTAACAGGTGTTCAGTCTGATACTGAAACCAAGACGGCGTATTTTGCCGTAAAGACCTCAGCCGGAAGTCTGAAAATCGTTAAGACTTCAGACGATGGAAAGGTCGAAGGAGTGAAATTCAAGATTACAGGTGCCGATAATTACAGCAAGACGGTTACTACAAACTCAAAGGGTGAATTTCAGCTTGATGACCTGAAGGTCGGCACATATACCGTAACCGAGGTAACTGAGGATAAGTACGAAACACAAAAGGCACAGCAGGTTAAGGTTGAAAGCGGAAAAACTGCAACCGTAAAATTCAGCAATGTTCTAAAGCGTGGTGAGCTCCAGGTTGTAAAGTCCTCAGAGGACAATTTCAATGCAGACGTGAAATTCCACCTTTACGGAACATCTTTATCGGGGGCAAAGGTAGATGAATATGCTGTTACCGATAATTCCGGTGTTGCTGTTTTCAAAAATATTCTGGTAAGCGGTGACAAGCCATATACCCTTGAAGAAGTGGATACAGCTATTCGCTATGTTGTACCGAAATCGCAGACAGTTTCAATCACTTGGAATAAGGTGACAAGCAGAGAGTTTATCAATACACTCAAAAAATTTACCGTTACAGTTGAAAAGACCGATGCCGAAAAGAAGAAAGCACAGGGTGACGCTACACTTGCTGGAGCAAAGTACGGTATTTATGACGGTGACAAGTTAATTGATACCTACACAACCGATGAGAACGGCAAATTCACGACAAAGGAATATGTTTGCGGTGACAACTGGACAATCAGAGAAATTGAACCGAGCGAGGGCTATCTGCTTGATGAAACTGTCTATACAGTTGGTGCAAAAGCAAAAAATTACACGGTTGAACATAACGCTATTTCGGTCGGTGTTACAGAGCAGGTAATCAAGGGTGATGTGGAAATCGTCAAACATTGCGATGACGGACAGACCAAAATCGAAACTCCGGAAGAAGGTGCCGAATTTCAGCTTTTTCTCAAAAGCGCAGGAAGCTATGAAAATGCCGACCCGGATGAGCGTGATACCCTTGTGTGTGATGAAAAGGGATACGCAAAATCAAAGAAGCTCCCCTACGGCACATACACAGTTCATCAGACCAAAGGCTGGGAAGGCAGAGATAAAATTGCCGACTTTGATGTATTTATCTGCGAAAACTCAAAGCCGTACAGCTATATCATCAATGATAAGATTTTTGAATCCTATATTAAGGTGGTTAAGGTGGATGCAGAATCAGGAAAAACAATTCCCTACGCAGGGGCAGGATTTCAGATTTATGATGCCGATAATACTTTAATTACAATGTCGGTAAAATATCCGTCAAATATGACGATTGATACGTTCTATACTGACAGCAACGGCAGTCTTATCACGCCTGAAACTCTTGTTTACGGCAAGGGATATAAACTCGTGGAGGTACAGGCTCCCTACGGATATGTGCTTGATAAAACACCGGTTTATTTTGATGTAACAAAGGAAAATTCTACAAACGAAGGCGGTGTTACTTTGATTAAGGTGAACAAAGCTAATGTCGCACAGAAGGGCAAAATCTCAATTTCAAAGGAAGGAGAGGTTTTCTATGGCGTAAATGTCAGCGGCGGCATTGATGAGGACGGCAACGAAATACCGACCGTCTATCAGCCTGTTTATGAAACGGCAGGACTTGTGGGTGCAACATACGAAATCCGTGCGGCAGAGGATATTATTACTCCTGACGGCACAATACACAATAAAAAGGGCGACCTTGTAGATACAGTTACCACAGGCAAGGATGGAATTGCTGCAAGTAAAACTCTTTATCTCGGTAAGTATAGCATTAAGGAAACTCACGCTCCATACGGAATGGTACTCAATGACGAAGTGCATATTGTAGAACTTACCTATGCAGATCAGACCGTGAAGCTTACCCAAACAGCAACTTCATTTTTCAATGACAGACAAAAAGTTAAGGTCAGCCTTGAAAAGTGGCTGGAAACCAATGAAGAGTTTGATATTGGCACAAACGGGGAAATAAAGAACATATCCTTTGGTTTGTTTGCAGAAAAAGAAATTGTTTCTGCAAGCGGAACTTCTATTCCTGCTGACGGACTTATAGAAATTATCACTCTTGATGAAAAGGGCAACGGTTATGTGAATACAGACCTTCCGTTCGGCAGTTACTATGTTAAAGAACTTTCAACGGATGAGCATTATATTCTCAGCGATAAAAAATATCCGGTTGTATTTGAATACGAGGGTGAAAAGACGAGTACGGTTGAGCTGACTGTAAATAACAGTGAGCCGATTATGAATGAGCTTATCTACGGTTCGGTATCGGGCAGGAAAGTTGATGAAAACGGAGAACCTCTCGGTGGAGCTGTTATCGGACTGTTCAAATCCACAGATGTTGAGTTTACAGAGGAAAACGCAGCCTTAACAACTGTTTCTGCGGAGGACGGAAGTTTCAGTTTTAGCGATATTCCTTACGGCACCTGGTATATCCGTGAAATCGAACAGCCGACAGGCTTCGTCCTCAATGACACGGTATATCCGGTTACCGTTAATGCCGACGGCGATGTTGTGGAAATTGAGATTGTCAATGCATTTATCCGTGGCAAAATCAAAACCACCAAGGTTGACGCTGACTATCCCGACAATAAGCTGACAGGCGCAGTATTTGAGCTTTATTCCGACATTAATGCTGACGAAAAGCTTGATAATAATGATGAGCTTATCGGTGAAATCAAGGAAACCGACGCAGGTGTTTACGAAATGGACGACCTTGTTTACGGTCACTATCTTGCAAAGGAAAAGACCGCCCCTGACGGATTTGTTCTTGATAAAAACATCTATCCTGTTTTTGTTGAAACGGACGGCAAAACCTACGAGGTGGAAAATGAAGCAGGTAAGGGATTTTTGAATGAAGCAATGAAAGGCTCACTCAGAATCGTAAAGACCTCATCAGACAAAAAGGTTGAAGGCTTTTCTTTCCGTGTAACAGGTGAGAACGGATATGATGAAATCTTTAAGACCGATAAAAACGGAGAAATTCTTATTGAAGGATTACGAATCGGCAAATATATAATTTCCGAAGTAAACAACGATGCATCAGCCGGATATATGCTTCCTGATGATAAGGTTGTGGAGATTGAATACGGCAAGACCGCAAATATTGAAATGCATAACGAGAAAATCCACACTCCAAAAACAGGTGACGAGAGCAATCCAAACCTCTGGCTTATTCTCGGAGGTGCATCGGCAGTTGGAATTGTGGCTTGTGCGACAGCTCTTAAAAGAAAGAGAAAGAAAAACATCAAGGAGGTAGAAGAATGAAAGTGATAATTGCCGTAGCACTTCTTGTGTTTATCATCGGCGGCTTTATCTTTTTACAGATTAAAAACCACAACAAAAAGAAGTGAGAAACTATACGACGGGCGGTTTTAGCAGACTGCCCGTCAGATTTTGAAGGGAATATATGAAATGACAGATAAAACTGTAATTACAACACAACAGAAATTCAAGGTGCTGAATAAGCTTTTTGAAGCAGGCTTCAAAACCGAAAAGGATTTGCAAAGCATAAACTTTCAAAATGTTTTCAGCATCCCCAATCTGACAGTTCAGGAAATGAGTATAATTTCCGAATTGCAGACTAACACAAAGGGCAACAAGCTCTATTCTTATCTTGGAGGTAACAATGATGAACAAAACAACGAATGCTAATCGAATAACTCTATGGACGAGTATTGACCTTATGCTTCCTTGTATTAAAGCAAAAATCAGGAGTGAGCTTTCGTCATTTGCGGAAAATAAAGTGACTGCACTTATGTACGCAGCAAACTTCAAACATTTTGAAGAAATAACATATAAGCTCAGCAAGGTATCTGTCGGACAGCCTATTATTGCGGTGGCTTCGTTTACCGACACTTTTAACGAAGAAAACAACTCAAACGCTGTAAAGGTTATTGATTCGGGCAATCTCGGAGAATGCTTTGATATGGATTTTGACCTTGCGGAGTGGTATATCGACGAGAACGGCGACCTTTGCTCATACAATATTGACCGTGAGGGTGCAGGCTTTTATATCTTCTTTACGCTCAAAAAAGATGCTCCGCTAAGTCTGGTGCAGAGATTTTTCAAGGAAGCCGAAAGAGGCGACTGCGAGCTTGACTATATCAACGAAATTGCCGAGAGTATCGGTGACAAGGCGCTTGACGCTCTTGGTATGAAATTCTGCTGTTCGGACGGTGAGTGTAATGGAAAGTAGTCTTTCTCCGCTAAAGGGTAAAAACAGAAACCACGAAAGATAAGGAGGTGCTGAACAATGGCAAGAAAGTTTGACCTTATCTCACAGCTGTATGAAGATACCTCGAAAGAGGTTATGTTGCCCGATAAATGGGCGGCATTTCTAAAAACAGCCTGCTATAACTACCGACTGCGATTTGACGAACAGCTACTTTTATACGCTCAGAAACCCGAAGCAACCGCCGTTCTTCCTATTGAACAGTGGAACAGGACTTTCGGTCGCTGGGTAAACAGAGGTGCAAAGGGTATTGCCGTGTTTGAAAGTCTGAACGGCAATTCACAGAGGTTAGTCCATTACTTTGATATTTCCGATACACACGCAAGCGAAATTTCAAGGGCTGTCCCTATTTGGAATATGAAACCCGAATACACAGATGAAGTAATTGACACGCTTGAAAGCAGCTTCGGATATCTTGATGAAAAGAACAGCCTTGCGGATGCGATTATATCCGCTTCAAACAATGCTGTTGAGGACAACATTCCTGATTATGTAGGAGATTTGCTTGTAACGGTTAATGATACCTTTCTTGAAGAATTGGACGAGGACATCGTTAAGTCAATGTACAGACAGCTTGTTAGTAACAGCGTTGCTTTTATGATTATGACAAGACTCGGCATTGACACTGAACCGTATTTTAACGATGACGACTTCCGTGATATTTTCAATTTCAATACGCAGGAAGCCTTGAATGCTCTCGGCTTTGCAACGAGCGATATTGCCGAAATGGGACTGTCGGAGATTTCCAAAACCGTGCTGGCACTCAACCGTCAGAATCGCATAATTGCGGAAAACAGACAAAGTGAATATACTAATAGCACAATAAATACCGAAAGGAGTTTTGACAATGGCAGAACTGACATACACAATGCAGGGCGATTACCTGCTTCCCGATCTGACGCTTCCCGAACAGCCGAGGGTACAGCTCGGACATTACGCTCAGATGAGGAAAAATTATCTGTTGCAGAAACACAAAATCCTCTATTACAATCTGCTGACGAAGGGAACACTGACCGAACACCTGTCGGAAATCGAACAGACGGCGACAGAGATGGAGGACAGAATTCTCAGACAGATGTCGGTGCAGGAGGGCGTGACAGACAAGCTGAAAGCGGACGACCCGATGAAGTGGACACGCCTGATGAACAACCTCAGACACTCGGCTCAAGAGATAGTCAAAGCGGAAGTGATTTACGCTTAGAATATTACGACCGCAGCAACGAGGATAAAAGTATTCCGTTCTTTGGCGGTGATGATAAAATCAAGGCTGTCCTGTTATCTACTCCGTATCTAAAAGCGACCAAAACGGAAATAGCAAGATACTTTGAAAACGAATCTGACAGTGAAAAACGAGTTAAATTTATCAAAAGCATATTCAATAATGATGCTACCGATATTACTACTCCCGACGGAAAGCGGATGGGATATAAAACCTATCAGAATGTACTCCTTTTGTGGGAAGGCGAGCAGGATAATAAAATATCGCAAGCCTACTATGATTGGAGTGTTATTGCAGGATATTTTGAGGGTATGCGGTTGCTTGGTGAACTCAGGGATACGATAAAACCTCTGCCCTCTCTTGAAGAGCAGTTGGAAATATTAGCAGCCGAGGCAGGAGAAAAAACTCCTGCCTTTATCTTTTCTCAGGAGATTATTGACGCTGTACTTACCCACGGAAGCGGTGTAAGCGAGGGTAAAATGAGGATTTACGAGCAGTTTCAAAAGTCCTTATCTGCAAAAGAAAACATTGATTTTCTGAAAAACGAGTATGGCTGGGGCGGCTCATATCCGATTATTATCGGAACAGGAATTGACGAAAGTCACGACGGCAAAGGTATTATGCTCAGACGGGGCTTTGAAGATAACGCACCACGACTGCTGTTAAAGTGGAGTAAGGTTGAAAAACGCATCGGCGAACTTATAAAACTTGACCGATACCTCAATCCAAAGGAAAAGGAATATTATCCGACTTGGCTTGAAAAGCAGGAACAGTTGAGAGCCGAACGGGCGGCGGAGAAAGAAATTCGTGAAGCAATATATACTCCACCTGCTGAAAAGGAAGCTATCCCTGTTGAATATGAATACAAATATTCGCTCGGTGAATCGGTATATATCGGAGCGGATGAGTTTGAAATTCTGTCCTTTGACGAAAACCGTGTAATGCTTTTTGACAAACAGTTTCCTCTTTTCAACAAGGAAATGACAAGGACGGAATTTGACAGCAAAGTCAAAGAAAACCCGATGAACGACCATTTAAAAGTTGCCGTACAACCCGAAAAAGAAAAACAGATTACACAGCGTGATTACAGCAGATACAGTCCTGTTATGCAGGAATACTTCAAGATTAGGGACGAACATCCCGATACGATAATTCTGTACCAAATCGGTGATTTTTACGAAGCTATGGGCGATGATGCCGTAACCGTTTCACAGGCACTCCGCCTGCATAACACCACCCGAAGAATAACCGATACAGAACGCATTGATATGTGCGGATTTCCGTCACATAGGCTTGAAACATATACGGATATGCTGCTTGACCGGGGTTACAATATCGGTATTTCAAGTCCAAACGACAGAAATAGCCGGGATTTTATTCTTTTGGCTTCCGACAGGGAACACGCTCCCATTCAGTCCGAGCCAATAGGCAGAATTGATTATCTGGACGCTGACGGCGAGGTTGAAAACAGTATTGAATACACAAACCCGACCAGCCTTGAAAGAGATATTAAAGAAGAAAACACCTTTGATGTCAGAATGGCGGTTTATCTGTATAAGGACGCTGACGGCAACACCATACACCACGACTTTATTGACAGATTGCCTAATCCTTTGCAACACTTTGAAATTGTTGATAAGCCGCTTTCTCAATCGGAATATGATGTTTTGCTTGATGAAGCAAAAAGACTGATAGATGAGTTTGTAAAGAATGAGTACGACAGTGACGGTGCAGACTATTCCGACTTGTCGGAAATCAATATCGGCTATACCAATACCGAGGACGAGAAGCACGAAATTGAAGCAGTTGTAAACCTTGTTGACTTCAGAATTGAAACAAGAGTTGACGGTCAGGCTGTTCATACGGAACAGTACGATTCACTTGCGGATATTGTGGAGAACGGCTTGCACGGCTTAGATTTTAGCGCCCTTGTGTATGTCAGCGATGAACAGCTTGCACCGTTTTATCAAAGCTCAGAGCCGACAAAAGAACAGCCCGAAGCAGAAACCAAAATTGATAACTCCGACCTTATCGGCAAGGAACTCACGCTTGATAACCGCCGTTTCATTGTTGAACGGATTGACAGAAACGGTGATGCTTCTATGCGTGACATTACCTTTGAGGACAGTAACGGTTTTCCGATATTCAGAGTTGAAAATGCCGATTTTGTTCGTTCTGCTCTTGAACTTTCCGAAAAGAATGAACTTGATGCACCTGTTTGGGAGAGGAAACAGAAAGCGAAAGCACAGACCTTTGACCTGCACCCTGAAATTCCTTTGGCTGACCGACACACCTTTGACCTCAAGAATTTTGAGCTTGAGGAGGTCGGTAAAAAGGCTCGCTTCCGCAGAAATATTGATGCTATCCGTGTACTAAAGGAATGCGAAGAGGGAAACCGCTTTGCTACACCCGAAGAACAACAAATCCTCGCTCAGTATGTAGGCTGGGGCGGAATACCGGAAGCCTTTGATGAGAATAATGCTGCTTGGCAAAGTGAATATAACGAGCTTTCACAGTTACTAACCGATGAAGAATATCAGTCAGCAAGAGAAAGTACACTTACTGCTTTCTATACTCCTCCTGTTGTTATTTCAGCAATTTACAAGGTTATAGAACATATGGGATTTAAGGAGGGCAACATTTTGGATATAATCTTGCAGAGTTTGATACAACGCCGAGGAATAATTGAAAAGTGCGCCTTTGCGGTGTAATTTCCGCTTGCGGTGTAAAATGTGTGCCGGTGTTAATATCGGTAGATTTATTCATGATTTTGTGGTACGATTTATTAAAAGACTGAAATACCAGCCCGGTAAGTCGGGATTTAACGAGGTGAAAGTTAATGGTTTTCAAAGAAACAAAGTTTGAACTAAAAGATGGCCGGGAGGCAT
>CANRNQ010000047.1 GCA_947632045.1 uncultured Clostridia bacterium
GTACACGGTTGTAGCAGGCACCTATAAGTTCAAGATTACAATGGACGGCGCCACATGGATTCCTGACGGAACGGGCAACGACCAAGAAGTTACTACAAAGGACGCTTCAACCGAGATAACGATCTGGTATAGCGAAGAAACAGGCCTTTGGGGCGTAGAGGGCGAGAATATCACCGTTAAGCTCGGCAACCCGCCGACAGAAGCTCCGACCGACGAGCCGGTGGAGGAAGCTCCTGCGGCGATAGTTATTGACGAGATTGCTATTCTTGCAAAAAATCTCGCAGTGCCGGTTCGCTGATTTCGGCTGAAAATTTAATCGTTAAATAATAGTAGCCCGTTGAAGCTTTTGCTTCAACGGGCTACTTATCAATAAAATCTGTTTTTACCAAGCTCCGCGCCGCAGACGAAAAAACACTTTTTCTAATATAAAAGTGACGAAAATCCCTAAAAATTTATTGCTTAACTCCGCTTACTATCAGCCTGATATTTTCCTCGTCAAAGACGCTGGAGATATTCTTAAAGCCGTTCCTTTTAAAGAGTAACTCAAGCTCGTCGATGCTGTAATATTTGAGCTTCAAAAACTCGGCAACCTCGCTGTGCTCTCCCGTGCCGTCGCTGTTTTTTACCATCTCGCATACTATATTCAAGCTGCCTCCTGCCTTGAGCACTCGCAATATTTCGGAAAAGGCCTTGTCGGGCTTGTCCCAAAAGTAGACCGATTCAACCGAAACCGCGCAGTCTATCGAGCAATCGCCAAAGGGGAGCTTTTCAACGCTTGACTTTAAAATCTCGACCTTGCCGGATTTTATCGAGCGCCTGTTTTTGCGCCCCGCCTTTTTAACGCAGAGAGGGCTGTAATCAACGCCGTATATCTTCGCGCCGCACATTGAATCGAGCAGCTTAACGCATCTTCCGCCCCCGCAGCCTAAATCGACGACAGCGCCGCCCTCGGGGAGCTTTATTTGCTCAAGCGCCCAGCGCGTCATATCATAGTGAGTAGCGTTCATTTTTTTAATCATAAGCTTTCCCCAAAAGCCCTGCGGCTTTCTGGCGTTAGCAGTGAGCCTTTTAATCATTTTTCTCTCCATTAAATTGATATATTTATAATATTCGTCGGCAGAAGCGCACCGCGCCTTGGCGCGAACAGCATAAAGCAAAGTCCCGCGTGGCGGTTAAAACAATAATGCGCCGATGCTGTAATATTATACCACCCGCCCGATAAACATTCAACAGTAACAAAGTTTTAAAAGCCGAGTAATATATAAGTAGGATAAAGATGATAGCAAAGGAATTGATACGGTGAACAGTTGTAGAACAAAGGGCAAATGCGCCGTTGCGTTTGCCGCGGGAATAATAGCCTCGTGCGTGCTGCCGGAGGGCTGCTTTACCTTTGTTGTGGCGGTTCTTCTCATCGTGCTGGGATGTTGTCTTATGAAAAGATGCTAAGGGGGTGTTAGCTTGAAGGTCGTAGTCGTAAAAAGTCCTCCGTTCATAGGATTTGTGCTCCGAAAGATATTCAAGATAAAAAAGGCGGAGCAAAGCGAGGGCTAAAAACATATGATCGCTCCGAGGCGCAATTAAGCGCGGTCGGGGCGATTTTTCCTTTAAGGCTGTTAATTTATTTTCGGAGGGAGTCGCCGATGAGCGCCGCAAAGGGAGCTGCAAACGCTTGTAATATTGAGCGGCGGCAGGCCGACTCGGGAAGGCGTGACTGCGGTTTTTACATCGCGTACGAAAAAAATACTCTTTTTGACAGGCAAAATATTCTGTGCAATTCACACAAAGTCAAAAAATTTTTATTATTCAATCATACAAAATTCAAATTTGCAGGTGACAAATATGGAAAATTTGTTGATTTAAACACAATATATTGCTATACTTATATCAGCATGAAAATGCGTAAATTTAGATTTTTTTAGGAAAGGACTTGGAAAAAAATGGTAAAATCAAAACATCGTGTTATCGGCGTCCTGCTGGCTGTTCTGCTCGCGTTTTCCGCTTTGCTTGCGGGCTCCGGCTCAGCCGTTGCCGCCGGTACACAGGGCGTTGATTTGGGCGCCTCAATTGAAAACGCGGCAAGCGGAATGCCGTCAACCCTCTATTTTAGGCCTAATTCAAACTGGCTGACAGACGGCGCAAGATTTGCGGCTTATTTCTATGTTGACGACAATAATAAACAATGGGTAGACCTGAATCCCGTTGCGAACGAAAGCAACCTGTATAAATGCACGGTTCCGTCGGGCGGCAACTGGAAGGGCATAGTATTCGGCAGATTCAACCCGGATACACCGGGCTACGACTGGAGCAATCCTCCGCTTTGGAATCAGTCAGAGGACGTATTGATCGACGCTTCGTCTGATAACAATATGGTAACCCTCAACAGCGACTCTGACGGCTGGAACAAGGTTACCGGCACATGGTCGAAATATTCGGGCGGAGATCAGACAGACCCCGTGACTACTCCGAAAACCGACCCGCAGACCGAACCCAAAACAGAGCCTAAAACAGAGCCTAAAACCGAGCCCAAGACCGACCCGCAGACAGAGCCTAAGACCGACCCGGTTACGGATCCCACTCCGTCTGATAAGCTCACGGTAAACGGCAATCAGTATTCGCTCGGCGACACTATTACATATACTGCAACGCTTAATTCCGAAAAGCTCTCAACTCTCGGCGCGTATGTAAACGTGACCGGCAATTCGGAAGCGCTTTCACTCGTAAAGACCGCCGATACAACGACCTGCCCCAACCTCAAAACCGGCAGCGTCATCGTGAATTACGAGCCGAACGATAATTCCTGCTTCGCGTTCATCAGCGCGCTCGACGCGTCGAACGGCTACGATTTCACGGGCGGAAAAACCCTTGTTACATTACAATTTAAGGTTATCGCCGTAGGCGGCAGCGTAAATATCTCCACTGCTACGAGCGAGCTTTACAATATGAACGCAGAGGCTGTTACAAACGCAAAGCTCACGCAGAGCGTAAGCGCTAAGGCAGGCCCGACCGAGCCTCAGCCCGAGGGCGTTTATATCAACGGTACAAAATTTGCACAGGGCGACGTTATCGAATACACAGCCACCTTAAAGACAAGCGATATTCTCTCGGGAATAGTCGGCAGTGTTAAATACGATAAAAATTATGTTTCTCCGGCTTCGGATCAGCTTTCGGAAGTAGAAATGCTGCCCGTTATTTCCTCAGACGGAAATTATGCCGTTGACTATACGTCTGTTTCCGGTTTAGTCAACTTCAACGCAATGGCTAATCCGAGCGGCAAGGGATATGATTTTAAATCGGCAAGTGCCGTTTTGATAAGAGTTAAATTCAAGGTTACGGCCGCTTCGGGCACAACAACTATCAAGGCGAATGTTTCAGAGGCTTATTCAATGACGTTTGATTCGGATGGACTGCCGGTAGCGGTAAGCGCAAGCCCGACGGATAACGTAAAGCTTTATAGCGATAGTCCGACGAGCCCAACGGCGACAGACCCGAAGCCTACCGATCCTAAGCCGACGAATCCGGACGACCAGAATGTGTATGTAAACGGAGTTCCGTTCAAGCAGGGCGACAAGATTTCCTTCAAGGTAACGGCGAGCTTTGCGAAGAATGTGGACACAGCCCACGGCATAATGGGATATGACCCCAACTACCTCACTTTGGAAAAGCAGGCGGACAGCGTAGTATTTCCGATACTTTCACAGGGCGATCAGTTCTTGTCTAATTATTACACTGAAAGCTCATCGCTCGAGAAGTGCGAATACTCCGTATTCGGAGCTAACCTCAATATGACGGCTTCGGATTCCGTGTTCTCGATATTCACATTTACCGTAAAGGCAAAATCAGGCTCGACAACAATAACGCACGCCTTCGGAGATATTCTCGACTCCCAGACCAACAGACTCAGCCCGACCTCGGAAAAGAAAGAGGTTATACCGGCGGCCGACGTTAGGGACACTGTTATAATAAACGGCAAGGAGTTCCATCAGGGAGACGTTATAGAGTACATAGTATATCTGAACGTCAATGAAGAGATAGGCGGCGTAACAGCCAGAACCGATTTCGACACCTCATATCTCAAGTTCAGCGCCCAGCAGCTTGCGCAGTCGAGTATGTATCCGAATATTATAAACCCCGTTAGCATTGAGCAGGATTTCACAAGCGAGCCGGGAGCTTTAAAAATGAGTACGATGGCGAACTACGGTGGAAGCAAAGGATATGACTTTACGGGAACAAAACCGGTGCTTGCGATATACAGATTCGACGTTATCGCTTCAAGCGGTCAGACTACCATAAGCACGAATGTAAGAGATATACTTTCCTTCAAGAGGGAAAATGCGGACGGCTCGCCTGTTGAAATTACCGAATACACCAAGAGCGATGAAGTAAGGATTTATCAAAGATCGGAAACCGGAGTAACGGTAAACGGTCAAAAGGCGAACAACGGCGACCAGATTGTTTACACTGCGGAGCTTCAAGCTTCAAGCCTGCTGTCGCATATTGAGGCGGTAGTAAATTATACTAAAAATATTCTTGAGGTTTCCGACCTCACAATTTCGTCAGGCATGAGTGTATTTGATAACATTGCTAACGGCGGTACGGCAAGCTTCGATACGGCAGGAAAGATAAGCCTTATCGCTACAAACATCAACAAGGGCTACGACTTTAAAACCTCCAAGGTGTTTGTAAGGCTTGTATTCAACGTAATCGCAGACGATGGAAACGCATCTATCTCGATCGCTTACAGCAATCTCAAGAGCACCTCCGGCGGAGCGGTAACCCCGTCATCGGCAAAAAATGAAAAGGTAAAGATCCTTCCAAACGCGGCAAAGGACGATTACTTCATGGGCGATCTTGACGGCAACGGGACAATAACCATAGCCGATGCAATTGTTGTGCAGAAGAGCATTGTAAATATACTCACTCTCTCGACTCAGCAAAACAAGGCCGCAGACGTATCCTTTGACGAGAGGATTACGATTGCCGACGCGATAATGATTCAAAAATATATAACCAATATAACAGGCTTTAATTATCCTGCGATTTATCGTTAAAAATAATTTTAATTTTGGCGGAGCGCCCCTGTCGAGCGCTCCGCTTTTATCTTCGCTTGTCGCATTGTAAAAAATATAATATTCTATTTACTTAAATTCGTAAACTTGGTATAATGTAGAGGTACAAAAAGAATGGAGGTACATAAAATGAAGAAACGGATTCTCGCGGCGCTATTGGCGTCGCTCATAACAATCAGCCTTGTTTCCTGCTCCGGCGACAGCAGCTCGTCCTCCGAGCCCTCGTCCTCGGAAATGTCCTCAAACGGATCTTCGTCTGCCGCAGAACAGACCGAGATTGAACCAGAGGACGAAACCGAAGCGATAGACACCGAGCCGGTCGGCGAGTACGAGCTCTCGCCTCAAATATCTACCGGAGCTATACTGCACGCGTGGTGCTGGTCGTTCAACACTATCAAGGACAACCTTAAAGATATAGCCGAGGCGGGTTATACTGCTATACAGACCTCGCCGATAAACGAGTGTAAGGTCGGCGAAAACGGCGGTATGCAGCTTCAGGACAAGGACGGCAGCAATAACAACGGCAAGTGGTACTATCACTATCAGCCGACAAACTATAAAATAGGAAACTATCAGCTTGGCACAGAGGAGGAGTTTAAGTCGCTTTGCGCCGAGGCAAAGAAGTACGGAATAAAGATAATAGTTGACGCGGTTGTAAACCATATGACAGGCGACACAAATGCTATTTCAGAGGATATTTTCAAAATAACGGATCAGCCCTTCCACGGAAACGGCGAGGTTAAGAATTATAACGACCGTAAGGAGGTAACGCAGGGCGATCTCCTCGGCCTTAAGGATTTAAATACGCAGGATCCCAAAATACAGCAGTATATTCTTTCATATCTTAAGCAGTGCGTCGCAGACGGCGCGTCGGGCTTTAGATACGACGCCACAAAGCATATTGAGCTGAGCGACGATCCCGCGGAATACGCGAGCGATTTCTGGAATGTTATTCTCGATAACGGGGCCGAGTTCCAGTACGGCGAGGTGCTTCAGGGCGGCTCTGACAGAATACAGGCGTATACAAAGCTTTTGCACGCAACCGCTTCTAACTACGGCGGAGTTATAAGGAGCTCGATCGCCGGAATGGATTTAAGCGCAGGTAAATTAACCGACTTTTCCGCTAACGGAATAAGCCCGAGCAAGCTTGTAACATGGGTGGAATCCCACGACAATTACTGCAACGAAGGTTCGTGGTCACAGCTTACCGAGGATGACGTCAAGCACGGCTGGGCGATAATAGCCGCAAGAAGCGGCGGTACACCGCTGTTTTTCAGCCGTCCGGCGGGCTCGAGTATAGAGGATCAGTGGGGCAACAATAAGATAGGCGAAGCCGGCAGCGATTTCTACAAGTCAAAAGAGGTAGCGGAGGTAAACAAGTTCAGAAACCATATGATAGGGCTTGAGGAGAACCTCACAAACCCGCTTGACAACGAAATGCTCCTGATGATAGAAAGAGGGGATAAGGGCGCGGTTATAGTAAGCGTTGATTCCTCCGACAATGAGATAAAGGACGTTGAAACGAAGCTGTCCGACGGCGAATATACCGACAAGGTATCCGGTGAAGTGTTCACGGTAAAGGACGGCAAAATAAGCGGCACTGTCAAGGCGGGCGCGATTATAGTTCTTTATTAATTGAGGTAAAAGCCGAGATGGAGCTGCCGCGTATCTCGTTTTTACAAAGTGGGTGCGATGGGCTTTGTTCGGGCGGCGACCGCAAATTTCCGCCTCGCGGCGGAAATTTGCCAAAAGCGCGGCGGGGGCAGGGGCTCGCCTCTGTCACGGTGCAGCGAGCCGCCGCGCTTTCCGTGCGACTCCGTCGCACAGGTCGCCGCCCGAACCTTCATACATCGCAGATATGCTAAAAACGAGGGCAGCGGCAGCGAAAGATAAAAATAAAAAACAAAAATAAAAATAAAAACAAAAAAGGCGGGAGCAGCTTCACCAAAGTGTGAGCCGCTCCCGCCGCCTTAATATCCGTTTTGCCGAGCTTTTACCTTACCCAAGCTCTATCATTTTGTCAATACATCTGCGAGCGTCGGAAATAGTCTGTTCGTCAAGAACTATCTCCTCGCCGCCAATACCCTTTACGCAGTTATAAACGTCCATAAGAGTCGTGACCCTCATATTCCTGCACATCAGCTTTTGCGAGAGATAGTAAAAACGCTTGTCAGGGCACTCGTACTGTAAATGCTCGGCTATGCTCATCTCCGTCCCTATAATAAATTCCTCTGCGTCGGACTTTTTGGCATAATCCATAATAGCCGAGGTCGAGCCGATAAAATCAGCCATAGAGCAAACGCTCGGCTGACATTCCGGATGAACCAGAAGCAAAGCGTTCGGGTGCTGAGCCTTAGCCTTGATCACGTCGTCCCGATCAACGCTCGCATGAGTCGGACAACCTCCGTTTAAGAGTTTGATATTCTTGTGCGGCAGCTGCTTTGCAACGTAATCTCCGAGATTGCAGTCGGGAATAAAGAGAATATTGTCGTTGTCGATTTTGTTAACTATCTTTACCGCCGAGGACGAGGTCACGCAAACGTCGCAAATTGTTTTAAGCTCGGCGGTGGTGTTAATGTAGGCTACCACGGAATAGTCGGGATACTTCTGCTTAACTAAGGATATGATCTCCCTGTCCATCTGCTCGGCCATAGCGCAGCCGGCGTCTGGACTGACGAGATAAACCGTCTTGTCGGGTGAGAGTATTTTCACCGTTTCAGCCATAAAGCGCACCCCGCACATCAAAACGGTTTTCTGCGGAGCCTTCTCGGCCATCACGCTCAGCTGGAACGAGTCGCCGGTAAAATCCGCAATCTCGAGTATCTCGTGAGCCTGATAGCTGTGAGCGAGGATACAAATATCCTTTTCCTTTTTCAGCTTGATAATTTCTTCCTGAATATCCTTGATCATCTTAAAACCTCCAAGTAATGCCTACAAAAGTGATATGTATTGCTGCGTAATAATAATAGCCTTATCCGTCCGTTTTGTCAATAACATAATGGAAATCGAAAATCTTAATCAAACATTAAAGCGGAATAAAACAACGTCGCCGTCCTTCATAACGTAGTCCTTGCCCTCGCTGCGCACAAGTCCCTTTTCCTTGGCGGCTGTCATAGAACCGCAGGCAATAAGGTCGTCATAGGCGATGACCTCCGCCCTTATAAAGCCGCGCTCAAAGTCGGTGTGTATTTTTCCGGCGGCCTGAGGAGCCTTGGTGCCGTTTTTGATAGTCCAGGCGCGAACCTCCTGCTTTCCCGCGGTGAGGTATGATATAAGCCCCAGCAGAGAGTAGCACTCTGTTATGAGCCTGTCAAGACCCGAACTCGAAAGCCCCATGTCGGCGAGGAACATCTCCTTTTCCTCCTTCTCCATATCCGCGATCTCCTCCTCGAGTCCCGCGCATATCGGAAGAACGCCGGCGCGCTCGGCCTGTGCGATTTCCTTGACCTGATTGAAATATTTGTTGCTTTCTATTCCGGCGGAGAAGTCGTCGTCGCTCATATTGGCGGCGTATATAATAGGCTTGTTTGTCAGAAGCGCAACGCTCGACAAAAGCTCAGCCTCCTCCTCGGTGCAGTCTATGCTGCGAGCCGAGCGGCCGTTGTTGAGAGCTTCAAGCACACGTTTAAAGAAGTCGAGGTCGGTCTGATATTTTTTGTCGGCTTTTATAAGCTTTTGCGTTTTGTCTATCCTGCGCTCTATCATCTCTACGTCGGAAAGCACGAGCTCAAGATTTATCGTTTCAATATCGCGCACAGGGTCAATACTGCCCTCAACATGGACTATATCGTCGTTTTCAAAGCAGCGCACGACATGAACGATAGCGTCGCATTCGCGTATATTGCTCAAAAACTTGTTTCCGAGCCCCTCGCCCTTAGACGCGCCCTTTACAAGACCGGCAATATCGACAAATTCTATTGTAGCGGGGGTGTATTTGTCGGGGTCATACATTTCCGCGAGCCTGTCAAGGCGCTTGTCCGGAACAGCAACAACTCCCACGTTCGGCTCTATGGTGCAGAACGGATAGTTTGCGGACTGCGCCCCCGCATTAGTGATGGCGTTAAAAAGCGTACTTTTGCCGACATTTGGCAAGCCGACGATGCCTAATTTCATTTTTATCTACATCTCCTTATTTATCAAGGTTTTTTCGGGGCCTCAAAATGGTTTTACGCCATTTCT
>CANRNQ010000048.1 GCA_947632045.1 uncultured Clostridia bacterium
GAAAAGGATTTAATTTTTCGTGGAAATTAAGTTCAACAAACAACAAAAAGTATATGAAAGGATGATTTTGATGAAAAAAATTTCAAAGAAAGCCATAAGCGTTATTATCGTTTTGATGCTTACGCTTTCTACATTCGCCGTTGCGTTGACGGCGAATGCGGTGAACTTGCCGCCCTCAGTGACGGTAAATATACATAAGTATACAGTGCCGCAGACAGAAAACGATAAGGATCCGCTTGCTAGTATCGATAGTGAGCAGGGTGGCGAGGCTTTGCCGAACCAAGGCTATGCAATCGGTACAGAAGCGCAAAAAAAGCTTGATAGCATTAAGGCAACGCCGGTTCAGGGTGCAGAGTTTACTTTCTATTATGTAGGCGATTTGGACACGGCAATCAAAGAGACCGATTTAGGTAATGACCCGGTTAAAAATGGATTGGTTACAGATGGACCGGATGTAATCGAGAAAAATGGTGGGCTTAAGACCGGTTATACATTGGCCAACGGCAAAAGCTTTCCTAAAAAGACGGGTCTGAGTGAAGATGCGGAGCATGTAATTACGAAACCAACGGGCACTAATGGTGTTGCAACGTTTACATTTGATGAATCGGGAAGCACACCGGCTCTCCCATACGGTCTTTATTATGTTGTAGAAACTAAAGTTCCGTCATATGTTAAATCCGACGGTCATTCCGCACCTTTCTACATCTATGTTCCTATGACGGACAGACGGACTTATGATGAAGAAGCCACTGATGTTACCCTTCCGACCGATGCGGTACAGGGCGAAACATACATGAAGACAGTTGACGTTTACCCGAAGAATGTGTTCACGACCAACGCGGCTGCGGCTTATAAAACAATCGACCAGGTTGCATATATAACAACATTGGCGGATATGAGAATACGTAGCGGCGCAGTTATAGAGCTTCATCGTGAGGATGAAGGTTATAAACCTGCCGATGATACAACCGAAGCTTCGGGCGAAAGCGTAGTTGCCAGCTTTACCCTCGCGTCTACAAACAATGGCGCCGTGTACACGAGCGTATCTGAGGATGATACTTGGGATGCAAAGGATGAAAACCAAGTAGGGTATAACGCAGACGCAAAGGCACCGACAAAATTGCAGTTTGCGAAAGTTTCGCTGATGGACAGTGGTAAAAAATTAACAAAATATGCTGACAACGGTACAGGTAAAACGGAAACGGACATTACAGGTGCTGATGATGCAGCGAAGCAACAAAGTATAAAAGACACTGCACAATATCAGGCTAAAATAACATATGCTGATGTATTGGCTACCTATGTTCCCGAGACCGACGATGCAGCTAAAGCAGCTTTAGTGAAAAAGTTTGGCCAGGAATACTCCGAACTTACTGCAATAATCACCAACGATGGTAGAATGATAGTAAACGGACTGCCCGTTGGAAAATATCACTGGCACGAGAAAACTTTCACGGGGCTGTATGCTCAAAAGGCCAATCCCGATGGCTCAGGCTTCGTTAACGATTACACATATGTAAGAGGATGCCAGGCTCTGGATACTGAAGAAAATATAATCGGCGATCATAACAAAATAACAATAACAGATGAAACTACCTTTGGCTCATATGAAATTAATACTTCCGGAAGCGCAATCTTAAATAATAGCTATTATTTTAACGTGACCGGTAAAGTGGTTACAGATGCGGCCGGAAAACTTTCTGAAAAAGCGGCAGATGCCCAAAACCATATCGAAAATACGATTGGTGTTCAGATTGAAAAAGAAACAATTAAGCAAGATGATGTTTTACGAAACAGCAAGTATGTATCTAATAACGATGCAGGCGTAACTGACTTATATAATAACGCCGACCATTACGATTACAGCGTTGGTCAGATTATTCCTTATCGCTTAGCAATAAAAATTCCTGCGGATATGGATAATAACGCATCAAAAGATCAACCCTTGGTAATAACAGATACAATGGATAAAGGCTTGACGTTGATTGAAGAGCAGGCATTTACCTCAGTGTATATCCCAAAATGGGAAGATGGCGTAATGAACGATTACGGTGTTGGTGTTGATCCCAAGAGATACAGTACCTTTGGATTCATGGTAGGTCTGGCTAATAAAAATGACGCTAGTATAATTCAGAACGAAAAACTTAATATTACAAAAGCTGTCAAGGATATAATAATTCCCAATGTAACCCAGCCTAGTGAGAGTGACCAGAATACAGTAGTAGCGTTTACTGTATCCTCAACGAATAAAAAGAACTTGCTTGATGCAATCCACACCGCACTTAAAGCGGCCAATCTCTATCAAGATTCTGCTACAGGAACAGATTACGGTTCATATATTCTTTATATTTATTATGAAGCGAAGCTAAACGAAAAAGCTGTTATATCGGATGGTATGAATAGTGGTGCTATTAAAACAAATAATAACACACTTTCATTAACCAGCGGTACAGTTTTGGATACACGCGACGATAAAGTATCAGTGTTTACAGGCGGCGCAAAGCTGAAAAAAGTTGATTCTTCAACTAAAACAACCAATGAGCTGAGTTCTGCAACAAAGGCGATTCCGGGCGCAAAGTATAAAGTTTACAGAGCGACGAGAACCGGTGAAGCTGGAAACTATACTTATAAGAAAATGACCAACGCAGAAGCCGGTTTGGTAGAAGCCGACACTCCAACTGCAAGTCAGGATGCCCCGGCGCTTAAGTTTAGTCTCTATACCGCTGAAGAACTTGCAAAACTAAATCCGGCGGCAGTTACAGGAGAGATAACTGATGCAGAAACACAGCAGGGCAGATATATTTTGTTGGGCAATCAGAGTCAGGCGGTAAGTACTGATACAGGTGTTATTGATGAGCTTACAACAATAGGAGCAAACGCTATACTCGACGTTTCGGGTCTTGCATTTGGTTCTTATATAGTAGAAGAGGTTTATTCGCCGACAGGATATGAGCTTAACCACAATCAGTATGGTTTTGACGTAACAAGCAACTCATACAAAGACACTGTTAATACCTATCTCCCGGATGTACCAGAAACCGATCTCCCGCTCACAGGCGGCATCGGCACAATAATCTTTACGGTTGTTGGTCTTGCCCTGATAGGCGGCGCGGCGTTCTTCTTCATTCGTTCAAGAAGAAACAAAGAGGACGAGGCGTAATCACAAACATGAATGTTTGAATGTTTGATTTCGATTTTATCAAACAAATTTGATCGGCGCAAAGCCGAACGAAACAATTGATTTATAATCAAAAATCGGTCGCACGACCGAAAAAGCGAATAGGCTGAAATTTTAGTTTGTTCAAATTCCACGAAATAAAAATCTGAATAGTTACTCGGCTAAAAGCCGATGTGCAGAAAAAGGCAGGGGCGAGAGCCCCTGCCTTGGCTTTGCGGGGGATTGGCGGCGCAGGCGCGCCCGCACCGACCCGACCCCGCGCACCCCCGTGCCAACCCCGCGAAGCGCACCAACCGCACCAACCCAGTGCGCGGCGCGGCACAGACCCCGCGCACCCCCGCACCAACCCAGTGCGCGGCACAAATCAAACACGCCCGACCACGCAAAGGGCAAAAAAATAACCGCCCGAGGCGATTTATTTTTAACGTCGTGTTGACTTTTGAGCTTAAAATGGCTATAATATAAGCGTAAGAGGAACGGTCGAGCTGTTCCGCATATAAAGCGATTTGTTTTAATAAACCGTTCTGTATGGCGTTACAGGACGGTTACTTCTTTATGCTAAGTATGTAGCCAGTAGCTACAATAAGAATTATTATAACATATGTTAAATACTCCATAGCATCACCCCCTTTCACAGGGAGTGCGGAACCGCCACCGTTCCTCTACGAGCTTATTTTAGCATATTAGTTCTCGCGTTGCAAGCAAAAAATAACCGCCCGAGGCGATTTATTTTTAACGTCGTGTTGACATTTTAAGTTGAGTTGTCTATAATATAAGTGTAAGAGGAACGGTCGAGCTGTTCCGCGCATGATTGGTTAAATTTTAACCGTTCTGTATTCGCAGTACAGGACGGTTACTTTTTTATGTATTTAACGACCTCTAACAGGACGATTAATAAAATAATTAACATCACAGTATCAGTCATACATATCACCCCCTTTCGCAGGGAGTGCGGAACCGCCACCGTTCCTCTACGAGCTTATTTTAGCATATTAGTTCTCGCTTTGCAAGCAAAAAAATAACCGCCCAAGGCGATTTATTTTTAAAGTCGTGTTGACATTTTAAGTTGAGTTGTCTATAATATAAGTGTGAGAGGAACGGTCGAGCTGTTCCACAATACGAGGTTAGTTTTTAACTTAACCGTTCTGTATGGCAGTACAGGACGGTCACTTTTTTATGCTAAGTATGTAGCCTGTAGCTACAATAAGGATTATTATAACATATGTTAAATACTCCATAGCATCACCCCCTTTCACAGGGAGTGCGGAACCGCCACCGTTCCTCTACGAGCTTATTTTAGCATATTAGTTCTCGCGTTGCAAGCAAAAAAATAACCGCCCAAGGCGATTTATTTTTAAAGTCATGTTGACATTTTAAGTTGAAATAGCCATAATAAAAGTGTAAGAGGAACGGTCGAGCTGTTCCGCAACTTGTTGATTATTTTTTATAACCGTCTTGTGGTGCGATCACAGGACGGTCACTTTTTGGTATTGACATTTTAAGTTGAATTGTCTATAATATAAGTGTGAGAGGAACGGTCGAGCTGTTCCGCAATAAAAAAACAGTTTGTTAAATTTAACCGCCTTGTGTTGCCTCACAGGACGGTTATTTCTTTATACTTAAAACTATAATAGCTACTAACAACGTAAAGCAAATTATGTATTCCAAGCTTCTCCCCCCTTTCGCAAGGGAGCTGAAACAGCCGCCACCGTTCCTCTACGAGCTTATTTTAGCATATCTGTTCTCGCTTTGCAAGCAAAAAAAATAACCGCCCGAGGCGATTTATTTTTAAAGTCGTGTTGACTTTTTAAATTGAAATAGCTATAATAAAAGTGTAAGAGGAACGGTCGAGCTGTTCCGCAATTAAATCAAAGCGTAAAATTTAACCGCTCTGTTCTGCGACAACAGAAGCGGTTACTTTTTTATGTATTTAACGACCTCCAACAGGACGATTAATAAAATAATTAACATCACAGTATCAGTCATACATATCACCCCCTTTCACAGGGAGTGCGGAACCGCCACCGTTCCTCTACGAGCTTATTTTAGCATATTAGTTCTCGCTTTGCAAGCACAATCCCCCGCAAAGCCAAGGCAGGGGCTTTCGCCCCTGCCTTTTTCTGCACATCGGCTTTTAGCCGAGTAACTATTCAGATTTTTATTTCGTGGAATTTGAACAAACTAAAATTTCAGCCTATTCGCTTTTTCGGTCGTGCGACCGATTTTTGATTATAAATCAATTGTTTCGTTCGGCTTTGCGCCGATCAAATTTGTTTGATAAAATCGAAATCAAACATTCAAACATTCATGTTTGTGATTACGCCTCGTCCTCTTTGTTTCTTCTTGAACGAATGAAGAAGAACGCCGCGCCGCCTATCAGGGCAAGACCAACAACCGTAAAGATTATTGTGCCGATGCCGCCTGTGAGCGGGAGTCGCGGGGTCGGAACATCAGGCATATAATCGTCTGCTCTTGACGCAGCATAGGAAGTCTCATTAATTGTAATTACAAATACATTATTGTTTAATTCGTAATTATCAACCGACTTATGCGTAGCCGGATCGGTCGCAGTGCTCTTGGGAGATGCAACCTCGACAACTGTATAATCTGCGAACTTAAGTCCGGTGAACCAGAGTGCGCCGTCCTGAGTACCATTTGTAACGGTCGTCAAATCAGTAACTGTATCACCTGTAATTTCCGCTTCTTGATTTTCAGCTTTTACATAAACTGTGTTTTCGTTTACGGTTTTCTTAACAAATACAATAGGCTTAAGACCTTTAGTCTTTATCGCTTCTTGCAAAGCTGCTTTTGAATCAAAATTGCCCGGGTAAACCTGATATTTTGCGCCGTTAACGCCCTCCATACCGGTAAGTTCTTGTCCGGCAAGTAATTTATCTGCTATGTCAGCTGCATTATAAGTATTAGCGTCGTATTTAACGAGCTTAGCGCCGCCGGTGAATACATATGCCTTTTGTTCGCCAGTCTGGGTTCCAAAATCGAGTTTAAATGTATTCATGTTGCCGTTAGTGGCAGAGAACTCATCATCTTTAGTAGAAATAACAGCATCTTCTGTGATTTGAGCGTCATAATAAATCTCAAGAACAGGAGTTTTGTCGTCCATGAAGTTTGCGTTTGCGCCACCCAATTTGCTAAAGAGGGCAATAATAGCCGCATAATTTTCTTTGCTTGTTATCTCAAAGGTTGACGTCTGTCCGGCTATTTTAACGTCTACCAACGGGGTCGTTGCAAGTATGTCTTTTGTTACATTTACATGACCGCCGTCCGCGCCAACTATATCGGCTTGAGTTTTGTGTTGGCTCTCATAATTAGCTTTATTATCATTCCAATCCTTCATCTTAGTAGTTACTTCAGCATAAGAAACCATGAAGGTGAAAGCTTGCTTATGATCCTCTGCATTAACTACGAGACCATTAGAGTTAGTGTATCCATCAGCAGCAGCGTTATTTAAGCCGCCTGTTTCTCCCTTAAATCTTTTTGCCTCATATGCTTTACCATCGTTCTGAAGCTTAAGACCATTAGACAGTGTATCGGTGAATGTTATTTTATCCGTCGCAGAACCTGTTAGCTGATTATCCTTTGGAAGTTTAATGTCCAAACGATAAGGTGCGTAATCGCCTACGCCGTAATCGAAGCAATCTTCATCCTGATGCGCGCCTTCATCATTGGATACAAAAATATCCTTATGGTCTTCTGAATCATCATTGGTTTCCTTGTCAATCTGAATACCAACCGTATTTTCGATTGTGTTCAAATCTTCTGACTTCGCAGAACCACTAAACGAAAGCGCATGAGTTTCTGAAAGAATGGTGATTTCACCAAATTCTGTTCCCGCAATCGTAACTTCGGCATTATCGCCAATTTTTCCATTTTTGTTAAGCAGCGAGCCGCACTCTCTCCACTCTTTATAATTATTCTGCAAACCGCCGCCATAATCGTTAGCCTCAGTGGCATAAAGCCTTGTAAACTTTTCCTCGTGCCAATGATACTTTCCGGCAGGAAGACCGTTTACTATCATTTTACCGTCATTGGTAACAGTAGCCTCTAAGTTACTAAACTCAATTCCAAATTCAGCACTAGGATCCTCGCTTGCCTGAGTAGCGGTAGGTGTGGCAGTAGCGGAAACATATCCAAATGACTCCCATTTATTATTGACACCGCTACCTTCTGGATCATTAATCGTGACAGTTTGAGCACCTGCGCCACCAAATGTTGCGTCTGAAGCATATTTCTTAGCGCCTGTATCTCCTATTTGAACCCAAGCAACATTAACCTTGGTTGGAGCGTCCTCAGCGCCTGTTTCATTATTTTTAGCCGGGTCATAACTTGTATTATTAGATGTAAACGCAAGACCAAATCTCGCTATCGTCTCTTCACCTGAAGCAGCGGCTCCTCCGGGCACTGCCGCTGCATAATCAGTTGTCTCTCTATGAAGCACTATAACAGCGCCGTCGAAAATTCTAAGCTCCTGCAAACGTGAAATGTATGTAGTTTTGTCGATTGATTTTACAGCCGCAGCTGCACCTGTTGTGTACACGTTTTTCGGATAGGTGTGTATAGTTTTCATCCAGTCAGTTCCTTCCGGATTTGTCATCGGAACATAAACCCAGAACGACTTTGCTTTATACTTTATAAAATCATAATCATCTTCGTCGTCTCCGTCAATTTCTTCAACATAATACAAGCCATAATTATCAGAGTCTATACTGAATGTTGCAACGCCCTTTTCATCCACTCCATCAATTGATGTGGTTTTTGTTGTTGCCGTAAAAGTCGTGTTTGTTTTTGCCGGGTTACCACTAGCTCCCGGTGCGGCAGCATCATCGGCTACTTTAGTGTTAATATCACCACATTTTGTGATTTGGAAAGTAACGCCGTTTATAGCTTTTGCACTCTCCGGAATACCTTCTGATAATTTTTCACCCGTCTGGTTTGTTAAGCCGATAGAAGATTGATCAACGGGACTTTTGTCAGCGTAATTTAAGTACTTGTGAATATACAAAGTAACGGGTCCGCTCGGCAATGATGGCACTGCCGCTGTCGCGGTGATCGCTACCGCGAAGGTCGAAAGAGCAAGCAGCATGACGAGCAGCAAGCTTGTGACTTTCTTCGTGATTTTCATCAAAATCATCCTTTCATATACTTTTTGTTGTTTGTTGAACTTAATTTCCACGAAAAATTAAATCCTTTTC
>CANRNQ010000049.1 GCA_947632045.1 uncultured Clostridia bacterium
TGGAGCGGATGACGAGGCTCGAACTCGCTACCTCCACCTTGGCAAGGTGGCGCTCTACCAGATGAGCTACATCCGCATATGGTGCCTTCGGACGGAATCGAACCATCGACACGAGGATTTTCAGTCCTCTGCTCTACCGACTGAGCTACAAAGGCAAATTTGGCGACCCGGAACGGGTTCGAACCGTCGACCTCTAGCGTGACAGGCTAGCGTTCTAACCAACTGAACTACCGGGCCAAAGATGGTGGGAACAATAGGGCTCGAACCTATGACCCTCTGCTTGTAAGGCAGATGCTCTCCCAGCTGAGCTATGCTCCCATAACCATTTTTGCAGCTGATTTACTTTACCGCTTAAAAGCGGGCGTTCATCAGCGACGGTTATTATAATACTACAACAGGAGGAAAAAGTCAACACTTTTTTTGAATTTTTCAGATTTTTTCATTGCTGTGTTTTAGAGCTATTATATTGCGCAGATCGTCCGCCGAGAAAAGATATTTTTTATTGCAAAAATTGCAGCTCACCTCGGCTCCGCCGTCCTCCTCTATCATCGCGACTATCTCCTCGTCGCGCAGCGAGGCTATTGAATTTATCACTCTTTCTCTGCTGCAATTGCAGACAAGATGAACGGGAAATTCGTCTACGATCTCAACGTCAAATCCCGCAAGCGCCGTTTTGGCGATATCCTCAACGCTCATTCCCTTTGCAAGCATGGTGGTCATAGGCTCAAGCTCCGAAATGTTTTTCTCGAGTCTTGAGCAGGCGGCGTCGTCAGCGCCGGGCAAAAGCTGTATCAAAAATCCTCCTGCGAGCAAAACCTCGCCGTCCTCGCGGTCAACGAGAACGCCAAGTCCGCAGGCCGTCGGCACCTGTTCGCTTTGGGCGTAATATGCAGTTATATCCTCGGCTATCTCGCCGGTCGCAAGCTCAGCTCGGCTCATATACGGCTCGCCCGAGCCGTAATCGCGCATTACGTCGATAAAGCCGCCCTTTCCGACTGCGGCCGATACGTTTATTTTCCCCTGGCGATAGTATTCGGTCGCGCAGTCCGGATGTTCAATATAGCCCCTGACGTTGCCACTGCTGTCGGCTACGGCGACGAGAGCTCCCGCCGGGCCGTCGCCCTTTATTCTTACGGTCAGCACAGCGCCGTGCTGCTTTAGCTGTGCGCCCATCATTGAAGCCGCGCTTAAAAGCCTGCCGAGCGCAGCGGTCGCGGAGGGGGAGGCGTTATGCACCTTTGCGGCGGTGTATACAATGTCGGTAGAATTTATTACCGAGGCCATTATCGCGCCGTCGGTAGTGATACATCTTATTATTTTATCCATGAATTTATACCTCTAAATCTTTTTAACGGCATATACGTTTCTCTGCGACTCCGCTTTCGGTGGCTCAAAGCTCAGCTCGCCGAAAATATCAAGCATCTCAAATCCGGCGCTTTTAATTATTTCTTCAAGCTCGCGGTCGGTATAGGCGCGTTCGCAAAAGCACTCGCTGCTTCTGCGGTAAAGCTTGCCGCTCTTTTCAAAAAAATCAAGCTCTATCCGCGTTATGTTGTCCTCAAGCGCTTTGTTTTGCCATACGCAAAAAATATCCTTTTTGTCATAAACAAATACGTTATCGGCAAGGATCTTGCTGTGCTTGTAAACCGTGTTTACATCGAAAACGAATAGACCTCCCTTGTTCATAAAGAGAGATACCTTATCAAAGGCTCTTTGCAGCTCCTTTTTACTTATTATATGGTTCAGACTGTCGAGCGTGCATATGCAGGTGTCTATCGTACCGAAAAGGTCAAGCTCCTGCATTTTCTGACGTAGAAAGAGTATATTCAGCCCTTCGTCGTATGCCTTCTGTTGAGCGAGCATAAGCATTTCCGCGCTCGCGTCCGCTCCGTATACGTCTATGCCGCGTTTCTTTAGCTCAATAGCAACAGTGCCCGTGCCGCAGGCGAGGTCGAGAGTGAGCCCCGGGTCGTGGCCGTAGCGCGCAAATATTTTTTCAAGATAGTCGACGCGGGCTCTGTAATTTGCGTTAGACATAAGGCAGTCGTAGTAATCCGCAAAAATTGTGTACTGCGAGCCCATTAATTGCCGTCCCCGCTGCCTTCCGGCGTTTGTTCCGCGTCCTTAAGATTTTTAAACGCAAGAGAATATCCGTCGCTGCCGTATATCAGCGAGCGGTTCACGCGGCTTATGGTTGCCGTTGACGCGCCGGTTTTCTTTACTATCTCGCTGTAAACGCATTTTTCGCTGAGCATTTTTGCTACAACAAGGCGCTGTGAAATGGCTTTGAGCTCCTGAAATGTGCAAAGATCCTCAAAAAAGCTGTAACACTCGTCTATGCTTTTAAGAGAAAGAATCACCTTGAAAAGAAAATCTGTTTGTTCGTCACGAAGCTTTGAATTCATAAAATCATATCCTTTCCTTATTAATTTGATAGAGTTAAATGCGCTTAGGCTAACAAAGCTTTTATTTTCAAATTATACCATTTTTTTCTGCTCGTTAGAAGAGGCTGTTTCCGATAGGTTAGATATTTTTGCCATTTGCTCGGCGGCTCTTTCGTAGTTTGCGTGAGTATAGACGTTGAGCGTGACCGATATGTCTGAATGGCCCATTATATATTGCAGCGACTTTACGTCCATGCCGCCGTTAGCCATATTGGTGCAGAAGGTGTGACGGAGAACGTGAGGAGTCACATGGGGCATTGAAGAATCGGGGTGCGTCAGAGTGTATTTTTTCATAATATGGCGAAACGCTCTGTCAATATGAAGAGAAACATACGGATTGCCGCTTTTTGTGACAAAGACGAAGCCGCCGTAGCCGTCTATCAGCTTTTCCGTCTTTGGCGCGGCGCGATTGTCGAGGATACTCCTAAGGCTGTTGTAAACATTATCGGTCATAGGAATAAAGCGAATACCGCTTTTGCTCTTCGTCGGGGCGGCGTATAGTTCGCCGTTGCCGCGCATTAAAAGCTGATGGTCAACCCTTATTTTTCGCTCGGCAAAATCCAGGTCCGCTTTTGTCAATCCGCAAAATTCGCTTACGCGCAGTCCTGTTTCCAAAAGAATTATGAATATGTCGTAATATTTTTTATATACCTTATCATTTTTAATAAAGTCCTTCAACGCCTCCTGCTGCTCCTTTGTCAGCGCAGCGCGCTTTTCCGATTCATTTGGAATAACGTCCGAAAGCTTAAAATTAAAGGGGCTTTTTGCTATAATGTCTTCCTCACAAGCCATAGAAAACGCCGGCTTTATTGTGCCGAGCATAGTTTTTATCGAAGAATACATATATCCGTTGTTGAATATTTTTATCACCCAGATTTTCGCGTCAGATACCTTAATATCCTGTATTCTTCTTGAGCCGAACTCCTCGTTTTTCAACAGGCTTATCACGGTGTTATATCCCGACCTCGTGTTGTATTTTACTCCCTGCTTGAGGCTGACGTATTTCTCGACTAAGCTCAGCACCGTAAAATCCTCCCGCGAGCTGCTGTGCTTTTCACTCAAATTAGCTTGAATTTCCTTTTCCTTTTCACGCAGCTCCTTTAAGCTCGACGAATAAACCGTAACTCTTTTTCCGTCGGCGTCGATATATCTGTATTTGTAAATGTGATCCTTTCTTCGGCCTTCTCCCGTTTTTAATGTTCTTCCGTTCCTATCTCTTCGTTTTACAGACATTATTTAAGCTCCTTTCATAAAACCCAATATCGCAGATGTTCCACGCGTTGTCGGAGCCGCTGCGGACTTCCAGCATGAGCTGAAACCCTGAGGAGCAAAGCCCCGCAGCACACGGTTTAATTTTGTTGCAGTCCCTATAAGCGAGCTTATCGGGATTTGCTAAAAAAGAAAAACCTTGAAATAACACAATCATTGTATCATATCAAGGCTTTAATTTGCAACAATATTTGTAAATGATGCGCATATAATCGCTTTTCTAAATCTAATATATCGATTATATATCTTTAGATTTGATATCATAACAAAATCTAAGCATAGGAGCAGAAAAATAAGAGAGAAAAAATATAAAAAATATGACGGCCTATTCGTTTATCATACTTAAAAATTCCTCTTCGCTTATAATAGTTATCCCCAGACTCTGCGCTTTTGTGAGCTTGCTGCCTGCGTCCTCTCCGGCTAAAACATAATCCGTCTTTTTAGAAACCGAAGACGATGCTTTCCCTCCGAGACTTTCTATAAGCCTTGTCGCTTCGCTGCGCTTCATAGTCGGCAGAGTTCCCGTGAGCACAAAGGTCTTGCCGCCGAATTTGTTTTCACTAACGCCGGATTCGGCAGGGGGCATTTTAACCCCGAGCTCGCGCAAATGCTCTATAAGCTCTTTATTTTTCGGCAGATTAAAGTAAGTGTATACGCTTTCGGCCATGACCCTTCCAAATCCGTCTATCTGCGATATTTCCTCGGCCTCGGCGTTCATTATAGCCTCGATGCTCTTGAAATGTGCGCATAGAAGCTTCGCCGCCTTTTCGCCAATGTTCCGTATGCCAAGCGCAAATATAAGGCGATAAAGCTCGTTGCCCTTTGATTTGTCAACAGAGCTTTTTAAATTTGCCGCCGAGATCTTGCCCATGCCCTCAAATTCGGAAATCTTTTCATAGTCGAGTCGGTACAAATCGGCGGGAGAATTTACCATATCGGTTTCCACAAGCCTTTCGAGCACTGCGGGTCCCAAACCGTCTATATCCATAGCGTCGCGCGACGCAAAATGTATAAGGTGTCGCATGAGCTGAGCGGGACAGTCTGTGTTGTCGCAGCGGATAACAGCCTCGCCGTTTTCACGGATTACCGGACTGCCGCAAGACGGACAAAGCTTTGGCATTTCAAAGGGAAGAGTGTTTTCTCCGTGCTCCTTTAAGGCGACCACCTCGGGAATTATCTCTCCCGCCTTTCTGAGTATTACCGTGTCGCCTATTCTAATATCCTTTTCCTTTATAAAGTCCTCGTTGTGCAACACGGCGCGGCTTACGGTGGTGCCCGCGAGAGTTATTGGCTCGAATACCCCCGTAGGAGTCAGCGCTCCGGTTCTGCCGACGTTTATCTCAATGTCGATAAGCCTTGTTTCCTTTTCCTCGGGCGGAAACTTATACGCCTCAGCCCATCTCGGAAATTTTGCCGTCGAGCCCAAAAGCTTGCGTCCCTCATAGTCGTTTAGCTTGATAACAGCGCCGTCGATTTGATACGGCAGGCTGCCGCGCATAGCGCCTATGCGCTCAACCTCGTCTATCGCGTCCGACATATTGTCAAAGCAGTTGTAAAACGGAGGAGCGGGAAGCCCCAGCTTCTTTATATAATCGAGCGACTGCTTGTGTGAGCTTATCTCCTCGCCGTTTATTCGCTGAATATTGAAGATGAATATATCGAGTTCGCGCTGCGCGGTGATTTTGCTGTCCTTTTGGCGAAGAGAGCCCGCCGCCGCATTTCTCGGATTTTTAAAGGGCTTTTCCTCGTTTTCCTCTTGGCGCTTTAAAAGACGCAGAAAGCTTTCGTTTGACATATATACCTCGCCCCTGACCTCAAGCAGAGGTACAGGAGTATTTAATCTATGCGGCAGAGATTTTATCGTCAGTAAATTGTCGGTAATATCCTCTCCAACCTCGCCGTCGCCCCTCGTGGAGCCTCGTACCAAAACGCCGTTTTCATATTCCACTGATACCGAAAGACCGTCGAATTTCGGTTCCACGACATAGATAGGATTTTCTACGACCTCGTGCACCCTCCTGTCAAAATCGTAAAGCTCCTCATGAGAGAATGAATCGTGCAGACTTTGCATAGGTATCGCGTGTTCGACCGGCGAAAACTTTTCAGACGCTCGTCCGCCAACGTGTGACGTCGGCGAGCCGGCGTTTTTTAGCTCCGGGTGCTCCGCCTCCATGTTCTCAAGACGGCGCAGGAGCATATCGTATTCGTAGTCGCTGATTTCGGGATTGTCTTTATTGTAGTATCTGTCGTTATGATAATTGATTTTCTCGCAAAGTCTTTTATATTCCTCTTGTAAATCCTTTTCTGCCAATTAATTCACCTCGCGCTTTTTTAATTAGTTTATACTATATTTAAAAATTATTCAAGAAGAAAGCGCGAAAAAGGAAAGCCCCGGCTGTTTATGAGAGTATAACACAACTCGACTCCGTTCAAGGCTGATCATTTATAGATAAAAACGAAAATATTATATGAGAGCATAGAAACGACTTTATTACTCTATGATTTTTATAGAAAAAAATTCACATACAAATCAGGCTAAAAAGGAAGTAAAATAAAAGTGTAAGATTCTTACAAAGAAAACAAAAAATGGAGGAGCATATAAATGAAAAAAGAAGCTGTAAATGAAAAGGTAATAGTAAAATT
>CANRNQ010000050.1 GCA_947632045.1 uncultured Clostridia bacterium
CATGTAAACGAAAAAGTAATGATATAGTGTGATAGATATTCCTGCTGTTCGGGAAGTGAATCGGAACGATAAATTCACGTTTGTCGAATTACCCCTTGAAGGAGGAACAAACCTTTTTCAAGGGGGATTTTTTATTTGTACGCCCATTCGCAAACTATTGCGATTCTACACGTTGAATTTTATAAAGAGTTAGAGTATAATAATACTTGAATTGAGCAAAGCGCGAAAAGCTTTGATTTATATAAAAGAGGAAGAGCTAAAGTAAAAAGGAAAAAGGAAAAAAGGAAAAAGGAAAGCTTCGGAGAGCCTATGCGATGCGGACAAAGCGTATAAGCGGCTTCGGCGGCTGTAATAAAAATTGAGGGGACAGAGAAAAATGAACAAGAATATCGTGGATGGCAGATTAAAGCCTCGCAGCGGCTCCGGTAGAGTGGTGGTTTACGACTGGCTGCGCCTGATAGCTATTATTTTTGTTGTGGTAGGTCACAGCTCTTATTTGAGCATACATACTAAGCTTGGCGGTGTGAATTATGTTGTGCCGCCGAATGTGAGCAGTACATATTATGAAATATTTCCGACGTTTTTCAGAGAGCTTACGGGCTGGGTGTATGGCTTCCATATGCCGCTGTTCTTTGTACTGTCGGGGGCTGTGCTGGCCTTGCGGCCGCTTCCGAGCTTTGATACGTTCGTAGTTAAAAAGATAAGGCGGCTGATAATTCCCTTCTTTATATACGGCGCTCTTTTTATGCTGCCCGTTAAGGTTTTAGGAAATTTTTATGAGCCGAAGGCTCTGCTGCCCGCGATTACCTCCCTTTTAACCGGTACCGAGGGCGGCCATCTGTGGTTCCTGCCGGCTCTTTTCTGGTGTATGGTCGTGTTTGTGGCTATGGAAAAGCTGCTTAAAAGAAAAACTCAGAGCGTTTTATTGCTTTTGCTGCTTTCAGGGCTGATACAGTGTACTTATTCTACATATATCAAATTTGACTTTTTCTACCTCGCGCAGGGACTCGGCTATATTTTCTGGTTTGCTTTGGGATATACCTTTGAGCATTATAGACCGCGCTTTGAGGCGCTCGGAATGAAAAAGATTTTATTGATATTTGCGGCGCTTACCGCCTTGGAAATATTCAATTATAATGTTAAGATGTTCAACAAATTCTTTACGATTTTAGCAGGTACCGCCTTTTCCTTCGTCCTCGCCTATATATGTTCGAAAATCTTCAGGTGCGAGGGCAAAAAATGGTGGAACGTCTTAACACGAGATTTGTTTTACGTCTATATTTTCCATGACCCGCTCGAATATGTCGTTTTGAGAATATTTTTTGGGCAGGGTCTGCTGGCCTCCTCGTGGGGATGCTTTATGTATATTTTTTGCAGGTTCGTGCTTGTCTTTGCGGTATCGATCGCCTTGGGCGAGCTTGTCAGAAAGCTTAAGAAAATCGTATTGGGCTCAAAGTGGCTTGCTCCGCGCAAAGAGAAGAAGGATACGAAAGAGGCGAGTGGAGAAGTCTGATTTGCCTTTGTAAAATGAACTTTAGAAAAGATTGAGATAGCTATGAGAAAATGTATAAGGTGCGGTGCGACTATGAAGGAGAACTTTATAGTAAACGCGAGGGAGAGCCTTGTTGTGCGCCCAAAGGGCTTTACGATGAAGCAGGTCAAGCCCAATGTTGCGGTGTGCCCGAATTGCGGAGAGGTTTCCTTGTATATAGATATAACAGATATGGCAAAGCTTGAAAAGTAGGTTGTTTTATTCGATAGAGCTTCGCTTGGCTGCCGCGGCGGCTCGTTTCGGCATTGAGCTTAAGTCGAGCGGGGTTCGGGCGGCGACCGCTGCGGCGCAGCCGCAGCGGAAAAACGCGGCGTGGTAATTTAAGCCTTCCGCTGTTGGGACGGCTGCTCCCGCCGCGTTTTTTGGCAAATTTCCGCCGGAGGCGGAAATTTGCGGGTCGCCGCCCGAACACCCAAACACCCGCTCAAATTTACCGAAGCATATAAGCGCGGCAGCCCTCGGCGCGACCTACACCTCACACATATAAAAAAGCAAAACGATTTAAGGAGATGATAATGTGAATGTGAAAATCGACATTTCAAATGTAATTTTAAAAACGGACAGGCTCATAATGCGCCCTTGGCGTGAGAACGATCTGGACGATTTTTTTGAGTACGCTTCTGTCGACGGAGTAGGCGAAATGGCGGGCTGGACGCATCACAGGGGTAAGGACGAGTCAAGACAAATACTTAAATCGTTTATAGATGAAAAAAAGACCTTCGCACTGGAATACAACGGTAAGGTCATAGGCTCGCTGGGAGTTGAGGAGTACGACGAGAACAAAATGCCCGAGCTTGCGGATAAAGAGGGCAGAGAGCTGGGGTTTGTGCTCTCAAAGGACTATTGGGGCAGGGGACTTATGCCCGAGGCGGTCAATAGGACGATCAATTATCTCTTTGACGAGGTGAAGCTGGATTTTATAATCTGCTCGCATTTTGCCGGAAATATCCGCTCCGAAAGGCTCCAGAAAAAATGCGGATTTAAGCCTTATAAGAAAAATAAATATAAAACGCAGGACGGCAGAATAATGGACGATTGCGTGAATATTTTATATAATCCGAATAAACACTGAGCCTAAACGGGCGAGAACGCTTGCGGAGGAATCATAGGCGGCGGGGTGCATAATATGAACAGAGCTGAGCTGGAAAAATATATTGAAGAGCAGTACGGAGTATCGGCGGACTATCCGTGGGAAGGCGAGCCGGAGTACGCCGTTTACAGGCACGCGGCGAACAGAAAATGGTTCGCCCTTTTTATGAGAGTGCCGAGTGAAAGACTCGCGTTGCCAAGCGGCGGCGACGTTGATATTGTGAATTTAAAGTGCGACCCGGTAACGATAGGCTCGGTCATGGGCGAGGGAGGGATCTTTCCCGCGTATCACATGAACAAGGAAAACTGGCTCTCGGCAGCACTTGACGGCAGCGCGGACGAGGAGCTGATAAGGACGCTTGTGGATATGAGCTATGACTTGACTATGCCAAAGCCCAAAAGGAGAAAAAACGGAGCTGAACCGAAGTAATTGTCGGCGACAGCGCCGCTTTTTTTATGGAGTAAGTGAAAACGAATCTCGAAAATCAACGGGATTAGATATATGCAAGCGGCTATATGCTGTCTGAATTTATTTATCCGCAACAATATCCAAAAAATCAAATGACTTTTTGGATATAAATTTCCAATCATATAGACTGAAAACAGTTGCGTTTGCGGATATGCCATGATATAATTAAAAAGACTAAATGCGGCTTTTATTTCGGGGAAACAGGCAAATTATTTACCTTGGCTTTTCTCCGGATTTTTGCTTTAACAAAGCAAAAAAGCAAAGGGTGTAATTGAGCATGGCGGTCAGTATAAGAAAAGGGGCTATGAATTATGGGTAAGCATTTCAAACGGTTTGCTGTATTTACGGCGCTTCTGCTTTGTCTTTTTATGACGGCGGCGACTGCAAGCGCAGCGGAAAATATCGTAATTAGTGCGGATACCGAAAGAGTAGAGCGGGGAGGAGAGGTTCTTGTTTCGATAGACTTGGGCGAAGACGCCGAGCTTAACGCATACGCGGCGAAGCTCAGCTATGACAAGAATGTGTTCGAGCCCATCGAAAAGAACAGCTTTCAGGCTCAGGAAAATTGGTCCGATATAGTTTACAACAGCGAAAATAATAAATTCGGACTGATCAACAAGTCGGGCGAGAGCGGCTCGGACGTCCTCAAGATAAAGTTCAAGGTCAAGGACGACGCAAAATCGGGCGCGACCTCGATAGCGGTCGATAATGTCAGCGTTTCGGACGGCGGAAGCGCCTCGAACCTATCGGGAGATTCCGTCGACATTTATGTCAAGAAGAACGCTCTTGACGATACCGAGGCGACTGCTCCGGAGGCTGAACTGACCAACGAAAGCATCTCCGTTTCGTCCGGCGCGAGTAACACATGGCTCGGTATACTATTTATAGCGCTGACCGTTTTGGTTGCGGCGTTTGCGGTGGTGTTCTTTATAAAGGCCAAGGACACGAAGAAGAGAGCTATCTCTACGTCAATTTGCGCTGTAGCGGCGGCGGGGCTCATATTCGGCTCGGTCTGGGTATTTACATCAAAGCAGCCCGACGTCAACGCCGACGGCAAGGTCGACTACAACGACGCAAAGGATGTTTTGGAATATCTGCTTGAAATAGATAACGACGAAAGCGGCGAGCAGGAAACTCAGGCTCCCGACGCGGACGGCGGCTCATCGAGCAGCTCGTCGAGCTCCTCTTCGGGCAATGCCGACAATTTTAGCGCCTCTTCAAGCGGCTCGTCTTCAAGCGTATCTTCAAATACGTCTTCAAGTACATCTTCATCAAGCGAGTCCGGCAGCACGAGCTCTTCAAGCAACCAAAGCTCATCAAGCGGCTCCGGCAATTCAGCCACCAATCCTTCAAATCAGAACGCTGCCCCGAACGACTCAAAGCCTGATGTTAATGACGATGGCAAGGTCGATATAGGCGACGTAGGCGAAATAGTTGACGACGCCGGCAAAAACACAGAATATAAGGTTACTATCGGCAAAACGGAGCTCGCGGCTCAGGATAACCAAAATATCGAGCTCGTTGATGGAATATATTACATAGGCAAGGGAGAAAAGAATATAACCGTCGGCTTTGAGGCGACGGTAGACCCTCACACCCTTATTAAGCAGGCTGTCATCGGCGGCAAGAACTATGATGTTACTGCGACTAAGATAAATAATACAAAGTACTATTATATGGCGAGTGTGCCCGCTCCGACAGCCGTCGGAAAGGCGACCGAGCTTACTATTTCACAGGCCATACTCGACAACGGGAAAAAGCTTAGTGCAAGCGGCAAGCTTTCTGTTGAGGTGCTGAAGGATAAGCTCACGCTCAAAAATTACACCTTCAGCGAAAACGGAAACGATTATATATTATCCTTTGATATAGACGATCCGGACGGCTCTCTTGTAGCCGGAAATATTATCGCCGTAGGCGAAAACGGAGAAAGCGTCGAAATCACGCCGAACAATATAAAGGCGGGCAAAAATGTTTATACTCTTAAGGGCCTAAAGGCGGGGGTAAAATATAATGTCGGCGCAACGGCGAGATATGACCTCGACGGCGAAATAGATAACGGCGCTCACGACGGCATGGAGATACTCCTTTCAGAGCGGGTCGAGGCGATAAATTATTCTCTCGAGGTGAAGAACGCGGGAGCCTCTGTTGACAGAGATAAAAAGGCGGCCGTTATTGAGTTTGAAAGCACTACTTCCGTAAGCGGCAGATATGTGACAAAGGCTATAATCAACGGAAAGGCGTATGACGCAAAGCGCGTCGGCTCAACTGACAGATACACCGTAGAGGTGCCTTATGAGGACGAAAGCGCCGCCGTGTATAAAATCACGGGCGTTATCCTTGATAACAATGTGCAGCTTGATATGGACAGGACAATAGAGCTCGATACCTTCAAAACAGCTCCGAAGGCCGATAATCTTAAGCTTGTCTATGACAAGGCAAAGGGTACTATGAATTTCAGTTGGAGCCTTAGCGACAACGACAATACAGTGTCCTCGCTTTATGCTGTGCTGACGAGAAACGGCAAGGTTATAGAAACAAAGAAAACGTCAAAGAACATTACAAGTGCAAGCTTTTCGGTTCCGGCCGATAAATGCGCAGGAGAGTATAAGGCGGAAATAGCCGCAGATTTTGATCTTATAGACGGCAAATCTCATGAAAATGAAGCTCTTGCGTCGACGGAGCTTGCAATTGCAGTTGAGGCCTCTGTAAAGACGTTTAAGCCTGCCGAAAAATATGCGGCGAAGGGCGCGGAAATAGCTTTTGAGCTCGACATTAACTCAAACACCGCCGACGAAGTAAGCGGCGTTATTATAAACGGCAAAAAATATTCGGTAAGCCGCGGTGATAACGGCGGATATTCCGTAAAATATACCGTACAGAATAAGGCGGGAGCAGAGACGGTAAAGCTCGAGGAGATAGTATTCTCCGAGACTTCGGTAAAGACTGAGGCAAACGCGGAAATAGAGGTATTAAAGGATAAGCCGGAAGTAAAGGACTTTGTATTTGACGACAGCGAGGATAAGCACATTGTATCCTTTAAGCTGAGCGATGCAGACGACGCGTTT
>CANRNQ010000051.1 GCA_947632045.1 uncultured Clostridia bacterium
CCCCATGTACCTGTTACAGCGTCGTACCAGATTGTTACTGTTGTTGAATCGTCAAAGGTGTAGAACTTCTGATTGTTATCAGCGCCCTCAGGAATCTGCTTTGCGCCGTCAACCGTGAACTTGAAGGAATATCCAGCCTCGTTCTTCGGGAGGTTCTCTATAACGATCTCGTAACGTCCGGTTTTCTCGTTGTATTTCATAATGTTATTGTCGTCGTCAGGATCCCAGTCTGAACCGCAAAGGTCAGAGTCGCCGGTCAATCTGTAGGTGTTCTCGGGCTCTGAGGGCTGCTCTGACGGTGTTTCAGTCGGCTGCTCTGACGGAGTCTCAGAAGGCTGTTCTGAAGGCTGTTCTGACGGAGTCTCAGAAGGCTGCTCTGACGGCTGTTCTGACGGAGTCTCAGAAGGCTGCTCTGACGGCTGTTCTGACGGAGTCTCAGAAGGCTGCTCTGACGGTTGCTCCTCCGGAGCTGTCGGCGGGTTGCCGAGCATAACGTCGATGTTCTCGCCGTCTACGCCCCAGATGCCTGTTTCTTCGTCGTACCAGATTGTTATTGTTGTTGACTCGTTGTTTGTATATACGATCTGGTCGTTGCCCATTCCGTCAGGAATCCATGTGGCTCCGTCCATTGTAATCTTGAACTTATAGCCGTTTACGTCGTTCTTCGGGAGGTTCTCATAAACCATCTCATAGCGACCTGTTTCCTCGTTATAGGTCATCATGTTGTTGTCGTCCTGCGGGTCATAGCTTGAACCGCAGAGGTCTGTCGAACCTGCAACTCTATATGTGTGGTTCGACGGTGTGTATGCAGAAGCACTCTCCCACTTAACCTCGTGGGTTGTCGGGTTGTAGGTTACCTTTACGTCGTCCTGAGCGCTGATGTAACCTGTGATGTTTGCGTCCGGATAAGAATCGCCGTTATCCCAGCTGCCCTCTGTGCAGCTTGATACCTTGAACTGGAATGCAAACGGGCTATCCTCAGTTGCGCCCTCGCCAACCTGCTCGAAGGTGATCTCATAGAGGCCTGTCTCTGTGTTGAAGGTCATCTTGTTGACCTCAGCGCCTGTTACCCAATCTTCGCCGTTGCACAGTGCTGCCTGACCAACTACATACCAGGTCTCGCCCGGGTCAACATAACCTGTTGAAGGCTCTGTCGGCTCATCTGTTGGCTCATCTGTCGGCTCATCTGTTGGCTCATCTGTCGGCTCATCTGTCGGCTCATCTGTCGGCTCATCTGTCGGCTCATCTGTCGGCTCATCTGTCGGCTCGTCTGTCGGATTCTCATCTGTCGGAGGAGCTGTCGGCGGGTTGCCGAGCATAACCTCAATATTTTCACCGTCTACGCCCCAAGCGCCTGTGTTCTCGTCGTACCAAACGGTTACCGTTGTCTTGTCGTTGCTGGTATAGAATATCTGGTCGTTATTCATTCCGTCGGGCAGCCATGTGCCGCCGTCCTTCGTGATCTTGAACTTATAGCCGTTTACTTCGTTCCTCGGGAGGTTCTCGTAAACCATCTCGTAACGCTTTGTGGCTTCGTTATAGGTCATCATGTTGTCGTCGTCCAGCGGATCCCAGCTTGAGCCGCAGAGGTCCGTTGCGCCGGCAACTCTGTAAATATGGCTTGTCGGTGTGAACGCGGACTCGCTGTACCACTTAACCTCATGGGTGTCGGGGTCAAACGTTATCTTAACGTCGTCCTGAGCCTTGATATAGCCTATAATATTGGCTGACGGATACTCATGACCGACGTCGCCTGTGTCATAGTCGTTCCACTGGCCGTCGCAAATCTTGAACTGGAAGTTGAACGGAACGTCTTCGCTCGCGCCCTCGCCTACCTGCTCAAATGTGATTTCATAAAGGCCTGTAACGTTGTTCCATGTCATCTTGTTGACCTCGGCGTCCGTTACCCAGTCTTCGCCGTTACAGAGCGCCGCCGCGCCTGCTACGTACCAGGTCTGACCCGGGTCGGGGTAATCGCCTGTCGGTTTTTCTGTGGCAGGCTCGCCCTCTTCAACGTCAGCGCCAAATGTGCCTTCTGTCGGATTATACCATATGGTAACGTCCGAGCCGGTGTTTTCTACCGTGAACTTCTGGTTGTTACCCATTCCGTCGGGTATCCATTGTGCGCCGTCCTTAACTATCTTATACTCATATGTGCCTGCGAGCACATTGGTATAAACCTTTTCATAGCGGCCGGTTTCGGCGTTTAAGGTCATTCTGTTGTTCGGGTCGTTAGCGCTCCAGCTTGTGCCGAACAGCGACGCGTCGCCTGCTGCGGTATAGTAGTGGCTTGACGGCTCGAATGCCGAGTTGCTCGACCACATAACGTCGTGAGTTACCGGATTATAAGCGACCGTAACGTCGTCCTGAGCCTTTAAGTAGCCCTGAACATTTGCGGCAGGGTACTCGTGTCCGGTGTCGCCCTTGTCATAGTCGTTCCACTTGCCGTCGCAAACCTTGAACTGGAAGTTGAACGGAAGATCCTCGGTTGCACCCTCGCCTACCTGCTTAAATGTGATTTCATAAAGACCCGTCTGCGGGTTAAAGGTCATCTTGTTTATTTCAGCGTTTGTCTTCCACTCTTCGCCGTTGCAAAGCTCTTTATTTCCCGCTACATACCAGGTTTCGCCGGGGTCTGTATTAGTGGGAATGCCGGGAAGTTTTCCGATAAGATCATCCGGCGTTTTCCAGCTATATCCCGATGCAGTAACGCCACTATTGTTCCCTAACCAACCAATGCCGAGACTCAATATATTTTTTCCTCCGCGGCTTGATTGTACGCTCCAGCTGAGATTGGTGCCGTATGAACTATCTGCGTTAACATTTATAACTTCGCTTTCGCTTACATCATATCCCTCGGGCATATAAATTGCAAATACGCTGCATACTTCCGGTATTTTTGTTGTGCCGCAGTAAATCGCATCATAGCTTTCACCGTTAAAAGTGAAATCAAGCTTTTTGCTGCCGATTTTATACGAATTTGCATCCAATGCAGATTCCGTAATCAAAACATAGAGTATCTCCTTACCCTCCGGTGCCGTTTGAGGCTCGGTGGGCTCGGCAGGCTCGGTCGGCACTACCTCTACCCTATCCGGAATCGGAGGTTCCTTGCCGTCTAAGTTAGACATTACAAGATTCGTTTCACTAAATACGTAAACCACTCTTTGCGTACCAAGGCTTTTTCCGAAATCTTTAACAATTTCAGATTTTCCTGTACTTTCAAAAGGCAAAATTTTTACGGTTAAATTCTTATTAAGATTTGAAACGGGAATATTTGCGCCAAATAGTTGACTTGATCCGTTTACTCCGCAAAACAGAAATTCATATTTATTACTGTCTCCCTCAAATTCTGCGGAAACCCCATAGCTTCCCCCAACTGTGAAATTCAAAGACTCTTCTAAAAGCATTGCCACATCAGGGAATATTTTAATGTAAACCGGAGTAGTTTCCTCCGCCGGGTCTGTCGGAGCGTCCGTCGGCTCGTCTGCGCCGGGTATCGGCGGCAGAGTGAGCTTGTTGTCTATAATCCAGATGCTTCCGTCCGTCGTTGGAGCAACAGAGATGTTGATGTTTTTGCCCTCTGTTATACCGCCGTCTTCTTTTTTGGAAAACTTCGCGTGACCGCTGCTCTTCGCGCAGTTTACAGTAATCTCTACCGGTCTTCCGAGACATTCCTTGGGGACATTAACTCCGCCGATATAATAGGTTGACGGAGTCTTTTTAACGGTGCCGCAGAATACCATTTCATATACTGTGCTGTCGCCGTCAAACTTTAAGGTTACGCCGATCTTATCGCCCTCCTGCGGGTTTTTGCCAAAGACGATTTCCGGGCCCGCTCCGCTTGTCTGCAAGTAAACGGGAACCATCTCGCCCGACGGCACTATCGGCTCCGGGTCTGTCTGAGCGTCTGTGGGCTTCTCTGTCGGGGCCTGTGTTTCCGGCTCCTTGGGGCGCGAATCATTGTAGGTTACGGTGATATTTTCGCCCTCGGCATACCAGATACCCGTCGCTTCATCATAGGCTATTGTAACCTCTGTGTCCGTCTTAACGGTTACCTTGTTGTTCTGACCGCCGTCAGGTATCCACTGTGAGCCGTTCTTAACGATTTTGAACTCGTAGCTTCCGGCTTTCAGCGAATAAGTCTTTTCATAACGCTTTGTAACTGCGTTATAATCCATCTTATCGCTGTTGTTTGTTCCCGACCACTGTCCAACCGCCAGTGTTCCGGCTACGCGGTAGGTTGCGGTTGTGATAACGAACTTTGAGTTGCTCTCAAAGTCGAGCTTCTTCGTCGTCGGATTGTAGACGAACCTTATGTCGTCCTTTTTGCTTATCGCGCCCGACGCATTAGCTGTGCCTGCCGGAACGGATTTGTTCCATGTTCCGTCTGTGATTTTGTAAGTAAACGAAAATGGATTTAATTCTGATGTGTCGCTTGAGCCAACGCCCTTCAGGGTGATCTCGTAAACGCCTTCGTCGGCGTTCCAGCTCATCTTGAGGTTGGGGTCGTTTTCTTTCCATTCCGCAGCGCCGGCTACTCCGACGAGCGATGCAGGACCGGAAAGATACCACGTTTCACCGGGATCATCCACGGCCGCAGCCTGCAAGCAACACATTGAAAGAACCAGCATAAGCGCTAAAACCATGCTGATCACTTTGTTGTGCCTTTTGTACATTGTTTTACCTCCATTCGTAAAATATTTTTTATGCCAAATAAGCACATATTATAATCGTCCTCGGCGGTTATAAACTTCTTTAACAGGAAAGCCACGAGTGGTATTTCCCCGCCCCTCGCACCGCGCCCGGCAAAAGCATGGATAAAAGAGAAAATGCAAAGTAAACTTAGGAAAAAACCTTTTTAAATTCTAGGAAAAAAAATTGTAAATAAAAATGGTAAATATATATTTGAACAGGCGCGCGGGCGGAGACGAGCTATAAAATTTATAGCAATATTAACTCTGATATATATATATATATCAATGACTTTTAATGCATTTGTCTATTACCTGACAATTGGAAACATTTTGCGTTTTGTAGACTTATTATACAACAGCGACAAAAAATTGCAACAAAATAATAAAAAATTCTTTTTATTATTTGCGGGGGCATTTAGGGGCGCGAAAAAAGTCATATCGGCAAACAAAGCAAAGCGGCTCTTTTCCTAAGACCGTGAAAGTGATATAATAAAAACGGTGATAGGAATGGCAGGATTTGAAAATTACGAAGAA
>CANRNQ010000052.1 GCA_947632045.1 uncultured Clostridia bacterium
AAATTGCTGACGGTGACCTCGGCGATGTTTTTTAACGCCTCGCGCGTCAGGAAAGCCTGGTGCGACGTGACTATTACGTTCGGCATATTGACAAGCAGAGAGAGAATATCGTCCTGTATTACACTGCCGGAGTAATCCTCAAAAAATACGTCCGACTCCTCCTCGTATACGTCGAGCCCAGCGCCGCCGACGCGGCCGTCCTTGAGCGCCTTAAGCAGAGCCTCTGCGTCAATAAGCGCTCCGCGCGATGTGTTGAGAATATACACCCCGTCCTTCATTATCTTGAGCGACCGGCGGTCGATGATGTGATAAGTGCTCTCCGACAAGGGACAGTGCAGGGATATGATGTCGCTGCGGCGAAACAGCTCGTCCTTTTCGACGTACTCAACGTCTAACCCCTTCGCGGGATATGGGTCGTATGCGAGAACCTTCATGCCGAAGCCCTTGCATATCCCTATAAAAATCTGCCCTATCTTCCCCGTTCCAATCACTCCCGCAGTCTTTCCGCGCAAATCAAAGCCGGTCAGCCCGTTGATGCTGAAGTTGTAATCCCTCGTGCGGTTGAATGCGCGGTGTATCTTCCTGTTCAGACAGAGCAGCAGCGCCATTGTATGCTCGGCTACCGCGTAGGGCGAGTAGTTCGGCACTCGCACAACGCTTAGCTTGCCCTGCGCCGCCTTTAGGTCTATATTGTTGTACCCCGCGCAGCGCATCGCGAGCACCCTTACCCCACATTCGTACAGCTCGTTTATCGCCTCGCCGTCTATCTTGTCGTTCACGAACGCCACCGCTCCCTCACAGCCCCTCGCGACAAAGGCGGTTTCGGCGGTCAGCTTGTTTACATAAAATTTAAAATGAAGTCCCTCGTGCGGAGTGTTCTCGAAGTACTCGCGGTCATAGGGCTTTGTATCAAAAAACGCTATCTTTTTCATTTTGTCAGCCTCCTTTATATTTATTTTCGGCGGATAAGCTGAAATAATACGCGCGATGTTTTAAAAGGAGCTTGCCTTTAAAAATACACTCTATTTACAAGTGAATTTTACTGCTAATTTTTGCTTGCAAGTTATCCTGCAAAATAACGCAGGATAAAATACGGCGTTTTTTGCAGCGGTATTTTTACGCGCTTTATCAAAGCCCGGTGGACATAAGTATAGCCGTTGAGCGCCGTAAAAATAAAATAAAGTATAAAATAACGCAGCCTTATCGCGCAAGGCACATAAAATATGGCTATCGACAAATTGGAGGGATAAAGGCCAAACGTGTATAAATAGTTTGGAGAATTAATGCTTTTAAAATTAATTGTAAAACTGCACGAATAATCAAAAGTTAGTTGAATTTCCAATTTTAATGTGGTACAATTAATAAATAAAGATGTAATATTTAAAAACTTTTATTGCTTTTTTAGGAGGGAACATAATGAATAAACAGTTAAGCGGCGGCAAAAAAATCATTTCAATGCTTTTAGCGGCGATAATGACGCTTAGCGCTTTCTGCGGAGTATCCGCACAAGCGGGAGCAGCGGACGATGGATTTGCACTTATTAAGACCCCGAGCGGTACTGTTATCGCTAATGTTGGGGACAAGGTAACGGTAAATTACTGGTTCTATATCCCCGAAACACTGGGTACGCCTGATCCGGATATAGAGGACGACCCCGGTTCGCCGATGAAATCGAACGGATTCTCGGCCTATATGAGCTTTGACAAGGATTTCATTAAGCCGACCGCCGACACATGGGCAGCTCTCGGACTTGAAGAGGGCGGTGTTGAGGTGGACGAATCCAGACCCGGTTTTGCTCCATATAAGGTTTTCCCAACTAACTTTGTTTATGTAGATGTGTTGGGACAACTCGTGCAGGTCGGAAGTCCGATATATAATATAGCCTTAAATACGGAAACGGCCACCCAAAAGGGTAATTCTCAGGTTTGCCTTGCAACTAGCTCAGCGAGCGGTTATGTTAATTTAAGCAAAGCCGGCGGAGCTCAGCTCATGAGCGTTGAGTTTGAGGTTTTGCAGTCCGGAGAAACCTCCGTTGACTGTTTGCTGCCGGAAGGAAGCTTCTTTGATGAAAATGATAAGGCAAGCGATCATTACTTTAGTGATTATCCTCAGGGCGCTCTCGCGACGGTAACAACGGATGTTCTTGTAAACGGCGAAGCGACAGATGTTAAGCACGACAACGGCGCAGGCGTTTACAACGAATCACAAGAGCCGTTTGGCGAGGCGCCGACTTCGCCGGAACCGACTCCGCCTGAAACAGAGCCCGAGACAGAGCCTCAGACCGAGCCTTCAACAGGATTTGTTAATCCGGGCGAAAACTGGTATGTAGTTGGTCAGGCAGCACTCTGCAATGGCCAAGACTGGATAACAGGCGCTGCTGAGAACAAGATGACCTTCAATCCTGAAACAGGCCTCTATGAGATCACCTTTGAGCAGGTCGGCGAGGGCGCAACAGAGGAAAACCCGTTTTCATTCCAGTTCAAGGTATCAAGTTGCACAGAAGGCAAGTGGGAGAACGGCGACACATATCCGTATGCGAATGTATCAGGATATATCAGCGCTCAGGACGACGTAAAGGTAACCTACAACCCGACAACCCACGAGGTTCTCTGGCACAGTGATTCCGCGTTCACACTGATATACCACAAATACAGAGTAGCAGGTTCGGCGGATCTTTGCACTTCAAGCTATGACCCGAGTGACGACAATAACAAGATGACCTATAACGAGGCCACAAAGCGTTACGAGAAGGTTTATGAGAACCTCCCGTTAAACGACATAAACGGCTATAAGTTCAAGATCACAATTGACGGAGCCACATGGATTCCTGACGGAATGGGCAACGACCAAATCTTCTATACAAACAATGCTTCAACAACAGTAACGATCTGGTACGACGATGTAACAGGCCTTTGGGGCGTAGACGGCGATAATATAGAGACAGAGTTCAAGGATTATCCGACGGGGTCCGAGGCCGAACCTGAAACAGAGCCTGAAACAGGTTATATTGATCCGGGCGAAAACTGGTATGTAGTTGGCACAGAAAACCTCTGCAATGGTCAGAATTGGATAACAGGCGCTGCTGAGAACAAGATGACCTTCAATCCTGAGACAGGCCTTTATGAGATCACCTTCAAACAGGTAGGCGAGGGCGCAACAGAGGACAAACCGTTTTCATTCCAGTTCAAGGTATCAAGCTGCACAGAAGGCAGCTGGGATAACGGCGATTCATATCCCGCCGAGACCATCAACGGTTATCTCAAGGCTCAGGACGACGTAAAGGTAACCTACAACCCCGAAACCCATGAGGTTATCTGGTACAGTGATTCCGCATTCACATCGTCAAACCACACATATATAGTAGCTGGTTCGGCAGACCTTTGCGGCTCAAACTACGACCCGAGTGACGACAATAACAAGATGATCTACAACGGTGTCAAAAAGCGTTACGAGAAGGTTTATTATAACCTCCCGAAGAACTACGTAAGCGGCTATAAGTTCAAGGTTACAATGGACGGGGCCACATGGATTCCTAACGGAATGAACAACGACCAAATCTTCTATACAAACAATGCTTCAACAACAGTAACGATTTGGTACGATGACGTAACAGGCCTTTGGGGCGTAGACGGCGATAATATCGAGACAGAGTTCAAGGATTATCCGACCGAGCCTGAAACAGAGCCCGAGACCGAGCCTCAGACTGAGCCCGAGACCGAGCCTCAGACCGAGCCCGAGACCGAGCCAGAGACTGAACCTCAGACAGAGCCTTCAACAGGTTATGTTGATCCGGGCGAAACCTGGTATGTAGTTGGTGTAGAAGACCTCTGCAACGGTCAGAATTGGGTAACAGGCGCGACTGAGAACAAGATGACATTCAATCCTGAGACAGGCCTCTATGAGATCACCTTCAAACAGGTAGGCGAGGGCGCAACTGAAGATAGCCCGTTTGCATTCCAGTTCAAGGTATCAAGCTGCACAGAGGGCAGCTGGGATAACGGCGACAC
>CANRNQ010000053.1 GCA_947632045.1 uncultured Clostridia bacterium
AATTGTAAGTTATCCCCTTATTGTGAGTATTATACCATAATACGACAAAATTCATAACCCCTTTTTTGTAATTTTAGTTATAAAAAATAAATATATATTTTTATGCACTTTAGCTAATAATATAGTGCTCGCATTTTTGCACGGACAATATAGTTTTTCAAATACATACTATTCAGCTTTATTTTAATAGACTTTTCCCCTGCGAAGTTGCATAATTTTCTTATTAAATTAAGGGAGAGATATGCAATGAAAACAAATTCGAAAGCTTTAATTAAACTTGCAGGGGAATATCTTCATTTTTGTACTGCCAGAAAAAATCTTGACACTAAAACAATCAAGTCCTATTCAATCGATTTAAAACAATATGCCGTCTTTTTATCAGACTATTCTCTTGATTGGAACGACAAAAAATCTATTGAGAAATTCATTGAATTCATGCACTGTAAGTACAAACCTAAAAGCGTAAAACGCAAAATTGCTTCTCTGAAAGCTTTTTTTCACTTCCTTGAGATTGAAGAAATTATAGATATCAATCCTTTTCACAAAATCCAGATAAAATACAAGGAGCCTTTTCTTCTGCCAAAGACTATTCCTCTGAAAACAATAGAAAAGATTATGAGTTATGCTTACTCGGAATATAACAAGCAAACCACATATTATGCTCATAAAACAGCATTACGCAATGCGCTTATTTTAGAATTACTTTTTGCCACCGGAATGAGAATATCCGAGCTTTGCTCGCTTACAACAGAGCAAATCAATTTCAACGACTACATAATTAAAATCTACGGCAAGGGCTCCAAAGAACGCCTGATTCAGATTTGCAATCAAAATGTTCAAAATCTTCTCGACAAATATCGCAGAGAATTTGATTTTGAACTTAGAAATTACAACTATTTCTTTATTAACAGATTGTTCAACAGACTTTCGGAACAGTCAGTTCGCAATATGATAAATACTTACTCGAAGAACGCAGATGTTTATATTCATATTACGCCGCATATGTTTCGCCATTCTTTTGCAACTCTTCTGCTTGAAGAAGATGTTGACATACGCTATATTCAACAAATGCTCGGTCACAGCTCCATTACAACAACACAGATTTATACACATACGAGCATTAATAAACAGAAAAACATACTTTCTGCAAAGCACCCAAGAAACAAACTTGAAATTGGGATATAATAAAAGCCTTGCAAGCGTTTTTACTCACAAGGCAATCAGAATACTTTATTCATTTTTATCAAAATCTTTTTCTATTACATTGGAAATAAGATTTAAAAAATCATCAGCATTTTTTGAAGTAATAACAGGTTTTCCCGTTCTTTCCTCAATATCTTTTCGTGCATTTCCGGTGATTTTGCCTTCCTCTTCTGCAACACTTCTGTTTTCAAAGAACGATTGAAAGATTCTTCTTTTTGGAAATCTCAGTTGTAGTAGCTACTGCCAACATATTTTAGTACCACCTCAAGGGCACTCATATTATCTCTCAAGTTTTCCTTTTTCAATCCTTTGAGATTTTTGTACTGTCTAGTTGTCATTCCCGACCACGCTTTTATAATTTCGTCAATCAGAATAGCATACTCGACATCCTGCTTTACACAACGAGAATCCCATTCATCCGTAAGCTCTTTTCTCACCTGAATAGCCTGAAGTCTTTGATTTATCCACTCTCTGGTATATCCTTTTTTCATATATGTTTCAAGGGCTCGCTCTATGGTAAGCTCAGAATCTATAGTTTCATCAATTATTTTAATCTTTTAAATTTCCTTGTCAATCCTTGTCTGTTTTCTCCTATACTCCGATATTTCTGACTTATAGCGTTTTTCAAGCGCTATATCCTTTGGCATTGATTTGATTTTCGCCGCAGCACATTATTCTTTTTGCTTATAGCAAGAGTAAGCGCAAGCAGTAGCCACATAACCCCAAGAAAGCACGGCATAAACGCCTAACTCAAATTTTCGGTAAATACATTTTGAGTAAACATCTCTATAATCAAACATATTAAAAACGCAGCAATCGAACAACACATCACGATTTAAGAAATAAATCCGATTTTTCTATTATTTTTTTCGTTTTGAATGATTTTTCTACTAATACCCATATCGCAGGTTTTCGCATATCAATGCCATTGCATCCGATGAAGGGAAATGTCCCATATTGGAAATCACTTTATAGTGAACATATTCATTTTTGCAACTATCTGCAAAAGCAACCAATTCTTTTGTGCTTGTTACTATGTCTGTTTCCCCTTGAAAAATCATATACGGACATGAAATATTGGCAAGCGTATTTCGCAAATCAATGCCGCACATTTCTTCTATAATGCTATGATTTTTTCCGTAGCCGTTTTTGAAGACTGCTATAAAATCCTTAAAACGATAGTCGGGACTTGAAAGCATTCCTTTTACTAGCCAACCGACGGGCGCGGTTTTTGCTTGCCTGTTATTATATCCGTCCGTGTATTTGCGAATAATCTTTGAAAGTTTCATTCCGTCCTTAAAAGATATATCATTTTGGGAACGAATTTTTTTCGCAAATTCTTTTGCTTTATTCGGAGCTGGAGAGTTCATTATGGTTTGGAGAGCATCGTCAGAAAGCATCGGCGGGGTAAGAACTTGCCCGCAGACAACAACGCCGTCTATTTTTTCGGTTAGCCTTGCGGCGGAGCAAAGAGCCAAAATACTCCCCCAAGACATTCCAAATAAATAAAGCTTATTGTCGGGAAAATCTTTTTTGATTTCACAAATCAAATCGACAGTCATTACGATAAATCGTTCAATTGAGAAACTGTCATCAATCGGATGATTATTGATCCCGCATCCGAGTTGATCCCAATATACCATAATAAAATTATCCGTAAATTCGGGAAACAACCCTCGGCACCCCACCGAGAAAGGTACGGGAGAACCGGGGCCGCCATGCAGGCATATCAAAACAGGCAGATTTTTCTTTTTGCCTTCAATTGCGTACTTTTGAAAATAACCGCCCAACAGCGCACTTTTTACATGAGATATCTCACAGCTTTCGATATATTTTTTTCTTTTCTTATCCATATATTTCGGCCTCCGTTAATAATATTTCGTATTATGATTATATCATAAGGCACCTTAAAATCTTGAATATCCGTATATCGAGTCATGTGGGTATAAACGGTTATATATCCGGCAACGCTGCCGTTTCATTCTGTAATGATTTGGGCAACGCTCTGCTACGAATCTTGAATTCCATTTTTATCATAATAAACCATGCCCATATATCCTTAAACACCGAGTTGTCGAACAGTCTCCCATTCAGCATTTAATATTATATCATTCAAATGCGACAAAATCTACTGCCATCAACGGTTTCTCGGCAGGAATACCCCATTCGACTATACTGCCGTCTTTATGACTTTTTGAACACCTGCTGAAAAGGAAACGCCGCTATCAGATAGGCGCCGTTTTCGATGCCTGTTATTTACATTCTGAAGGCTTGCGCCGCCATAGGGAACAAGCACGGTATTGCCCACATCCGGCATTGACTTTGCAGAGCTGAAGGTTACCGCGTCGTTTACGGGTGAAGCTGAAGTTAAGGTCAGCTTACTGCCTGATACCGACGCGCTCACACCGCTTGTAGTTTTAAATTAAACTGAGAAAGTATTTTGTTGCTGTCGGTAAGGGTTAAAGTGTACTTTCCGTCTGAATACTTCATCTCATATGGCGGAGATCGTCTGTCGTAATATTTTTGATTTCCATTTTAGTCATCCTTTCATAATAGAAAACGCCCACAATTAAGTGAGCGTTTTAGC
>CANRNQ010000054.1 GCA_947632045.1 uncultured Clostridia bacterium
TTGCGTGATATGCCGCCGGATAACGCTGAGCAATAAAAGACAATTTGCAGGAGGATTCAATATTATGAAATTATTGGGTTATACGGGAAAGTTAAACCGCCATGCGGATTATCTGTATGCCGTCAAGCTGTTAGAAGCAAAGTGTGACCGCATCGAGTATGTTTTGGTGGACGAAGATGATACGGAACTGATCGAACAATTTCAGGATTCTATTATATCCGTCAAGGCGCAAAACAAGTGGTGGGGAACCAAATCCGCCGGCGGCAGCAAAGTATATACCATAAGCGCTTCCAAAGAATTATTTCGGTATTTGCGGAAGTTTGAAACATTCTGTAAGTGTGTAACTTCCGACTTCGGAGACAATGCGGTGAGAACTGATTTCGGCATCAATGACATTGCCTTTTTTGACAAAAATGAATTGCCACTTTTGTTTACAACCACACATGAAGGATACATTACGGTTCGAAGCGATTTATTTTCATAACTGCCGTTTATTTGTAAGCTGCAAATCTCATAAGAATGAAAGCACAGCGTTCAAGCGTAAAACTTGGACGCTTTTTTCTTCCCCAAACGCTCCATTTGAGCGTATGGTCACAACTAAATACAAATACATAGTCCTTGCTTTCAAAGGCGATTACAGAGCGAAAAAAGCCCGAAAATCGCCCCGAACATTTACGGAAAGCGAGGGCTTTTTTGTTTCTGCCGGTTGTGAAATCAGAAAAAATTGTGGAATACAGGGTGAGAGGAAATATTCTTCGCTTTCAAGATGGGATGACGACCGCGCTCGGCGGCTGCTATATAGACTTTATGTCCGGCGAGTACAAAATCAATCCTCTTGAACCAAAGGCTTGGAACGTCGGTCAGGATGAAATTGATAAGGACGCTCCGCCGGCATTTAACAAAGCGACCAGATTATCACAGCACATTGCATTCCTTAAAGACTTTTTCAGAACCTACAAAGACTTTACGGACGCACAGCTTGATACGATCGAAATTCTTCTCATGAAGCTGTATAAGAGATTCGAGATAACTGATGAAACAAATTACAGCGCAAAGAAACCGTCCGACTTCCCTGTGATGAGTGATTTCTACGACCTGTGCGAGGAGGAATATATGACATATGACCACTCGAGGAAGTATCTCTACACAGAGGAAATTTTGCAGGAGGTTTGTCTTGGCATTCATTCTATGTGCATAGGCTCGGAGAGCAAATATTTCAACGGTCACACAAACATTACGGACGATAGTTTTCTCTGCTTCGGAGTTAAGGGTTTGCTCGATACCAACAAAAGGCTCAAGGACGCAATGCTCTTTAATATCCTCTCCTATATGTCCAATAAATTGTTGGGCGAGGGAAACACCGCCGCGTCGATAGACGAGCTTTATTTGTTTCTTTCAAATTTAACAGCTATTGAGTATATCCGCAACGCGATGAAGTGAGTGCGCAAGAATGATTCATCTGTGATCCTCGCAAGCCAGAACATAGAGGACTTTCTCATAACAGGTATTCGTGAATACACAAAGCCGCTGTTCTCTATCCCGACTCATCACTTTCTCTTTTATCCCGGAAACATCAATCCGAAGGATTATGAGGACGCACTTATGATAGAGCCGAACGAATACGGCTTAATCAAATTTGCCGAGCGAGGCACTTGCCTATATCGTTGCGGGAATGAACGTTATCTTTTACTCGTTCAGGCTCCCGAATACAAAGCGGAGATTTTCGGCAGTGCAGGGGGCAGGTAAAAATCACTTGATTATATTTGTTATATGAAACATATTGAAAATCCTATAAATTGTGATATAATAGCTTTGTCAGTACAAGCAGTCAGATTAGACTTCGTTTGGCTCACCTAAATGTGAGTGGCATCGTATCGCTAGATATGGATGCATTTCTTTGCAGCATAAATAGTAGACATAGTTATATAGTTATGAAGTGCTGTAGACTTAAGACTGACCTTTTGGGGAAGTCAGATTAGTGCTGGTGTGAAAAAGTGATACATGGCTGCGTATCTCCTATGTTATTGTCGGAACGGGAAGTCCTCTCGTCTATAGATGAGAGTCCAAAATAACAAGGAGGTGAAAGTCTGTGAAAAAAGCGAACAGACCTGTTATCATTGTTTACGGTGATAACAATAAGGTTTACATTAATGAGAGTAAATCTCATTTCCCTGCTGCTGTCTTAATTGCACTAAGTGTAGTTGTAGCAGCTGTACTGGCTGTATCATCTTGCTGTCCTGAAATGCTTGCTGATTTTGTCCGTTGGATACTCAGCATAGCAGTAAGCGGCTAGCACCAGCACTTTTTATGAATTGAGGTGCTAAGACTATTTGATATATACGGAATGTCCGCTTTATAAACTGAAATCAAAAAAAGTGCTAAAACACTTATTGAATATTGAAAATAATAAACTGACAAGGCAAACATATATCTCTTCTCTGATCTCACCATATATAGATACATCGAGCAAACCAAGACTTATAGAACCGCCCCGTAAAGAATTGAAAACAGTACAAAAGAAGATTAAAAATTTACTCGGTACTATTGTTGTCCCTAATAATGTTTTTTCTGGAGTTAAGGGTCGTTCTTATGCAGATAATGCATTTATGCATACTGATATGAAGCCGAGAAACCTTTTTAAAATTGATTTAACTGCGTTTTTTCCTTCTATCAATAGAGATACTGTATATCACTTCTTTTTGGAAGATTTGTTATGTTCGCCTGATGTTGCACAGATATTAACTAATTTGACAACTATTGATTTAAAAAGATCTAAGGCTTCAGATATTTCATCTATATATGCTTTTTTAGACTCAAAAAATATTTCATGCTATAATCATCTCATTTCAGGTGCACCTACGAGTCAGTTATTATCATATTTAGTAAACCATCATATGTTTGATGAAATACAGAGGATTGCCGATAGTAACCAAGTGACTATGACTATATATGTCGATGATGTAACTTTCTCGTCTAAACACCATATTTCTAATGATTTTAAAAATAAAATTTTAGAGATTATAAAAAAATATAATTATCAAATATCAAAAAGAAAGGTGAAGTCATACACGAAGCTATATCCGAAGCTAGTTACCGGGGTTATAATTGATTCGAGTGGTAAGTTAGTAATAAAAAATTCTATGAGATATAAAATCATCAGGGAATATTCGCATTTACTTGATAACCCTGATGATACAGTAAGCCGCCAACGTTTACGAGGATTACTGATTGCAGCGAGACAAGTCAATAAGTACGCTTTCCCAACTATATTTAATTTTACTTTTTCTAAAAATAAACTTTAACAATATCAGAAGTCAAATGAATATTTGTTAATTCAAGAATTCATTTGACTTTTTTTATTTACGGAGGTGATTTAATGAGTGCCACCATAGGTGCTGCGTTGAAGAAAATAGCAGTTGCCCTGCTGTCAAATCCAAAAATAATAAAAACAATAGGCGGTATAATAATCGGCATAATCGTAATTTTGATTATGCCGGTTATTTTCATACAGAGGCGATTCACATAGGCGGCTGCTACGACGCATATTCTGTCCGTGATTCGGACGACA
>CANRNQ010000055.1 GCA_947632045.1 uncultured Clostridia bacterium
GAATGTAGCAGGATATATCAGCGCTCAGGACGACGTAAAGGTAACCTACAACCCCGAAACCCACGAGGTTCGCTGGCACAGTGATTCCGCATTCACACCGTCGAACCACACATATATAGTAGCCGGTTCGACAGACCTTTGCGGTTCAAGCTATGACCCGAATGACGACAATAACAAGATGACCTATAACGAGGCCACAAAGCGTTACGAGAAGGTTTATGAGAACCTCCCGTTAAACGACGTAAACGGCTATAAGTTTAAGGTCACAATGGACGGAGCCACATGGATTCCTGACGGAATGGGCACCGACCAAATCTTCTATACAAACAATGAGTCAACAACAGTAACGATCTGGTACGACGAAGAAACAGGCATCTGGGGCGTAGAGGGCGAAAATATCGAGGTTATGCTCGGTAACCCGCCGACAGCGCCGTCAGAAGAAAAGCCCGTTATGCAAGTAGGAAATGCTGAAGGCGAGCAAGGCGAAATGATAAGCGTGCCGATCTCAATATATGACAATCCGGGCTTCGTTTCTGCTAAGCTTTATGTAAGCTATGATGAAAGCGCGCTTGAACTTTTGAGCGTAAACGACGGCGGACTTTTGCCCGGCGAAACACACAGCGATAACTATACAAGTCCATATGAGCTTTGTTGGACAAATGATTTGGCGGATGAGAATTTTAATGAAACAGGAACTCTCGCAACACTTAATTTTAAGCTTTTGAACGGTTCAAAAGCCGGCAAATCAAAAATAAAAATAGATCAGGATATATTGAATGCAGCTAAGGGAAGGGTCGTTTTTCAGGTAATTGGAGGAGAAATAACAATTCGCGAAAAAATCTACACGGTGGCCGGATCGCACGACCTTTGCGGCACAAGCTGGAATCCCGCGGACAACAACAACCGCATGACCTATAACAAGGCAAGATGTCGATATGAGAAGGTTTATTGGAGCCTCCCGAAAAACAATACAAGCGGCTATGAATTTAGGATTGCGAGAAACGGAACCACATGGATCCCCGACGGAGCGGGCAACGACCAAATTTTCTATACAAACAACGATTATACAACAGTAACGATTTGGTACGACGATGTAACAGGCCTTTGGGGCGTAGACGGCGAGAACATCGACGTTATGCTCGGCAACCCGCCGACAGAAAAGCCGACAGATGAACCCACCGAAGCTCCGACAGACGAACCGACAGAGACTCCCACAGAAGAACCCACAGACGAGCCGACAGAAGCCCCGACCGAGGCTGAAACAGACCCGGCCGAACCATACGGTGCTTGGTATGTAGTCGGTACACCAAACCTCTGTAATGATCAAAACTGGGTAACAGGCGCAGCCGAAAACAAGATGACCTATAATCCCGAAACAGGCCTCTATGAGATCACCTTTAGTCAGGTTGGCGAGGGCGCAAGCGAGTATGAACCGCTTTGGTTCCAGTTCAAGGTATCAAGCTGCACAGAAGGCAGCTGGGATAACGGCGACACATATCCGGACGCAAACATCACAGGCTACATCAGCGCTCAGGACGACGTAAAGGTAACCTACAACCCGACAACTCACGAGGTTCTTTGGTACAGCAATTCCGCATTCACACCGTCAAGCCACACATATAGAGTAGCCGGCTCGACAGACCTTTGCGGTTCAAGCTATGATTCCGCAGACGACAACAACCTTATGATTTATAACGAGGCGACAGGTCGCTACGAGAAGGTTTACGAGAACCTCCCGAAAAACGACGTAAACGGCTATAAGTTCAAGATCACAATTGACGGAGCCACATGGATTCCTGACGGAATGGGCAACGACCAAATTTTCTATACAAACAACGAGTCAACAACAGTAACGATTTGGTACGACGACGGAACAGGTGCCTGGGGCGTAGAGGGCGATAACATCGAGACCTTGCTTGTCGGCTCTCCTTCGGCTCCAATTATACAAGTAGGAAATGTTGAGAGTGATCAGGGCAAGACAATAAGCGTGCCAATCTCAATATTAGGCAATCCGGGCTTTGTTTCAGCGAACCTTTATGTAAGCTATGACGAAAGCGCACTTGAGCTTTTAAGTGTAAACGACGGCGGACTTTTGCCCGGCGTATGGCACAGCAAGAACTATACAAGTCCATATGGGCTTTTTTGGATCAATGATAGGGCAGAGAAGAATTTTTATGTAAACGGAACTCTTGCTACGCTTAATTTTAAGGTTTTGGATACCGCAAAAGCCGGCAAATACAAAATAGAAGTGCGTCAAGATATATTGAACGCAAATATAAACAGTGTTGTTTTCCAAGTAATAGGAGGAGAAATAACAATTCACGAGAAAGTGCCGCATATCTACACGGTAGCCGGTTCGAAGAACCTTTGCGGCTCAAGCTATGATCCCGCAGACTACGATAACAAAATGACATATAATGAGGCGACAGGCCGCTTCGAGAAGGTATATAAAAACCTCCCGAAAAACGACGTTACCGGCTATCGTTTTAGGATCACAATGGACGGAGCCATATGGATTCCCGACGGAATTGGCAATGACCAGATATTCTATACAAACAACGATTATACAACGGTAACAATTTGGTACGACGAGGACACGGAGTTTTGGGGCGTGGACGGCGACAACATCGAGGTCGTGCTCGGCAACCCGCCGACAGAAACTCAAACAGAGATACCGACAGACCCGTCGATGTACGACCCCACAATAGGAAAGATTTATTTGCAGTTCCCGCAGGAGTGGATGGACATTACCGCAGGTAAAAAATTCAACGTATTTGCCCATATTTGGGTAAACGGCGGCGAAAGTCTTGCAGAGTGGCAGTCCACAGGCTTGAGCGGCGGCGTCAGCGAGCTTATGACTCCCGTTAACGACACCGGTCTTTATGAGTATGAGATACTGAAGCTGCCCGAATGTCTTGCAGACGGCACTCAGCCGCAGTGGAATATGATAATATTCTCAGTACTCGGCAGAGGCTTTGACGAAATGCAGACATTTGACTCGACGCTTTATCCCGGCTGCATAGGCAAAACGTTCACAATCGACGCTTCGACTTACCTCGAGAACCCGATAGACTCATCAAAGGAAGGCCCGGCGGCATATTGCGAGGGCACACCGGCCGGCCCGCATATCGTTCTTACATCGCTCGGCAATGTTGTTCCAAATCCGGATCGAGATTTTGACGCGAATGGAAATCCTGTAAGGGGATCTCTGCTTCCGGGCGAAACAGTCGATCAGGTTATCGAGAACTATGTATCATCTCAGGTAGAGGCCTTTAAGAGAGCCAACCCGATGGCGACCGAAGAACAGATAGCTCAAAAAGAAGCCGAGGTAAAACAGTATGTTATAGATATCAACCTCCGCGAGAAGATCAGGACGGCGCTGAATCCGAGGCCGATAGAACCTCCGACCGACGCTCCGACAGAGCCGGAAACAGAAAAGCCGACAGAGAAGCCGACAGAGAAGCCAACAGAGCCGGAAACAGTTCCGGAAACAGAGCCCGAGACCGAAGCCTGGTATGTATTCGGTATGTC
>CANRNQ010000056.1 GCA_947632045.1 uncultured Clostridia bacterium
CCTCTGATTTTTTGTTCCACTATCCATTCACATTCCTTTGACCTTTTGTATTTTCAAGCTCTATATTTCTTGATTTTTTGATTTTCTTTTTTTGTCTTTTTGTCTTTTTTTCTTTTCTTCTTTTTTCTTCTTCCTCTTCTGTTATGTTCCAAACAGCACGCCTATCTCAGCAAGCTTGATTATTCGCTCCTCCTCTAAAACGCCCTTTTTGTAGCGGCGCTCCTGCGAGCGTATCCACTCGCCAAGGCGATAGCCGTCCTCGGCTACATAGGTCTGCGGTATCGGTATTACTCCGCCCTGCGTCGCGTACTGCGCCGCATGAATATAGCCCGTGTTCCACTTCTCGGCATTCGCGCTCCAAAGTATTCCGAGCCCTTCAAGCAGCTCTATCTTCTCTTCAGACAGTCTTTTATCTCTGTACGCCTTTCTCTGCGTCGCAACCCACTCGCCTATCGGGAAGCCGTTAAACATGAATTTCTGCGGCAGGTTTATGCTCCCGTTCTGTGCTCGGCACTCTCTCGCTTTCTCGTAGCTTTCGTGCCAGCGGTCGGACTGCACCTCCCAGACCATTCCCAGCTCGTCGAGCAGCCTCTTTCTGTCCTCGGACAGCCTGCTGCCTCGCATAAGGTTCCTCTGGTTTGCTATCCATATTCCGAGCTTAAAGCCGTCGTCTGTAATATAGGTGTTCGGTATTATCAAATCGCCGTGTTTTTGCTTGTATTCTCCCGCCTTTTCATAGCCCTTGAGCCACGCGTCCTCTGCGGGGTTCCATGTAATTTTCAGCACCTCAAGAGCTTCTGTTTGCTCCGGCTTGAGCTTTCCTGAGGCGTATTTCTTTCTTTGATTTACCACCCATTTGCCGAGCGCAAATCCCTCCGCCGTCGTGTAGTTCACCGTAGGGTCAAGCTCTCCGTTTTCCTCGAAGTATTCCTTTGCCTGCCTTATCGCCTCGTCCCACTTGCTTGCGTATCTGTGCCAGGACATATTTATCTCGTTTAGTAGGCTTATCTGCTCGTCGCTCAGCCTGCCCTTCTTTTTGTTGTATCTTTGCGTGGACGTCCATATTCCGAGCTTAACTCCGTCCGGCGTTTCGTAATTCGCGTTTATATTCAGGTCGCCGTGCTCCTCGTAATATTTTTTTGCACATTCGTAAAACTGCTTCCAGCTTCTCTTTTGAATCGACTCCCACTTTATTCCTATAGCTTCAAGCCTTTGCTTTCTCTCTTTTGAGAGGAGTCCCAACCTCTGTTGTTCCCTGACTCCCCTGTACCACGCGCCGAGGCTTACTCCGCTTTCGGTTATATATCTTGCGGGAATATCAAGACTGCCGTGCTCCCTGTAATACCTTTCCGCCTCCGCGTATTTGATCTCCCAGCCGTCCTCAAACTCCCAGACCATTCCGAGCTCGGTAAGTGATTTGAACTGCTCGTCAGATAGCTGTCCGTCGCGGTGCTTCTGCCTTTGGCGTATCAGCCAATTATTGAGCCTTGAAAGGTTTATTTCTTCACTTGTATTTTTTTCATGCTTTTCGTTCTGATTTATATTGCTAAGCTTGCCGTAGCTTTTAAAGTACGCCTGAGCAAGCTCATAGCCCTCTGTCCACTGCCTTTCGTGCTGAGTCTGCCAGTTCATCCCTATCGCATTAAGTCTTTCCACTCTTAAGGGTGAAATCCCGTTTACTCTATCTCTGCGATAGTTGTTTCTCTGCGTCGTCAGCCATTTGCCGAGCCTTGCTCCGCTCTCGCTTACATAGCTCTGCGGAGCTAAAAGGTCGCCGTTTTCCTCGTAATACGACTTTGCCTCCGCGTACATAAAGTCCCAAGAGGCGTTCAGGGTTTCCTCCAGCTCGTCGAAAAGTCTGCGGCAGTCAAAGACCTCGTCGCTTATATCAAAGCGCTCGTACACCGCGTTTCTTTCCTCGTCCGTGAAGCCGTAATATCTCGCCGCCTCACGCATTTCCTCCTTTATGGAGTCGACGCTGTAAAGCCCCGCTATGTTGTCAACTATGTCGAAGATTATCGGGTTCTTTTCTTTGCTCGCAGACAGGGCTCTGCCTATCTGCTGCTTGTAAATTATCGGTGAAATCGTCGGGCGGAGGAGTATTACTCCGTCCACTCCGTCTATGTGCACTCCCTCGTTCAGCGCGTCTATGCAAAACAGCAATCTCAGGTGAGATTTATCGCCGTCCGCCTTGAACGCGGCAAATTCCTTATTTGCCCGAGGGTCGTCGTGATAGAAAAAGTATTTGTGCGGCGCGTTGTCTATGGCATAAAACCAATGCTCCGACTGCTCCGCCATCTCTCTCATGTGCTCGGCGTTTGAGCAGAAAACTATATATTTCCCGTGCCTGTCCGCCATATGCTTTTCAAAAATTCTATCGAGCCCGTCCGCCTTTTCAAGCGCTCTGCGCAGCCTTTCGAGAGTTTCCTCGGCTCTCTCGCGGCGGCTTTTGTTGCGCAGTCCCTTTGTCCGCCTTTCAAGCCTATCTATGTCCTTTTTGTAGGAATATACGGCTGTTACATATTTCGGCGGGTTCAATATTCCGCGGACTATAGCCTCGCCCAGCGTCATCTCACTTGCGACGTTTCCGTCGAACAGCTCGTCCGCCATATCGCGGCGGTTATCAAGGTAGCGGATATTCGTCGCGGACAGACCGAGTATTTTCGCTTCTTTATATATAGACAAAAGCCGCTCTACTCCCCTGCCCCACATCTGCGCTCCGCATCTGTGGAACTCGTCAAGAACGATGAAGTCGGGCTTTAGCTCTCCGAGCTCTTTTTCATTCATCTGCATGAGCTTTACATAGGTGTAAAAGCAGATATTTTCCGGCTCATATCCGTTTGCCGCTCTAAGGTTTTCTATCTGGGTATTGAAGATATGCTCAGACGGCGACAGCCAGCATACGAGCTTATCCGGATGCTCCTCGCAGAGCTTGAAGCCTATAAAGGACTTGCCGGTTCCCGTAGGGTGGATCACTGCCGCTTTGCCGCACTCCTCCATCATGGCAAGTGCGGATTCATATGCAATTTTGTTATGTTCATACAGCTTTATGCTCATATGCTCACGTTCCTATCCTTACTTACCTTCATATTT
>CANRNQ010000057.1 GCA_947632045.1 uncultured Clostridia bacterium
CTTTTGATGTGCATTAATATATTTTTGAGCGTCTATGCAAACATAAACGCTCGCCGTGCCGAAATAGGCCTGATGAAGGCGCTCGGCTATAAAACCTCTCAGATATTTAAGAGTATGTATATGGAAAACGTCATCTTGGCAATCAGAGCCTTAATTGTCGGACTTGCAATTTCCGCAATCGCCTCGATTGTCGTAAATGCCATAAATTTAAGCAACGAGGAGCTGCTGTATCACTCCTATGTGATGTCGTGGCAGGTGTTCTTAATAATGTCGCTGATAGCCCTTGCGGTGATTTTGACAGTCCCGCTCGTTTGTCAGCTTGTCATGCTGAATAAAATAGCGAAAATTCAGCCGCAGGAGGCTATGAACTCTTGAATACATATGTAAAGGGGGAATTAATATGAAATCAATATGCCTAAAGAATTTGACAAAGATTTATAATGAGCGCGTGACCGCCTTGAAAAACGTAAGCCTTGAAATTGACGAGGGAAAATTCATTGTGGTCATGGGACGCTCAGGCTCGGGCAAAAGCACGCTTTTGCAGATGGCGGGACTGCTTGACGCGCCGAACAGCGGGGACGTAATTATAAACGGCGAGAATGTGTCGAGCATGAATAAAAATCAGCTCGCACAGCTCCGTATGAAGACGATAGGCTTTGTCTTTCAGGCGTTTCATTTAAATCCTCAGCTCAAAGCGTATGAGAATGTAATGCTCCCCATGCTCATAAATCCCGAATATAAAACCAAGGGCGATATAGAGAAAAGGGCAAAGGAGCTTATAGATAAGGTGGGACTGACTCAGCGCGCCGACCACTACCCAAGCGAGCTTTCAGGAGGAGAGCAGCAGAGAGTCGCAATCGCAAGGGCACTCGCCAATGACCCCGACTTCATACTCGCCGACGAGCCGACGGGCAACCTTGACTCCGACAACGAGGAGGCTATATTCGGCATATTAAAGGAGCTGAGCGAGAGCGGCAAGGGAGTAATGGTGACGTCGCATAACGAGGCGATAATAGATTTTGCCGATGAGGTCTACTATATGAAGGACGGCGTGCTTGGAGATGAAAAACGATGATTTTAAGACTTTTGCCGCTTGTCAAAGCCTCCTATAAACGAAGCAAGGCGAGATGCGTTGTCTTTTTTCTGTTTATGCTTTTCTGCGTTATTTGTATACTGCTCACCGTGTCCGTTATACTGCCTATGTGGGGCAATATGGAAACAAAAATCAATAACCACCCTTATAACGTCGAGCTTTCGGCTACGCTTACTCCGCACGATGATGAAACGCCCGCTAAGCTCGAGAGCATAGAGCACGTTGAAAGGGTGTATTATTCGCCCTATGCAATAGACGTTACCGATGTTGACAACGTGATAGGCGGCTATACGAGGATAGATTATCTGCACAACGGCTATATGCCCGAGATAACGACGGGCAGGGCGATTAAAGCCGGGGAGAAAAACGCCGCTGTTATGCCTGAAGTAATAAGAATACGGGACCCTGAAACTCAGAGAATGACAGAGCTCGACTGCAAAAGACTTGTGGGCAAGGAGATAAGACTTGAGGATATGAGCGGCAACGACTATAAAATAAAAATAGTCGGTACTTATTCGCTTACCGATCCCGCGCTTTACGGCGACGATATATGCACGACCTACGAGCAGATGCTTGAGTATGACAAAAAAATACCGCACGAGGACGACAATGGCAGGAGATACAGCGTTATAGTGGATCATAAGTCTAACCGCGACGCGGTAGAAAAGCAGTGCAACGAGATAGTCGCTACATATTTTGAAAACAGCTTTAAAATCGACGCCGACAGCTTTAATATCGCGATAATCGTTTTGCTGTGCGTGCTTGCGGCGTTTTTGGTGATGGTGGTTATCGGCACGTCGGTGTTTGTTGCAAGCTGTATCGGGACACGAACAAACGAGCTTGCGCTTTATCGCTCGCTCGGCTATAAATCGCGCCATATTTTTATGATAATATTCACCGAGTATTTTGTCGAGCTCCTGCTTGCGATAGCAGCCGCGTCTTTCATATCTGCGGCTGCCGCAGGGCTTATAATGGATCCGTATCTTGATTCGCTGTTGGGCGGCAGTATAATGGCGATGAACGCTGAAATTAGCGTTGTCAATGTTTTGCTCGTTTTTATAGCGTTTTCGATTATAGTTCTCTGCGTCTGCATAAGAGCGACAAGGAGGACGGGGAAAATAGAGCTTTCGGTTTTGCTGAAGGAGAGGTAAATATAATTATAAATTAAATATAATTATAAATCGGAACCGCCGAGTGTTTAACGAGGCGGTTCCGATTTTGTTAAAGAGAATTTTTATCGGCAGGCGGAAAGCCCGAACAGACCTATCGCCGCGCCCTGCTCGCCCTGAGCTTCTGCGGGCGTTAAGGCTTCGGGCGGCGACCCGCCCGGCTCCGCCCGCGGGCGGAGCCGGGCTTAAAAAACGCGGCAAAGAAAGCTCTAATAGAGCAAGGCCCCACCCCCGCCGCGTTTTTTCCGCAGCCTCGCACCTTCGGCGCGAGGCTGCCGGTCGCCGCCCGAA